>NZ_JBSGIJ010000020.1:0-7317 GCF_053605015.1 Nocardia sp. NPDC003979
CCTGGCCGGGGAGCAGCATCACCACGACCAGGCCCCAGACGAAGCATGGCCGCCGGGTCGCGCTGGTGGCCCAGTTCTTCACCGCCGAGGAGTTCGTGCGGACCTGGCTGACGGGGTCGTGGTTGTAGCCGTTGCCGGAGATGTCGGCGACCTCACCGTCGTCCATCACCCACGGCCCGTTCGACGGAATGATCAACGTCCCGTGCTGCACGCTGCGGAATCCCTTGATCTCGACCGCGATACACCGCTGACGGGTGAAGATCAGCGCGTCTAGCCGGCGGCTGTGACCACGGTACGGAACGTTGACGTCGAGCAACACCACACCGGCCTGGGCTGGACTCCACGCGACCCAGTCGGCGAAACGCTCCTCGGCGGACGACAACTCCGAATCCGGGTCGACCAACAGCAACACAACGACCTCCCCGACAGACCGGCCTCGCGGGTTCATCAGACCGGTCTCGCGCACCGATCTCTACCTCCGTGCCAGTGTCGCACGCCGCACCGAGACCCCGAAGTCGTTCGCACACAAAGGTTTACAGCCGCAATGGGCGGCCGGAGATCAAGCACTATGAACAATCGCGAACCGCAGCACGCCTGTCAGCTGCCCCGGCTGGGGTCTGGGCGCGAATTTCACGTCTATCTGCCTCGGCGGTAATCGCCTTCAGGATTCCTAGCCGCGCGGGGAACGTGCTCGCTGCTGACGCGTTGCCAACCCTTGTCATCGAGGCCCGAACCGCCGGGTGGTATTTGGCGCCGCGCTCAGGGACCGGAACGGACGAGGCTCGACCAGGCCGTCGAAGTGCTCTGTCCAAAACGATCGCGTACTCGCCGGACCCCCACCGCACTTGACTTTTCTTAGTTTCTTGCCTTTGGGTCGCGCAGGGGAACGCAAGCGGCGCTCGACAAGACGCTCGTGAGCGGCTTCCGCTTCGCGTGCAAGCTCCAAGCGGAGTTCGCCGCCAGCGGTGAGCACCCGCGCGATCAGATCTTCGGCGTCGGCATCAAGCGCGGCGCCTCCCGTCGATGCGGAGCCCTCCACTTCTGACCTACCTCGGTCACCGTAGCTTTCCACGACGAACCATCAGTCCGGCGGTCCCGGCCAGGTAGCCGACCAGCACCGGTTGTGACAGCAGATTCGCCAACACCCCCAACCGCGTCAGCGCGCCCACCAGACACAGCAGCCCGACCAGCACAGCCAGCAACACGCGAGCGCGCCGTAGCGTTGCGGGTCACCGGCGGCCAGGGGCCCATCGCTACCCCGGTCAGCAGCGCGGTCGTCGACTACGGACCTACCGAGAGCTGACGCGAGGTTCCCAGCACCGCGTACACGGCCAGGGCGTGATCGCCGTCCACAAACCCACCACCGGCGACAGCCCGGCCACCGTGGCATAGGCAATGACCTGGGGAATCAGGTACGCGGCCACGGTGACACCGGCCGTCACGTCCGGGCGCAGCCATGCTCGCTGATAGCCCTGAAATTGGGCCAGACCCGGCAGTGCACGCGTCAACATCGTTCCAGTGTCGGGGGTGGCGCTGGGGTGCGGGATGGCCGAACGTCACCGGATCGGGACAGTGGTCTTCGGCGGCGGGGACCTTCGCCCCTGACCTCGAGCAGGGCCGACCCGCCACGCTGAGAGCATGATCTCGACCTACCTGCGCCGGCTCGACCCTCGTCGATCTGTACTGTGCCTGATCGCGGGCCTGTTGGCGACGTGGGCCTTCGCCGGCGCAGTCGGTCTGATCACCGGCGCAGTGACACTGGGCCCGGTGTCCGAAGCCCGGCTGCCGTGGCAGAGCCCGATTCTGGCCGGTGTCGCGCTGGCTGTGATCGTCGCACTGCCCATGACCGTGGTCGCCCTCACCGCCCCGGACAGCCCACGCACCACCCAGACAACGATGGTCGCCGCGTGTGCGCTGATCGGCTGGATCCTGTTGCAGCTGTTGATCTTACGAGAGCTGAACTGGCTGCAACCGGTGTGCGTGACCCTGGCGGTCGTCATCGTCGTACTCGGCGCCCCGCTGCAGCCGAACCGCAGCGCTGCGCTGCGCGGCACTGGAAGAAAGAAGTGGAACTGATGCGCGCACAGATCGTCTACGAATCGATGTTCGGCAACACCGCCGAGATCGCCGAAGCGATCGCAGTCGGTCTGCGGCCGCGGTTCGAGGTGGTGATGTGTCCGGTCGGCGAGGCCGTGAACCCCCCGGCGCCCGTTGTCGACCTGCTGGTGGTCGGTGCCCCCGACTCATGCCTTCGGGCTCAGCCGTGCCGCGACCCGCGAGGACGCGGCTGGGCAGGATTCTCCGGTCGAGGTCGAGATCGGGGTCCGTGAATGGCTCGACGCGGCACTGCCCGTGGCGTCCACGCGGGCGGCGGCCGCCTTCAGGACCAAGATCGCCCACCCGCCCTGGGTGCCCGGCTCGGCGGCCAAGGGTATCGGCAAGCGCCTGCGTCACCTCGGGTATCACCTCGCGGCCGCACCGGCGGACTTCCTGGTCGAGGACATGACCGGACCGTTACGGAGCGGCGAAATCGAACGGGCGACCGCATGGGCGACGCACCTGGGCGCGACTGAACCCGCCACTTCGGCAGAGCGGCCATGAACACACCGGCCGCCCCCGACGCGCGCTCCCCCATCGACATCGCCGCTGTGGTCGTGGGGGTCGACGGCTCACCGACAGCGATCCGCGCTGCTCAATGGGCCGCGGTCGCTGCCGCAGCCCGCCACACTCCCTTGCAGCTGGTGCACGTAGCCCGGCGGCCCGCACTCCGGCACAGCTGCGTAGCCCTCGCCGAGGCGCATCAGGCGGTCATCGATCGGTGGAGGCAAACCACGCACACCCCGGCACCGGAAATGACCGAGCTGACCCTGCGCGGAGATCCGGCAACCGCACTGATCGACCTCTCGGCGGCCGCATCCGAAGTCGTGGTCGGCAGTGTCGGGCACAGTGTCGCCGCGCAGACCATGCTCGGGTCGGTGGCGGGCTCGGTCGTTGCAGCAGCGCACAGCCCCGTCACCGTTGTTCGCCCCCCTTCGATACGCGGCATCAGCGGTAGGCTCGATCCTGGTCGTGATCAACCCGGTGAGCCCTGGCGCTGCCGCCGCACTGACCGCAGGGATGCGTGCCGCGCAGGAGCGAGCCATCGACGTGGTGGTAGTCGAGCTCACCCGACGCGGTGCTGCGGCGTCGGCAACCGCCGGGGACGTCGAGGCGTTGACCGTCGAGCTGGGTGTGCGGTTTCCGTCTGTGCGGACCAGCATGATCACCTACTTCGGTCACGCGCGCACCGCACTCGAGAGGTTCAGCAGCACCGCCCAATTGGTTGTTATGCGCGATCACCGGACGCTGTGGCCACCCCAGCACGGTATAGGACGTACCGCGCTGAGCCACACCCGCTGCGCGGTGTCGGTCGTTCCCGAACCGGCCGCGTCACCGACCGGTATCGATCGCTTCCTCGCCGTCGCCCGAGTCGAGGCCGATCGGCTGTTCTCCCGACCTGATCGCCGGCATCGAGCCGCGCTCGGGCAAGGATCTCCGAGGCGGTGCCCCAACGCCCCGGCAGCGCCCATCAAGGCCGACTCGAGAAACGTCACCGTCATGCGGCCCTATCGAGCTATACCTACCGCAGTGCCGGTCATCAGCGCCGCCGCAGGGTCGGCCACATCGACGCTGATGGTCTTCTCCGGCACCGAGCATCCGCCACCGGCCACGGCATCCCGTCACACAGGATCGTCTCCGGCGCAGGCGATCAAGTCCCGGCGAGTTCAGCGAATCAGTTTCAAGCCGCCCACGCGCGCCGGAATGAACTGATCGTGATCGGCATTGCCGGAGCTTCCTGTCATCGCGAGGACTTCTTCCCTGCCGAGGCCTTTGTCGAGCAGAGCCTCGCCGATCGTGCTAGCCAACTCCGGATGCTCGGGTGGGATGCGATCGGAGCCTGGCTCATTGGCCTTCCACCCACGCGCGTTGAGCGACCGATAGAATCGGGTGCGTTCCTCGCCCGTAACCCGCCCGAACTGGTAGGCGCGTTCGTAGAGCGCCTGCATCGATACCCCCCATGTGGCTTTGAGGTCGATCAGTCTCGCCGGTTTCAACACCGACAAATCCGGCTCGATCAGATGCTTGGGCATCAGGAACTCAGCAGCGAAATCGTCGGCCTGGCGCTCCATCTCTCGATCGTCGACGGCGAACACACTGTGTAGGACCAGGTGTCCCAGCTCGTGGGCCAGCGTCCACCGTCGACGGTCCGGCGTTTGCGCAGCGTTGACGATGATCACCGGATAGTCGCTGGCCCACTGGGACATACCGTCGATTCGGTGGGTGTCGAAATCCTCCTCGAAGATCAGCACTCCTGCTGATTCCAGCCATCGAGTCAGATTCCGCACGGGGCCGATCGGCATCCGCCACTGCGACCGAGTCAACCGGGCGGCATCGGCGGGAGTCGCCGCGGCCGCGGTGTCGAGTTCGAACGTCGGCACTTGATTCTGCGGTCGCATGCCGATCCGATCCAGCAGGAACGCGCTACGCATGCGATACATGTTCAGCCGAGCCTCCCCGCTCTTCCAATGCGAGACCTTCGCCGTGCGTTGACGGCGCATGTGGACATCGCCTGCGAGCGCACCTTGCATCCGGCTGAACGAACTCGACAGAAACTCCGGCGTCAGCGACAACGCCGCTGCGAGCCTGGCAACCATGTCCGGCTCGGGGGTACGAGTGTTGTTCTCATACCGCGACAGGGTGGCTTGCTGAATGCCCAGTTGTTCGGCGAGTTCTTCTTGAGTCATCCCCGCCGCCCGGCGCGCCGTCAGGATGACATCGCCCATGCTGTTCACAGGGCATCAGGTTCAGCCTGCCCGGACATCCCGTCGAACAGGTCGAAATCGATCGCGGGCATGACAGGGTCGATGGGCGTGAACACCAATTCGTTGCCGGCCGCGGCTTGTCCGGTGTCGAGCTCGACCATCCAGCGCGGCTTGTTCTTGCTGTCACGGAACGAGATCACCGGCTGCTTGATCTCGCCGAGCTCGCCATCCCAGATGTAGCCGATCGCCAGGCTCCACTGCTCGAGACCAGAAAGTGCGGGCGTGGCGCACCAGAAGTTCAGCGCAGCCTTGGTGGGGAAGGTTTCGATCGCCGCGGCGTGGCTGTGACGCTTGATCCGGAGCCGGTACTTGCTGCCATGGCGGACCTCGCGCACCGGCTCGGCATCGATCATCGTCACATCCGGGTTGTCGAGCGTAGCGAACTTCATGTGTGCCCAGATCCGGTCGTGGATGAAGTTCGCGACCAGTCGTTGCGAGAAGTCGACGAACCATCCCGGCCTGAACTCCCGGAACTCCCGGAGGTCTTCTCGGGCGCCGTCGACGGCGGTAACGATCGCGTGCAGGGTCTTGTCGCCGAGGTCCTCACGCACATCCTGAGGGTCCGGGTATGAATTCATACCGGAAAATATACCGGCGTTGTCAACCGGATGCGTTCACCCCATACCGGCGAGCCCCGGCCGACCAGGAGCCATCTCGATGACGTGTCAATTCGGAGGAGGGCAGTCGACCCGCTCCCGCCGTGGCACCGGAACAGAACCGCCGCTGCGCTGCGAGGAGCGGTGGTGGAGCGCGTTCGGCAAGCGAGGGCGCGGGAAAACCGCAAGCCCGGACCGCCGGTCCATGACGATCGGGTGCTACGGAACTTCACCGCTGATGAACCGAATCGTTTGTGGCTCAGCGACATTACCGAACATTGGTCCGCGCTCAATCGCCATCGCATGGTCGGATCCATGGGCCGCGTCGGTGCGGCCGGTGACAATGCGGCCATGGAAAGCTTCTTCAGCCTCCTGCAACGCAACGTGCTGGACCGGCAGGGATGGGACACCCGCGAACAACTGCGGATCGCGATCGTCACCTGGATCGAACGCACCTATCACCGTCGACGTCGTCGGGCCCGGCTCGGCCGGTTGACCCCGATCGAATTCGAAACCATCATGTCCCCAGCAGTCCGACAGACTGCTTAACCACTGTCACCCGATCCTGCAGCAGCCCCCTGGTGTCGCAATTCGCGCTGACGATCGGCAGACCAAGATCGCAAAGTGGTGTTCGAGTTCGCGCTCGGGTGGTGTCAGTTTTCGCGCTTGTAGCCAGTCGGTCGTCAGCCGTTGTTACAGCGCGCTGTCGTCCGAACTCCACCAACTGTCGCTCGGGTGGTAGAGCCGAAGAACGATTACACCGCCACTTGTGGCCAGCACGAGCCGATCTCCGATACCGTGTCCTGCCACGATCGGCACAGGAACCGGGCTAATCGTGTGTTTGAGGACTGCTCCGCTGTTCGTAATGTTCCACAATCGCACCGTCCCGTCGTAGCCTGTCGAGGCTAGGAGAGTGTTTTTGTCGGGCAACTGAATCGAGGTCAGTGCTCTGATCGGTCCGGTATGGCCCGGCAGGGGCAATCCCGCTACCTCGTCAGCAGCGAGATTCCACAATCGCACTGTTCGGTCGTCTCCTGCGGAGACGAGCAGAGTCTCACCGTTGGGCAACGCCACCGATGTCAACGCTCGCACCGGTCCGGTGTGTCCGATCAGCGGACGGCCGTGTGATCGGCCGGTGACCGGATTCCACAACCGCAGTTCGCGGTCGTCGCCGCCGGAGGCGAGGAGGATTTGTCCGTCCGACAACCTGACCGATGTCAGCGCTCGTACCGGTTCTGTATGGCCCTTCAGCAACCGGTGACGTACTCGGCCGGTTTCGAGGTCCCACAACAGCAGCGCGCGGTCGTCGCCTCCGGAAGCCAGCGCAGTCTTCCCATCAGGCAACATCACCGGTGTCAGCGCCTGAACAGGTCCAGTGTGGCCGGTCAGCGGATAGCCGTGTGCTCGGTTGGTGGCGGGATTCCAGAGCCGCACTGTGCGATCATCACCACCCGAGGCGAGAAATGTGAGCCCGCTGGGCAGGTTCACCGATGTCAGCGCCCTCACGGCGCCGGAGTGGTCGGTCAGGGGCTGGTGGTGCGTTCGGTTGGTTGCGGGGTCCCACAGCCGCACGGTGCGGTCATCGCCGCCGGAGGCGAGCAGAGTACGTCCGTTGGGCAACATAACCGAAGCCAACGCCAGAACCATGCAGTCGTGGCTGATATACCCACGAGGCCGCCACAGGCGGCTGATGGTACGGCGGTGCGGTCGAGCTGTCGCCGAATCCCACACTCGCACAGTGCTGTCGTTGCCAGCTGAGGCGAGCAGGGTATGCCCGGTGGGCAACACCACCGACGTCAGCGTCCTCACCCAGTCGGTGTGTCCGGTTAGTGGTCGGCCGTGTGCTCGGTTGGTGGCTG
>NZ_JBSGIJ010000020.1:7417-91038 GCF_053605015.1 Nocardia sp. NPDC003979
GATCCCATAGCCGCACCGTGCGGTCGTCGCCGCTCGAGGCAATCAACGTGTGTCCGTTGCGCAGCACTACCGAAGTCAAGGCCCTTACTGCACCGGTGTGTCCGGTCATCGGTCGGCCGTGTGCCCGGTTGGTGGCCGGATCCCATAGCCGCACCGTGCGGTCGTCGCCGCTCGAGGCAATCAACGTGTGTCCGTTGCGCAGCACTACCGAAGTCAAGGCCCTTACTGCACCGATATGACCAGTCAGGGGTTCCCTGTTTCGCCAGGTGTTGGCTGGATCCCATAGCCGAATCGTACGATCGTCGCCACCAGAGGCGAGCAGCGCACGCCCGTCCGACAACACCACTGACGTAATCGCCCTCACCGCGCCCGTATGACCTCGAAGCGGCCAACTGCGTTCTTGGCTGTTAGATGGCAACCAAAGCCGCACCGTACGGTCTTCACCGCCCGAGGCGAGCAGAGTTTCTCCGTCGGGCAAAATCACCGAGGTCAACGCGCGAACAGAGCCGGTGTGACCGGTCAGCGGCCTGCCGTTGGCTCGGTTGGTGGTCGGATCCCATAGCCGCACGGTGTCGTCGTCGCCGCCGGAGGCAAGCAGAGTGTGTTCGTCGGGCAGGACTACCGAAGTCAACGCACGTACCGAGCCAGTGTGGCCGATCAGAGGTTGGCCATGTGCACGTCCAGTGGCGGGATCCCACAAACGCACGGTGTCGTCGTCGCCGGTGGAGGCGAGCAACGTGCGCCCGTCGGGTATCTCCACAAATGCCAACGCCCGCACCGGATCGGTATGGCCGGTCAGGATCCGGTGTGGTGACGAAGGGGCGTTCGTCGTCGCCTCGACCGTGATGGGTGGGGTCCATGCGGGCGGGGTTTGATGGCGGGTGTGATGGTTCTCGATCTGTATCGGCAGGTAGCGGTCGCGGGGATGGAGAGGCTGTAGGTGCGTGTTCAGGGTGGTTATAGCGGAAATGGTCTCAGGTAGAGGATATCGGCCGGAGGAACTTCGCCACGCGTTGGCGGCGACTGCGCCAGGATCCAGAGTGATCAACAAGGCAGTGTGCCGATTCAGGACGTCCCAACCTTGCTGTCCAGCGGCGGCGGCGTGTGCAGGAAGGTAGTGCGTGTAGTACGGATTAAGCGAGCGAGTACCAGCAAGAACCTCTTCTGTTTGGCGGATGGCGTTGGTGATGAGCGCGTTGGTGATCTCGTTGTGGTGGTCTCGGTCGAAGGCAGTGGGATCGATGTCGTTGGTGAAGTATTCGGTGAAAGTGCGGTGCGCCATGCGGAACACTGTCTGTCCGTGTTCGCGGTCGGCGAGGATGTAGGCAGCAGCCACATGAGTGAGCTGGTCGATGTCGTTGTTGTTGACGGCTGTAGCAGGGTCAGTGTTGAGGGCTTGGGCAGCAAAGAGCCAAATATCGTCGGCGGCTGGTAGTCCACGCCCACGGGCGAAGGCCAGTGCTTTCAACACAGCCATCAGCACGGGACGGTCTGTGGTCAGCCGGGTAACGGCGGTCGCGAAAAGCGAACGATGATTGCCGGCCAGCAGCCGAGTCCAAGCTGCCGCAGTGCGCTGGTGGGGGTCCGCGAGCAATTCATGCACCAACAGGCGGGCAAAAAGGAATTGAGGGGCACGTTTGTGCACTTGGGCGACAAGTGCGTCGAGGTCGATCCTGACGCCAGCGGGATCGATCAACGGTATACGCGAGGATTGGAGGCGAGCCCGAACGTAGTTCGCGACAGCGGTGGCATCAGCGCTGATCTGCACCGTTGTCGAACGCGCGCTTTGCAATGTGTCGAGGATATCGCTGTCGGATGAGGATTGGTCAGGAGCCTCTCGAGTGCTGCCACGGGTACCAACCACTATGCGGACTCGGGGAGTGTTGGCTAGAACCACGAGTATTCGGCTCGCCACCAACAGAGGCTCGACCGCCTCATCGAGCGCGTCGACGAGGATAGTCACTGGCCTTTTCAGTCGACCGATTTCTTCGATCAGGTGGTTCAATGCTTCGTCGAGACCGTGCGCTGACCGTATGAAGGCGGTACTGGTGCGGAGTCCAGTTAGGGCCGATAGGCGGGCCACGACCTCGTCCATCGTAGCGCCAGTTAGGTGCAGAACGGCGTCGAAGACGTTGTCTGGCGGCTGCTCTGTTGCCGGTAGCGGGTGGGTGAGGTTCGCGCGCTGCAGTGCCGTACGCAACGTGGCGTTGGCGTGAACGATGAGGTGGCCCAACAGAGCGGATTTACCGCTGCCCGCGGAGCCGGTGACGATGAGCATGCCGGTCTCGGCTTGGTTCAGCCAGTCGGTGATGCGTCGGGTTTCCTCGTGTCGGCCTTGAAAGTACCAAGATTGTTCGCCGAGCATCGTCTCGGTGAACGGCATCTCCCCGCCGTAAGCTTTCGGTAGGAAGTGACGCAGTTCGTCGTCGTCGAGTGCGTCGAGCGCGGTTAGGAGCTGGTGGCGCGTGTCTAGGTCGAGATTGACCAGCATTGCGTGTCGACGGTGGAGCACAACTTCGTCGATGAGCCATTTCTGTTCGACTTCGGCACCTTGTGTTTGAAAGTGCACAGCCATTCGATGAAGGGGGATGATGAAGTCGGTCGCGCAGACAGTTTCGAGAAAGAACCGCAGTTCCTGGCTGAAGCGCCCCAGCGTCGTTGCCCCTTCGCCAGACAGGCCGCCGATAAGCAGGTAACCGACGCCGAGGCCGGGTGCGCGACGCATCATCTCGGCTTTGAGCTCGCGCACAAACGCCGCCGATCGGCACGCATCGACGACAACAATGATCCACGGTTGCCCACCCGCAACTGCGTCGTCGTTCGCGATATTCGAGCCTCGCGTCGCGATCGTCTTCGCGATTTGCCGTGGCGTGAACCCTTCGGTGTCTACCACGACAGGACTGTCGGTATGAGCTAGTGCGGTATCGCGACCGTCCGACCAACCGTGCCCCACCCAGTACAGGACCGTCTGGGGCACACTCGATTCCGCCCACCGTTTCAGCCGGTTGTTGACAGCTTTGTGACCCCGCTGGTCCGACTCTGTGTCCCACTCGACGGTGTGGATGTCGAAGTCAGCAAGCGCCGCGGCGATCTTGGCGACTTCAGTACCAACGCTCAAGCGCTGAAAACGGGTGTCTGCGTAAGTGGCGATCGCGACCGGGAATAGTTCGAGTCGCTCACTCACGGGACATCTGGCTTGCTCACCGCCAACACCAGGATCGTCACCGCGGTGGTTGCGCCACCGGTGACTGCGATCCGGAACATACCCGGCCGCCACAGCGTGACTGGCACCTCCACCCGGCCCTCGCGCCGCCTCGCGAATGGTCCGTCGACACGCTGACCGTCCTCGGCGTCGTAGACCACGACACCGATCGCGTGCGGGTCCTCGACTCCGGTGACTTCGAGAAGGAATTCCTCTCCGACCTGGACGGCATCGGGTGCGGCGACACCCACGTCACTGTCACCAAGCCGAGCACCGGTGTCGCGGTGCAGTAGCCGGTCAACCACGAACGCGATCGATTCGTCGGTCTGAGCTAACGCGCCGTGCTGTTGGGGCAGCGGTGAAGTGTGGTTGTTCCACGCAGCCGAGTTACGTGGAACTGTGCCGTCTCCGAATCCCGGTAGTCTCTTCAACACCCCATCGGCGTTGCGAACCAGTTCGCCGTCGACGTCGATGGCGAAGGTGTAGTAGCGCGGCTCCACGCGCCCGTCGCATGGGTCGAGGCTGCAGATGGTCGGTTGTGCGACACCTATCAGCGCTCTATGCGCTGGCATGACTACCGATCGACGCGTCTCGGCATGCATCATCGCGCTGGCCGCCAGGTCGCGGTCACCGCCGAAACCTGCAACATCGGCAGGAGTCAGCCGACTGACGTCAGTGCCTTCGTCGACGCATCGGTAGGTGGGCAGCAGGTCGTAGATACCAGGCATGGTGGCCGCCACTGGCCGCAAACCGCGGGAGGGTACGGGTGCGCCGAATCCGGTGCCCAGGATCACGGCGGCTTTTGCGGCGCCCTCGAAAGGTGTGCCCAGCGTTATCACCTGCGCCACATCGTCATACGCACCGGAGATCTCACCCAGTGCTTGGCACAGCAGCCCTCCCATCGAATGCGCGACCAGATGCACTTGTGCCTGCGGGCGATCAGAATACGCACGCCACCACGCCAGGTGCTCGTCGATCGCGTGGGCGAGAAGGCTTGCGTTATGCGCTACCGGCAGTCGCCAGTCGTAGCCGAACTCGAGCACTGCGCCCGGATGCCGCACCACCGTTCGCAGTTTCCGGGACAACCGCGTGTAGGGCTCGACACTGCCCAGGCCGGGCATCAACGCCGGAAATCGCAGCAACCGTCCCGGACGCACCCGGGATGTACTATCGGGATCCACCGCTAGCGGTGCGAGGTTCGCCGTCGGTGCCGTCCACATCCGCGCGAGCAGACCCGGCCGCAATCCCCACAACTGTTTCCCGGTATTGGTGTCGAAGAGTTCGGTGCCCATAATGCCCGGCACAATCACCACCGCGTCCTCAGACATCGGTGCCGAGACCCGCAACCTCTCCGGGAAGCTCAACCGGTCCTGCGGACGCTGCACCACGTCATCAGGTTCCGTGTCAGGGAAGACCCACTCATCCGACATATCCATATCATTGCCGCTCGACGCCGATCATGTTGCCCGACCGGCAATCACGAGCAGACTCAGTACGAACCGCATCGTTTGGACCACGAAGCCAGGTGTCCTTCCCCGTGTGGTCGCCGCCACTCTCGCTCGCGTGGTTTGTCGGAGCAGGGGGCTGGAGCGACCACTGTGCGGGGGGCGATTTCGGCGCCGTGACGCATGCGGTTGCCCTTGGCGTGCTTCGATCGGGTTGCACCCGGCGGGTCGTTGCCGACCACCGACAAGTCGGCGACGGTGTGGTCACCCACTAGACACGCAACCTGTCGAATCGCGCTCAACACAACCCGCCGCGACACTACCCTCGCGACAGCGACCGCACTTACCTGGACTCACACCTGGATCACGGGACCAAGTAGTGCAGGACAAGCTCTACGAACAAGTCAGCGCAGCGAGGACCTCACGCTCGCATAGCTCGGCGCCCTGCTCGCCGGAACTCTGTTGCTAGGCACCGCGTGGGCGTCGGCGCGCTCGCGATACCTCCGAGAGGCCTATGGGTGGGTCGATGCCACCTGCCTCACCGCTCGTCGACTCTGTAGCCGCCCTCCCGCGCCGCCCTGGCCGATCTCAGCGCAGCCGTCATGAATCTCAATCGCTTGGACCCGCTTGAATCTCGCAGCATGCATTGATCGACATGCGCTCGGTGCCCTGCTCACCCTCGACCGCCTAGCCCGCCTGAGGTTGGAGGGAACCGAGGTCCTGCCTGTCTCGCGCCGGGTGGGCCAGCGGTAACAGCACACCCGCCATTGCGGTCGTCACCAGCGCCCTACACGAACGGAGCTCCTGACGTTGGTAGCCGATGAGACACACATTAATCACACAGAAATGACCAGAATCAACAGGAAACGATGGGAAGCAACCAGGAAGCGGTGCGCGCCAAAGGCCTTATCTACCAGTAGTTTTGGGTACTTTGGGGTAGCTTTGGGACGACGTGAACCGTCGTCAGGTGGTCACAGGCTCAAATCCTGTCAGCCCGACAGGCAAAACCCTCTCCGACCTGGGTCAGAGGGGTTTTCTTGTGTTCGAGACAGGCGGCCATGCCGACCGGTCAGAACTTCTCGCTACACTGCGCGAGCAATCGGAATAATCCTACCGAAGCGTATCGAAGCCGTAGTGCTAGACATCAGCCGCCCATAATAGTGCGAAATCTATGACCGCAGGCAACCTCAGATCTTCGGAGACAACGCCTGCCAGAGATCGCGAGGGACTGGCCGCGAACCCGTGCGAGATAGGACCTCTATAGTAATGAGGTCCGGCAGCAGGATCCCCCTGCCTGACGGTCAGTTATTCTGTGCCGGTGCCTATTCCGGTGTTCACCACTAGTCGTAAGGCCTCGTATCCACTCTCGCAGTACCTGTGGCGCCTGGTCGAGAACGCTCAGCTACAGAGTCGATTGGGCAGCATCGACTCGATCGCAGAGCTCGATCGGTTCGAGGCCGAAGCGAAGGACCTCATCGCCTCCATCCGCCCCGTGGCGCCTGTACTGACCGGAGCAGTCCGCCGTGCATCCGTGCAAGCGGGTGAGTGGAGACCCATCCCAGATCAGCCGGGGCACCGTGAACAGACTCGGCGGTACTGGGTTGCTGTGGAGGTTCACGGCGACATCCATCTTCTCAAGCGTTGGCCCGACGGCTCGACCGTCGACCTTCCGGCTGTCGACGCAGCAGTGCAGCTGACATCGGAACCAGAACACGCCGATGAGCTCAGCGAGCTAAATCGGCTCCGAGGCGAAGCCGAGGACACCTGGATCATCGGCATGCACTCGGAGAACCCACCGGTGTGGGCTCTCTACACCCACTTCGACCTCACTCGCGACGAAGAAGCCGAGATCGGTGACGGTCGCCGTGATCTCACCTCGGAAGTCTCACAGCGCATCGACCACATCAAACCCGTTGTCGCCGCAGTTACGGAGCAAGTTGCACATTTCTTCGAATCCGAGCTGCCCCAACGACTAGAGGAACTCATCCACAGCAAACGCAAGAGCTTGGCTGACCGCGACGCTGTCATTGCGAGCCTGAAATTTCCTCGAGAGTGGTCGATCCCGAGTCTACAACTGGATGTCGAAGATCAGCCAGACGTTGCGACCACCGTCGACGGGAGTGCAACGGCAGTCGAAAATCTCACTTTGCCAACGGGTCGCCCCCGCCTGGCCAGAGCATCGTTCGGTGACATCCAGCGGGTTATCCGCACATGGGCAGATGCCGTCGAACGACACCCACGCGCTTACCACCAATTGGTCGAAGACCGGATCAGCGACCTCCTCGCTGCCACACTCAACGCAACCCTCCCCGGTGCGCATCGAGAGGTATACACCCGCCGGGGAAAGTCCGACATCCTCATACAAGCGGACACACTTGCCGCGGGAACTGGTCCCGAGCACATCTTCATCTGCGAAACCAAGTGGGCTGATGGCAATATCGTTGTGGCAGAAGCTCATCCCCAGCTGTTCGGATACCTCACCGCACATGACACATCAGCTGTGCTGCTGCTTCTCATGAAACAGAAAGACTTTGCGAGTGCAGTGAAGAGCCGCCTTAAGGTACTGGAGGAGATCGACGGGTTCCGCGGCGGAGAGTCCGGGCCGGCAGGATGGCCAATTCTGCACTATTCCACCGAAGGGCGCGTTGTCAGGCTCTGCGTTGCGACCATTGCGGTGCCACAGGACTATCCCAGCGACCAGCGCGCACCGGCCCACGACGCAACCGATGCTGAGGTGCTGTAGCGCGACTCAACAGCGGGAATGGCGCGGAGATGGCATTCGGGCGGATCGTTGCGTCCGTCGCCCACGCGCCCGACCGGACATGGATAGCCGATCGTGTGTTGTTTTGCCCATCCGGCCTGGCTGCTACCTATTCGAGGCCGACGGTCGGAAGTGGGGATGGTTCCGCAGACCCCTTCGAGCTTTGGAGTGCGGAACTGGGCGGTCTCCACATCGCCTGGAATCGGACGGATGTGCAGTTCGGCGCTGGCACGAGCGCAGGATCTCCCGCTTCGGGTGAAGACGTAGCACCTGAGGCTGAACCATCGCAACGCAACCAGCTTGAGGTCACGGGTGCGGGCGTAGAAGCAGTTCGGTCGACACGATCCGTCGCACTTTAGCGCGTTCGACGGGGTACTATCGGGCGAATCTGAACCACGCACTTTGTGGTGTATGTTGAGCGCTTTCAGGGTTGACGAGTGGTGGCTGTGTTCGTGTAGGTCCTCTCGCTCGGCCTCATCCGATCCATGTGCTGTGGGGCGTTGACCCGGCCCGTCGAGCCACAGGGCCGCCTGTTATAGCTCGCGCTCTCAGGGCTGACTCCCTACTCAGAGAGCGTGGGGAAGGATGCCGGGTGGAGCGGACCGCCGATGATGAGCTTCGCAATCTGTCCATGGGATACGGGCGGGCTGTAGAGAAAGCCTTGCCCACGGTCGCATCCGAGTTCGATCAAAGCGGTTGCCGCGGCTTCTGTTTCGATTCCCGCCGCGGTTACTTCTAGGCCGAAGCTGTGCGCCATGGCAATGATGGCACTGACAATCGCGACGTCGTCGCCATTTCCGGTCAGTCCCTGCACAAAGCTGCGGTCTATTTCCAGCGAGTCCACCGGCAGTCGCTGGATCATCGACAGGGAGCTGTTGTAGGTCCCGAAACTGTCGATCGCGACTCGCACGCCCAGTTGTTTGAGCGCTCGGACCGTAGTCACGGTTGCCTCGAAGTCCGTGTGTTCACGTTCGACGATCTCGAGACAGATCGACGCGGCCGGCAACCTCGTCTGATGCAGTGTCGCACCGAGATCCTCGACAAAGCCCGGTTGATCGAGCAGTGGCGGAGAGACATTGATACGCAACAACAGGTCCCCTCCTCCCCCGGTGTGCCAGACGGCGAAGTCGGTACACGCCCGCCGAATGACCCACCAGCCCAGACGGTTCGCCAAGCCGGCCCGCTCTGCTATCGGGATGAACTCCATCGCCGACAGCAGGCCCTGGATGGGGTGGTTCCATCGGACGAGTGCTTCGACTCCGATGATCTCACCGGTCCTCAGGTTGATATCGGGCTGGTAATACAGGGTGAGCTGATCTGTCGCGATAGCATCGATCAGCTGTTCCTCCAGCCGTGGTCCTGTCGGTTCGGCACGGTTACGTACCAGCGCGAGATGGTCCAGCAGTGGGTTGAGGTCGGCTTGTGGTTGTCGAAGGCCCGCAGCGACGAGCTCTCGGCACAGCTGGCGGTGCAGCACAGGCAAAGTGAGCAGCGGTCCCGCCGCTGGGATGCCCTCCCGAAGCAACCGTATGAGTCGGTGGGTGTAGGCGGGATAGGTTTCGGCGTCGAGTTTCTTCGAGACACCGTTGGGCGGTGCCGAAGTCAGTACCGCTGTTCCCTCGGCGACGATTTCGTTCAGAATTGCCGCGTCGTCCGGGGACTGGTTGACGCCCAATGCCCGGCCGGAATAGCAGCAATCGAGGATCACGACGCGGGCCGCAGCAGGACTGTCGATGTACAGATCGCGGACTGCGTCGAACGGGATACCTCCCATGCCGGGGCGATGCGGATGGGTATCGGCGACAGCTAGGTGCAGTTCGCCGCGGCGGGCACCGAGCACACCATGGCCGGCGAAGTAGATCAGCAACAGATCATGGGCGTTCTCGGCGGCGTGAGCGATAGCGTCCCCAATCTGGCCGGGGGAAGCATCCGCGGGAAGCAGAGCGCAATGCTCACGTTCAAGACAACCATGCTCTGGATCGGTCAGAACCTCGGCCAACGCCCGGGCCCCGGCATGGACCCCCGTCAAGCACGGAAGACGCTCGTAGCGCTCGATTCCGATCAGCACACCCCACGATGTCGCCCGGTTCGGCAACCGCATCGCCAGGCTCCTTCAGTTCACAGGATCATCCGTCGGTGTCGAGCAATGCTTCGAGCAGAACCTCGACATTGTCGACACGTTTGGCATCGACAACGACCGACCTGCCGTCCGGGTGACGGATCTCGATCCTGGCATCGGATCGCCGAGGCTGCGCAAACCAAGTCCTCAACGACATCGCCAGCACCGACAATGCCCCACCGGCGCCCAACGCCACAGTGGCGACGTCGAGCACAGTCCCCATGTCACCAGCTTCGGGCACCTTTACCAGCGTCTGAACCCTGCCGCGGAGTTCCGGCTCCTGATGCAACCAAGCGATCAGCGATTCCGTACTCGCCATAACACTTTCGTCTGAAACAGCAACAACCACACGGATATCCATGCCCGCGCCCATCATCGCCCCAGCCTACGCGCCAACAGCGCCGGACCACCCGGTATTGACGGCGATTGCAGAACAACCTGAACGCCCAGCGCCAGCACGACCTGCCTTGACAGAGAGCGCCGCCCAGTTTGGCGCCGAATGATCCCGACAGTGAGGAGGTCTCATGACTACCGATGTCAACGAGTGGGCCGTCCTCGACGACCTCCTCGGCCTGGAAACCACCGACCTGGGTAGCACCGTCGAGGAAGAACTCGCCTTCTACGGGCGCTGCTCCACCGAGGACAACCAAGACCCCGAATCCTCCTATCAATGGCAACGCGGCAACGCCGAGAAGTTTGTGAACGCTCGAATCGTCAAGAGCTACTTCGATGTCGGCCAATCACGTTCGGTGCCCTGGCACCGGCGCCGTCACGCCGCGGAACTCCTCGAAGACCTCCGGAATCCGGACCGCGGATGGACCGGCATCGTCGTCGGAGAAGGAACCCGCTGCTGGTTCGGCAACCAGTTCAGCCTCATCGCACCCCGCATCCACGCCTACGGCGTCTCGATCTGGGTCCCTGAACTCGGCGGACGCTACGACCCCCACAACGTCACCCACTCGATCATGATGAACATGCTCGGCGGACTCAGCGAGTCCGAACGCAGGCACGTTCAACAACGCACCCGCGCCAGCATGGACGCCCAAGTCCTCAACGAAGGACGCCACCAAGGCGGCAGACCACCCTACGGATACACCGTCATCGACGGGCCGCCCCACCCGAACCCGAACCGGGCCGCCGACAACCTGAAGCTGCGGATCCTTTCCATCGACGCCGCCGCAGCACCGGTAGTGCAACGAATCTTCCGCGCCTACCTCGACGGCCGCGGCGACAAGGCCATCGCCACAGAACTCAACCGCGACAACATCCCCTGCCCCTCCGCACACCGACCCGAGCAAAACCGGCATCGCTCCGGCGACGGCTGGCAAACCTCCACCATCGCCGCGATCCTGCAGAACCC
The DNA here is from genome assembly GCF_053605015.1 of Nocardia sp. NPDC003979. Classification (NCBI taxonomy): domain Bacteria; kingdom Bacillati; phylum Actinomycetota; class Actinomycetes; order Mycobacteriales; family Nocardiaceae; genus Nocardia; species Nocardia sp. NPDC003979. The sequence goes on from NZ_JBSGIJ010000020.1 coordinate 18,305, forward strand.
CCGATACACCGGATACGCGTTCTTCGGACGATGGACCAAGACCGAATCACTCCTCGATCCCGACGACGTCGCCGCCGGCCACATCGTGAAGTTCAAACGTTCACCGGCACAACGCATCGTCCGATCGCGACACCCCGCACACCCGGCGATCATCTCCGTCGAAACGTTCACGCAGGCGACCTTGAAACGGAAGCAACGCGCGGGCATGAGCCGCCGCGCCCGCAGCAAACTCGAACGCACCCGCTCGAACACATCCACACCACCACGCCCGTTCCGTGGGCGCATCCGCTGCGACCTGTGCAACCGGAAAATGCAAGCCGAAATCGTGGGGGGATCCGTCTACTACCGTTGCCGGGCATCCGCCCTCGCACCCGGAAACCCGCAACTAGCCCATCACCCGCGCACCATCAACCTCCGCGAAGACCTCATCACCGGACCCGTCGATACCTGGCTGGGCACCGTCTTTGCCCCCGCGAACATCGACCGCACGGTCGCCGCTCTCCTCGCCGCTGACGACGATGACGACAGCACCACGCGGCTCGAGGCACTGCGCAGGAGGATCAAGCAGGCAGAAGCCAAAATCGACCGCCACCTCGCGGCGATCGAAGCCGGCGTCGACCCACAAGTCGTCGTCGCAGCGCTCAACGCGGCCCAGGCAGACAAGGCCGCTGCCGAAGTCGAAGCCAACAATCTCCCCAAAACCGTCAAGCTGACCGAAACCGAGATACGCAAGCTCATCGAATCACTCGGCGACATCCGTCTCGCCCTGACCAACGGTTCACCCGGACACAAGCAGGAGCTGTACGAGGCTTTGATGCTCCAGGTGCGCTATTCGCATCCTGAGCATCGGCTGTTCATCTCCACAAACCTGACGACAGTCGACACCACAACTCGCAAGAGCGCGCACTCAATCACCACGGAGGTCGCACTCTGCGCTCGTCGCTGAAGCGAGACTCTTTGCGCCGGAACGTTAAACAGCGACCGGAAGCCAGCGCACTGCCAGCCGACCCATAGTTGGCGAGCCCGGAAAGCTACTCCGCCGCACTGCTGGCCCCTGAATAATCAGCCCATTCGCGGGCGTTGCTTGGGGATAGCTCTTGTATCCGCCTCCGGACACGTTCTTTACGCACACGGATGGTATCGCTTCGGCGATCACCATCCGTGTGTTGTCGTTGTAGGTCAGTTTCACGCCGAGCTGCCGATACACCTGATGCTTGTCGGCGGGATCTGACCGGCGCAAAGCATTGAGTAGTCCGCCCATGGAGCTGACTAGGCTTCTGATCTCATTCATGCTCATCGGTGAGTGTCCAGCTGCCTGCTGATTCAGCGCGGCGAGACGACTCTCGGTGACGTGTTTCTCGCTGAGCACCTGACTGGTCCATGAGGCCACTAGTTGTGGATCGGTCCCCGCTTCGAGCGCCTCCCGATAGGTTGCCAGCCCGGCGATATCGACAAGGACCAGCTGATGCCCCGACTACACATCGATGACCGTTTCCACATCCTGGACGAACACGCGCGCACGATCGTCGTCGCCGACGTGTCCGTCCACGACGCGCACGCGAGGCTCGACGAAATCCTCACCGAACAAAGAACACTGATCCGAGCATGCCTATGCATGAGTTCGACGAGATCTTCGGCGCCGACGGTGCCCGCGCCTGTCTGCGTGACCTGCCCGACGCCGAACTGCACCTGCTCGACGCGGGCCACTTCGCCTTGGAGACACACGGTCTCGAGATCGCCGCGCTGATCCGCGACTTCCTCGGCCGGGTCCTGGCCCGACCGGACGCGATGCCGTCTCGTGTTCGCACACCAGGCGGCATCGCAGTGACCGTGGCCGGTTACGAGCTGCGCACTCAGAACGCTTGCGGGCCGATCCGTTCCACCGCGACGAACACCGCCAAGGCCAGCAGCACCACGGTCACCACGACGTTCTGCCATTCGCCCCGGCGACCGTGTGTGACGATCGCGCCCACCATGACGACGGCGAGCCCGATGGCGGCCGCGGGCACCAGCCAGGCGGCGATGTCGAAGACGCCGGGCAGGATCAGGCCGAGCGCACCGGCGACTTCGGCCGCGCCGATGAACTTGATCAGCCCCTCGGGGAAGGGCTCGGCCCACCCCATCTTGGGATCGGCGACGAGCTGTCGCTTGGACTTGGCGAGCTTCATCGAGCCTGCCATGAGAAAGAGCGCGGCCAGCAGGGCGGAAACGATCCAGACGACGATATTCACACCGCGACTCCGGTTCGCAAGGGCAGGCGGGCGCCGACCCGGGCCTCGAACCTGACCGAGTATCAGATTCGTTCCCTCATCGTACTGCGCACCCTGTGAGCACGGTCACAATCTCGGCGATCCGAGATCAGGGCATCCGGCTGTGGGCGCAGTGGGTGTGTCCGGGGCCTCGCGGACCGCCCGAGCCCTGGCTGCGCGTAGATTCGACAGTGCTGCTGATCGTGCGTGTTCCTCGACGAAGGGATCGCTGTCATGAGTAGATCGCCCCGGCATCGTGGCTACCGGAGAGCGGGGGCGCTGCTCGCTGTCGTGCTCGCCCTCGCGACGGGCGGCTGCACTGCGGAGGAGAAATCCGGCGGTTCTCCGTCCTCGCCGATCGAGAGTGCCGAAGCGGCGAAAATCACCGACATCGTTCGCGCCGAGATGACGAAACTCGACCTCACTTCGGCGGTCTACGGCGTGTGGCGGGGTACGGAGCAGATCGCGCTCGGCGCGCTGGGCGGATCACCGCTCGGTGTGCCCGCGACACCGGAGATGCGATTGCGGGTCGGCCAGCCCATGGAACCCATGCTGTCCACAGTGCTGTGGCGACTCGACGGGGAAGGCGTGCTGAAGATCGACGAACCCATCGCGCGCTGGCTGCCGGACTTCCCACGCGCCGACAAGATCACCCCGCGAATGCTGGCCGACAGCACCTCCGGCATCGCCGACTACGTGACCGAACCGGAATTCCTGAAGATCTTCGGCGAGAACCCGATTCGCGAATGGACCGCACCGCAACTGTTCGAGCGCGCCAACGCCCGCCCACCCCTGTTCGAGCCGGGCACCGACTTCGGCTACGCGCACAGCGATCTGGTCGTCCTCGGCGAGGTTCTGCAGAAGGCGGCAGGCAAGCCGCTGGGTGAGCTGATCGCCGAGCACATCACCGACCCGCTGGGGATGCGTGACAGCGAGGTAGTGCTCAACCCGCAGATGGACGAACCGATCCTGCACGGCTACACCAACGAACGGAAGTTCTTCGAGGACTCCACCTTCTGGAACCCCACCGCCTTCCTGCACAGCGGCAACATGAACTCCACGGTCGCCGATGTCGGCCGGTGGGTCCGCGCCCTCGGCACCGGCGAACGCCTGACCCCTGAGCAGTTCCGGCAGATGATGGGCCCGTCGACCGCGGGCCTCGGCCCCTTCACCACCGAGAAGTACTTCGCCTTCGGTGTGGTCCACCTGGCCGGCTGGCTGTTCATGAACCCGTCCTACGGCGGCTACGACGGCGTCGCGTTCTACGACACGAAAACCGAGACGACCGTCGTCGTCTACGGCACCCTCGGCCCCACTTCGAACGCCGATCAGAACAATGCCGTCGGCATCGGCACGGCGATCAGCACGCTGTTGGTCCCGGACCGCCCGCCCGCGGTTCCCTGAGCACGGCCGTGACGCCGCGGCGCTGCGGCGCCGCTGGGCCGCCTCCGCGTTCACCGTGATGCCGACCGGTGATAGGTCGGTGTCTATTCGTTGGATCGACGGCCCTTCCAACCATGGCATGTACGAGTACTGCATGCACGTCGCAGGCTCACGCGGCAGGTTCGACTCCGCCAGATACACACGGATCCTCACCCATCACGGGTGGCAGTCGGGAGTGCTGCACGAGGACGTTCCACCGGGATCGAGCCCGCCCGACAACGAGATCGGCTGGCGCACGGCGCTGACGAACCTCGTCGCCCTCGCCGAACACGGCTCTCTCACCGGGCAACAATGAGTTCACCGCAACACACTGACCGTGCTCGACAGATCACCGTCTTGTACACCATCAGGCTCATGGGCAGTTTTATGGTCGCCGGATAGCGTTCGGTGCCCCAGGGTTTCGCCACACATCGGGCAGCGGCACAAGCAATAGGACCACGTGACACGGTGCGATCGGAGCGGCGCTCGTCGAGCCGAGTCCGGGGCGACTCGAGCTACGACTTTGTCGGTCGACCAGGTTGACGGACGCAGTCGTATAGTGCCTGGCATGGCTCATGTCACCGCGGCCGAGCGCCGCCCTCAGCTCATCAAGGCGGCGATCGACCTCATGACGAGGAAGGGCGTCGCGGCGGGGAGTACGCGGGCCATCGCCACCGAGCTCGGGGTGGCGCAGGCGACGCTGCATTACACCTTCGGGTCGAAAGAGGATCTGTACGCGGCGGTGTTGACTCAGATCACCGAGGACCTCGTGGCGCAGCTCGAGCGAGCAGCCCCGGCGGGCGGCGGATTCGAGGAGACCCTGGCCGCGTTGGCCGGCGAGTTGTGGCGCAGTACGTCGGAACCGGCGACCAACTACCAACTGCTCACCGAGCTCATCATGTTCGCCCTGCGCACGCCAGGTCTGAGCGAGGCCAGAGACAGCCACTACCGTCGAATGCTCGGCGTGACCACGAAACTGGTGGCCGAGACGGCGGAACGGACCGGTTTCGAGCTGAGCCAGCCCGCGGACGTCGTCGCGCGATTCTTTCTCGCCGGATTCGACGGGCTGACGATGCACCGCCTGTGCCTTCCGGACGAGGCCGCCGAGCATGTCGGCCTGCAAGCGATGGTCGCCGCGACGGTGGCACTGGCCAGTGGAGAGCTGCCGTTCACCGACGTACGACTCGGCTGAAGCGCGCCCTTCGCACAACACACAGCTTGCCGAGAGTAACTCCCTCGACAAGCTGTGTTCGGCCGCGTTGTCAGCCGGCCCAGACATCCTCGACATAGTGACCGGACTCGACCAAGCCGGCCAGCCATCTCTCGGCGTCCTCGTCCGAACCACCGGCCCACTGACGATGAATCGACGCGATGGCCTGCCGTACCGCGGGCGCCATGCGCCGTCCGTCACCGCAGACGTAGACGCGCCCACCGGCCGCGAGGATCGACCACACCTCCGCGCCCTCGCGGGCGATGCGGTCCTGGACGAAGCGAGCACCGTCCTCAGGCGCGTGCATGAACGTTGGGCGCATGCTCACGACACCGGCAGCCTCGGCGGCCTCGAACTCCTCGCGGTGCAGGTAGTCCACGTCGGGGTGGTCGCAGCCGAAGTAGCACAACAGAGTCCCGGTCGAACCGGCATGATGTCGGTCCAGGACAGCACCACGGAAGGGCGCCAGCCCGGTGCCCGCGCTGACGAGGATCACCGGCACCGACGGATCGTCCGGTAGGCGGAAGGATTCGCTGCACGGCAACACCCTGGCCTGGACGGTGTCACCGGGCCGTAGGCTCTGCACGTAATGGGAGGCGATGCCGGTGAAGTTGCCGTCCCCACCGCGGTGGGGCGCCGCCAGCAACGAGACCATCAGGTCGACCTCGTCGGGCCAGGCCGCCGAGGACGAGGAAATCGAATAGTGTCTGGGCCGCAGTACGGGAAGCAGCTCGAGGAAGCCCTCGAAGGACAGCTCACATGCCCGGTACCGCTCGAGCAGATCCAGAACACTGAGTCCGGCCCGGGTCACCTGTTCCTCGAAGGTCTCCGGATCCGCGGCGGCGAGGTCGGCCAGCGGCCGCCGCTCGGGTGGGCAACCAGTGTGTTCGGCGAGCACGGCGACCTGTTCCGGCGTGGCCGGATCCTGCAACTCGACGAAGTCGGCGAGCAGACGCCGCAGGGTGAGCGGGCGATCGATGGGCAAGGCATTGCGGCTGCGGCGGCGCGCGCGCAGCTGGACGGTGCGCTCGAGGTCCAACCCGAAGCGCGCGGCGACGCGTTCGACGAGGGCATTCGGGTTGCTCGGTAGCACGGCGAGATGGTCGGCTGTACGGTACGTAACGCCCTCGGGTAGGCGGATCCGCAGGAACCGCTTCGAACGGCCGAGTTCGTGGTCCATATCGACCAGTTCGTAGCTGTCGAGGACCTCCATCGGCTGGACCCCGTGCCGTGCGGTCAAGCCCGCGATGACCGACTCGGAGGCGTCCTGCAGTTCGTAGAGGCCCTGCTCCGCGTCTGCCACGTCGGGAATCTCGGCCGTTCCCTCGATCGGCACGCCGTAGCGGTCGAGCAGCGCGGTCCACAACGCGTCGCTCCACTGGTCGACCGCGCCTGCGAAGTTGCCGGAGGCGTCGGCAACGCCTCGCTCGAGTAGCGACGTGGCGCCCGCAGCCGCCATTCGTTCGTCGATCGTGGTGGGTACACGCTGGTAGGTGGCGGCCCAATTGCGGTCGCCGACACCGAGAATCGCGTAGGTCACGCCGTCGAGCGCGCCGGGCTCCAGCCCGTCCAACCACGTCAGGAATTCGGCGGCGTCGTCGGTCGGTCGGCCGTTGTAGGAGGCGGCCACGATGACTACCGGGCCTTCGATGTCGGCGAGTTTTCCGACATGGGAGTTCAGGGAGTCGACGGTCGGGGTGAAGCCGTTTCCTGCTCCGTCGACGGCGAAGTCGCTCGCGAGGCCGCTGCAGGTGCCGAGATTGGATCCGTGCAGGAAGGTGAGTGCGGTACCCGGCGCGCGTCGGCTTGTGCGTGCCGCGTTCCCGCCGTGCGCGATGGCGGTGGTGGCCGGTGCGGGTCGGCGCCGTTCCTCGCTGGTGCGGCGGGCGAGCTCGAGGGTGAAGTCGTCGGGCTTGATGGTGAGCGAGGACTTGATCTTCAACTGGTAGTCACGATGGTCGATCAACCGGTACCGGTGCACCAGCAGACCGAGTAGCAGCGTCGCTTCGTGGAGCGCGAATTGCCTTCCGATGCAGGCACGTTCGCCGTTGCCGAACGGTTTGAACAGGTGCACGGAGCGAGCGGCCTCGCGCTCGGGCGAGAACCGCTCCGGGTCGAACAGCTCGACATTCTCGCCCCAGGCGGGATCTCGGTGCAGGGCTGGGGTGATCACCATCAGCGTCTCACCCTTGCGGACGGCGAAGCGGCCGCCGATGACGGTGTCCTCGATCGGCTCGAGTGCGAAGGCCGGTGCGGTCGGCCACAGGCGCAGACTCTCGTTGAGGACCTGGCGGATGTAGGAGAGTTTGCCGATATCGGCGTAATCGGGGTCCGGCATGTCGGTATCGCCCCACAAGGCGTCGACTTCGGCTTGGGCCCGCGCGAGCACCGCGGGATGCTTGGTCAAGTAGTGGAGTGCGAAGGACAAAGCGCCACTGGTGGTCTCGTGTCCGGCGATGAGGAACGTGATCACCTGATGACGGATGTTGATGTCGTCCAATGGCTGACCGGTCACCGAGTCAGCGGTGTGCAGCATCATGCCGAGTAGATCGGCGGTCGTGCTGTCGCCGGACGCGCGCCGCTGTCGGATGACCTCGTCGACCAGATCGGTCATGAGGTCGGCGTCCGCGCGGAAACGCAGGGCCTGCTTGCGTTTGAGAAATTCGGTGCCGGGGATGGATTCCCCTTTCTCCTGGGTGAACCCGAGGGCGCGGGCCATCGCCTCCACGAAGGGGTGCAGGTCGTCTCGGCGGAAGGACTCGAAGTCGTAGCCGAAGCCGCACAACCCGATGGTGTCGAAGGTCAGCCGGGTCATGTCGTCGGGGACGTCGACCGCGCGGACTCCAGCGAGCCGGTCCCACTTGCCGATGAGCGATCGGGCCACGTCGAGCATGGTGGCGTGATAGCCGCGCATCGCCCCGAGTGAGAACGCCGGCATCAGGATGTCGTGCGCTTTACGCCAATTCGGCTCGTGATCGAACGCGGTGAACAGCCCGTCGCCGGCGATCTGGCGCACTTCGACCAAGTCGTTGTGCACGTTCTTGCGGAACCGGGTCTCGTCGGACAACTCCTCCACGAGATCGAGACCACCGACAACGACCATCTCGGTGTCGAAGAAGCGCACGCGGTAGATCGGCCCGAGGTCCTTGACCTCCTTCATCATCCGGTAGACCCCGTCCATTCCGCCGGGAAAGGTGAGGGCGTGTCCGACCAGGGGCAGTGCGGGGCGCTGAGGGATCGCCTCGAGCCTGCCTACGGACGTATCGATCATGACCATGCCTTTCGTCGCTCACCAGCAATGCGCTTGCGAGACCGAGCCTACAAGCGACATTGTCAGTCGACCATGTCGAGCGACAGTGTCGATCGACACGGTCCGGACCGGAACCGAAACCGGGGCGAGAACGTTGGCCGCATCACTGCTTGACAGGCAACATTGTCAGTCGACACAGTTGGGTGACTTGTTCGATTGAACAAGCTCTGACGAGAGAATTCGAGGTCCCCCATGAGCACGATGCTCGCCGGCCGACTCCGCCTGGACACCCGTGCCTTCTCAGTCGAGGAGGTCCCCGTTCCGACCCCCGGACCTGGTGAAGTCCTCATCGAAGTGCGGGCTGCGGGCGTCTGTCTGTCCGATGTCCACCTGATCGACGGCAGCCTGAGCCCGTTCTACCCGGAGCCCACCGTCACCGCCGCCGGTGCCGTCATTCTCGGACACGAGGTCTCCGGCGTCATCCACACCCTCGGCCCGGACCTGCGTGGCGACTGGTCGCCCGGGCAGCGCGTGGTGCTCCAAGCCGGGGAAGCCTGCGGTGACTGCACCAACTGCGTGCGGCGGATGATGTGCCAACGTCCACGCACCCGCGGGCTGGACTACGACGGCGGCTGGGCCCAGTACGCGATCGCCCGCGAAGGCACACTGCTCCCCATCCCGGATGATCTGCCCTTCGACCAGGCCGCGATCATCCCGGATGCGGTCTCCACGCCGTACGCCGCCATAGTGAGCACCGGCGCCGTGCGACCAGCCCAGTCGGTCGGGATCTGGGGTGCGGGCGGACTCGGCGCGCACGCCGTGCGGCTGGCCAGGATGGTGGGCGCGGCACCCATCCTCGCGATCGACCCGCTGCCGTCAGCTCGCGACCGCGCCTTGCTCTTCGGGGCCGACGTCGCGCTCGACCCGCTCGCACCGGACTTCGCCGAGGCAGTGCGCGAGGCGACGGCGGGGCGCGGACTCGATGTCGCGTTCGACTTCGCCGGCGTGGGCGCGGCCCGGGCGCAGGCCGCGTCCGTGCTCGGGCCGTTCGGTTCGCTCGTCCTGGCGGGTCTCACCCCGGAGCCGGTCACGATCGACGACAGCATCAACTTCTGCTTCAACGTCAACCAGGTCCGTGGCCACTACGGTTCCGAACCCGAGCACGTGGAACAGCTGGTCGGCCTCGCATCGGCCGGCAGGATCGATCTCGCACCGTCCATCACCGCGCATGTACCCCTTGCCGAGGCGGCCGAGGCAGTCGCTCGACTGGAACGCAAGGTCGGCGATCCGATCCGATTGGTGCTCACTCCCTGAGCCCGCCGACAAGAAGGTGCCGAGCAGGTCGACAAGGATGTCGGCCTGCTCGGCCGCGGTGGCACCGGAGGTAGCGCGTCGTCACCCGTCGCAGGATTTCGTGGGCCGCCGCCGCGAGCCCACCGTCGACGTCGACGCGGACACGCAGCGGGTGCGATGCCCGCCGCACCACGGACGCATCCGGCGTGGCGATCACCTGTGGCTCTAGGGACCGGGCACGTCTCGCACCCGCCGAGAACGTCTGCCGAAATTGGCCGCGACCAGTGGGGCACCGACGCCGTGCACAACGATGCTTCCGCACACGACCACCAACGTCGCTCCGACGACGAGGTTTGCGTCGGGGGTTCCGGCCAGACTGTTGATGGCGAGCAATCCGAAGACGATCGACGCCACACCGCGCGGGCCCAAACAACACAGCATGACCCGTTCCGCTGGGGTGAACCGCGAGCCGACCAGGGTGACCGCTACCGGAACGATGCGGAACGCCGTCAGTGCCAGCAACCCATAGACGATCACGGTCCACTCGAGCCTGGGGACCGCGACCGCGATGGCACCGACGACAAACCACAGTCCGAGACCGAGGAACTGCGCCAATCCCTCGGTGAGATCCAGTGGCTCACCAGGAATGTCGCGATGCGTGGCGCGATACATGATGCCGGCGAGGAAAGCCGCCACGAAACCGTTGCCGTCGATCAGGACACCCACCGCGAAGGACAGCACGGGAATCGCCAGGATTCCGCATCGCACAGTGCGCGGATCTGTCCACCCACGGGCAGCGGCCGCCGAAAGCGCGACACCGGCGATCGCTCCGAGTGGAACGCCGATCAGAACGGACTTGACGACCGCGGTGACGGCGTGGCCCAACGCTCCCACCGCGTCCTCGGAGTCGATGCTGCGCCGATACGCTTCCAAGGCGAACAACATGACAGGCGCCACGAGCCCGTCGTTGAGTCCACTCTCGACGTTGAGGGTGTCGCGCACTCTCTTGGTGATCCGATTGTCACGCAGGATCGACTGAGCAGGAACCAGGTCCGTCGGCATGACGATGCAGGCCAGCACCAACAGCAGTGGCCACGAGTCCAGTTGCAGCACATACTTTCCCACAGCGGTGGCGATGGCCAAGCTGATCACGAAGGCGACAAGCAGCCGGGTAACGCCGGTGTTCTTCGCTATTCGGTCCCTGATCTCGGTCGCATCGCTGAACAAGAACAGGGCCAGCAGAAACTCCACCAGACGGAGTGCGACTTCGGTGTCGATGGCGGGAAAGATCCACTGATCGTCGGTCAACCCGACGGCGGCACCGGCGACGATCATCGCGACCGGCTCGGTGATGCTCCAGCGGCCGAAAGCTCGCGACGTGCACGCCCAGACCAGCACGATCGCCATCACTACCGCGATCGCGAGAAACATGCTCGCTCCTCCCGAGTGTCGAAACGCCGCTATTCGCCGTCGACCCGTGGCCAGGGCAATCTATCAGCTACTCCGTTGTGCGCGGAGGAACGCGTTCGCGGGCGGCACATCGGCCTCTGTTGCCTGTGGGCGCTCGCGATCCGGGACGGTCTGCCATACTCTGAACACTGCCGTATTCAAAGTGGCGAACGACAAACCGGAAGGACCGGACAACGTGGCGAGAGTCGTGTCGGCGGCGGGGCGATACGGTGGCCGCTCGGCGGCGGAAAGGCGCGCCGAGCGCCGCGCGCGTTTCCGGGAAGCCGGGCTGGAGACCTTCGGTGCGGGCGCCGGCTACCGCAACACGCGCCTGGTCGACCTGTGCCAGGCCGCCGGACTGTCGACGCGCCAGTTCTACCAGGAGTACGACACGCTCGAAGATCTGCTGAGCGAGTTGCATCTCCACATCGACGGCATCGTCGAAAAGCACGTCCTCGACGAGGTCGCGCGGGTAGACGACCTGCCGCTCGCCGGACGGGCCGCCGCGATGGTTCGCGCCTATCTGTCGTACATCACCCGCGATCCGCGGTGTGCCCGGATCACCTTTGTCGAGGTCGCCGGAGTCAGCGAACGCATCGACGCCCAACGCCGACAGCGCCGCTCACGCTGGATCGACATGCTGTGCGCTCTGCTCGAGGGTTTCGCCGCCAGAGGCGAACTCCCGTCCCGCGAGTTCCGGCTCACCGCGGCTACCTTCCTCGGTGCTGTCGACGGCCTGATGCGGGACTGGTGCGCGGGCTGGATCGAGGCGTCCATCGACCAGCTCACCGACGAACTCCTCGGCATGCTGCTCGGCAGGCTCGGCGCAGCCGACGCCCCCACGACACCGGTCGCCACCGATGCCGTGCCACCGGTGCGGCGCCGCCCGCCCAACCGCCGCGCGACCATCCTGCAGGCCGCCACCGACGCTTTCGCCGAGCACGGATATCACCGGACGTCGATGGCCGACATCGCCGCCGTCCTCGATATCACCTCCGGCGCGTTGTATCGACACTTCCGGACCAAGCAAGAATTGCTCGGCTGCTGCCTGCGGGAAGGCCTCGACCTCGTCTTGGACCGCGTCGACTCCGCGTGCGACGAGGACGCAGCCTCCGACGCGGCACTGCGCGCCCTGGTCCGCGTCTCGCTGGAGCGGCGCGGCCTCGCGCGGCTGTGGCAGCTCGAGTTCCGTAACCTCACCCCTGCCGATCGGATTGCCGTCCTGGCGCGATCGGTGCGGCTGACACACCGGATCGGAGCGGCTGTCCAGGCGCGGTATTCCGGTGTCGGTGCCGCCGACCGCGACGCCCTCGGCTGGCTCGTCCTGTCGGTGGTGACCAGCCCATCCAACCACCGCACCCGACTCCCCCACGACACGTTCGCCACCGTCCTGGACGCCGCGGTCGACGCGGTCATCGGCACCGGCGTGATCCACGGTGCCGCCGCAGCAGTCGGTCCGCCCGAATCCCGCGGGGCCGACACCGATCAGAACAGCGAACTGCGCACCGAACAGTTGATCGCCGCCGCCGCCCAGCTGTTCAGCGAACGTGGATTCGCGGCGGTCAGCATCGAAGAGATCGGCACCTCCGTCGGTGTCCGAGGCCCCGCCGTCTATCACCATTTCGAGAGCAAGTCCGATCTGCTCGATGAGATCATCGACCGCAACAACCAGTGGATACAGCGCTACACCGAACGCGCTCTCGCCGAGGGGGGAGATCCACGGGAATCGCTGCGCCTCGTGTTGCGCTACTACGTCCATTTCGCCATGGACAGGCCGGATCTCGTCGGCACCGCGGTCGGCGAGGCCCGGTTCCTGCCCGACGACGCGGCTGCCCGATATCGACGGATCCACCGCGAAGGCATCATCGGATGGGCAAGGCTGCTGCAATCGGTGCGTCCCGAGTTGTCCATGCCGACCGCGCGGGTGCTGATCCACACCGTCACCACGATGGTCAACGAAGCGGTCCGCAATCCGCGGCTCACCAGACGGCCCACCCTGGTCAGCGAGCTGTGTTCACTCGGTGAGCGGATCGCGCTTGCCGAACTGCCTGAATCCCGAGTTAGCAACTGATCACTTAAGACCTTAACGATCAGAAATACCCAGTTCAACTGGCAATATACGCACAGAAGTCGACTTATTGCCGAGTTACTTAGACTTGCGTCACTCGTCGCGGTGCGCCATGATGGCCACCGCGGCGCGATCTCGCGCGGTTCAGCACCCGCCCCGTTCGAAGCGGGGTTCAGTCGAGAGGTGACGGTCGGTGGGCCACTACAAGAGCAATGTTCGCGACCTGGAGTTCAACCTGTTCGAGGTCTTCGGCCTCGACAAGGTCCTGGCCGCAGGCGCCTTCGGCGATCTCGACGGCGAGACCGTGCGCACGATGCTGGCCGAGGCGGCCCGGCTGGCCGAAGGCCCGGTCGCCGAACCGTTCGCCGAAACCGACCGCACCCCACCGGTCTTCGACCCTGCCACGCACTCGGTTCGACTGCCCGAGCCGTTCAAGAAGGCGGTCCGCGCCTGGCTCGACGCCGAGTGGCCACGACTGGCCAAGAGCGAACACGTCGGCGGGGTGCCCGCACCGTCGATGGTGGGCTGGGCGATCAACGAGCTGGTACTCGGCGCACAGCCTGCCGCCTACATGTACGCCTCCGGCACACTGATGGCCGACGTGCTCGGCGAAGTCGGCACCGAACAGCAGAAGCAGTGGGCCTCGCAGATCGTCGAGCACGGGTGGGGCGCCACCATGGTGCTCACCGAACCCGACGCCGGGTCCGATGTCGGCGCCGGCCGCACCAAAGCCGTAGCCCGACCCGACGGCACCTGGCACATCGAGGGTGTGAAGCGGTTCATCACCTCCGCCGACTCCGACGACCTGTTCGACAACATCGTCCACCTGGTGCTCGCGCGCCCCGAGGGCGCCGGTCCCGGCACCAAGGGACTGAGCCTGTTCATCGTGCCCAAGTTCCACTTCGACCACGACACCTTCGAACTCGGTGACCGCAACGGCGTATTCGTCACCAACGTCGAACACAAGATGGGACTCAAGGCCTCGGCTACCTGCGAACTCACCTTCGGTGGGCACGGGGTCCCGGCCGTCGGATACCTCGTGGGCGATGTCCACAACGGCATCGCGCAGATGTTCAAGGTCATCGAGGAAGCGCGGATGATGGTCGGCACCAAGGCCATCGCCACCCTGTCCACCGGCTACCTCAACGCCCTCGAATACGCCAAGTCCCGCGTTCAGGGACCGGATCTGACCCAGGCGTCGGACAAGTCCGCAGCCAAAGTCACCATCATCCACCACCCCGACGTCCGCAGGTCGCTGCTGATGCAGAAGGCCTACGCCGAGGGCCTGCGTTCGATCTATCTCTACACCGCCGGTCACCAGGATCCCGTTGTCGCCCAGCATGTCTCCGGCGCCGATGCCGAACTCGCCGCTCGCGTCAACGATCTGCTGCTTCCGATCGTCAAGGGCGTCGGCTCCGAGCGCGCCTATCAGTACCTGACCGAATCTCTGCAAACCTTCGGCGGTTCGGGATTCCTGCAGGACTACCCGATCGAGCAGTACATTCGCGATGCCAAGATCGACTCCCTCTACGAAGGCACCACCGCCATCCAGGCCCAGGACTTCTTCTTCCGCAAGATCGCCCGCGACCGCGGCGTCGCCTTACGGCACCTGCTCGACCAGGTCCGGACCACCGCCCGCTCCGACGAAGACGGCGGCAGCCTGAAGCCCGAGAAGGTTCTCCTCGGCTGTGCCATCGAGGACGTCGAAGAGATGGCAGCGACACTGACCACGCATCTGCTCGCCGCGACCGAACAACCCACCAGGCTCTACCAGATCGGCCTCAACGCCGTCCGATTCCTCCTCGCCGTCGGCGACCTCCTCGTCGCCTGGCGACTGATCTCCGCCGCGGAAATCGCACTCGCCGCCGTCGGCTCCGGAAACGACAGCGAGTTCTACGCGGGCAAGGTCGCCGTGGCCCGCTTCTTCGCCGCCACGGTCCTTCCCCATGTGACCGCCGAGCGTGCCGTGATCAGCGCGTCCGATCCGAATGCGATGGAACTCGCCGAAACCGCCTTCTGACCCCAGTGCGAACCCGAGGTCCCCATGATCGTCTCCACACCGCGGTCGCAGCGCCGCCTCACGCGCCGCAACCAGTTCCTCGACATCGCACATCACGCCTTCGCCACCCGCGGCTACCACGGGGTGACCATGCAGAGGGTCAGCGCATGCGCGGGGGTCACCAAACCTGTTCTCTACCGGCACTTTTCAGGAAAGCTCGAGCTCTACCTCGCCGTCGTCCAACGCTATCTCGATCAACTCACCGATGCCGTACGTGCGGCCTCGGGATCGACTTCGTCTCGCCACCACACCGTCGAGCGCACTGTCGAGGCGTTCTTCGATCTCGTCGAACATGACGCGTCGGGTCTGCACGTCCTGATCTTCGACTCCTCTCTGCCGAGTGAGCCGGCAGTCAGGTTGCGGGTGCGACAGGCGGTGGCCGACTTCACCATCACCGTCGCCAGGATGTTGCACCCGCACAGTGAAACTCCCCTGCGCGCGAACCTGCTCGCCTCCTGGCTGATAGGTGTCGCGATCGCCGCGGCAGGGCAATGGCATCGGGAAGGCCGCACGGTGTCCAAGCGCCGCGCCGTGGCCACCGCAACACACCTGTGCTGCGCGGGCTTGTCGGGCAGCACAGTCAGTGAGCCGCGTGTCGCCGCTCCGACAGCAGCCGTCGCCTGACGCCGGCTCGTCGATCCAGAGGACCAGACCCACGGGTCCGCGCCATCCGGTGGCGGAGCCGACCTTCCGCGAGGTCCTCGGTCATGGGTGCCCCGCTGCCCGGCCCGGGTGCACGATGCACCCTGGCCCGACGAAAGAAGGTGCGCACTGTCGTTGCGGCCCGTCGCGTCGGCTTGTGAAGATTGGGACATCACCAGCGGAAACGATGAGGGAGTTCGCGAACGACCGGCGATCGGGGCCGGTTCTGGGCGACACCACGGATATCGAGCCAGGAAGCGAGTGCACACCGATGGATATTTGCTCGGGTGCGCTGGGACTCCCGTCGAAAGGCAGCGCGTGACGACATGGCGAGCGACCTCGATGTCGCGCGAGGAGATTTCGGCCGCGGCGTTGGCGCAGGTGAAGTACTACAAGCAGCGCTGCGGTATCACCGCGTTCCTTCGGGCAGGCAGCGGCCGGATCTTCGTCCCGGCCGGGATCGTCGGCGCCATCGTGGCGCCCGCCGCGCAGGCCGCCGCCCTGGTGCGGCGGCTACCCCTGGTGGTGCCTGCCATCATCGACCGCGGGTTCGGTCGGCGAACGACCTGGACACTGCTCACCGCGCCCGTTCCCGGCCACCTGCGCCGCAGTGCGCTGACCAGGGAAGTACTGGATCGGTGCGGAGCAGGCCTCGTCGACGAGGGTGATGAGATCTCGCTGCCCTCCCCCGCCGACCCAGCGCTGCGCTGGCACGGTGGCGCCCCGACCGACCGCTACCGTCCCTCGCCGGTGTCGATCATCTCGGCCATGCGCGGCAGGTGAGTCGCCGTGCCCACCCAGCGCTCGCCCCGACCCGGGGAACCCGACACCCACCTCCGGGTCATCGCCGGAACGGTGATCGCCGACTTCCGCGGTTGCCGCACCGCTGTCCGGAACTTCGTGCGCGACTGGCTTTCTCGCCCGCACCCCGGCATCACCGTCGAGGAGATCCGCAACGGGCTGCTCCCCGCCCAGCGAATGCCGTGTGAGAGTCTGTGGATTCACTGACCTGCGCGGTCTCCGGACATCACGCCGGCACGGATCCCGTATCGACCGGCTGGGCGGCGCCAACGATGCTGTCGCACATCGCCGGGATGCCCGCGCAGAAGACGTCGAGATAGGCCTCGACGCGCTCCGGATCCTGATGCGCGGCCCATTGCACGACCAGCGCGTCGCTGGTCGAGATCAGCACCGAGGCGAGCGCTCGAATGTCCTCCGCGCGCGCGGCCGTGCCTGCCGCTCGCTGCAGAATATCGGCCACCGCCCCCTGGTAGACGTCGTAGGACTCAGCCGCGAGGGCGGGCCGGTTGCGGACCATCCACAGGTAGAGGTCGAGCTGGGCCAGCGCGTAGTCGGGTCGCTCGACGACCCAGCGGCCCGAATGCCGGACCAGCTCGACAGCGGTGGCCCGCAGATCGCCCAGCTCGATCTCCGCGAACGGTTCGGTGGCCCGGGCCGCGAGATTCTCGAAGACCGCGCGAAACAGACCGTCCTTGTCCCGGAAGCAGTAGTGCAGCGAAGCCAGTGGCGCATCGGCCGCCTCGGTGATCCGGCGGGTCGTCGCGCTCGCGACGCCGTGCTCGGCGATGACACGCACCGCCGCCTCGAGAATCTGCACGGAACGATCCGCTGTCGGCACGTGAGCCACGGTGGTCCACCCCTTTCGCTCGTCGGCGGTTCGACACGCCGCCAATCTTGACTGAATCAAGCGTACAGGCCCCGCGACACCTTTCGATCATGCCCACCACGGCGCGGCGACCGGCCAAGACACCGCCGGAGACAGACCACATCAACCAATTGAATCAATCGATTTAGTCGAAGCACTTGATCAAGCGCTTAGTCACCTCTATCGTTCGATGTGCCTCAGGTCACACAGATGGCCGTCCGATACGCCATCCATCACGCGGGTGAACCCGATCACGACGGGGCCTGGGCCTGCTCGATTCCACTGAACGAACGGATATGCCGATGACCATCGACGACCCCAATGCCCCACCGGTGCAACAGGATTCGGAGGAAGCCCAGCATCTGCGGGGCAACCTGGGGATCATCCAGCTCGTCTTCACCGTCTTGGCGTTCAACGGCCCGCTGGGGGTGGTGGCCGCGTTCGCTCCCGTGGTCATCGGCTACGGAAACGGGATCGGTGCGCCCGCCGCCTACCTCGCCGCGGCAGGTATCGTCGCCTTGTTCGCCGTCGGCTTTCTCAAGATGTCGCGCCACATCGCCAATCCCGGCGGCTTCTATTCCTTCGTCACCGCCGGACTCGGCAAACAGGTCGGACTCGGCGCGTCCTTCCTCGCCGTCACCTGCTACTACATCCTGCTCCTGGCCGTGTACGCGGTCGCCGGTCTCTATCTCGAGATCGTCGTCGGCGGCCTGCCCTGGTGGATCTGGGCGCTGGTCCTGCAGGGCGTGGTCGGGGCTTTCGGCTACTTCAATCTCGACTTCTCCGCGAAGGCGCTCAGCGTGTGTCTGTGCCTGGAAGTCCTGTTCGTCGCCGTCTACGACATCTTCGTGGTGGCGAAGGGCGGTGCGACGGGACTCAGTGCCGACTCGTTCCTGCCGGAACACGTCTTCTCGGGCAATGTGGGCATCGCGCTGCTCTTCGGGATGCTGTGCATGGGCGGCTTCGAGGTGACCGTCATCTTCCGTGACGAGGTGCGCGATCCCGATCGGAACATCCCCCGCGCGACCTACGCGTTCATCGCCCTGATCGGCCTCGTGTACGCCGTGTCGACCTGGGCCATCATCCAGGCGATCGGTCCCGCCGACGCCGTGGCCCGGACCGCCGCCGACCCGACCGGATCGTTCCTCGGCACGCTGCACACCTTCGTCGGCTCCTTTGCCGAAGACCTCGTCGTCCCCCTGCTCACCACGGCCGGATTCGCCGCGCTGCTCGCCACCCACAACGTGTTGGCGCGGTACGCGTTCAACCTCGGCGTCGACGAAGTGCTGCCCCAGCGCATCGGATTCGCCCACCCGCGCCACGGGTCGCCGCACCGGGCCTCGGTCGGCATCTCGGTCCTCGCGCTGATCGGATTCCTGGCGTTCGTGGTGTGGGGCGCCGAGCCGAAGCTGCTGTACGCGCAGCTTTCCGGCGCGTTCGGCTACGGCCTGATCATGCTGATGCTGATCACCTCCGCCGCCGTCATGGTGTTCCTGACCCGCCGCCGCCCCGACGACACGACCGTCTGGCACCGGCTGATCGCGCCGGGCCTCGCGCTCGGCTGCCTCGTGGTCGTCCTCTGGCTCGCCACGACCAACATCTCCGCGCTGATCACGGCGGGGACCGGCGTCGTGATCGCCGTACTGGCACTGCTCTACGGATCCGTTCTCGTCGGCGCCGCCTACGCCTGGAAACTGCGCGGCAGTCGCCCGGAAACCTACGCCAAGATCGGGCGGCAGTAGCCGCTCCCACCGGCGGGCGCCCACGCTCCACGTGGCTGCCCGCCGCCTTCTCAATATCGAAAACCATTGGAGGAGAACGAATCGTGGAACAGCAACCGACGTTCGACGTAGCCCTGCTCGGCTGCGGGAACATGGGCGCCGCCCTCGGGCGTGCGCTGCTCGGGGTCGGCTACAGCGTGGTCGCCTGGAACAGGACCCCCGAGAAGTCACAGGCCCTCGAGCCGGACGGTGCCCGCTCGGCGGACACCGCGGCCGAGGCCGTGGGATCGGCCCGAACGACCGTCGCCTGTGTGCGGGCCTACGACGACCTCGAAAAGGTCCTCGCCACCGTCGACATGCCCGCCGGACACACGCTGATCAACGTGACGACCGGCGCACCCCACGACGCCGACCGGCTGCGGCAGTGGGCCGAGACCCAGCGGGTGCGCTACCTCGACGGCGCCATTCTGGCCTTTCCCGAGCAGATCGGCGCCCCGACCTGCCAGCTGCTGGTGGCCGGATCGCCGGAGGTCTGGGAATCCCACGGGGACCTCGTCCGCGCCATGGGCGGCGCGTCCCGGCACGTCTCCGCGAACGCGAACGGTGCGAACGTCCTCGATCTGGGCGGTGTCGGCGCGTTCTACGGCGTGAGCGTCCTCGGCTTCATCGAGGCGGCCAGGTACGTGACGGCCTGCGGTGTCTCCGTCGACGAGTTGCTGCTGGTGGCTCGACAGCTGGACCAGATCCTGCATGCCGCGCAACAGCAGTGCGTCGACACCCTCACCTCCGGCGACTACTCGACCGATCAGGCCACCGTGGACGTCTACCACTCGGGGTCGTTGACTTTCCGGGACACGATGGCCGAACGAGTCGGGCCCGCGCCCATGATCGAGGCCGCGGCGGGACTGCTCGCCCGTGGCGTCGACGCGGGCTTCGGCCAGGAATCCCTGTACGCGCTGTACAAGCTCTATCAAGACCGTGGAGCGAATCAGTCTGTCGCACAAGTGCAGTGACACACGGAACGGCCCCGGAGCGCAGACGCTCCGGGGCCGTTCGGTTTCGGCACCGTCAGCGAGGCGGAAGCTGATCGCGGTGTTCCTCGGCCGCCCGGTCTCGCAGCAGAAACTTCTGAGTCTTGCCCGTCGACGTCTTGGGCAGCGGACCGAACACCACCCGGTGGGGCGCCTTGTACCGCGCCAGCTGCCGCTTGACGTGCGCCACGAGCTCGTCCGCCGTCGCGGCGGCGCCGGGCACCAGATGCACGAACGCCACGGGAATCTCGCCCCACCGCGCGTCCGGGGTGCCGACGACGGCCGCCTCTAGCACGGCCGGATGCTCCGCGAGCACGTGCTCGACCTCCACGCTGGCGATGTTCTCACCCCCGCTGATGATCACGTCCTTGCTCCGGTCGCGCAGCTCGATGGAGCCATCGGGATGGCGCACCGCGAGGTCACCGGTGCGGAACCAGCCGTCCGGAACAGCGTCGCCGGTCGCGGCGTCGTCGTGGAGGTAGCCGAGCATGACATTGTTGCCGCGCAGCGCGATCTCACCGATCGTCGCGCCGTCGGCGGGGACGTCGTCGCCCGCGCCGTCGACTACCCGCGGTGGCAGCGACACGAGATTGCCGACGCCCTGGCGCGCCTTCAGCCGGATCACGGTCTCCTCGTCGAGGTCTCGCCACTCGGGTACCGCCTCGCAGAGCAACGCGGGCCCGAAACTCTCGGTCAGGCCGTAGAGATGGGTGACGTCGAATCCGAGCCGTTCCATCCGGCGCAGCACCGCGGGCGCGGGCGGAGCTCCCCCGGTCCCCACCGACACACCGTGGGACAGCGACGCGGCGGACTCGGCGTGCGCGATCGTGTCGAGCACGGCGGGGGCACCGTTGAGACCGGTGACGCCTTCCTGCCGGATCAGCCGCCAGATCTCCGCGGCATCGACCTTAGGCAGGCAGACATGGGTGCCGCCGGCCGCGGTGACGGCCCAGGTGAAACACCAACCGTTGCAGTGGAACATGGGCAGGGTCCACAGATGGACCGAGTCGGGTCCCAGCGCGAAATGACCCGCCATCGCCAGCGCCTGCAGATACGCCCCGCGATGGTGGTACATCACGCCCTTCGGCGCGCCCGTGGTGCCGGAGGTGTAGTTGATCGCCAGCAGCGACCGCTCGTCGGTGACCTCCGCCTGGAACGGCGCGGCGCCCGCGATGAGTGCCTCGTAGCCGGAGTCGGGGTGACCGGCGGCGATCACCACCGGCGGCGTCGCCATCGTGGCGCACACCTCCTCGACGAGGTCGGCGTACCTGGCGTCGCGGATGAGCACCCCGCTGCCGGAATGCGCCAGGATGTAGGACAATTCGCGGACACCGAGCCGGGTGTTGAGCGCCACCAGGGGAACTCCCGCCCACGGCACCCCGTAGTGGGCTTCCAGGAGTTCGTGGGTGTTGGGCGCCATGATCGCCACGGGCCTGCCCGCGGCGAGCTCGCGCAGTCCGCCGGCGAGCCGACTGCACCGGTCCCGGAATTCGCGGTAGGTCCAGCGCAGTTCGCCGTCGACCACCGCCACCCGGGATCCGTGCGCGGCGGCGGCCCGGTCGAGGAACGCCGTGGGTGTCATCGCCGCCCAGGCGTGCGCCGCCTCAGACATAGCGCAGCACTCCGTCGTCGACCGAGTCGAGCAGTCGCAGCGTCTCCTCGTAGTTCTGCGGGTTGAGCCACGGCTCCCGGTCCCCTTGCGCGGGCATCCGATCGGCGGCGCGCTGCATGTAGCCCGAGGTCACCCCGGCGCTGTAGGGCAGCCGGGGCATGGTCTCGCCGCCGGGCGGCAGCGTCGGGGTGACCTGCTTCGCGCCGACCTTGTCCATGTGCTGGAGCACCCGGCACAGGAAGTCGTCGACCACCTCGACCCGCAATGTCCACGACGAGTTCACGAAGCCGAAGGCGTAGGTCATGTTCGGCACGCCGGAGAAGGCCAGGCCCTTGTAGGTCCAGCAGCGGCCGAAGTCGACGATCTCGCCGTCGACGTCGAAGCTCGCCTCGCCGCCCATGACCACGTTGAGCCCGGTCGCCTTCACGATGATGTCGGCGTCGACGTGGGTGCCGTCGCGCATCGCGAGGCCCGTCGGGGTGAGCCGCTCGATGTGCCCGGTGACCACGTCCGCCGATCCGTCCCGGATGGCCTCGAACAGATCGCCACCGGGCACCACGCAGACGCGTTGATCCCACGGCTCGTAGTCCGGCGTGAAGTGCGCCTCGCGGACCTCGGCACCGACGATCTCGTCGATGCCGTCGAAGATCATCTTCTTGAATTCCTCGGGGTATTGCCGAGCCTGACGGTAGGTCTCCTGCTGGGCGTGCAGGTTGCGCAGGCGGATCTGCCGAAACGCGGCCTCGGGGCCGACCTCCGCGCGCAACTGCTCGGCGTCCGGATCGACGGTCGGCGCCACGTAGACGTAGGTGGGCGAGCGCTGCACCATGGTCACCTTCGCGGTCTCGCCCGCGAGGTTGGGGATCAGCGTCACGGCGGTGGCGCCAGATCCGATCACCGCGACATTCTTGTCCTTGTAGTCGAGGTCTTCCGGCCACTCCTGCGGGTGCACCAGCTGCCCCTGGAACGAATCCTCTCCGGGCAGTACAGGATTGAAGCCACCGCGGTAGCTGTAGTAGCCGGTGGCGAGGTGGACGAACCGGCAGCGCAGCCGCGACTCACCGTCCGTGCCGGTGAGCCCGAGGGTCCAGGTGCCGTCGGCGCTGCTCCACGACGCGGTGGTCAGGCGGGTGCCGAACCGGATCTTCGCGGTGATCCCGAATTCGTCGGCGGTCTCGCGCAGATAGTTCTTGATCGCGGCACCGGAGGCGATGGCCTCCGGCTCGGTCCAGGGTTTGAAGCCGAAGCCGAGCGTGAACATGTCGCTGTCGGAGCGAATGCCCGGGTATCGGAACAGATCCCAGGTGCCGCCGACGGATTCGCGCATCTCGAGCACCACGAAGCTCTTGTCGGGGCAGTTGCGCTGCAGATCCGCCGCGGCGGCGATGCCGGAGATACCGGCGCCGACGATGACAACATCGACCTCGGCCAAGTCGTTCAATTCCTTCTCCTAATCCGTTGAGCTCGCCGACGACCCGGCGCTGCTGGGTGAGCGCTACCGCGCCGCGACGATGACGTTCGCCGCGACCACGCGGGCTTGCTCGATCAACCACGGAAAGCACGGCTCCAACTCGACACTGGCCTCGGGATGCCATTGCACGCCGAGGACCGGCCTGCCGGGCAGCTCGATGGCCTCGACCACGCCGTCGGGCGCCCGTCCCGAGACGACCACACCGTCACCGGGGCGATCCACCGCCTGGTGATGCCAGGAGTTCACCCGGGTCCGGGAGCCGTACAGCGCGGCGGCCAGGGTGCCCGTGGCGAAGTCGACCGCGTGTTCGCGGTCCGGGCGCCGGTCCGGGAAGGTGGCGAGCGAATAGTGTCTGATCCCCCGGTGTGGCAGGTCCGGCACCAGCGTTCCGCCCAGCGCGACGTTGAGGACCTGATGTCCGCGACAGACGCCGAGCACCGGGATCCCGCGCTCGAGCGCGTGGTGCACCAGGGCGATCTCGTAATCGTCGCGGCGCCGGTCGATCGTCAGCATCTGTCCGCCGATGGCGGTCGGTTCCGGCGCGGGTCCACCCCAGAGTTCCGGGTCGACGTCCTGCCCACCGGTCACCACCAGCGCGTCGACGCGGGCGATGACCTCGGGTCCGGCGCTCTCGTAGGGCAGTTGCACGGAGATGCCGCCGGCTTCGGCGATCTTCGCGCCGAACTCCGCCCAGAACATGTCGGCCTGGGCCTCGGCCCATCGGCTGTCGAGACCGACGAGGGAGGTGGCGGGGATCCGCCTGCCGGTGACGGCGATGACGGGTTTCACGATCCACTCCTGATGTCGACGACCACGCGGGTACCGCCCGCGGTCTTCATGAACTCGAATCCTTCGTTGATCCGTTCCAGGGGCACGATCGTCGACAGCATGTCGTCGAGATTCAGGCGGCCCTGCTCGTAATACCGGACGTAGCCGGGGATGTCGGTCGGGAACTGGTTCGAGCCCATCAGCGCGCCCTGGAGCCGCTTCTCGAGCAGGAACAGGTCCGAGCCACGGATCGAGATGGGTTGGCTGTCGGGCACCAGCCCGACCACGGTGGCGATGCCACCGGGGCCGAGCATCGCGAAGGCCTGCTCCACGGTGGCGGCGAAACCGACGGCCTCGAACGAGTAGTCGACCCCGCCACCGGTGAGCTCACGCACCGCCGCCACCGCGTCTCCCGTGCCGGCCCGCACGGTCGCCGTGGCGCCGAACATCACGGCATCGGTCAGTCTGGCCTCGACCGCGTCGACGGCGATGATCTCGCGGGCACCGGCCAAACGCGCGCCCTGGATCGCCGCGATGCCGATCCCGCCGCAGCCGATCACCGCGACTGTCGAACCGGGTTCCACGCGGGCGCTGCGAAAGACCGAGCTCAATCCGGTGACGACCGCGCAGCCGAGCACGGCAGCCGGTGCCAGCGGCATGCTGTCCGGGATGCGGACCGCGGAATGTTCGTGCACGACCATCGCCTCGGCGAACGCGCCGAGGCGCGCCGTGGGGTGCACGGACTGCCCGCGCGCGTTGATCAGGACGGGCCGGGTGCGGCTGCCCAGTGACCCACGGCTGGAGCACAGGGTCATCCGGCCGGACAGGCAGAACCGGCATTCCCCGCAATAAGTGCTCAAGCAGGTCACGACGTGATCGCCGGGTCGGAGCGTGCGGACCTGATCGCCCACGGCCCGAACCACCCCGGAGGCCTCGTGACCCAGCAGAGTCGGGCACGTAGCCGGCCAGGTGCCCTCTATTTCATGCAGGTCCGAGCGGCACAACCCGGAGTAGTGGACGTCGATGAGTACCTCGTCCTGGCCTGGATCGTCCAGGACGAGTTCCTCGAGCTCGAGCTTTCCGGGCGCCGTGTTGAGCACGGCCGCGGTGATGGTTGTCGGCATGTGGGTCTCTTTCAGCGATCGCTAGAGCGCGATCCAGGTCGTCTTCAACTGGCTGTACTTGTCGATGGCGTACACGCCCTTGTCGGCGCCGTTGCCCGACAACTTCCGGCCGGCGAAGGGAGTCGACGGCGCACCGCCCTCGTAGGAGTTGACCCACACGTTCCCGGCATCGATGCCACGGGCCACGCGGTGGATTCGCGACACATCGCGGGTCCACACCGATGAGGCCAGGCCGTAGTCGGTGTCGTTGGCGAGCCGTAGGGCCTCTTCTTCGTCACGGAACGGCTGGATACAGACGACCGGACCGAAGATCTCGGCGCGGGTGATCTGCATCGAGGGTTCGGTATCGACGAAGACCACGGGCGCAACGAGGGAGCGCCGCTCGTCGAGTGCGTGTTCGGCACCCGTCAGCAGCGTGGCACCTTCGGCCACACCCGATTTCACGAACTCGAGCACGGTGTCGCACTGGCTGCGGCTGCTCAGTGGTCCGAGATCTGTGCCCGGATCGAGCGGATCGCCGATGCGCAACGCCGAGGCCTGCTCGCACACGCCCTCGACCACCTGGTCGTAGACCGACTGCTCGACGAACAGCCGTGTCCCGGCGGTGCACATCTGCCCGGTGTTGTAGGTGAACGCCCAGACAGCGGTGCGGATGGCAGCGTCGAGATCGGCGTCGGCGAAGATGATGTTCGGCGACTTGCCGCCCAGTTCCAGCGACACGTTCTTGCCGTTGGACACCGCGGAGGCGCCGAGCAACTGCAGGCCCACCTCGGTCGAACCGGTGAAGGACACACAGGCCACGGTGTTGTGCCTGCCAAGTGCCGTGCCGATGACCGCGCCGCGACCGGTCACCACCTGCAGGACGCCGTCGGGAAGCCCTGCGGCGCTGCTCAATTCGGCCATCCGCAGCGACGACGGCGAGGTCTGCAGCGCGGGCTTGAGAATCACGCTGTTGCCTGCCATCAGCGCGGGCGCCAGCTTGGCCATGGCCAGGCTGAGCGGGAAGTTCCACGGGGTGATCGCCGCGACCACACCGAGCGGTTCGCGCGTGACCAGCGCCACCACGTCCTGCAGGCCACGTGGGGAGTCGTCCATGAGTTTGTCCGACAGCTCGCCGTACCAGCGCAGATTCCGCACGGCAGAGGCGATTTCGACGTCGCGGGCCTCACGCGCCGGTTTGCCCATCTCGCGCGAGACCATGACGGCCAGCCGATCGGCGTCGCGCTCGATCAGATCCGCCCACGCGATCAGGACGCGGCCTCGTTCACGCGGTGGGATCCGTGACCAGGAACCACCGTCGAAGACCGCGCGGGCGTTGCCGACCATGCGCTCCACATCGGCGGCCGAGGCGGCCGGCACACGGGTGAACTCCTCGCCCGACCACGGATCGCGCAATGGGAGCGTCTCGGCGTCTGCCGCGTCGGTCCAGGTGCCGCCCTCCCACATCCGGAAATTCGCCGGGATCGCGGCACCCAGCGCACGCAGGTCCTCACCGCGCGAGATCGTGTTCGTCATGCTCGCCACTGCCTTCCGTGAATGATGAATGCCGGTTTCGCGGTCATGCGAGCTCGAAGTAGCGCAGCGACTCCCAGACCGAGATCTGCTCGTCGGTGCGTTCGGCTCCGGTGTGGTAGGAGAACCATTCCCACCGACGCAGGCCCACCCAGTAGTCGACGAACTCGTCGCCCAGGTACCGGCGCAGCTGGTCGTCGGCGGCCAGCGCGGAGATGGCGTCGTAGAGGTTCTTCGGGACCACGGGAACGGTGCCCGGCGCCAGCGCCCAGGCCATCCGGTCGAAGCGCGGCGGCGGTGTCGTCTTCTCGTCGAGTCCGAGCAGGCCACCGGCCAGGAACGCGGCCAGCGTGGAGTACATGTTGGAGTCGGAGGCGGGCAGCCGGTACTCCAGGCGGGTGGCGGACGGGCCTGCCAGCACCGCGCGCACGGCACACGATTTGTTCGCTACGCCCCACGTCTGCGTGGTCGGCGGGCCTTCCAATTCCATCAGTCGCCGGTAGGAGGTGATCGTGGGCAGCGCGAAGCTGGTCGACGCCTCGAGCGTGGCCATCACCCCGCCGAGGAAGTGCAGCATCCGCTCGCTCGGCTCGTTCGGCGCGGACGCGTCGAAGAAGATGTTGCCGTCGGCGTCGCTGACCGAGACGTTGAGATGGGAACCCTGCCCGTACTCCGCGGACCACTTGGACATGAAGGTCACCGACCGGCCGAGGGAGTAGGCGACCTCACGCATGACCTGGCGGGCGCGCGCCCACCGGTCCGCGGCGGTCACCGGGTCGGCCGGGGCGATGTTGAACTCGATCTGACCGGTCGCGGCCTCGTCCGACCACGCCTCCCAGGGCAGGCCGATCTCGTCGAAGCGAGCGACGACCGCCTCCATGTACTCCGTGTGGTCCGGCGACTTCGCGTGGACCAGCGCGGCACCACTCGTGCCGCCGAGCGGCGTGAGGTTCTGGTACTGCTGCGCGCGTGCCTGATCGATGGACTCCTGGAAGACGGTCGCCTCGATCTCGACACACGCCAGCACGTTCAGGCCACGCTCGGCGTACGCGGCCGCGATCCGCTTGAGCGCCTGTCTGGGGTCCGCCGCGACGGGCTCGCCCTGGAGGGTCCAGAGGTCGCCGATCACCGAAGCCATCCCGGGCTTCCATTCGATCAACGTGTCCTCGTCGGGCCGCAGTTCGATATCGGTGATCAGGCCGTTTCGCCGCCATTGCGGGTGGTCGTAGCCGAGCGACGAATTGTTGCCGAGGTCGAGGCCGAGGACCAGATCGGGCACCGCGACGCCCTTGTCGCGACACGAGCGATACTTCGCCGGCGACAGCGTCTTGCCGATCAGCACACCGTCGTGATTGGTCGCCTCGAGCCGCACGCTCGACACGGCGGCCAGGTCACCGAGCTTGTCAGACTTCACCGAACACCACCTTGAGGTTGGCGCCGAACAGCGCCGAGAAACTGGACACAGAGCCGTCGACCGCGAGCTCGCCGCCCGCGAGTTCGTCGGTGATCAGGGAGCGGCCACCGAAAAGGCGCGCGAGCGCCGCGGACGTGCCGAACAGCTGGTAGCCGTTGTCGGCGAGGTCGCCGAAATCGGCGGAGGCGTCCTCGTCGAAGCAGTAGACGCCGAGGCCACCCGGCACGCCGGGCACCGCGTGCACGCGGTCCCAGAAATCCGCCGCCGCCGAGCGCCAGTCGACATCCCGGCCGGACAGCAGGACCTGGACCTCCTTCGCGAAGCCGTCGAGCGCCTCGCCATCGATTTCGGCCGGAGCCGGATCGGACCACCGCACGTCCCAGGAGAGGTCGGGCTCGGATCCGTCGGCTGCGGCGGCGACGGCGATCTGCGCGCCGACGAAGGTGAGGAAGGTCTTTTGCGCGTCGGTCGTCGACGAGAGGGCGACGGTCCGCGGTTCCTCGGTCGCGGTGAACGTCGCACCGTAGGCGATCGCCTCGCGCAACCGCCGTGCCACCGAGAGAACCATCGGTGTCGGGCCGCCAGTCACCGCCACTTCCCCGGTTACCACGTGGCTTGCTGATTCGGGCATATCCGCCTCTCTCCATTGAGATCGCGCTCACATTCACGAGATCGTGTGACAGAATCATGTGATCTAATCAACTGATTTGTCAAGAGCTGCCGATGCTCTTCCCGTGAAGAAGCCGAGGTAGGCGAACCGAAAGGACTCTCGGATGGGCCTGTCCGTAGCCGCCATGATCGACATGCTCGACGCCGACGAAAGGGCGTTCGCTCACGCGTTGCTCGACCACGCGCCCGCTCCCCCCTACTCCCGGTACGGGGTGGACGGCGTGCGCTCCCTCTTCGATTCCACCGAGGCCGCCGCGACCCCGACGCGACCTGTGCACAGCGCCGAAGAGCGGACCGTCGACAGCCCGGCCGGGCCGCTCCGGGTGCGCTGCTACCGCCCCTCCGCCGCACGAGACCTGCCCGCGCTGATCTACATCCACGGCGGCGGCTTCGTCGTGGGAACACTGGCCGGCGTCGACGAACTCTGCAGAACGCTCAGCATCGAGGCGGACTGCGTCGTGGTCTCGGTCGAATACCGGCGCGCGCCCGAACACGTCTTTCCCGGCGCCGCCGACGATTGCCTCCGGACCTACGAGTGGGTCCAGCGCGAGGCAGCTTCGCTGGGGATCGACCCGTCTCGCATCGCACTGGCCGGCGACAGCGCGGGCGGGAATCTCGCGTTGTCGATCTGCACCAGCCTGGCCGCGGCGGATCAACCCGCACCGAGCGCGCTCGTCCTGGCCTATCCCGCGACATCGAACACCCACTCCGGCCCGTCCTGGGAGGCTTTCGAGGACGCGCCGGTCCTCTGCAAGGCCGATGCGATGTGGTTCTGGTCGAACTATGCCGCGGGCACCGGAGCGGATCAGGATCCGCGCGCCGTCCCGCTCCTGTCACCCGCCCTCCACGCCCTGCCGCCGACTCTGGTGATTTCCGCCGAGGTGGATGTCCTGCGGTCGGACTACGAGCATTTCGCCGCCGTGGCCTCGCGCGCAGGCGCCGAGATCGAGATCCGCCGCTACGACGGCGTGTTGCACGGCTTCTTCACCGAGGTGACCACGATCGGCAAGGCCACCCTCGCCGCCTCCGACGCGGCACTCCACCTGCGCAAGCACTTCGGCGACTGAGCGCGCTCGCACACCCTGTCAGCGATACCTCCGCGCCCGAGCGCACCCCAGTGAAGGAATGAGCAGAATGAGTCGAACCGGAATCGCCATCGTCGGACTCGGCGCCGTGGGCAGGGAAGCTGCCCGAACCCTCCTTGCCCGCGACCGCGCGAGCGTGACCGCCGCCGTGGACCGCGACCCCGCGCTCGCCGGCCGAGATCTGGGCGAGCTGCTGGGCCTCGACCCGGTGGGAGTCCTCGTCGCCGGTGACCTCGGCGCCGCGGCGGGCTCCCGCACCGCGCTGGTGGCCACCACCTCACTGCTCGCCGAGCTCGAGCCGATCGTGGCGGAGCTGGCGGCGAGCGGAGTACACGTCGTGTCCATCTGCGAGGAACTCGGCTTCCCGTGGCGTGAGCAACCCGAACGCAGCCACCGGATCGACGAGATCGCCCGGCGGCACGGGATCGTGGTACTCGGCACCGGCGCGAATCCGGGGATGCTCATGGACGTCGTCCCCACCGTTTTGTCCTCGCTCGCGCCGACCGTCGAGGGGGTGGTCGTGCGGCGCACCGCCGAGATGGCCTCCTACGGCGGAATCCTGCAGAAGTTCGGCTTCGGGCTCACCCCTGCGGAATTCACCGCCGCGGTGGCCGAGAGGCGCCTGCCAGGGCACTTCGGTTTCGCCGAATCGATCGGTGCGCTGTCCTGGGCGCTCGGCCTCGAACTGGACGCCGTCGAGGTCGGCACACCGGAGATCGCCGTGCTCGCCGAGCGGGAACGGGTCGGACCGCACGCGCGCATCGCGGCGGGCACGGTCGCCGGGATCACCCATGGCGCGCGCGGTTCGTACCGTGACGATGTCGTCGTGGACCTGAGTATCCATTTCGGGTTCCGCCCAGAACTGGACGCGGTCGAGCTCGGCGATCGATGGACGCTGCGGACACCCGACGGCGACATCACCGTCGGCGCCCCCGGCGGCTTCGCCAGCGCGCCCGCGACGGTCGCCGTCGCCTGCAACGTGGTCGAGGAAGCCGCGACGCTGACGCCCGGCCTGCGCACGATGCTCGACCTGCCCGTTCGATCCCTCGCCGCGAACGGCAGGGCGCGGTGATCATCGCCTCCGCGACGGCGGCCACCTCGCCGGTGATTCCCGGCCGACCCTTGACACATCGTGTCTTCCGTCACACAATCGAATCACTCGATCAGATCATTTGATTCAAACGTTTGGTTTACCGAAATGAGGAGTTCATGAACGCGCCAGTGAAAGCCACCCTGCGGTCGGTGACGGAAACGACCCCCCTCGCCGAAATTCTCGCCATCGTGGCCGAGGACGGCGGCGTGATCATCGAGAACTTCCTGTCGCAGGATCAAATCGCGCGGTTCAACAGCGAGATCGAAGCGCCGTTGACCGCGCTCGCGCCCGGCTCGACCCACGAGATCGAGGCCGTCGCCGATTTCCACGGCAGCAACACCAAGCGGCTGACGAACCTGGTGACGCACAGCAAGACCTTCCGCGAGGAAATTCTCGACAAGGACCTGGTGCACGAACTCTGTGACGCCACCTTCCTCGAGGAGTCCGGCACCTACTGGATGACCACCGCGCAGGTCATCGAGATCGGCCCCGGGAACAAGGCGCAGATCCTGCATCGCGACCTGGAGAACTGGTTCCCGTTCATCGGGATGGGCCCGCAGGGTCCCGAGGTGACCCTCAACTTCCTGATCGCGTTCACCGACTTCACCGAGGAGAACGGCGCGACCCGGGTGATCCCGGGCAGCAACCACTGGCCCGACTTCGAGGATCGCGGCACGCCCGAGGTGACCGTACCCGCGCTCATGCGGGCCGGTGACGTGCTCGTCTTCAGCGGCAAGACCGTCCACGGCGGCGGCGCGAACGTCACCACCGACCAGTACCGCCGTGCCGTCGCCTTCGCGCTGAACCCGGGCTTCCTCACCGGCGAGGAGGCGTATCCGTTCCTCGTCGACATGGCGATCGCCAAGCAGCTCTCCCCCCGGGTGCAGCGCCTGCTCGGCTTCCGTTCCCAGTACCCCACCGGTTCACCCGGCCTCTGGCAGGTGGACTACACCGAGCTCGGCGACTACCTGCAGCTCTGAGGCCCGGTACCTCTGTCACCTCTAGCAAGGAAAACCATGGGAATCGAATCCTCCGTCACCGCATTCGAACGCACCCGGCGCAGCCTGGGCGGTGGCGTCAGCTCCGGCCTGCGGGCCACGATGCGGCCGGTCCCGCTCTTCGTGGAGCGGGCCAGCGGGGCGTACGTGTGGGACCTCGACGGCGACCGCTACGTGGACTACGTCATGGCATGGGGGCCGCTGGTCCACGGCCACAGCCACCCCCACGTCGTCGACGCGGTGACGCGGGTGATCACCTCGATGCAGGTCGTCGGCATGGGGCATCGCCTCGAGTACGAGGCCGCGGAGGCGGTACTCGCCTCGGTCCCGGGCGCGCAGCGGCTGGTGTGGACCAATACCGGGACCGAGGCCGTGCAGGTCGCGTTGAAGTTCGCCCGTGCCGCGACCGGCCGCCACCGCGTCGTCAAGTTCGCGAAGGCCTACCACGGCTGGCACGACAGCGTGTACGCGAGCATGACGGCCGACGACACGGGTGAGGCGGCCGTTCCCGCCGGCCGCGGGCAGAGCCCGCATGCCCACGCCGACCTGATCATCAGCAGGTTCAACGACACCGCGGCCATCGCGGAGATCCTCGCCGCCGCCGAGGAACGGCAGATTGCCGCAGTGCTCATCGACCCGATCATGAGCAACGCGGGCGTCACGAACCCGGCACCCGGCTTTCTCGAGACGATCCGCGAGCTGTGCGACAAGCACGGCGTCGTGCTGATCTTCGACGAGGTCATCGCCGGCTTCCGGATCGCGCGCGGTGGCGCCGCCGAGAAGTTCGGCGTCCACCCCGACCTCTCGGTGTTCGGCAAGGCGATCGCGGGCGGGTTCACCCAGAGCGCGGTCGTCGGACGCGCCGACATCATCGATCTCGTCGACGACGGCCTCACCCACGCCGGCACCTTCAACGGCAATCCGGTCGCGCTCGCGGCGGTGAAGGCCGCGATGGAGCTGTCCGCCGAGCCGGGCGTGTTCGCGAAGCTGGACGAGCTGGGCGCCGCCTTCGAGACAGCGATCACCGACGTGTTGACCGCAGCGGGCGCACCGGCCGGTCTCCGGCGGGTCGGGTCGCTGTTGCAGTTCGCGCCGCACGATCAGCAGACGAGTCTGCACGGCACGGACGGGCTCTGGGCCGAGATCACCGCGGGCATGGTCGAATCCGGCGCCGTCTTCATGCCGTCCGGAAAGATCTTCGTCAGTACCGCCCACACGCTCGCCGACATCGAGGAAACCGCCGCGCTCCTCGAGCGAGTTCTCCAGCGGGTCTCCGCGCGCCCGGCGTAGCGGCGCGGGCCGGACAACAACCCCCTTCGTCTTTCACCTCTCGAAACATCCGACATTCGAGCGGTCGATGCGGCGTACCCGAAATCAGCAACAGAATCAAAGGAGATTCGGATCATCATGAGTTCTCGTAGGGCAAGGACCCGCTCGACCACGGCGCTGGCCGTGGCCGGTATCGCCGCGGTGTCCTGCGCCGTCGCGGCCGCGGCACCCGTCGGCGCCGACGCTTTCGTGCCGCTGCCGGACGGCACCAAGTCGGGTCCGGGCGTCACGCTCACCCGCACCGGCGAACACGCCCTGGTGTCGCCGTCGATGGCGGCCAACGGCGCGGGCCGGGTGGTGTGGGTATCCGGCCGGGCCAGTGCCGACGTCGCCGTCACGCCGGAAGGTGAGGTGGGCCCGACCAACGGCCCGACAGGCAGGCCGGGCAGCAACAACTCCTCGACCCACGGCGCCTCCCAGCTCAACACCGGCTACATCGTCGGCTGCCAGGTGAGCATCGCCGACGACGCCATCGGCGCCGGGGTGTCCGGTGGGATCTCCACCGGCGGGGTGAGCGCGGGCGGATCGATCGGGGTCAACCTCGGTCCCGGCGAGGTGAAGCTCGTACAGATCGACTACAAGGACATCCTCGAACCGGGGGTGTACTCGGTGGAGTACCGCGACGCCGAGATCGAGATCCAGGGCTGCGCGGGCTACGCGCAGGCCCGCGCCTACACCGTGGTCGAGATCATCGGCGACCACTACTCCAAGACCTCGCTCTACGGCGCCCCGTTCAGCATCGGCTGAACCAGCCCGTCCTCCCTCGCTTCGCCCTCGCGAAACCTCAAACCACCAAGGTGAATTCGATGTTCAACCGTCAGTATCTCGCCCGCCTCGGCGTCGGCGCGGTCGCCGCACTCGCGCTCGGCCTTGCCGCCACACCCGCGACCGCGGACACCTTCGTCCCGCTGCCCGGCGGTGAGCTCGTCGAGACCCTGTCCGACGGCACCGTCGTGACCGTCCGGCTGACCGGGGAATCGGCGAATATCAACCCCTCCCTCGGCTCGACGCCGGTGCATCGCAACGCGTGGGTCTCCGGGACCGCGCAGGTCGAACTCGCCGGCACCGGCGCCGAGGCCGGCGGCCTGGTCCTGCCCGGCTACGTCGTCGGCTGCCAGGTGAACATCGCCGGCGGCGGTGTCGGCGGCGGGGTGGAAGGCGCCTCGGATTGGGAGGGCAACGCCAGCGCCGGTGCCAACACCAGCGGTGAGCTCTCCCTCGGTCCCGGCCAGGCCGAGTCGTTCTACATCCTCGACCGGGAGAAGGCCGACGACTTCGGCAACGAGTCGCACAAGGCCTACAACGTGTTCTCCGGTGGCAGCGGATCGGTGGCCTGGTCCGACCAGACCATCGGCCTGTCCGGCTGCGGCGGATACGCCCAGGCCCGCGCCTTCGTCAGCGTCGAGATCGTCACCGAGCGCGTCACCAGCTGGGTGACCCTGTGGGGCCAGCCGTTCAGCCTCGGCTGACACCAGGTCCGCCGGGGGGGCACCCGCCGCCCGGCGTGCCCGTACCAGTCAACCAACCTTCCCGAATGGAGTCGAAACCATGACCGCAGTACAGCCCACCCAAGCCCTGGAATCCGTGTCAGCCGATACACCGGTGGCCGACATCCTCGCGATCATCCGACGCGACGGCGGCGTGATCATCAAGGGTTTTCTGACCAAGGACCAGATCGACCGATTCAACGCCGACGTCGAGACCCCGCTGCAGGCCCTGCGGCCTGGATCGACTCATGACAACGAGATCGTCGCCGCGTTCCACGGCAGCAACACCAAGCGGCTCACCAACCTCGTCACCCACAGCCCGACCTTCCGTAACGAGATCATCGAGAAAGACCTCGTCCACGAGCTGTGCGACGCGGTGTACCTAGAGGAGTCGGGCACCTACTGGATGACCACCGCTCAGGTCATCGAGATCGGTCCGGGCAATGCCGCGCAGATACTGCACCGCGACCTCGGGAACTGGTACCCGTTCATCGGCATGGGTCCGCATGGCCCCGAGGTGACCATCAACTTCCTGATCGCGTTCACCGACTTCACCGAGGAGAACGGCGCGACCCGGGTGATCCCGGGGAGCAACCACTGGGAGAACTTCGAGGACAACGGCACACCGGAGGCGACGATCCCGGCGGTGATGAACGCGGGTGACGCGCTCGTCATCAGCGGCAAGGTGGTCCATGGTGGCGGCGCCAACAAGACGACCGACGAATATCGGCGCGGCGTCGCCTTCGCCTTCAACCCGGGCTTCCTCACTCCGGAGGAGGCGTACCCGTTCCTGGTCGACCGAGAGGTCGCCGAGACACTCCCGCCGCGCGTGCAGCGGCTCCTCGGCTTCCGCTCCCAGTACCCGACCGGCTCCCCCGGCCTGTGGCAGGTCGACTACGCGGACCTCGCCGACCACCTCGGTCTCGATTCCTGACCTCGCCGCACCCGCTCCGATCACCGGTCACTCGAGGTCACCCAGGACGGGGCTACCGAGACGACGGTCGGTAGCCCCGTCGCCCAGTGAGTACTGGCACCCCCGCGGGAGCAGTCCCGGTTCGCGGGGGTGCCGGCGCGTGTTCCCGCCCGTCGACGTCACCTCTGAACGTCGCGATCGACGAATCACGTGTCGGCAGCGGAGGGTCACCGGTCGCGGGACGGCCGCAGAAAGTCCGCGACGCGCGGGGCGAGATCGTCGGCGCGGGTTGTCAACCCGAGATGACCGTCCGGGTAGACGTGCAGGGTCGCGTGCGGCAGCAGCCGCCGCATGATCGGCGCGTTGACCAGTGGGATGATCGGGTTCTCGGAGCCGGCGAGAATCAGGGTCCGCTTCGTCGAGCGTGCCACCGAGATGCTCCTCGAGCCGGCGGATGCGGTGCGCAACGGTGTTCTCGTGACAGTAGAGCAGACGGCCGGCCTTGGCGGCCGATCCGTGCGTGTCGAGCCACGCCCGTGCGGTCGCCGGCAGCATCTCGCGCTCGTGGTGGGACAGCACGAGCACCTCACGCAAGACGCTGACCGCCACCTGCGCCGAGCGCAGTGCGCGCGCCGCGCCGTCGAGGCACGCGAACGCGGGACCGACTATCTGCGCGCCATCGACGTACCGGACGGGGCGCATCATCACCGCGGCCGCTCAGCAGACGATCGGTCTGGGCAAGCGAATTCACGACCGACACCGGCCGACCCACCACGCTGCTGTCGGCGACAGCGTGCACACCGTCGGCGGCCGGCGCTGATGCCCGGTAGGGCGTGCGGTTCCAGGCTCGCGCTGGCGCGGACCCCATCAGGCCACAGTCGAGCACCATGACATCGTGGGATCCAGCGGTGTTCGGCGCAGTGTGGCGAGAGGTGATCCACGACGTCGGAAAGACTTCGACCCGCGGCAAGCTGTCCTTCGCGTGTGCTTGCGCACAGCCTGTCGCGGGCCGACCGGCGAACTGATCAAGCCGTTGTTTCTCGCGCGCTGATACCTTCCGGAGCCGACGTGCGCTCGTCAGTCTGCGTGTTGATCCGTTCGAGTGCGAGGTAGCCGCGCGAGAAGGTCACGATCATCAGTGCCCAGATCGTCAGCGAGATGATGTAGAACAGCGTGTGGTCCGCGTCGTCGCCGGGGATCGGGAAGTAGTCGTAGATGATGGCCACGAAGGCGCCGAGCGCGGCGCCGAGCGCTACCCACGTCGCGTTGCCGCGATCGCCCCCGCGCCACAGCTTCGGCACCATGTAGACGAACACGAACAGTGCGGCGGCCAGGTTCATCACGAGGTAGAAGATCGCCCAGTTCGGTTCCACCGCACGGGGTTCGAGGGCGCGGTTGAGGCCCACCGCGATACCGGCCACGATGGCCAGGGCCTCCACCACCCAGCTCGGGCGGTATCGGTGCGTCACCGCCATCAAACCGACGACGAGGATCACCGTCATACCGAACGACCGGGAGAACGCGTCGAAGAAGACCATGGCGTGGTAACTCAGGCTCTCGTGGTCCACATTGATCGCGGCGAGGAACAGCACGTTCACGCCGGACACCGCCATCACAACCCATTCGAGGCCGAGTAGGAAGTTGCGGTTGCCGCGCAGCAGCTTGATGCCGTAGTAGAAGCCTGCCCAGACCATCGCCAGGTCGGCGAGCAGGACGAGGATCATGCGGGTGGTGCTCATCAGAACTCCTCGAGGCTGGTACGAATAGCGCCGGTGACCCGGTCGAGCGCAGCGCGGGACGTGGGGCTGATGCGGGTCATCGAGAGGTAGCCGTGGACGAGGCCGCTCTCACGGAAGACACGAACCGGGACGCCTGCCTCCTCGAGTCGCGCGGCGTAGGCCAGCGCCTCGTCCCGGAGGGGGTCGAAACCGGCCACGGTGATCAGGGTCGGAGGCGCGCCGGACAGGTCGTCGGCGAGGATC
This sequence comes from Nocardia sp. NPDC003979, assembly GCF_053605015.1. Lineage (NCBI taxonomy): Bacteria > Bacillati > Actinomycetota > Actinomycetes > Mycobacteriales > Nocardiaceae > Nocardia > Nocardia sp. NPDC003979. The sequence continues at coordinate 55,822 of NZ_JBSGIJ010000020.1, forward strand.
GGCGAGACCCGCGGGTCGAGTGCGTCCGTCCGGTCCGGCAGGTACATGTCGGTCAGCCAGTCGATCTGCTTGGCCGACAGTGCCGTGTTGTCGGCGAACTCCTCGCGCGAGGCGTAGTTTCCGACCGCGTCCACGACCGGGTACATGAGCACCTGCAGGAAGGGCCGGAGCTGCTCGCCCGCCACGATATTGGCCAGCACGGCGCAGAGGTTGCCGCCCGCGCTGTCGCCGAGCAGCACGATCCGTGCGGGATCGATCCCCCACTGGGCGCAGCGCTCGACGGCGAACCGCCAGGCGGTGACCGCGTCGTCGACCGGGCCGGGGAACGGAGAATCCGGCGCCAAACCGTACTCGACCGAGAGCACGTTGACGCGCGCACCGTCGGCGATCATGCGGGCGGGCACGTCGTAGTCCTGCCTGCTGCTCAGGACGAAACCTCCGCCGTGCAGGAACAGGACCAGGGCATTCGAGGGCACCGCCGGCCGATACATGGTCGCGCGTAGGCCGGTCGGCAGCACGATCTCGGGCTCGACACGCACGCCTGCGGGTGCCTTGTCGGCGAACACCCGGGAGTCGTTCGCGACGATCGCGCGCGCCTGTTCAGCAGTGCCGTCGCTGAAGTCCGGTGCGCCTGCGGTGGCCTTAAGCAGCAGCGCGATCTCGGGCGCCATCACGTCGCCGTCGGCGTTGACCACCCGCGGCGCGATCCGGCGGAGCAGACCGCCGGGGAGGCCGCCGAGCGCGGTGAATGCGGCGCGCTGCAGCCGCTCGGCCACGCTCAGCGCGACGGGCGCCTGGATGGGCGCGGAAACCCGCGTGGTCACGGTCATGACCATGCTTCTTCCACGACGGTGCGGCCGCTGAGCTCGCGCTCGAGGCGGGAGCTGAACCGCAGATGCTCATCGATCACGGAGCCGCGATACATCTTCCGGTCATCGAGGAAGACGTTTTCCGTCTTCCAGGGCATCGCATCGCCCTGGCGCGGCAGGTCGTTCTTGGCGCGCCGCATGTAGCCCGACTCGAGGTCGAGCATGGAGCGGGTGCCGACGCCGTCGGGTGCGTGCGGGACGGTGGTGTCGTAACCGTGGGTGTCCATGTGGCGCAGCAGCTCGATGATGCTCCTGCCGAGCAGCCCGATCTTGAGCGTCCAGGACGACTTGGTGTAGCCGATCGCGTTCATCCAATTCGGCACGCCGGACAGCATCATGCCGCGGTACACCACGGTGTTCGGCAGGTCGACGGGACGCCCGTCCACCGTCAGGTCGATGCCGCCGAACAGGCGCAGGTTCAGCCCGGTCGCGGTGATGATGACGTCGGCGTCGAGGTGCTCGCCGGACTCGAGTTCGATGCCGGTGGCGGTGAACCGGCGAATGCGGTCGGTCACCACCGAGGCACCACCGTCGCGGATGGACTCGAAGAAGTCGCCGTCGGGCGCGAGGCACAGGCGCTGTTCCCACGGGTTGTACGGCGGGTTGAAGTGCTTGTCGACGTCGAAACCGGCGGGCAGCTCCTTGACGTTGGCGCTGCGGATGAAGCGGCGGGACGCGTTCGGGAACCGGGTCAGCAGCTGGACAACGGTCCAGTCGGTGAGGATGTTCTTCCACCGGGTGGCCAGGTAGCCGCCGCGCTCGCCGAGCAGGCGGGTGAGCTTCAGACTCAGGGCGTCCACCCGCGGCAGCGTCATGATGTAGGTCGGCGTGCGCTGCAGCATCGTGACGTGCGCGGCCGCTCCGTCGCCCTTCAACATCGATGGGATCAGTGTGATCGCGGTGGCGCCGCTGCCGATCACCACGACCTTTTTCCCGGAGTAGTCATAGCCCTCGGGCCAGTGCTGCGGGTGGATGATGTCGCCGGTGAAGTCCTCGCGACCCGGGAACTCCGGGGTGAAGCCCTTCTCGTAGTCGTAGTAACCGGTGGCGCCGAACACCCAGCCGGCCTTGACGACCTCACGGTGCACGGTGCCGTCGACCTCCGTCACGTCGACGTTGAGCAGCCAGTGGGCGTCATCGCTCGACCAGGCGGCCGAGACCACCTTGTGCCGGTAGCGCACGCGATCGGCGAGGCCGTACTCCTCGACGGTCTCCTCGAGGTAGTCGAGGATCAGCGGGGCGTCGGCGATCGCGTTCTCGTCCTTCCAGCTCTTGAACTCGTACGCGAAGGTGTGCAGGTCCGAATCGGAGCGGACGCCGGGGTATTTGAACAGGTCCCACGTGCCGCCGATGGAATCGCGCCCCTCGAGGAGCACCACCTTTTTGTTCGGGAACTCCCGGGTGATGTATGTCGCGGCGCCGATACCCGAGATTCCGCCGCCGATGATGACGACGTCGAAGTACTCCGGGCCGGGTGCTGTATTGCTCATCCCTCGCTACCTTCCTGTGCCGAGCGCGTCGTGAGGTATCCAGGTTGCCGGTCCCCGTGTGGCGCACACCACATCGAATCTCAACGTCTTGTGGGGCTTCGTGGTGGAAATCGCACCTCCCCCGGTTCGCGCCGCACGACCACCTGGGCTCGGAGTGCAATCTGCACCGCTTCGCCCGGTAACTGGCTGAAACATGCTGTGGCCGATCCGCCCACCGAGCCGTCACAGTGAGATCCACGCCACACCGCTTCAGCAGCCGCTCCGTGCCGGAAAGCGTTGCGGTTTCGCCGATCACATTGCCCCGCAAAGGAGTCGAGTAATGCGCGCCGCATTGTTCACCGACAAGGACACCTCCGTCGAAATCACCGACATCGACCTCGCAGCGCCCTCGCGCAACGAGGTCCGCGTCCAGATCACGGCGGCGGGGGTGTGTCACTCGGAACTGCATCTCGTCCGCGGTGAGTGGCCGGTCCCCGCGCCCCTGGTTCCAGGGCACGAGGGCTCGGGTGTGATCACCGAGGTCGGCCCAGATGTCACGCACCTCGAAGTGGGCGACCACGTCGTGTTGTCGTGGAACCCGTACTGCGGGCAGTGTCGCGAATGCCTCGCCGGGCGCGAGACCCGCTGCCATCAGGTCGCGACGGTCATCAACGCGACCGGCAGCCTGCTCGACGGCACCAGCCGGCTCAGCCGTGGTGGGCAGCGCGTCAACCACTACCTCGGAGTGTCCTCGTGGGCCGAGGAGGTCGTCGTCCCCTCGACCGGCGCGATCAAGATCCGCGAAGACGCGCCGCTCGAATCCGTCGCGCTGGTGGGGTGCGCCGCCGCCACCGGCGTCGGCGCTGTCGTCAACACGGCCAAGGTGACGGCCGGAGCCACCGTCGCGGTGATCGGATGCGGCGGAGTCGGACTCAACATCGTCCAGGGCGCCCGCCTGCAGGGCGCGGAGCGGATCGTCGCCGTCGATCTCTCCCCCGAACGGGCCGCACTCGCGAAGACCTTCGGCGCCACGGACGCCATCGGCCTCGATGGTGCGGACGCGGTCGAGGCGTTGCGCGACCTGATGCCCGACGGCGTGGACTTCGCGTTCGACGCAATCGGGCACGTGAGCACCACCGAGGCCGCGATCCGCGCGCTCGCCCTCGGCGGTGCCGCGGTCGTCGTCGGACTCCCGGCCGCGGGCGCCACGGCCTCCTTCGAGCCGCTCGCGCTCGCCGAGATGGACGCGCGGATCCTCGGTTCCAACTACGGCAGCATCCGGCCGCAGTTCGACATCCCGAAACTCGTCGACCTGTACATGAGCGGCGAACTACTCCTCGACGAACTGATCACCGCCCGCAGGCCGCTCGACGAGGCGGCGCAGGCGCTGTCGGATCTCGCCAGCGGTGCCCAGCTGCGCCAGCTGCTGATCCCCTGACCGCGGCAGCGCGGCGAACCATCGCATGAAGGAAGACATGACCACCAGGACCCACGAGAGCGCTGCGTCGAAGCGTCCGGCCCGCCTGCACGGCAAGCTCGGTGTCCTCTCGATCTCGCTCATCATCATCGCGGGCGCGGCCCCGCTCTGCGTCGTCGGCGGGCCGTTGGCACTCGGGCTGGCGCTCGGCAACGGGGCAGGGCTCCCGGCGGCCTATCTCGCCACGCTCGCCGTGCTCCTTCTCTTCGTCCTCGGATTCACCACCATGACGCCGTTCGTCCGGTCCGCGGGAGCCTTCTACTCCTACGTGCACGCGGGGCTCGGCCGGGTCGCCGGGATCGGCACCGGCTACCTGGCCGTGCTGTCCTACACGTGCATCTACATCGGGCTCTACGTGCTGCTCGGGATCGGCACCGACGCACTGGTGACCACTTACGGCGGACCCTCGATGCCATGGTGGGTCTGGGCCGCGGTCGGGCTGGCGATCATCGCCTTCCTCGGCCACCGCAACGTCGAGGTGTCGGGGAAGGTGCTCGGCGTCCTGCTGGTCGCGGAGGTCGGCCTCGTCGTCGTGCTGAACGCCGCGATCCTCCTGCGCGGCGGCGGCCCGGAGGGCCTGTCCGACGGCGTCGTCTCCCTCGCGGACGCCTTCAGCGGCGCGCCCGGCGTGGCGCTCATCTTCGCCGTCCTCAGCTTCATCGGCATCGAGGCCGCCGCCGTGTTCCGCGACGAGGCGAAGGACCCCGTCCGCACCGTGCGCCGGGCGACCGTCGTCTCCGTGACCGTCGTCGGCCTGTTCTACGCGGTCACCTCGTGGGCGGTGATCAGCGGAATCGGTGACAGTCAGGTCGTCGCCGCCGCTACCGCCGATCCCGAGGGCCTGCTGTCCTCGGTCGCGCTGCAGTACCTCGGCCGGGTCGGCGCGGACCTGATCGTGCCCCTGTTCGTCACCAGCACCTTCGCCGCAGCCCTGACCTGGCACAACATCCTGTCCCGGTACACCCTGTCGTTGTCGTCACGTGAGCTGCTCCCGCACCGCTTGGCGGCGGTCCACCCGGAACACAATTCGCCGCACCGCGGATCGCTCGCGGTGACGGCGGCGGTGGTCGGGGTCGTGGCGCTCGCCGTCGCGATCGGCCTCGATCCGATGAGTCAGCTCTACACCTGGACCTCGGGGCTGGGCTCGGTCGGCTACGTGATCCTGCTGGTGCTCACGTGCTCGGCCGTGCTGGTCTATTTCCGCCGCGAGTCCCACGGGACCTCGGCCTTGCGGACCCTGGTGGCACCCCTGCTCGGCCTCGGCGGACTGCTCGTGATCCTGGCGGCGATGCTGCTCAATCTCGACCTTCTCGCGGGAGCCGAGCAGAGCGTCTCCGTCGCCATCATCGTGCTGCTTCTCGGCTCCCTCGCCCTCGGCCCCGTGGTCGGGCGACTACGACCGACCGCGGGAACCCAGGAATAGCCCAGGCCGACCCGGCAACCAATCTCACTGAAGGACAAGCTCTTTGACGCACACGATCGTCCTGGTCGGCCTCGGCGCCACCGGGCTCGCCATGGCCGAATCCCTCCTGCGACGCACCGACGTGCGGATCGTCGGCGCGGCCGACCGGAATCCCGCCGTCGTCGGCGCCGACCTCGGTACCCTCGCCGGCCTCGGCGCGAGCGGGGTCACCGTCATCGACGAACCCTCCAGCCTTCCCGCGGCCGACCTGGCCGTCGTGGCAACAACCTCGGACCTGAACCTGGTGGTCGACACCCTCGTGCCGTTGCTCGAACGGTCCTACAACGTGATGAGCATCTGCGAAGAATTGTCCTACCCGTGGTCCAGCCACCCGCATCTCGCACGACGCCTGGACCAGGTCGCGAAGGCCAACGGCGTCACCGTCGTCGGTACGGGCGCGAACCCCGGCGTCCTGATGGACACCCTCCCGCTCCTGCTGACGACACTCACCCAGCGCGTGGAGCGGGTCGTCATCCGCCGCCGGACCAACATGTCGCGCTACGGCGCGATCCTGTCCAAGTTCGGCCTCGGGCTCACGCCCGCGCAGTTCGACGAGGCGCAGGCCTGCGGAGCGGTGGTCGGCCACTACGGCTTCGAACAGGCCATCAGCGCGCTCGCCGCCGGCCTCGGCTGGTCACTCGACGAGATCGTCGTCGGCCAGGTCTGCCCCGCGATCGTCAGCGACACCGTCCGGACCGGCGACCACGTCGTCATCGAGCCGGGTCGGATCGCCGCCGTCACCCACGCCGCGCGCGGCACGCTGGGCGGTCGAACGGTGATCGACCTCGAGATCATGTTCGGCTTCTTCGACGGCAGCGATCCGGTGATCGCGGGCGACGACTACCGCATCGAGGGGACCGACCAGGTGATCGAGCTGTCCTCGCCCGTCGGCTTCGAGTCGTTCATGAGCACGATCGCGGCAGCGGTGAACGTCGCGACCGCGGTCGTCGACGCATCCCCCGGGTTCCTTTCCATGGGCGACCTCCCGGTCGCGCGGATCGCGTCGAAAGGCACCCGACTGACTGCGCCTGCTCCGGTGTGACTTCTCGACCGCGCAGGATCCGTCCAACCTCCTCATCTCATCGCATCCGACAACGACCACAGGAGATCACCATGCTCGACCCCAGTTCCTACAGCGCGAAGAACCTCATCGACGGCGAACTCGTCCCCGCCGCATCCGGACGGCTGCTCGATGTCCTCGAACCCGCGACCGGCGAGGTCCTGGCCCAGGTTCCCGCCAGCGGACAGGAGGACGTCGAAGCGGCCGTGACCGCCGCCGAACAGGCGTTCCGCTCGTTCCGGCGCACCACCCCGGGCGAGCGTGCCGAGATGCTCCTGACCCTCGCGTCCAAGATCGAAGAACACGCCGAGCAGATCGCGGTGCTGGAGTCCCGCAACGTCGGCAAACCCCTCCCGGTCGCCCGCGACGAGGTGCCCTTCGCGGTGGACAACCTGCGATTCTTCGCCGGTGCGGCGCGGACGATGGAGGGCCGCGCCGGCGGTGAGTACCTGCGCGGCTACGAGTCCTACGTGCGGCGCGAGCCGATCGGCATCGTCGCGGGCATCGCACCGTGGAACTACCCGCTGCTCATGGCGACCTGGAAGATCGGTCCCGCCTTGGCTGCCGGGAACTGCAGCATCCTCAAGCCCTCGCGTCAGACCCCACTGACCGCCCTCTATGTCGCCGCGCTCGCGCAGGACGTCTTCCCGGCCGGTGTGTTCAACGTGCTGTCGGGATCGGCGGCCGACATCGGCGACCACCTGGTCTCCGATCGCCGCATCGGCCTGGTCTCGCTGACCGGTGACACCAGCACCGGGCGGCACATCGCCGAGGTGGCCGCGGCGAATGTCGCGCAAACGCATCTCGAGCTGGGTGGCAAGGCGCCGGTCATCGTCCTCGACGATGCCGATCTCGACGCGGTCGTCGCGGGCATCGCCGCCGCCGGCTTCGTCAACAGCGGCCAGGACTGCACCGCGGCGTGTCGGGTGATCGCCACCCCGGGCATCTACGACCGGCTGCTCGAGGCGCTGGTACCCGCGGTCGCGGCGATCCGAGTCGGCGATCCCACTACCGGCGGCGACATCGACATGGGTCCCGTCATCTCGGCCGCACACCGGCAGTCCATCCTCGACGTTCTCGCCAAGACCGACGGCACCATCCTGACCGGCGGCAAGGCGCTTCCCGGCAACGGCTTCTTCCTGGATCCCACGGTGGTGGCGAACCCGAGCCAGACGGACGTGCTCGTGCAGTCCGAGCAGTTCGGCCCCGTCGTCACCGTGCAGCGTGCGGCCGATATCGACCAGGCCTTCGAGTGGGCGAACGACGTGGAGTTCGGCCTGGCGTCGTCGATCTGGACGCAGAACCTCAGCCACGCGGCACGCGCGGCACGCGACCTCGACTTCGGCTGCGTCTGGGTGAACGACCACATGCCCATCCTCTCGGAGATGCCCCACGGCGGGTTCAAACAGTCCGGATATGGCAAGGACATGTCGATCTACGCGCTCGAGGAGTACACCCGCATCAAGCACGTGATGACCAAGACGGATTGACAGCCTCAGATCCTGACCAGCAAATCGCCGGGGCGGGCGGCGCATACTCGTTGTCACGGCGAGCGATGGAGGTTCCTGGACAATGACCGTAGAGTTCGGCGAGCTGTGGCCCGTGCCCTCCGACCGGGTGCGCGAGCTCTTCCGCGATGTCGCCGAGACCATGCTCGCCAGGCACAAGGAGATTCTGGCCGACATGGAGGAGGCGACGCTCCGGGACCCCCGTTACCTGGAGATCTCACAGGACCCCGTGCTGGCCGAGGCCAGCGACCGCGTCGGCGTCTCCACCCTCAAGAAGTGGCTGACGTCGAACATCGCCGCGCCCGGCGCGCGGGTCCCGCCGGCGGACAGTGCGGAGACGCGTACCTATGCGCGCAATGTCGTTCTGCGCGGCCTCACCACCGACGAGGTCACCTCGTGGCGGGCCGGACAGTACATCGTGTGGCGGTGGTGGCTGGCCGAATGCTTCAGAGTGGCAGGCGATCTCGAGGAGCTCGAGGAACTCGTGGCGGTCTCCGCCTGCTCGCTGACCACCGCCGTCGACGACGCCATCGCAGCACTGGCACAACAGGTCGACGACGTCCGCGAAGAATTCGCCGGCGGCGCGCAGCTGCAGCGCTACGCCACCGTCGAACTGCTGCTGCAGGGTGCCGACATCGCGCCGGCGCGGGCCGAGGCCCAGCTGGGATACGCGCTGACCGGCTCGCACATCGGCGCTGTGGTGTGGGCGGATTCGGAGCGCGACGCGCACGCACTCGAAGCGGTGAGTGAGCAGTTGATGCGGGCCTGCGGCGCGGAGGGTCGACTCACCGTCGTGGCGGGGACCTCCGCGCAGTGGCTGTGGATTCCGTCGAGAACCGTGCCCTCCGCCGCGGATCTCGAGGAGATGCTCAGTCGCCACCCCCGTGCTCGCGTGGCGCTCGGCCGGGCGGCATCGGGCATCAACGGATTTCGGCGAACCCATCTGGATGCCGCGGCGGCGCAGCGCCTGCTGTCGCGGCTCCGCTCGAATCTGGCCGTGATCCGTTACGAGGATGTCCAGATGATCGACTTGATGTCGGCCGATGTCGGCCAGCTCGATCAGTTCGTCACCGATGTCCTCGGCGACTTCGAGGCCGCGAGCCCGGTCCTGCATCAGACGGTGCTCACCTACGTCGCAGAGGGCCTCAACCGGTCGAGTACCGCGGATCGGCTCTTCACCCACCGCAACACGATCGACCGGCGTCTCGCCCGCGTCGACGAACTCCTCCCCCGCCCCTTCGCCGACCGGCCGACCGAAGTAGCGACGGCGTTGATGGTCCTGCGGATCCGCGGCACGGGCTGACCGCCGCCCGCTCGCGGCGGCAGGGTCGTCTCGCGCTCCAGCTGCCTGAGCGGGAGCGCGGGGCGACCTCACGTCAGCGCTTCGCGCGTCCTCGGCGACGCACCTGCCGACGCGCCAGCGTCTTGCTGCCGCTGAAGAAGTCGTTCATCCGGTCCATGCTCCAGACGAGCCGCAGCACCAACGGGTTCATGACCAGGTCCATCGATGCCGGGTACTTCGGGGCGTCCGACCAGATGCCCGCGAGGTCCTCCGGCATCTCGTCGTCGACGATGTAGTCGGCGAGCATCTTTCCCACATACGGAACCTGACACAGGCCGTGGCCGTTGCAGGCCATCGAGTAGTAGACGTTGTTGCCCACCTGGCCCGCGACCGACAGCCAGTCCGCGCTGATGCCGATCCAACCGCCCCAGGCCTGCGCGATCGACACGTCGGCCAGCGTCGGGAACCGTTCGGCCAGGTCGGCCGCCATGTCCTTCACGAGGCTCGGGGACGGAACCCGATCCGGCAGCGGGTAGCCCGGGCCGCGCTCCGGTCGGCGTACCCCACAGACGATGGTGTTGCGCTCGGTGAGCCGGTAGTGGGTCATGACCTGGTGCTGGGTGATGATGCCGGACCGGCTGGTCCACTCCAGCTCGGCGAGCCGCTCGGGCGCGATGGGTTCGGTCTCGATCTCGATGACGTACAGCGGCACCGAAAGGTTCTTGGGCGTGATGTCCCATTCGCCGGCGTAGGCGCTCGTCGCCAGCACCACCTTGTTCGCCCGCACCGTGCCGTTCGGGGTGGAGAGTTCGACGATGCCGCCCGTCCTGCGGACATCGCTTACCGGGGTCTGCTCGTAGAGCTTGACCGGCGAGTCGAGCACGGCGCGCCGTACACCGCGGGCGAGTTTGCCCGGGTTCAGCATGCCGCCGATGCTCTCTCGCATGCCGCCCACGAAGCCGGTCGGAAGGCCGAGCTGCTCACGGTTGCCGACTGTCCCCTGCCCGCCGACGGCGCGCAGAATCGCCGCCTGTGTACGGACCCTGAGCATCATGAGCGGGGAAATCGCACCCCACACCAAGCCGTTCGGCACATAGTCGCAGTCGATGTCATGGGTCTTCATGAGATCTTCCACGTAGTGGCCCGCGTGCTCCGCCAGCTTGGCCATCACCGAGAGCTTGCTGCCGGAGAACAGGCCGAGCATCCGCAGGTCTCCACCCGGCGCCCCGGCGATCTGACCGCCGTTGCGTGAGGCGGAGCCGTAGCCGCAGAACTCGGCCTCCAGCAGGACGACGTCCTGGCCGCGCTCGGCGAGGCGCAGGGCGGTGGCCATTCCACCCATGCCGCCGCCGACGACGGCGATGTCGCAGGTGATGTCGCCGTCCAAGGCGGGTCGCACATCGTCCGGACGATCGATCCAGCCGCTGAAATTGCTGTACTTGGTGGTGTCGGTTCTCATGCTGTCCTGATCTCCCTCGAATGGTGGGTATGACGGTGCGGTGGAAACCTCGCTGAGATCACGTAACCGGGTCGGTTGTCGGTGCACGAACTCTTCCTCCACTATCGCCATCCCTTCGTAGGGTCACCATGGGGAGTCGTGGCGTGTTGGCGCGGATCGCGGTGCACATTGCACACGCGTCCGGATCCCGAGGGGCACAACCCCGGTTCGACACAGACGATGTGGTCAGAGCATCGCCAGGCAAATATGGGACCCCCACACCGCTCCGCTACTCGACTTCATCGCGGGCTTTTCTACGATTTGCATGCAGGTTGGTACAGGAAATTTCTGGAACGGTTCGATAGATTCAGGACGTACAGATAGTCATCTATGTGCACGCTCGTCTTCGGTCGCAGGTTCCAATCCTCCGCCAACCGCCCACGGAGCGGACGGTTGGCGGAGAAGACCGCTGGATCAGAACGGCTTCACGGCGTTCGTGTCGTCAGTCCATCACCAAAGAAGTCCGCCGAATCAGACGGTGTGCGTAATGTTCGAATCGCCCTCCGGACACAACGCTTTTCATTGATTTACCTCCCTGAACTGCGCATATAGATGTGGGTTAACACTGCACCCGAGCCGTGCGAGTCGTGAAACCGCAGGCAGGAGCGCGTGGGCGTTTCAACACGGGTCAATCTGAGAGATCCTCGAGTAACCGGTCCTGATCCGCCTGTGGGTGGACAGACGCCGATCCGCCGGCCATGTCGAGGCCTTCGTGAGCCAGCGGTGCGACGAGCTCGTTTAGGCTGATCGGGTGCAGGACTCGCCTACCGACGGACAGGCACGGCGACGGAGCATTGCGTACCCGCTGGCGTTCGCCGAAACCGCCGACACCCGCTCGATCTCGGTACCGCCGAACCGAACTCGTCGCCGTCCACGCCTGGAGCGATCTGTCCGAAGGCGAGTACGGCGGCACCGACTACCTCGACATGCCGATCGCAGGTTTCGAAGCGGCCGAGCAGGCCCTGCCGGCCGAGCGTCTGGCGGGTTGGTCCGAGAAATTTCCTGACGTGGTGGTACGTCGCGAAGTCGATGTGTCCGGGCCACGCGAACGGCTGGCCGAGTGGTCGAAGTCTGCCCAACTGCTCGTGGTCGGCAGTCGAGGTCGCGGCGGTTTCCGCGGCTTGCTCCTGGGCTCCACCAGCAACTGGTTGGTTCAGCACGCCGACTGCTCGGTGGTGGTCGTGCATCCGGACTGAATCCAGCACACTGTGAAGTGGTTCCTGAGGAAGACGACTATCGGCCGACGTGCACGACAGAAAGGCTGAGAAATGGAAAACGACAACCCGAAAGCCGAAGAACTCGCTGTCAACGAATGCTGGGCCTTGCTCCGCACCAAGGAAATCGGTCGCCTCGCCGTGTCGGTGGACGACGACCCGGATATTTTCCCGCTCAACTACGTATTCGACCATGGAACCATCGTGTTCAGATCCGCGCCAGGTACAAAGATGTCCGCCGCATTGTCGAATCCGCGCGTCGCATTGGAGGCCGACGGCTACCTGCCCGAGCCCCACGAAGCCTGGAGCGTAGTAGTCAAAGGGCGCGCTGAAGGGATTCGTGAAATCGGTGACCTGATGGACACCGTGGATCTCCCCCTGTTCCCGTGGCAGGGTGGCGCGAAGAACTTCTTCATCCGGCTCGTACCGACCTCAGTGACCGGTCGCAGATTTGCCGTCGCCGATCCCGCAGCTTGGCGAACTCCCCTTTCCGATACACGACGATCTCCGATGGAGTAAAACGCTCGCCGGCAACACGCCAACCAACCGATCCTCGCCGCGGCTACTAGCGAAACTCCCTCGGCGGATGGCGACTCCCGATCGGGGTCGATCAACAGCAGCACAGCGACCTCCCCGATCGACTGGCCTCGCGGGTTCATGGGCCGGTCTCGCGCGCACCGATCTCTACCCCTGTGCCAATGTCACCCACCGCATCGATGGAGGGCGCTGCAGTCAGACCCGGAAGTTCTCGGTCGTCGGTCCCATCCGAGCCCGACCATGACACTTCCTAGTGGTCGTCGTCGCACCGAGGCGCGCAAACCGTGGGGTGTGTCGCGGATTTGTCAGGCGAGCGCGCGGTCGGCGCACGGCAAGTCGGGGCGATAGCGCGCGGTGGCGACGATGAGGTCGGCGACGAGCAGCCCTTCCTCGTCGGGATTCATCGGGATCGCGAGGTCGTGACCGTCGGGGCCGAGGATCCGAGCGACACCGCTACCCCCGTGCAGCACGTCGGCGCGGCCCTCCGCCGCCGCCTGCCATCCGCGCACCGGGACTACCGCGGTCGGTGCCAGCAGGTAGCTGCCAGCCGCCCGCGCGTACCGGCGGCTGGCAGCGGTGCTCAGTTCCGCCGCGTCGATCCGGGTGTCACCGCGGCAGAACGTGAATCCGGGCCAGGACGCCAGATGGATGTGCTCGCCCGCCCGCTGCATCGCCTCGCACGCGCCGGACAGGAAATGGTCGGCGCCACCGAGCGCCCCGATCGTGCCGAGTGCGGTCTCACGCAGCAGCGCGGGCCCGTCCGCCGTGCCGAACACGCTGCGTTCCAGGGCGGTGGGCAGCATCTTGCGGGAGACGGTGATGTCGCCCTGATCGTCGATCAGCGCCTGGGACATGAATACGCGGTTCCCGGCTCGCTCGGAGAAGCCGAGTCCGACGTGGACGCCTCGGCGGCGTGCGGCGTAGCGGATCGCGCGCAGCTCAGGGCCGTCGACGGTCATCGAATTGGCGTGGTACCTGGCGAGGATGTCGCCGTCCCACTCGACCGCGCGCAACCACATCCACCACGGGAACCCGGGTATGAACGTCTCGGGGAAGGCGACCAACCGGGCGCCCTGCTCCGACGCGGCCTCGATCAACGTGATGACCTGGTCGACGCCGGCGGACACATCCAGCCACCGAGGCTCGGCCTGTACAGCCGCCACTCGCACCCTGCTCGTCATCGTCTCTCCTCGATCCAGCTGTGACACCTTCACGAGAAAGGACACGGGGCACCGCCGGTCCTCACGCACCGACAGCTGAGATCACAGTCACCCGAGTTCGCCGCGTTCAACACCGCCGACGGCACCGAGATCGGCGAGCTGCACCGCCGCCACCGCACATCCGAGTTCCGCAATTCCTGATCGCGGCCCTTTCGAGGACGTGGAGAATGGACGCGAGTCGGATCAGGAACGAGGGTGGGCACGTGAGTATCGGCGAGTTGTCGAAGCTGACCAACACCCCGGCGAGATCAGTGCGACCCCCGAAATGCTCGCTACCTTGCAACGCGAACGCGACCAGATGACCCGACGCATCGAGTGCCTGATCCGCAACCGCGACGCGATCGACAGCTACTTCGACGCAGTACAGGCGTTGTCCTCGTCACAGCACGGTTGACCTTGCCGTAAGTGTGAAGGTTCTACGTTCTGCGGCATGACTCCAGAACTTTGGCATACCGACCACGGACACGGCATCCCGGTGGTCCTGATCCACGGGTACACCGTTGATCACCGCGTTCTCCTGCCACTCGAAGCCGCCTTCCTCCAGTGGCCCGGATTCCGCAGGATCTACCTGGATCTCCCTGGCCACGGCCACAGTCCACGAGCGGCCGGCACCACCAGTGCGACTACGGTGACTGAAGCCGTGATCACGAATATCCGCCGCCTCGTGGGTGATCGGCGGTTCGCCGTCGTCGGACAGTCATTCGGCGGTCAGATCGCGCGGGCAGTCACCGCCGCGTTCGGTGATCAGGTCTTGGGAATGACGCTGCTGGTGCCGGTCGTCCGGTGGGGTGCCGACCGCACGCTTCCCTACGTCACCGCGCTCAGCTCCGACGACGACTTCCTGGCCGGGGCTCCCATCCGACGAGCGTGAGCTGTTCGCACTCGTGATGGCGAACTTGGACGAAATCCGCTGGAAGCAGTTCCGCGAGTACATCCTTCCGGGCTGGCGTGCGCACGACCGGTCCGCGGCGGCAGAACTGGAAGCGGCGTTCCTCTTGTCCGAGCCTCCGGAGACTGCCGTCGCACCGCACCCTGGCCGCCACCTGCTCGTCACCACCCGCCGTGACGCGCTCGTCGGCCGGCACGATCAGCTCACCCTGCTGGACCACTACCCGAAGATGACCGCCGCGATCCTCGACGACGCCGGTCACAATCCTCAGGTCGAGGCGCCGCGCGTCACCGCAGCCCTCATTTCGGAGTGGCTCCACGCGCTCGATGAGAACGTCGCGCGTGAGGAACCCGACGTCGCCCGGATCGGCGAACTCATTTCTGTTCAGCATCGAACCCGGTCGCTGTGAAGTGAATCGACGTGACCCCGGCGATGGTGAGTACCGACTTGCACACCGTTCTGGCCCAGAACCCGCTCGCGGTCGCGATGCTCGGCGACCCTTCCGCGCACCACGGTCGCGCGAGAAACTTCATCTACCGATGGTTCACCGATCCGGCCTCGCGACGGATCTACCCGGAAAAAGACCGGCCGGCAGTCACGCTCGTTCGTCGCCGACCTGCGCGCGGCCGTCGGACGACGCGGTCCCGGCGACGCCGAGGTGACCGAGCCGGCCCGACAGTCGGTCGAACAGGACCCAGCTGACCATCCGCTACCGGGTTGCGCGCAGATCTCCGAAGACTCCCACGCAGGCACCCCCGGTGGTATCGGTCACCTGCAGGCGCAGACGCAACGGCTTGTCGAATTCGAGATGGATCGGCACAGAGGCACCGAGTTTCACCACGACGTCGGTGAGTAGCGTTCCGTCGGCGTAGATCTGGAACTGCACGGCGATGTCGCTCGGCGTCGAATCGTCCTGTACGCCGAGCACACCGTCGAGGCGGGTGAACTTGCGTCCGAGGTCGTACTCGACGAACGCCATATCCTTCCGGTAGGGCGAGAGCAGAACAGAGCGGCTGTAGGAAGTTCCCGACACCCGGCTCGGCCCGAACTCGAGATCCGCGGACTCCCCACCCGACAAAGGTTTGAAGTCCATCACGTATTGCACGGCATCGGTGCTCACGTCCGACAGAGCTCCCGAGGTCGACCCGGCAGCCGATGTCGATGTCGATGTGCCGGATCGGGAAGTGGTCGGCGCGGCGGCTACAGCGCTCGGACGCGGGGCGGTCACCGAAACCGGCGCCGCCGTGTCGTTCGCCGGTGCGGACGACCGCTGCGAGGCAAGTACCACCACCGCGCCGACCAGCACGACGCAGGTAATCCCCAACGCGACGGTGGCGAGCAGCAATGGATTACGTCGGTTGCTCACCGGCGACGGCAGATCCGCGAAGATGGCGTCCAAGTCGGCCTGGGTGGCGGCAGCGGTGATCTTTTGCGCCCGCAGATCGAATTCCCTGAGGTCGATGCGCCCGGCTGCCTGATGCTCGTTGAGAAGCGTCATCGCGCGGTCTCTTTCGATTGTTCCGATCCGTGGGTTCATTTTTCTCTTCCATTTTCCGCAGCGCGGTGGGACGCACTCTGCTGCTGGTTTGCCAAAGTTTCATCCGGTGCGAACGAATTCCCTACCGACTCGGTCTCAGCGCTTACGCCCGGGCGGCTCCGTGCAGTGCACCCTCGGCCGGCCCCACGCATTCTTCGCATCCTGGGACCTTCTCGTGTCGAACAACGTCAGCCGGATGGCACCGGAAATGTCGACGGCGACCTCGCGAGCGCCGTCGGCCATCGTCATCTCGCCGGTGAAGACCTCACGATCATCGGCCTGCACGACGAATCGACCGATTCCGTCGGACGAACCGGAATCAGCGTCCTTGCCGATCCATACCGAGAACCGATCGCATGTGCCGCCGATCGTCCAGATCGCGCGATTCATGGGGTCCGACGACGTGGACGGGTAGTAGCCGACAATGCTGCTCGGGAAGCTCGCCGATCCGATTCGAACCGGATCGACCGGGTCGAAACCGTTGTTCCAGGAGACGGCTCGGTACGAGGTCAACTCGTACCACCCGGCCGCGCGGGCACCCGTCGAAGGCGCGACCCCCGGGGATGGGGCGAGGCTCGACGTGGGAGCGAAGGGAAGCGCCGATGTCGGGGAGACGGTGGGCAGGGCACGCTCGTCCGCCGAGGTGAACCGTTCCAGTAACGACAGTGCGCCCTCGGCGTTCGCGAGGCCGGCCACCAGCAAAGCAGAAACCGTTGTCACGGCCAGCCATCGCGACGGCCTCGCTTTGATGAAACTCAAGACGTGCTCCAGTCCAGATTCAAGACGGTGATGAGCCGGTTCGCGGCAGCGTTGCCGGGCAAGGCTCACCGGGTAGATGAATACGGCACTATTCGTTCTGCCGCAACCGTTTCGGCGATATTGCGCACCCCAAACCGATACCGCCCGGAAATGAATTCTGGACGGTCGGAATTAGTGCGCCGTACGAACCAGCTTTTGCTGTTCGGTTTTAAGCTGCCCGTAGGTGTCGCGTACGTAGCGCACGTATGCGGCACCCGGGTGTGGCACCAGAGGGCGGACATGCACACCGTCGGACTCGGCGGCCAGTTGCACCTCGACGGACGCGACATGCGAACAGAACCTCAGCAGCGGTTCCGGAACCTCGTAATCCGGTACGAGATCGGCGTGTTCGATGATCAGATCGCGCATCGCCCGGTTCACCGGCATCAACGCGTGGTCTCGCCACCGCCGCCAGGTCTCGGTGGCGAGATCAGGACGACGGTGCGCCGCGGCTGGAAGCTGCGCTTCGCGCAGCTTCTCCCAGATGCGTTCGTTGATGTCGACCATGACGTGCAGCGGACCGTACAGCTCACGAATCTGCCTGCTGATCCTGACCAGTCGCGCCTGCCGCCGTTCCTGGGCGAGCTGGCCGCGCTGGTTGAGCAGATAGGCTAGTCCGGCGACCGCGACGGTCGTCACGGCCGTGATGAGAGTGGCCACCATGTTCACGGAATTCACGGTAGCCACGCCGCGCCCGGATCTGGATAGGGTTGCCGTTCAGGCGATTACAGAGTCCTCCAGCCGACTTCCAGCCGAGGCCGGCGCAGCCTCGACCGCCTCGGATCGGGCCACGATCTCCGTGACCCGAACGGGGTCGCCCACCTGGGTGGACAGGTCGATCGCGCTGCGCCGATGGTGTCGCGCCACCGCCTGTTCGCCACGGGCGTCGGCGACCTTCGCGAGCCCGGCGTGACCACGAGCCTGCTCGGCGGCGCTGCAGGCCATCTGCCCGAGGGCGACAGCATGCTCGAAAGCCTCTCGGGCATCGGAGAAATCGCCGAGGGACAGATAGGCGTCACCGAGTACGTTCGCGGTCATGGCCTCGTCGGCGAACAGGTTGAACGTCCGGAACATCTCCGCCGCTTCGAGCAGCCTCGGCAAGGCGTCGAGATGCCTGCCGAGGCTCACCTCGATGAGGGCCGTGTCCCGCAACAGGATGGCCCGATTTCGCGGCGCACCATGCAGATCGGCGAACGCGAGGGCGCGCAGACTCAGCTCGAGCGCCTGCTCGAACTCGCGCCTGTGCACATGCACCCACGCCTGATGGGCCAGCGCGGTGTGCTCACCGTGCCGGTCGCCGAGCCGCACGAACAGCGCCCGCGCCTGCTCATAACGCACGGCAGCCGCCGCAGGTTCGCCCTCCGTCATCAGGGCGAGCCCGAGATTGTTGCAGGTGACAGCCTCCGCATACTGGTTTCCGGCCCGCACGGCGGCCGTGACGGCCAGCTCATGGGTCTCGGTCCACAATTCGATGTCCTTGGCGATGAACGCGAACCCGCGCACCGCGAAGGCGATCTGCCAGCACTGCTCGTCGAGGCCGTGTTCGAACGCGGCGCGGGCCACGGCGGCCAGATTGTCACGCTCGGCGGTCATCGCCAGCATGGCCTCCTGGTACGTCGGTTCTGTCGCCGCGACTCGACGCGGACCAGGCGCCATCTCGCCACGATGCCGGGACGGGGTCAGCACTCTGTCCATGCCGTCGGCGAAAGCGGTGTAATGCTCGACGAGACGAACCAGCGCCGCCCGCGCGGTGGCCCGATCGCAGTGGACGGCGGCGCGGCGGCGCGCGAACTCGCGGACCAGATCGTGGCAGCGGTATCGTCCGCGCGCGGCGGGTTCGAGCAGACTCACCTCGATCAGCAGGCGCAGATGCCGCCACATGTCCGCGGGCTCGATGCCCATCAGCGCGGCGCCGCTCCCGATGTCGAAACTCGTACCCGGGTGCAGGCCGAGTACCGTGAACGCCCGCGCCGATTCCGGTGGCAGACGGACCACGGAGTACTCGAACAGCGACTCGACATCACGGTCACCGTCGTGCAGCATCTCCAGCGCGACCAGTGGCTCGCCGTGCTCGGCCGTCGGCCACATCTCGCTGCGCAGGATCGCCGCGGCGATCCGGATCGCCACCGGCAGGCCGTGGCACTGGCGCGCGATCGCGGCGCGCTGGGAAGCGCTCGGTACACGCCCGGGAGGCAGCCCGCGGGTGAGGCGATCGAGTAGCGCGAGCGCATCGTCCTCGCTCAGCCGACCGATCGGCACTCGGTCCACCTCGTCGAGTCCGTTGAGCGTGCCGCGGCTGGTGACGATGATCGCGCAGGCACCCGCTCCCGGCAGCAGCGGCGCCACGTGCGCCGAGTCGACGACGTTGTCGAGCAGGACGAGATACTTTCCCGCACCGAGCTTGTCTCGCAGCAGCAACAGCCGCGAGTCCGGTTGAGCGGGAATCGATTCGGCGGCAACTCCCATCTGCCGCAACAGCGCGCCCGCGGCTACCGCCGGTGCCACGACCGGCCCGGCCGCGTAACCGCGCAGGTCCAAGAAGAGGCAGCCGTCTGGAAACCGTGACAACAGGTGTCGCGCGGCACGAACCGCCAGCGCGGTCTTGCCGACTCCCCCGAGTCCCGACAGAACGCAGAGCGTGCCGCCGTCACCGACCAGCGTGATCACCTCGTCGAGCTCGCGTTCCCGGCCGTGCAGAACCGCGATGTCGCGCGGCAGATCGTTGTGCCGCAACACCTCTCGTGCGGTCGACTCGGTCTCGGGGCAGTCCTCCGCGCCGCGCGCGACACCCGCACCTTCACCCCGATGCCACATCTCGAGCGATTCCCGCAGATCGGCCAGCCGTTTGGCATCGGGACCCGAGATATTCAGCGCCGCAAGCAATTCGTCGAGGCGCTTGGTATCGGGCAGGGTCTCTCCCCGCAGGTAGGCGTAGACGCTACTGGTGGAGACACCGACCAGTTTGGCCACCTTGCTGCATGCCACCGGGCCGGAAGTCCGCTCGGCGCGTAGCTTGGCGGCCCTCAACTCGGCGGCGAATCGCGCGAACTTCAGCGTTGTCTTCTTGCCGCCCACAGTCAGCCTCCTGCTCGGGACCGCGCAGCATCCTGCAGGCTTTTCGAGCGCTTTCCAGATCTCCGGGCGCCCCGCACCTCGCCCGTGCTGGCATGACGGTTCAGTCTACCGAAGGAGACGCCCGTGTCCGAGGCGATGAGCAGACCCAGATCTCACGATGACGTCCCCGTCGATGCGGCGGGGTCGCGGCCGAGGTGCGATCCGTTCCGTCCGTACGGCCTGGTGATGGACTCCGACGGCCGAATTCTGCTGGTGGACAGGGCAGACGAGCCACTCGATCGCCAGTTCTCGCAGGTGACGACCGTGCCGCTGCACGCGCGAACCGCTGCGCGACGCCGTCGACTACCCGCGGGCGGCAACGATTTCGGCCCCGACGCCCAACGGGGCGCGTGAAGGCAGATGTTCCGCCACATTTCCATCGTCGACTCCGCCCTCACCGCCATCGACCAGCACGTCGCCGCCCACCCGCCGGAACGTGGTGGCGGGTTGCTCGGTCCGCTCGGAATGCCACTGATCACGTCATTTCTTCCTGATCCGGACGCTATTTCGGCGACGGCGACCTTCCGTTTCTCAGTGGCGTTCCAGCGCGCCCTCACGCGCGTCGAGTTGGTCGAACCCGACCTCGAATTGAAGGGAATCGTGCACTCGCACACCGAGGGCGCCGAGCATCCGTCAGCCGCGGACCTCGTGGCGTTCGCCGATTGCCTGCGCCTGACGCCATGGCTGGGCAGGTATGTCACGCCCATTGTGACCCGACAGAATCAGCGCACCGAAGACCACCACGTGCTCCTGCCCAACGGCGTCATGTCCGTCTTCGTCTCGACGCCGACCACGCTGGGCGCGGTCGAGGTTCGTCCCGCCCGGGTGCAGATCCTGCCGATCGGACGCGACTGCGCCAGACTCGCGGCAACACTCGGCGCATCGGTATCCACACCGAGAACCGCCGATGTCGAAGGGGTCGTGCATATCGCGGTCGCTCTGCGCACCGATTCGCTCGTGCTGACGCTGTTGTTCCCGCTGCTGTACCCGACCCAGGCGCCGATCGCGTTGGCCGTGCGCACCGTCGACCACCACCACCGCATACTTCCGCTGCCACTCACCTGGGATCTGACCGTCGCGGCGGGATCCCGGTTGGTGCGGGCTCTGGACACCGTGGCGGATCTGTCGTGGTGAATCCAATCCGCGACGAGGTCGACGTCGCCTACCATTCTGGCCCGTCACCGACTTCGCCACAGGGTGGCGAGCGCGCCGCGCGATTCGTATTCCACTCGGGCAGAACATCTTCGGGACGAAGATCAGAAGGGACGACATGAGGAACAAGACAACGACGACGCCGACACGGGCTGCTGAGCAGCCCACCTCGCTCCAGTGAGCACCGAGCTGGACTCGGCCGGCCCGCCGGCCTCGGACAGCGCACCACGGGTGTTCGTCTCCTATTCGCACGACTCACCCGAGCACAAGGAGCTGGTACGCGAGTTCAGCACGTTCCTCCGCAGCGAGGCAGGCGTCGACGTCCGGCTCGACGTCTGGGACGACAAGGAGCGCCTCGACTGGTCGCTGTGGGCCATCGAGCAACTGACCGAGGCGGATTTCGTGCTCGTCATCGCCTCTCCCGCCTACAAACGCCGTGCGGACGGCACCGCCGCCGCGGACGAGGGGCGGGGCGCACAGTTCGAGGCGGCGATCATCCGCGACGGCATCACGAGGGATCGCCCGAGGGAAACCCGGCGAATTCTGCCGGTCATCCTCCCTGGCCGCTCGGTCGACGAGGTCCCGGTCTTCCTGACCGCTCATTCCACCACCCGGTATGAGATCAGCGAATTCACGACCGAGGGCGTCAACGATCTGCTCGCGGCGCTCAGCGGAGTCACCGAACATCCCGCGCCGCCTCGTGGCACGTGGGTCGGGCCGCGGTTCGGCACCCGACGCACCGAAACACAGCCTGCCGATGTCGCACCACGCAAGCGCAAGGCACGACTGCTCACCGACGCTTTGGACCCGATCACGCGCGGACCGGATCTGCAGATCACCGGAGCCGATCTGAACGGAATCCACTACGGCAACAGCATTGTTCACCGCTGTGCGAATTTCTGTGGCGACCCGCGTAGCCCGATCGAGTACAACCTGCGCCGGTCGTTCCACGAGTTCGAGACCCTGGTCGGAATCCTCGACGACGCCGTCGACGCGCGCCAGATCGGCTACTTCCAGGTCTTCCTCGACGGCGAGGCGCAGAAACAGGTCGAGGTGACCTACGGTGAACCGGCGCGGATCCGCTACGACGTGAGCGATGTCCTGCGGCTACGCCTGGTCGCCTATCGTCCCGATACGGTCGCCAATCCGATGCTCGCCGGATTGGGTGCGGCCGTCGGGCGTCCAAGCAAGCTACCGGCTCTGGCCTGGGGGAACCCTACCCTCTTCGCCTGAGGGCTACCTCTCCGTTTCCAGTGGTGTTCAGCGTATTTCAGCGTTTCCACGCCACATGCCCCGACACCACCGCAGCAGTGCATTCTCGATGCGGCAACGCCCACGGCGTCGTCACGAGAAGGCCCGCCGATTCGGGCGCCGGGCGGGGTGCGCTCGAATGCGCACCCTGCCCTTCGGAAACGGATAAGAGGTAATCGAATGCGATATGTCAACGCATTGTTCGTAGCGGTATTCGGAATCACGCTCTGTGTAGCCGGATTCAATTTCTACGGTTCGGGCGCGATCGTGGCGATCGTGCTGGGGCTGATATCCATGGGATACGGAGGCTACATCGCGTTCTCGCGCGGCAGCTACTTCATGACGGATTGGTTCTACGCGCTGCCCATCGTGGGTGGGCTCGTCCTCTTCGCGGGCCTGAGTCGATGACCGGGAGTGGATCGCCGATGACATTCCGAGGCGTCACCACGGTGACGGTAGGCATCGTCTTGGTCCTGGCGTCCGTCTCGTGCGGGCAGGACCCGACGAAGGTGACCTGTTCCGAGTTCGCGGCGATGAGCTACGAGGAACAGAACGAAACCCTCGACGACCTGTTGTCCGCCCACGACCTCGAAACGCTGTCGACCGCCAACACTATCGGCGTGCGCACCGAAGTGGACTCCTACTGCGGCACTTTCGGATTCAGCAAGAACACCGGAGGCAAGGCGGGCCGCAACGGCACACAGCAGATCGACAACGCCGTCGACTGGGACTCCAGCACATGGGGCTGAACCGGCGCGCCGCGGACCACTGCGGCGCGCACCGCAATTCGGGAAAGGTGAATACGCGATGACCGTGGAAATTGCCGTGGCCATGTTGGTCGCCTGGGCGATCGGCAAGGCCGGCCGAGTCCGGCAACCTATCAACGGAATCACCGGCCGAGCACTCGACCTCGCGATCGATGGGGTGCGCCAGGCTGTTGTCGCCAAGCTCGGCGGCGACCCGGCCGTGCAACAACTGTTCTACGAGGCCCGCGCCACCGACGGCGCGGTGTCCGCGGAAACCCAGGTCGCGGTGGAACGGTCGATTTCGGCGGCGGTCGCCGCCGACAGCCGATTCGGTGCCGAACTCGCGCGACTGACCGCAACCCCGGCTCCGTCTCCCGTCCCGTCCGATGCCGGGTCGCGCACCTACTCCGGCAATTTCGGTGTAGCGGGCGATATTCACGCCTCGGGCCCGGTCAATGTCAGGAACAAGGTCGTCAACCAGGCCAGGCGCCACCCGGTCCTCGCGACGTTCGTCGTCATCGGGGTGGTCGCGCTGCTCGGTTTCTCCGCCAACCAGCTGACCAGCCAACAAGAAACGCAGCAGGTCGGCGGTGCCGAGACGATGTCCGGCACCTGGTCTGCCTCCGACGGCACCGGTACCAAAACCTTCGGTTCCGACGGCGGCGCTTGCGATGGGTTCTACTACAACAACGGTCGACCGCTCGACATCGGCGGCCCGATGACGTGCTCGATGTCCAGCAAACCCGACGCCGAAGGCAGGTACTCGCTACGCGTCACCCAAAGCTCCAATCGTGCCACCTACCTCGTCGTGTTCTCGGATGCCGATCACGCGTCGGTCTCCGATTCCTCCGGGGCCGAACTCTATGACCTCGAGCGCTTCTGACCGGCCGATCTCCGGTTTCACGCCACACCGAGGTCCCTGGCGATGATCATTTTTCATACCTCGCTGGTGCCCGCGCAGATTCTGGCTACGCGGGCATCGGTGTAGGGCCGGGCGACGGCGGCGGTGTCTCATTGTGGATTACCGCGGAGGTAGGTCAACGCGGCGAGGACTCGGATGTTGACGTGCGGGCGGGCCGGGTCGTCGGCTTGGACGAGACCGAGTTTGTCCTTGATTGTGGAAACGTGGTGCTCGACGGTATTGATCTTGGTGTTGAGTTGTTGCGCGATACCGAGATTGGAATAACCTTCCGCGACCAGAGCCAGGACGCGTCGTTCGGTGGGGGTGAGATTGTCGAGTGGGTTCTTGGTGCGGCGGCGGGCCATGAGCTGGCTGATGATGAGGGGATCGATCACGACTTCGCCGCGGGTGATCCGTTGAAATGCCTGGACCAGTTCGTCGAGATTGCCGAGCCGTTCCTTACCGAGATACCCGACCGCGCGCGGAACAGCGTCCATGACCAGCAGCCGCTCGGCGTAGGCAGGCAGAAGGTAGGCGGACAGCGCCAAGAGTGCGACGTCGGGGTACTGGCTTCGGACTGTTTCAGCGACACGTAACCCTTCGTCGTCGGTGGCTTCGGTGAGGCGGATGTCGACTACTACGAGATCCGGCGCCGTGTCGTTGATGACAGTGAGGGCTTCGGCCCGGTTGGCGGCGCGCCCGGCGACCTCGATGCCACGGCCGCGAAGGGCGTCGGTCAGGAGATCGAGGTAGAAGCCTTGATTCTCGACGATGACAACTCTCATAAGTGCTCCGGTTTCTCGATGGGTTGACGCGTTGCGGACTGTGGGAAAGTCGCGGTGAGGGTTGTTCCACCGCCGTGGGGGCTGTGTATGGCCAGGGTTCCGCCGACGGCGTCGACACGGTTGCGCAAGCTGGCCAAGCCCAGTCCCCCGTTGTGCTCGACACCGCCGCGGCCGTTGTCGCTGATGGTGGTGACCAGACAGTGGTCCCGGGAAGCGACGTCGACCCGAACAGATGTCGCGTCGGCATGTTTGTAGGCATTGGCCAGCGCTTCGCTGATCACGAAATACGCCGTCATTTCGATGTGGCGAGCCCAGCGGGTTTCGGTGATCGCGAAGTCGACGGGAGTCGGCGCTTGGTCGACGAGATTGCTCACCGCGGTCGCGAGGCCGTGTTCGGCCAGATCGGTGGGGTAGATGCCCTGCACGAGGTTACGCAGTCCACGCAGCGCCTCGGTGAGTTCGGCGTGCGCGCGGTGGAGGCTGTCATGCACATCGGCCGAGAAGTCGGGGCCGGTGGGGAGCAGCCGTTGTGCACGATCGAGGAGCATGAGAACAACGAAGAATCGTTGTTGGGCGCCGTCGTGCAGATCACGCTGGATTCGCTGACGCTCCTCGAATGCCGTCTGGGTCAACCGCAGCCGGGAGGCACGGATCTGCTCGACCTGAGCTTGCAGGACGGCATAGAGGCGGGTGTTCTCGACGGCCAAGCCGACTGCGGCGAGTGCCGCGTCGATCAGCTCGCGACGCTCCATCAACACGGCATCGTGTTCGATCACCGCGATGATCGCCTCACCGCGTCGCAGCGGAGTGATCGCTCGGCCGGGTCGGCTGTCTTCCACCGTGACCGGCCGGCCGTGGACATCGACATACCCACCGCTGTCCTGGCGGTAGGCCACGAGCAATGTCGAATCACCAAGGGTGCGACTGAGTGCCCGTTGCAGGGACAGCGGATCGGTGAGCGTTGCGACATCGTCCTGTAGGGACAGCAGCAGATCAATGACGCGTCGGTGTCCGAACTTCCGATACAGCCAGGTGACCAAGTAGAGCACCGGCATCAAGATCATTGTGGTGACCGTGAACAGCCAGCCCAACGCCAGGCGCGGGAAGAACGAGGTCGACACCACGCTGGCAACCGCTTCGGCGAACTTGACCGAAGCAGCGAGTGCGATTCCGACCGAGACCGGACCGGAGGGCAGGTATCGAACGGGGCTCGACAGCCAACGCCGCACGGCGAGCCCGATGGCCACGAGGAACAGCACCGCAGCGCTCGCGCTGCCGATAGTGCCCCAGAGGGTTCCGCTCTGGTCCACGTGCAGCGCCCACGGGCTTCGGGGCCGGTCGACGAGGTATCGAACGACCTGCGTTCCGATCGCAGCGGGATACGCCACAGCGATGAAGACGCGGTCGATCGTGTCGCCGAGGCGGCCCGTAGGCCAGGTGAGCAGAACATGCGCAGCGACTGCGGTCCACGCATACGCCATGCAGAAGCCGAAGGTGAACAGGAAACCGTCGGCGGCCCTGAAGAACTGGACGTAGTACAACGCGCTGCCGAGCACGATCAATCGCCCGACTCGCGGCGATGGCAACCGAATCCACACCGCGATGCCGGTGACCAACACCACGATCCCCACCAGTCGTGGCGGCGCTTCTTCCCACCAGTAGGGGGCAGTGACAGACCACGAGGCCAGCATGGCCCACACCGCCACCGCACAGGTCGCCGCGGCGCTCAGTCCGGCGGTGATCCACCGTCGATCGGTCACTGCCACCAGCTACCTGCCTTCCACCACGTCCCCGTCTTGTCGATGAATCCAGAGATGACCGCGGACCGCAACCAAGGTTTCCGCACAGCTCGGTCCCGGGAAGTCTCGAGCGGCTCCGCGACCAGCCGTGAGGTAGCAGCCGAATTCTCGACCGACACTGGGTGCATCGCTTCGAGTGAAGCGAAATCCATTAGGCCGGTATACATTTCGCAGTCGGAGATGCAATGAACGAGAGATCCAGAACTCCTGTCAGTCCCCACTCGACTCCGGGTGAACGTTCGGAATCGAGATCATCGGAAACCCGCTCCCGCGCAGAGTTTCCCGTCGGACGCGATGCAAGCGCGCCTGCGGCTCGAGCTCGGATGACCGCACTCGTGATGTTCCTCGTGGTCGCCTTCGGCTCCTCGGCCCTGTCGGCCCCGCCTGCCGTTGCCGGCGCTGCGGAGGCGATGGATCGCTGTCGAGCAGGCCAGCAGGGCGATGTCGTCTTCGACTATCGCTTCGAGTTCTACAACGTGCCGACCGTCACCATCGGGGCCGGTGACCTCTACCGAGTGCAGTGGACCGACGGCGAGATGAAGATCGGTCACTGGCCGTGGGATCCGTCCTACAACCCCAACGGCACCGGCTGGGCGGACACGGCGCCGGTCGACGACTATCCGAGTTGGCCGATGCCCGGCGGCCCCAAGTACGGGTTGATCGCGGGGTGGGACGGCCTGCCCGGGTACTTCTGGCTCGGCGCGAACAGCCTGTGCATCCAGTGGACCGGTGCGACCCCGGCCCGGGTCGTCCTCGACCAGAACGACAGCATGCAATCGGACAACAGCGGCAACTGGGATTTCGAGTTCCACATCTACCGAGCCTGAACAACTCTCGACGGAATTTCGCGTTTCGTATTCGAAAAAGGACAGAAAAATGCACCGAATTGTTCGTACCGCACTTCTCGGCGTGATCACCATGGTGGGTCTGGTGTCTCAGCAGCCAGTGGCGAGCGCAGAAGCGTTCGGCCCCGATAGTTGTTCCAGCGGATACGTCTGGCGCGAAGCCGTACCGGGCGACCGCGTTTGCGTGACACCGGAAGTTCGAAGCCGAGCCTGGGACGACAACGCCCGAGCAGACGCCCGACGAGAACCCGGCGGAGGGACATACGGGCCCGACACGTGCCGACCCGGCTTCGTCTGGCGTGAGGCTGTGCCGAACGATCACGTATGCGTGACGCCCGAGACTCGCGACCAAACCTGGCAGGACAACGCCCAAGGCGCCTCTCGGCGCGATCCCGTCCCCGACTGTCGAGACGAAGGTTCACTGCCGACGGACGGCACAATTGCCGCACAGGCCATTCGCTGTACGAGCAACGGATACCGGCGCGCGACCATCACCGCGTTCGTGCACGACTATCTTCTCGCCGGCGCCGATGCCGGGTCCTCGATAAAAGTCGAACACTTCGAGGCAGGGCAATGGGTAGAGCGTCCGGCACGCGTCATCACTCTGCACAACGACTACAGTCCACGCCGGGCAGGCGAGACCGGGAACCAGGACTGCCCCTACTTTCCCGAGAACTCCGGCAATGTCGGGTACTGCAGTGTTCCACCCCCACCGAAAGACTGCCGCAGCGAGGACAGCGGCTCACTGGACTGCCGTGACTACCATTTCGGGTGGAGCACCGGCACCCTGAACGCGCGTTCCGTCCGTAGCAGTGGCTATGTCACTTTCTCGAGCGGCGAGGGCCTCACCCTGCCGATAGTCAGCGATTCCTACTGAGAGGCAACGCTTCATCACGGTCGGTACACAGCCGCGGCCCATCTGTGTACCGACCCATGAGGCAGGTCCGGACAGTCCGGTGAGCGGAGCGGCCGGCGCCAGGGCCTCTCTGACGCCCTCGACATACGGTCGATCTGGCGCCGCGGCACTCGCCTGTCGGCCGCCTGACCGACGCCGCGCTATCTTGGATCAGCCTCGAGACAGTGAGAATGGAGAAGCCGGTTCCGCGTTGGCAGCCTCGCCAGGATCGCGCCCGGGAAACGCGAGCTGATCCTCGACACCGCTGCGGGGCTGTTCGGCACGATGGGTGTGGCCAAGACCTCCATGAACCGGATCGCTGCCGAAGCCGAGGTCAGTATCGGCACCGTCTACCGGTACCTCGGTCGGTGCTCAGCGACCTTCTGCGGGCGCGATCGGCTTGGGCCCGGATCTACAGAAGAGTCGCGAATGTGCGAGTGAGGCAACACCATCGAATTCGGTTAGCTAGGTGAGCCGCGACATTCTGAACTTCATGGTAAAACGCACCAGCGCGGTCAATCCCGTCTGACGACCGGGTGAGAAGGTACTTTCGGGGCTATGCCCGAGCCGGTGCCGCATCCGCTCCGAACCCTCCACGAGGGACTCAGCGATCTCGACCGTCGTTTGTTCGACGCCGTGGCCGATTCCCCCAGCCCACTGCTCGACCTCACGATGCGCCCGCTGTCCGCGGCGGCCGACCACTCGAAACTGTGGATGGTCATCGCCGCCGGACTCGGCCTGGGCGGGTTGTCCTCGCGGCGCGGCGCGGCGCGCGGGCTCGGGTCCATCGCTGTCACGAGCCTTGTCGTGAACCAGGGGCTCAAGCGAATATATCCCCGCATCCGGCCTGTTTTCGACACCGTACCGCTCGCGCGTGCCCGGCATCAGCCCACCTCCACCTCGTTCCCGTCCGGGCACGCCGCGGTGGCGGCGGCTTTCGCGGTCGGCGTCGGTTTGGAGAACCGCACCGCCGGATACCTGTTGACGGGTCTGGCCGGTGCGGTCGGCCTGTCCCGGGTCGCCACCGGCGCGCACTATCCCGGTGACGTGCTCGCGGGCTTCGCCGTCGGCGCGGGCATCGCGATCGCGGGCGCACGACTTGTGCCGCCGGTCGACGACAGCCGCATCATGATTCCGCCGCCGACCGTCGAGCGGATCGCGACCGACCCCGACGGCGCGGGACTGGTCGTCGTACTCAACCCCGCCTCCGGCGACGGCACCGGCGGGCGCGTCGCCCAGCAGATCCGCAAGGAGCTCCCGAAGGCCGAGATCATCGAGCTCGTCAAGGATTGCGACATCGAGGCGGTGGCCGCGCAGGCGGCGCGGCGGGCCGATTTCCTCGGGGTGGCGGGCGGCGACGGCACCGTCGCGACCCTTGCCGCACACGCGGTGGCGACGGGCAAGCCGCTCGCGGTGTTTCCGGCAGGCACGTTCAACCACTTCGCGAAAGACGTCGGTTGCGACACCGTTTCCGCGGTGGTGGAATCGATCCGGCAGGGCCGGGTCGCCCGCGTCGACGTGGTGTGGCTGAACGACAGCACGCTTCTGCTCAACACAGCCAGCATCGGCGCCTACCCCGAATTCGTCCGCACCAGAACGCGATATCAGCGGCGCCGGATCGGGCGGGTGACGGCAACCATCCGGGCACTGCGCAAGGTGCTGCGCCACACCTCGCCGGTGAAGGTTCGCATCGAGGGCCGCCCCGCCACGGTGTCGTTCTTCTTCCTCGGAAATTCCATGTACGGCGCACCGAGCTTCGTGCCGGGCCGCCGATCCCGCCTCGACGACGGCGTGCTCGATGTGCGCTATCTCGAGGACGGTCACCGATTCGCGACGATGCGGCTACTGCTGTCGTGGATCAGCGGGCGGATGCGCAACTCCAAGGTATACCGGGAGCTACAGGCGCCCGTCGTCACGATCGAGGCCGACGAGCCGTTCCGTGTAGCCCACGACGGCGAGCCCGGGTCGCTGCACGAGCGGGCACGCTTCCGGGTGGCCTATCGAGAGCTGCGCGTCTTCGGTGCCAGCCTCACCGAATGACCGCGCAGGCCGGGTGATCGCCGAGCGGCCGTACACGCGATATCGTCGGGCGATCCCGCTGCTGTGGAGTAGAGCCCCTCAGTACCGGATGACCGAACGGATACCGTAACCGCGCTTCATTTCCTCGAAGCCTTACCCATCGTCCTGGCGATGATCACCATGCCGGCGTTCCTCGTCCACCCCGTCGGCCTACCACGGGTGGTATCACTGCCGGTCGATGCGCTCTGGGCGACCTTCATGTACTCGATCTGGTTGCACCACAGGCTGCGTCCATGGAGCCCGTACTGCCGAGACTGGGGCCAGGACGGCGGGAAACGATGGGAAGCAACTAGGGGGCCTTGCTCTTTGTACCGCGATAACACGCGGATTGTTCTCCGACCGCCTGCCGTGTTCTTCGGTCAGCAGAGCAGCGAGTTTCAGTGCGGCCGCTCTTGCCTGTGCGATGGGCTCACCCCTTCTTGCGCGGGGAGCGCACTAGTTTGGATCAATCCACCAGGGCATCCACCGATATCGAACCAGCGCCGAAAACCGCGACTGTGCCGGCCAGCGCCAACAACATCATGTCGTATTCCCAGCCGCCCTCGGAAGCCCAGTACGGGCTGTGCCATTTGACGGTGTGCATGGTGGTGGTTCCAGCCATGAGCAACATCGCGCCGACAGCGGCCGCGGGCGCCAATATCCCGAAGAAGAGCCCGATTGCACCGCACATTTCAGCGACAGCGACGATGTATGCCACCGGTATCGGGACACCGTTGCCGGCAGCGAATTTCCGCATATCTCGAAACTTCTTCCGCGAACTCACGAAGAATGAGACGCTCACCAAGATTCGTGCGAGCAGTAGCACCAGGTCCTGAGCAAGATCTACCATCGCGTCATCCTCGCGTCATAGCCGGGATATGAACTCGCGCCGACCGTAGATGGCGGTTTCGCTGGGGCCCCTGCGTGTGGGCGTGCACGGTGTCACACGTCCCCGCTCGCCCCGACTGTCGCGGCGAGCAGGTGGGAGTGAATGTCAGCTGTGCAGGTCGAAGCGATCAAGATTCATCACCTTGTCCCAGGCTGCCACGAAGTCGGCGATGAATTTTTCGGTGCCGTCGTGCGCGGCGTACACCTCGCACACGGCCCGAAGCTGAGCATCCCAGCCGAAGGCCAGGTCGACCCGGCTCGCGGTCCAGCGCCGGCGCCGTTGCGGCGGTCCACGCCGATGAAGGTGGCATCGTCTTCGTCGGCTTTCCACTCGGTGCTGATGTCGAGCAGATTGACGAAGAAGTCGTTCGTGAGCGCACCCCGCGTCTTGGTGAACACGCCAAGCGATGACTGCTGATAGTTCACGTCGAGCACCCGCATCCCGCCGATGAGCACCGTCATCTCCGGCACGGACAGGTTCAGCAGGCTTGCTTTGTCGATCAGCAGATATTCCGGCTGCATCGGCGCGCCCTTGGCAACATAGTTGCGGAAGCCGTCGGCAAAGCCTTCAAGTGAGTCGAACGAATCGATCTCGGTCCACTCCTGGGTCGCATCGCCACGGCCCGGTGTGAATGGCACCTGTACCGGATGACCGGCCGCCTTCGCCGCCTGTTCGATGGCCGCCACACCGCCGAGCACGACGAGATCCGCGAACGACACCGCGACGTTGCCGGTCTGTGCCTGGTTGAAGTTCTGCTGCACCCGCTCGATCGCGGTGATCGCCCGAGCGAGTTCGTCGGGTTCGTTGCGCGCCCAGTTTCGTTGCGGGGCAAGGCGGATCCGACCACCGTTGGCGCCGCCGCGCATATCGCTGCCGCGATAGGTCGACGCCGCCGACCACGCCGTATAGATCAACCGCTGCAGGGACAACCCACAACCCAGCGGTTGATGTTTGCGATTCGGGTTGTCGGGAGCCGGGGTGGTGTCGGCGCCCGCGTTGTCCTTGGGCCGCCACTGCCACAGTCCACCCGGGCCTTGTAGGGCTCCCAGTCGTAGCCGTACAAGTTCTCCAGGAACGTGTTGTCCCACTGTGTCGGGGTCGGCGTCCAGGTGACCTCGATGCCGCTGCTCGTGGTGTCTGCGCCCTTTCCGGTGCCGAAGGCGTTCTTCCATCCAAGGTCCTGATGTTCCAACGGTGCGGCTGCGGGCGGTGGGCCGACCAGGTCCTGTGGCCCCGCACCGTGGGTCTTGCCGAAGGTGTGTCCACCGACGATCAGGGCGGCGGTTTCGATGTCGTTCATCGCCATCCGGCGGAAAGTCTGGCGGACGTCGTCGGCCGACCCCACCGGGTCCGGTCGACTGTCGGGCCCTTCGGGGTTGACATAGATCAACCCCATCTGGGTCACCGCCAGCGGAACATCGAGCTCCCGGCGCGCATTGCGCCGTTGCTCACTGGGGGCCATCCAACTGGTCTCCGGGCCCCACCACGTCTCGTCACCCTGCCACCAGTCGACGCGCCCACCACCGAATCCCATCGTTGTGAAACCCATGGATTCCAGGGCGCAGTTTCCGGCGAACTCCATCAGATCCGCCCACGACAGCTTTCGCCCGTATTTCTGCTTCACCGGCCACAACAATCGCCGGGCCTTGTCGAGATTGGCATTGTCGGGCCAGCTGTTGATCGGCGTGAACCGCTGCATCGCATGGCCGGCCCCGCCGCGCCCGTCCTCGGTGCGGTAAGTACCCGCCGCATGCCACGCCATGCGGATGAGGAAGGGCCCGTAGTTGCCGAAGTCGGCCGGCCACCACTCCTGCGAATCGGTGAACAACGCCTCCAGATCGGCGCGCACCGCATCCAGATCCAGCGTCTCGAACTCGGCGCCGTAGTCGTAGTCGCCGCCCATCGGATTGATACTCGGCGGATTCTGTTGCAGCAAAAGAAGGTACAGCTGAGCGGGCCACCAGTCCGGCACACCGCCGACCGCTTCCGGGCGAAGAGTGCCCCGTGTATTCGTATCGACCGGGCATCCACTGTTACCGGACTCTGACATCCGAATTCCTTTCGAGAGGTATCACACGGACATCGCCGACGGCCCTCGAACCGGCCACCGACAGACGATCGACGAGGAACACGCGCCTAGAAGTCCGACCGATCGCAGGCATGGTGCGAGAGATTTGCTGCACGTTGGTCTACAGCATCGCCCGGGCCGCTCGATGCCGGTCACCACCGCGTGTCCGGACCCCATCGGCATCTGGCCGGCGAATACCGTGCGCGTCGGACACGTACCATGCCGGCCTCTTCCATGTTCGCTGCTACGACGTATCGAACCGGAACTCACATGCTAAATCGGCTGCTGTTCCCAGCCACTATGCCGAGACCAAATGGTTGCAGACTTCACCGACGGCAATGTTGCAGCGACTGCATCACCGTTCCGTGTGCAGTGAGTCGTTGCCCGTTGCTGGATGGATGCAGTTCTGGTTGTCAGTCAGGACGAACGCGGCGTCGAGATCGCCGCGGCGATCGACGAGCGTGCACCCGCACCGTCTTCCCGATGACCGATCCGAAGCCGACAATGTCTGGTTCTTGCTCAAGGTTGGTCTGTGAGCCAGTGCTGCAGATCGGTGACCATGCGTAGTTCCGCGGCGATCGCCGCTCGGTTCTCCGTAGTGAGGTCGAGTGTGGAGATCTCGGTGACGAGTTCGGCGACGCGATCGGAGTCGCCCGCGGCAGCGGCGATTTCAGCGAGCATGGCCAAGGCGCAGCCCCGGTCGGCGGGACTCGCGGACGCCCCGTGGCGGCGCAGGGCAGTCTCGAGTACACGGGCGGCGGCATCGTCGTCGGTCTTGAACTCGCGATAATTGCGTGCGTTGTCCATTGCCCTGGCCAGGCCTGCGAGCTCTTGCGCCCCACCGTATTCCAATTTCGGCACCTCGTGCTGCAAGTAGATGACGGAGTTCCCGACGGGATCGACGACAGTGAACCGGGTCTGGCCTGGACGGAATCTAGTGATGCGGGGCAATCCTCGCGCGGGCACCCGGCCGAAGCGGGCACGCAGCGCGACGCTGAATTTCTCATGCCAGCGGGCCACCTCGTCCACCACGACAAGACAGCCGATATATGCCTGCTCCGCGCTGATGTCTTTCGGTGTCGGCCCGAAATGCAGTTCGAATCCGTCGCGCCGCACCACGCCATAGGTGTATGGCCGGGTCATCTCCCGGGTGACCGTGTAGCCGAGGGTGCGGTAGAAATCCAATGTCACCGGCAGATCGCCGCCCCAGAGTTGCGGTACCGAAACGTTCGCCATCTGCGCCTCCTGTGGTGATCCAGTCCGGACTCGACCGTACGGAGCAGCGCCACGCCCGCGCATATGCCGATTCCAGTGAGATAGATCACGAGCCGGAAGCTACGGGTCACAGCACACTAGGACCGCACTCTGGTGGCGATCCGAGGCGACACGTCTCTTACCTCGTGGATACCTGCGGGGGCTCGCATCCTCGGTGCCGATGAAGGGGCCGCGCCGGTCGAGCGGTCCTACTGGGGCCGATTGTCCTTTCAGCCGGTCTCTGCCGAAATTGTCGGGCATCAACGAGAAGCGACGGGCACACAGGGTCACCCGTGTGTGCCGCTGGTTCGGCTGTTCGCCTCCTGCGCTGGGCATCCGGGAAGATCTCGACATCGCACCCGAAGTCGATTCCGATCTCGACGGCCGCCGAGCGCGGTCAGTCCTCACCGGTGAACCTCACCCACTCGCCCGAGGAGCGCTGCCCCTCCATCGGAATCGGGTTCTGCACGTACGTGGATTCGGGCCGACGAGGTAGTTACGGCCATCGGTTTAGGGGTAACCCTCCGACACAGCAACAGTTCGAAGAGAGGCAGTGACGACGATGTCTGCGCCCACCAACCCTGACGTCGATCCTGTAGTCGCGGAGGCTCAGGCGTACGCCGAGAAGTTGCTGATGCTG
>NZ_JBSGIJ010000021.1:0-85975 GCF_053605015.1 Nocardia sp. NPDC003979
TAGCAAAGCGAACACCAGCAAAATAAGATTCGCTGTTGTTCAAAATGTCCAACCTCCCACGACCGGGGGGTACGCGAAGGCTGGAACCAATAAAAATATTGGCACTGACATTCATCGACACACTATTGAGTTCTCAAAGAACACACGCACAAACATCCACCCACAACTTGTCGTAGGGGCTTCAGCAAGGCAACTGTTCCAACCTAGCGCAGAGGACCAACCGAAGCAAATCCGGGGTTCCGACTACTTGGCTGCCAGGCACTCATCGTCCTACCTCGTGTCCCCGCCATCTCGTGGCCGGGTCGGTGTCCGTGTCGCTCTGACTCGAACTAAGTTACGCAGCCCCGACGACGAAGTCAAATCGCCTGGTCGACCGGGCGTGCCGTGCGCGGGGCGATCGCCCCGCAACTTGCCAGCCCTCCGAGCGCGCCGCCGCTCAGGCAACCATCTCACCGGGAGACATGCCGGTCTCGCGTGGACACCGACCAGCGGCCGATATACAGTTTTCCGACAATCAGCAATCGCTGAGCAAATATCGTGTCGGAAAGGGGCCGTGGTGACCGACGATCTCGACTCGGTCGAACGTCGTGCGTGGGGCGCTGTGGTCACCCTCGCGATGCGGGTCCCGAGCGTGCTCGATTCCCGGCTGCAACGCGAGTTCGGGTTGACGCACTTCGAGTACCGGGTGCTGGCTCTGCTCCAGGATTCACCGGGCCACCGGATGCGGCTGAGCATGCTCGCCGCGCGGGGGCACGGCTCCATTTCACGGGTCTCCCACGTGGTTTCCAAGCTCGAGCGGGTGGGGTTCGTCCGGCGGGTGGCCGTGACAACGGGTCGAGGGGTCGATGCCGCGCTCACGCCGAGCGGGCTCGCCAAGGTCGTCGAGGCGACGCCGGACTACCTCGTGGCGGTCCGCAGATTGGTGCTCGACGGGCTCGACGAAGCGCAGAAGGCCGAGCTCGCGGTGCTCGCCGAGAAGCTGTCGCATCACCTGATCGGCATGCTCGGCGACTCCCCTGTCGGTGAGACCTCGGGCTGACACGACAACGCCGCCCGGCAAACAGCCGGGCGGCGTCGGGTGTCGAACTCAGACGGCGCGCGGGTGCCAGGTCGCGATCGCCCAGATCACGACCACGTCCAGCACGATGATGATGATCGACCACCACGGGTAGTACGGCAGCCACAGGAAGTTCGCCACGATGGACAGCGCGGCGATCAGCATGGCCGCCACCCGGCCCCACGTCTGGCCCGCGATCAGGCCGATCGCGACGATCACCACGATCGCGCCGAGGACGATGTGCCACCAACCCCAGCTGGTGAGGTCGAACTGGTAGGCGTATTCGGGCCCGACGACGATCAGATCGTCGTTGGCCACGGCGGAGATTCCCTGGAAGATCTGCAGCACACCGACGACCGCCAGCAGGATCCCGGCGGCGATGGAGGTGCCTGCCGCGATTCCGTCGCGGACTTCGTGTTGGTTCCTGTTGGTCATCACTCGGCCTTTCCGTCGATCAACGGACATGCCACTTCGGCATAGGCCAACGGTAGGAACCAGGTCCCCGGTTCACCTCACCCGTTGTGGGTGAATTCGCGGACCCGGTGCACCGGGCGAAGGGTCTTACCGAGGTCGGTGCGCAGGGTGAGCAAGGCATCGAGCAGGTAGTTCTGCCTGACCCGCCACGGATGACGGTCACCCTGCCTGGGGAACGCGGCGATCGAACGCAGGATGTAGCCGGCGTTCAGGTCGAGCAAAGGGTGTTGTTTCAGGTTGCGGCCCGGTTCGGGGACCACCGCGGGGGCCCCGGTGCGATCGAGGTGGGTGAGCACCTTGCAGACCAGCCGGGAGGTGAGGTCGGCGCGCAGCGTCCAGGACGCGTTGGTGTAACCGACGCAGATCGCGAAATTCGGCAAGCCGGTGAGCATGGCACCCTGCCAGACGAATTGATCGGCGAGGTCGACTTGCTTTCCGTCGACCGAGGGGGCGATCCCGCCGAAGGCGAGCAACCGCAGGCCGGTGGCGGTGACGATGATGTCGGCGGGCAGCGTCTGGCCCGAGGCGAGGCGGACTCCCTCGGGGACGAAGCTGTCGATGTGGTCGGTGACCACCGAGGCCTTGCCCTTCTTCAGCGCTTTGAAGAAGTCGGCGTCCGGGGCCGCGCACAGGCGCTGGTCCCACGGGTCGTAGTCGGGGGTGAAGTGCCGGGCGACGAGCTTTTCGTCTTTGAGGATGCGCGTGGCCAGGCCGGTGAGGAGTTTGCGCGCGGCGGCGGGGCGGCGGCGGCAGTACTGATAGAAACCGATGTTGAACAGGATGTTCTTGGTGCGGATCACGCGGTGCGCCAGGCCGGCGGGCAGCAGGCCGCGGATCTTGTCGGCCTGTTTGTCGCGGCCGGGAACCGGGCTGATCCAGGTGGGGCTGCGCTGCAGCATGGTGACGTGCGCGGCCTCGGCGGCCAGGTTGGGGACGAGGGTGACCGCGGTGGCGCCGCTGCCGATCACCACCACACGCTTGTCGCGCACGTCGAGATCGGCGGGCCAGAACTGCGGGTGCACGATCGTGCCCGCGAATTCGGCACGGCCGGGAAACTGCGGGTCGTGCGGCTGCTGGTAGTCGTAATAGCCGGCGCAGGCGTAGAGGAAAGAGCAGGTCAGCGTGCTGAGCTCGGGTCCGTCGGGGCCCTCGTGCGCGATGGTCAGCTGCCAGCGGGCCCGCGCCGACGACCAGTCGGCACCGATCACCCGTGACCCGAAACGGATGTGGCGGTCGATGCCGTTCTCCACGGCCGTCTCGCGGATGTAGTCGAGGATCGAGGCGCCGTCGGCGATGGAACGCGCGGCCCGCCACGGCTTGAACGGGTAACCGAGGGTGAACATGTCCGAATCGGACCGGATTCCGGGGTAGCGGAACAGGTCCCAGGTACCACCGAGATCGGCGCGGGCCTCGAGAACGGCGTAGCTGCGGTGCGGATGCTCGGTCTGCAGCCGGTAGGCGGCCCCGATGCCGGACAGTCCGGCGCCGACGATGACGACGTCGAGGTGTTCGGGGCTTACGGCGGTGTCGGTCATGGGCACCAGTGTGCCTGCTCACGGGCGGTGGGAGAAGACGCTGATTTCGCCTATCGTCGGTGCGGTGTCGATCTTTCGACGTGCGGGATGGTTGCTCGTCGGCGCACTCGTCACCGTGCTCGCTGCCGCTGTCGCCGGGTTACCGGTGTTCGTGTACCCGCAACTCGACCCATTGCGACGGGCCGACGTGATCGTGGTCCTGGGCGGAACGCCCTACGAACGATTCGACGTGGGCATCGAACTGGCCGAGCGCGGGTATGCGCCCGAGGTGCTGATCTCGCAGTCCACCGGTGCCGACGATCCGCTGATGGACAAGTACTGCGGGGGCCGATTCGCCTTCCGGGTCGCCTGTTTCGTACCCGACCCCTGGACCACCGACGGCGAGGCACGCGAAATCGTCAGGCGGGCAACGATTTACGGCTGGCGGCACATCATCGTCGTCACGTTCACGCCGCATGTGTCGCGGGCGCGCTACATCGTCGGCCGGTGTTTCGACGGCGAGATCACCATGGTCGCCAGCCCGACGCAGACGGGGCTCGGGTTCTGGAGCTGGATGTATGTGCGCCAATCCGCCGGGTACGTCCGGGCTTTCGTGAACCAGCACTGTGAACACGACGCCTGAGGGTCAACGGGTCGGCCCGAGGTCCAGGCGCCGGGTGACGCGGTCGACGACGTCGGCGGGCATGCCCGGGTCGCGGCGGGCGGCCAGCGCCTCACGCCGGCCCGCCTCGACCACGGCGGCGCGAACCGCACCGAATTGGGCGACCGATTTGCGTTCCTTGTCCATGGCGGCCTTGGCGTCGGCGTCGGCGGCCTCCGGGTCGGCTTTGGCGGAGAGGCGGCGCAGCCTGGCCTTGATGTCCTCGTAGACGTCGTCGGGCAGGTCGTCGCGGGCGGCGATCATCTTCAGCTCGGCGAGTTCGGCGCCGACCACGCGCTCCCAGAGCTGCCGTTCGAGGGCCCGCTCCTGACGGGTGTCGGCGTGCACGCCGGTCAGGCGGACGACCAGTGGCAGGGTCGGGCCCTGCACGAGCAGGGTGAACAGGACGACCGAGAACGCGGCGAAAAGGATCTCCGAGCGGGCGGGGAACTCGGCGCCGGAGTCGATGGTGAACGGAACCGCGAGGGCGAGCGCGACCGTCGCGACCCCGCGCATCCCCGCCCACCAGGTGACGATCACCTCCTGCCAGGTGAACGCGTCGTCCACATCGCGCCAACGGTGGGTCACCGTCCACATGCCCATCAGCCAGACCAACCGCAACAGCACGACCACGGCGATCACCGCGACGCTCACCCCGGCCAACGTGCGCCAGTTGTGGCCGGAGGTCTCGATGACCACCCGCAGTTCCAGCCCGATCAGCGCGAACGCGAAACCGGTGATGAGCATTTCGACGACGTCCCAGCACGAGTCGGCGATCAGCCGGTAGTCGCGGTCGCCGATCTCGGTCACCGCGTCGGTGAGGTACAGCGCGCACACCAGCACCGCGAGAACCGCCGAACCTTCGAAGTGTTCGGCGATGCCGTATGCGGCGAACGGCAGCAGCAGGCTCAGTGCCACCTGGGAGGTGGCGTCGTTCAGATAGCGGGTGAGTTTGCTCCCGAGCCAGCCGAGCAGCAGACCGACCAGCGCGCCGGCGATCGCGGCGAGCGCGAAATCGCCGAGGGCATGCAACGGCGAGAACACGCCGGTGACGACCGCCTGGATACCGACCGTGTAGACGACGATCGCCGTGACGTCGTTGAACAGGCCTTCGCCGCCGAGGGTGACGATCAGGCGCCGGGGCAACCCGAGCCGGCCCGCCATCGACATCGCCGCGACCGGGTCGGGCGGGGCGACCAGCGCGCCGAGCACCACCCCCGCCGCCACCGCGACCGCCGGATTCCAGGCATGGAAGACGACCGCGACCGCGAGGGCGGTGACGATGACGAGTCCGACCGCGCGCAGGGCGATGACCTGCCACTGTTCGGCGAACTGACGCCAGGACGTGCGCCGGGCGGCGGCGTAGAGCAGGGGTGGCAGGACCAGCGGCAGGATGAGATCGGGCGGGATGTTCAGGCTCGGCACCGCCGGGATCAGGGCGAGCAGGCAGCCGAACACCGTCATCAGGATCGAGGGTGCGAGTCCGAAGCGATCGCCGAGCGCTTCGGCCAGCACAGCGGCGAGCAGGATCACCAGAATCAGCACCAACTGGTCCATAACTGACCAGTGTCGGGGACCGCGGGCCCCGCACGCGGCAGACCCGCCGCCGCTCGCGCAGCTCAGCCGAGAGTCGCCGCTGCCGGTGGAAGCAGGATCGGGGGCAGGGGGAACGGGAGCTGGATGGCCGGCGGTGGGGGTGGCGGCGGAGGTGCGGGCTCGGGGACCGGGATGGGCTCGGGCGCCGGGACCGGCTCAGGAGGGGGAGGTGGGTCGTAGACCGGCGGTTCGTAAGCCGGGGGCGGCGGCTCGTAGGGAGCCTCGACCGGGGGTGGCGGCGGTGGGAGTTCCACCGGGACCGGTTCCGGTGGTGGGGGCGGTGGCAGGGCGG
Organism: Nocardia sp. NPDC003979; assembly: GCF_053605015.1. Lineage (NCBI taxonomy): Bacteria > Bacillati > Actinomycetota > Actinomycetes > Mycobacteriales > Nocardiaceae > Nocardia > Nocardia sp. NPDC003979. The sequence goes on from NZ_JBSGIJ010000021.1 coordinate 5,595, forward strand.
GCGTCGTGGGGGCCGGCGTGTCCGGGGCGCCCGCGGTGCAGCGCCAGTTGCCGTCGTCGTCGACCTGCCAGCGGGCGACGATGCCGCCCGCCGAGCAATTGCCGCCCACCCGCCTGGCAGGCCACGGCGGGTTCGGGTCCGTGTCGCTGACCTGCTGACCGTCGACCGAAAGACCGTTCGACCCCATCGGATCGACCTCGGAGTTGTCGTCGTCGCCCTGATTCGCGCGCAGCACCAAACCGACGGCGACCACCAGGGCGAGCAGTGCGGCGAGCACCGCCGCTATCGCGATCGTCCGGGTACTGCTGGCGGGCTCCTCGTCGGGGCCCTCGCTGCTGCCTGCCATCGCACCGCCTTCGCCGCGGACTTGGACTCCCTCGTCCAGGGAGGCTACCGCAGAGTTGCTCGCAGGCCGACAGTGTTCGGGCCACTGTCACTGTGCAGGGACGATACCTATACACAGCGGTTGCCGAAAATTTACTTGATCGCGACCCTTACCTTCACCGAATCGGCGTCGGTGTTGTGCAGGGCCTGGGAAACGAGCGCGCTCAGATCCAGCTGCGGGCCGGTGGCGGTGACCGCCTCGGTGAGCGGACGCAGTGCGGGCAGCAGGGCCGACAGCTCGGGACCGATCTCGTTCAGCTTCGCGACCAACTCGTTCAGGACGGGGACGAGCCCACCCTCGCGCAGGTACATCTCGGGGTCGCCCTCGGTGGCGCGGCCGACGGATTCGACGAACTGGTCGATCACCTGGCTCAGGCGGACGAACGCGGGCGCGGCGGCGGAGGTCGCCGGACCGGCCCAGGCGATGTCACCGGAGACGTATTCGAAGTTGTTCTGCAGTTCGGCGATGGCGGGTGCGCGGCTCATGATGGCAGCCGCGAGCAGGTCACCGGCGCGGGCCAGTTCGGGGATCACGTTCTCGGTGCCTGCCATGGCGGTGCCGAGCGTGCCGACCAGCGAGTCGACCACCGTCGGGTCGAGTTGTTCGACGGTCTTGGTGACCAGGCGCGCCACTTCGGGAATCGACATCGGGGTTCGCACGTTCTCCCCCGCCAGCCGCTGCCCGTCGGTCAGATACGGGCCATCGGCGCTCGGCGGTACGAACTGGACGAAGGGCTCACCCAGCGACGACAGGTGTTCGATGGTGACGATGCTGCTCATCGGCACCTTGTGGTCGGCGCCGACCCGGAACCCGACACGCACTCCCCCGCGTGCGTCGGTGTCGACAGCGGTGACCTCACCGATCTCGATGCCGGTCAGCAGGATCGGCGATCCGACGCTGAGGCCGCCCGAGTCGGCGACCTCGAGGGAGGCCTCGGTGTAGTCGGCCAGCGGGTCGACGCGCACCACCCCGAAGGTCAGATAGGTCGCGCCGAGCACGGTGATGGCGGCGATGCCGCTGAGCGAGGCGAGTGCTCCGATCTTCATCGCACCATTCCGATCATCCGCAGGGCCGTCACGATCTGGTCCAGCTGCTCCTGTTCGGAGACCTGCACACCGGTGACGTTCACCTTCGGGCCGCGCTCGGCGAAGGGAATGATCTTGTCGCGCAACAGGTCGGTGAGCAGGGCCATATTGGTCGGGTTCCGCAGGTCGGGCGAGGCGCCGATCAGCAGCGGCAGGAAGGCGGTCGCGGCCGCGTCACCCGAATTCGCCAGCGGCGCGAGCCAAGCCATGGAGTGGGCGAGCGGGCCGAGGGCGTTGAAGATGACCATCGTCTTGGCGATGGAGTCCTGGGTGCCCGACAGCGCGCGCACCGCCTCGGGAGTGAGGATGTTGGTGAGTTCGCCTTCGATGTTGTGCATGATCTCGGCGTTGGCGGCGAGCCCGTTGACGAGCAGGTCCACCTGGTCGAGGTTGGCGGCCAGGTCGGCGGCGTCGGCACCCATCACCGCCGAGATGCGGGCGGTCTCGCGCGGGTCCTGCGGCATCACCGAGTTCACCCGGGCGATCATGTCCTGCAGCTGACCGATCGCGCCGCCCTGCACGAACAGCGCCATGGTCGCCATCGTGTCTTCCAGCTGCACAGGGGGTTTGGTTCGCTCGATGGGGATGGTTCCGCCGTCGCGTAGCAGCTGACCGAAACCGTCCTTGGGCGTGGTCAGGGCGACGTGGATATCGCCGAGAATGGTGTCCTGGCGCAGTTCGGCGATGGTCGACGCGGGCAGCGAGACCGACTCGAGGATGTCGGCCTCGACGACGACGTAACCACCGCGACCGGCCGGCGCGTCGGCGGGCTGGACCACGCGCACGTCGGTGACGGTGCCGATCTCGGCGCCGTTGGCGATCACCTTCGACTTCGACGGCAGGTTCAGCGCACTGGCGAACTCGATGTGGACGCGGTAGGTGTCACCGCTGACCGACGATCCAGGGACCGGCACATCGGCCGGATCGAAACCGCAGCCGCCGACGGCGAGACCGGCGGCAACAACCAGCGCGATCATGGTGCGCCGCATACTCTTTCGCGACCTGATCATCGGGCACCTGCCATTCCGAGCACTACTTGCACGAGGTTCACATCGGTCAATCCCGCGGCGGGATCGGGGCATTGGCCCGGCAGCACCGCGTTGAGGGCGGCGCACACCTGGTCGGCCTCACCCGCGGGCAGGGCGACCTTCGGCGGGGCGTAGGTGATCGCGGTGCCACCTGCTGCGCTCTGGAAGGCGGAGGTGAGCGCGGGCAGCTTCAGCACCACATCGCGCAGCGATCCGACGTTGGCGCGCAACATCTTCACCAGCGGGACAGCGCCGTCGAGAGTGCCGATGAGCGGATCGCCGAGGATGGTGGTGAGGTCGTTGAGCATCGGCAGCAGTTCGCCGAGCCCGTCGAACAGCGAGGTGGCGGGGCCGAGCAGGTCGTCGGAGGCCATGTTCAGCAGCGGCGCGAGCCGGGTGAGCATGGACTGCAGGTCGCCCCAGTTCGCGGCGACGCGATTGGACACCGATGCGAAGGCGTCGAAAAGGCCTGCGAGATGGCCGATGTCGGCGTCCGGCTTGTTCATCGCCGAACCGAGTTTGCTGATGAGCTCGTTGACGGTCGGGCCGGTGCCCTGCGTGGCGCGATCCAGGGCGCCGAGGCCGTCGACCAGGGCGGTCGGCTGACCCGAGTTGGTGCCCGAGAGCTGTTCGGACAGGCTCGCCAGGGCGGTGAGCGTTTCGGTGATGCTCTTGGGCGTCAGCGTTTTGGTGATGCAGCCACCCTCGAACTTGCGGGTGTCCTTGCCGCTGGACAGCACGGCCAGATTGCGATCCGCCGCCACCGAATACGCGACCGTGGTCGCCGCAGCATCGGCGTAGACGGGGTATTCGGCGTCGACCTCGAAATCGACGCGCACCTTGGGACCTTCGTTGCGGACCGAGGTCACCTCACCGACGGAGATACCGCGCATGGTGATGTGGTTGCCCGGGTACAGGCCGACCGCGTCGGGCATGAGCGCGCAATAGGATTCGGTCTTCTTCAGCGGATCGAAGGCGATGAAGTAGCCGCCGGTGACGAGCGCGACGAGCACCGCGACACCGGCGATCGACATGAACGCCTGGGACCCGAGGAGCTTTTTCAGCATCAGCACGCCTTCCCCGGCAGCGGCACACACACCCGTGCGTCCGACTGGTCGAGGACCACGCCGGCCTCGGGCGTCACCAGCTGCGACAACTTGGTCTGCAATTCGTGCACCGTTGCGATCACCGGCTCGAACCGGCCGGTGAGTTCCTGGAGCCGGGGTAGTGCGTCGGCCAGCGCCTGTGCCTGCGGTTTCAGGGTGGACTCCCAGCCCGGGGCCAGGGTGGCGAGGCGGTTGACCACCGACACGAGCAGCCGGACCGCCTCGGCCGCCTCGGCCTGCTTGCTCAGCAGCACGTCCTCGAGGAGGTTGACGTTGTCCATCAGCCTGCCGAGATCGGACTTGGCGCCGTCGTACATGGAGATGTACTCGTCGAGGATCGCGATGGACTTCGACACCTGCGAACGCTGGCGGTCGAGCATGTCGACGTACTTGCCGACCGTGTCCAAGGTGGTGCGCAGCGCCTCCGGCGAGTTCTGCAACGCGGTGTTGGCGGCGGCCAGGTTCTGGCGAACCGTCGCGCCGTCGACGGCGGCCAGCGGCGCGGTGGCGTCCTGGAAGGTCTCGATCAGGCTGTAGGGCAAGCGGATTCGGTCGGCGGGAATCGCCTCATCGCCCAGCGGCTCCGAACCGGCGGGGTACAGCGCGACGTAGTGACCGCCGACGACGGTGAGCATGCGGACATCCAGGGAGGTCTGGTCGCCGACGAACACGTCGTTGTTCACGGTGAACCGCATGATCACCTTGTCGGGCTTCAGCTCGAGGTCGGTGACGCTGCCGACCGAGATACCGGCCAGGCGCACGTCGTCGCCCTCGCGCACCGACTGGGCTTCGGTGAGCTCGGCGGTGTAGGTGTGTTTGCCGAGCGGCACCACGTACACCACGCCCGCGGCGATGATGAACAGCACAACGGCGGTCAGGCCGATGATGCCCATCCGCAGCTCACGGGCGCGTTTGCCCGCTTCGTCGAGGATCGGGCGATCACCGGAGAAGAATTTCAGCGGTTGCATACGGTGACCTTCTGTCCGGCGATCAGCACCTGCAGCGGCGCGGGCACCTCGGCGGCGCCGTTGCTGCAGTGCGGTGTGAAGTCGGTGAAACCGCGCGAGAGCGAGGAGTCGACGGTGGCCAGCAGACCGGGCAGGCGGCCGAAAACCTCCACGGCCTCCTGCGGATTCGGGAACAGGGCACGGATCATCGCGTCGACATCGGCGCCGCCGCCCTCGACCAGGCCGAGCGAGGCGAGCAGCCGGTCGACCGGTGCGAGCACCGAGGGCGCGCTCATCGCGAAGTCGGCGACACCGCCGATATTGCGCTGCATCGCCTCGAAGATGTCGGTGAGCCGGGCCAGCAGCGGCAGCAGGTGACCGACCCGGCCGCCGTGCCGGTCGGCCAGATCCGACAGATTGCGGATGAGCGTGGAGATCACCTGCTGGCGGTTCTCGGCGTAGGAGGCGAGTTCGTCGATGGCGGTGAGCGCGGGGCCGAGGCCGCTGCCGTCGCCCTCGATCACGGCGAGCATGCTCGCGGTGAACTGGTTGATCGCCTCGGGTGACAGCGTCGCGAGCACCGGCTTGAGACCACTGAACAGGCTGGTCACGTCGAAGGACGGCACGGTCATGTGCGCGCCGATGCGGGCGCCCGCGGCGATGCGGGTGCCGGGGTTGGGCGCCTGCTGCAGGTCGACATAGCGCTGGCCGGTGAGGTTCTGGTAGCGGATGGCCAGTTTGGAGTTGTCGTAGATCGGCGTATCGGTCTTGACCGTCAGGCGCACCTTGGCCTTGTCGCCCTCGAGCGAGATCTTCTCGACCTTGCCCACCTGCACACCGAACATACGCACGTCGTTGCCGACCTTGAGGCCGTTGGCGTCGGTGAACAGCACGTCGTGCGCGTTGGTGTCACCGGACACGGGACGTTTGATGAGCGTGAAGACCAGACCGAGCACGGCGACCATCACCAGCGTGAACACGCCGAGGCGCAGTGCGACACCGCGAATCCTCATCACGCACCGCCCTTTCCGAACAGCGGGACCGCGATGGCGGGCACACCGCTGAGCTCGACATCGAGGTTGAGCACCGGGCCGTCCGGGCCGTCGGGCATGGCGCCGCGCAGGTTCCGCAGCAGCGCGGTGAGTTCGGCGCCGGTGTGGCGCGAATTCGGCGACATCTGCGCCAGCGCGAGCAGCATCGGCGCGAGCATGTCGGTCGACTCGGCGAGGTGGCCGCCCGCGGTGCTCAAGGTGGTGGTCAGGGCGGGTAGCAGGCTGCCGCCGATCACGCCGACACCGATGTCGTAGCGATCCTTGTCGGTCTGGGTCACCTTGATCTCGCTGAGCTGGTCGATCACCTGCATGGTCGCGCCGGCGAACTGGCCGCCGCCGTCGAAGGCGGGGCCGAGCTTGCCGAACAGTTCCGAGGGCGCCACGTCCTGGTTGTCGGCGATGGTCTTGGCCACCGTGATGAGCGCCTGGACCAGCGGGGTGAAGGCCTTGAAGTCGGCGGCGAGCTGGGAGATCACCGTCGCCATCTGCGGGCTCGTCACGGTCATGCCGACCTGCGAGAGGCTGCGCAGGATCGCGCTCATGGTCGCGTCGTAGACCCGGGCGTTGTTCGGGCCGGTCAGGTCGAGCACGGCGCCTGCCCGCAGCGGTGCCCCGCCGGGGCCGCGCCGCAGTTCGATCTCGGCGATGCCGAACAGGTTGGTCGGCGCGTAGTCGATGGCGAGGCTGTCGTCGATGCCGTGCAGGCGGTTCTCGTCGAGCAGCAGCGCGATCTGCTGGGTGCCGCGCTCGCCGGGGGTCACCTCGGCGACCTCGCCGACGGTGACGCCGTCGACGCGGACCTGGCTGCCCGATTCGATGCCGTCACCGAGGTGCTCGGTGCGCAGCGCGATCCGCAGCCCCTCCTCGGAGCGAACGTTGGAGTACGTGACGTAGCCGAGCGCGACCACCGCGATCACCGCGAGGATGACGACACCGGTCAGGCGCGAGGTGCGCCGATTCGCCGCGACGCCGGGCATTCCGTAATTCGGCACTAGCTCACCCCGTAAAACTGATCGCCGAGTTGAAGCCCCACAGCATGATCGACAGCACCATGTCGATGGCGACGATGGCCACCGAGCTGGCCCGCACCGCGCGACCCGAGGCGATGCCGACGCCCTCGGGTCCGCCGGTGGCGAAGAACCCGAAGTAGCTGTGCACCAGGATCACGACCGTGCCGAACACGGCGACCTTGATGACCGCCGCGATCATGTCGAAGCCGGAGATGAACTGGAAGAAGTAGTGGTCGTACACGCCCGCCGACTGCCCGTAGACCATGGTGAGCAGGCCGCGGCAGGCGCCGTAGGACAGGATCAGCGCGATCAGGAAGGTCGGCACGATCGCGATGGCGCCGGCGATCACGCGGGTGGTGACCACGAACGGCACCGAGCGCAGGCCGAGCGCCTCGATCGCGTCGATCTCCTCGGAGATGCGCATCGAGCCGATCTCGGCGGTGATCCGGCAGCCCGCCTGGGCGGCGAAGCCGATGGCGGCCGCGATGGGGGCCAGCTCACGGGTGGTGGCGTAGGCGGAGATGACGCCGGTGACCGGGCCCATCCCGAGCATGTCCAGCGAAGCGAAGGACTCGACGCCGACCGAGGCGCCCATCACCAGCCCGAGCACGATCATCATCGGCACGGTCCCGCCGCCGACGATGATCGAGCCGCGACCCCAGGTCATATCGGTGACCGCGCGCAGCGTCTCGTCGCGGTAGCGGCGCAGCGTGAGCGGCACCGAGGACAGCACCTGCCAGACGAACACGGCGACGAAGCCGAGCGATTCGCCCGCGCCGACGATCCGTCTGCCCAGGCGTGCGGGGGTGCGCAGCCAGTGCAGCGAGGTGGGGAGATAGGAGGAGGCAGCCATCACGCCAACTTCGTCGGCAGGAACATGGCGCTGATCTGGGTGGCCAGCAGGTTCACGATGGCGATCGAGACCACCGAGAGCACCACCGCCGCGTTCACCGCGTCGGCCACACCGCGCGGGCCGCCCTTGGCCTCGAGGCCGCGCTGGCACGAGATGACGACCACGAGGAACCCGAAGATCAGGGCTTTGAGCAGCGACACCCACACATCACCCGCGGTCGCGAAGGAACCGAAGGTGGACCAGTAGCTGCCGGGCGTCACGCCCTGACCGCCGACCGCCACCGCGTACCCGGCGAGCACGCCGACGAAGATGATGAGCACGTTGAGCATCGGGGCGACGATCAGCATCGCCATCATGCGCGGGATCACCAGCCGGTGCACCGGGCTGATGCCCATGGTGTTGAGCGCGTCGATCTCCTCGCGGATGGTCCTGGCGCCGAGGTCGGCCGCGATGGCCGCCGCGCCCGCGCCGCCGAGCAGGAAGCCGGTCGCGATGGGGGCGCCCTGCTTGATGACGCCGAGGCCGCCGGTGGCGCCGAGCATGGAGTCGGCGCCGAGGCTGTGGATGAGGTTGCCCACCTGGACCGAGACGATCACGCCGAACGGGATCGCCATGAGCACGGCCGGGATGGCGGTGACGGTGATGAGGCGCCAGGCCTGCACGAGGGTCTCGCGCCATTGGAACTGGCGGCGGGCCACGTCGGCGACGGTGCCGGTGACCGACTCCTGCGCGAGGTCGACCGCACGCCCGAAGGTCCGCAGCGACGACACCACCGTGGCGGTGAAGTTCTCGCGGACGATCTGGGTAGCGGAATCCGTCTTCGCGGAATGCAGATCGGTCGACATCAGAAATGCCTCCGGCCCGCTTGCGAAGCGCGGGGCAGGGTGAAATTCATACCGCACTCTCTGGCTTCGGCGTCGGTGCCAACTCCAGCAAGCTAACCGGTACTCTGCGTCACAACAAAATTTCGGGTGGGTGACCCTCGTCGCTTTTCCACTGTTTCGATGACAGGATCACGCAGGTTGTGATCCGCAACACCGCACCTACGGGCTTGCGGCGAGGAACACGAAAGCGGCGAACAACGCCAGGTGCACACCGCCCTGCAGCAAGGTGGCCCGACCTGGCACAACGGTCAGCGTGCCGACCACGAAGGTCAGCGCGAGCAGCACCATCTGGGTGGCGCCGAGCCCGAGGACCAGCGGGCCGCTGAGCCAGATCGTGGCGATCGCGATCACCGGAATGGTCAGTCCGATACTGGCCATCGCCGACCCCAGCGCGAGGTTCAGGCCGATCTGCACTTGGTTGCGCCGCGCGGAGTTGACCGCCGCCAGCGTCTCGGGCAGCAACACCAGCATCGCGATCACCACACCGACCGCGGCCTGCGGCAACCCCGCCGAGGCGATACCCGACTCCAGTGCGGGCGAGACCACCTTCGCCAGCCCGACGACGCAGACCAGGGCGAGCACGAGCATGCCGAGGCTGGTCAGGGCGATCCGGTTGGTCGGCAGCTCGGCGTGCATCCCCTCGTCCTCGTCGATCGCGCCGCTGGCCTCCACCGGGAGGAAATCGTCAGGGTGACGCACGGTCTGCACCATCACGAACAGCCCGTAGAGCGCCAGCGAGGCGACCGCGGCGAAAGCGAGCTGCGCGGGTGAGAACTCCGGGCCGGGCTTGCTCGTGGTGAAGGTCGGCAGCACCAGGCTCAGCGTGGCCAAGGTGGCCACGGTCGCCAGGGCCGCACCGGTGCCCTCCGGATTGAACACCGCGATCCGGCGCCGCAGCGCGCCGACCAGCAGCACGAGACCGAAGATGCCGTTGCAGGTGATCATCACCGCCGCGAAGACCGTGTCGCGTGCCAGCGACGCCGCCTTGTCACCACCGGAGATCATCATGGTGACGATCAGGGCCACCTCGATCACGGTGACCGCCACCGCGAGGATCAGCGCACCGTACGGTTCGCCGACCCGATGGGCCACCACTTCGGCGTGATAAACCGCCGAGAGCACCGCCCCGACCAGCACGGCACTGACCACCGCCACCACCGCGCCCGGTATGTCGCGGCCCCATGTGACGGCGAGTACGAGCGCGGCGAGAATCGGTACGAAGAGGGTCCACCTGGTCGTCAATGCGGCGATCATGATCTCCATCGTTCCAGGTGTGTGGCACCAGCGACCGGATGCGCGGCCGCGAACATGCGCCGATGGATTCACAGTCGCGCTGCGATGGGGAACAATTCAGCGCGTGCGGACCCAGTTCACCCTCGAGCTCTTGGCGCTGTCCAACGAGCTCACCCTCATGTCGCGGCTGGCCCATGACGCGACCGAGCGGATCACCGAGGCCCTGGCGGGCGCCGATTTGGCGGCCACCTACGAGGTTTTCGCGCTCGACGAGCGGCTACAGCAGATGTTCGCCGCCTGCGAGTCACGCACCATGGCACTGCTCGCCCTGCAGGCGCCGGTCGCCCGGGACCTGCGCCACGTGGTCACGGCCATCCAGGTGGCCGGTGAACTCTCGCGCATCGGGCGGCGCACGGAAGCCGCGGGACAGTATGTGTATCGCGCTCACCCCGACGCCGTCGCACCGGCGCCGGTGATCCAGGCGCTGGTGGCGATGGGCGGGCTGGCCGCCGAATGTGTTGCCCGGGTGAGCGATTCGGTCGCCACGGGCCGATTCGTCGAGGACGACGGTTCGGACGCGGCCGCCATGGACGACCTGTTCAAACAGCTGAACTCCGTACTCACCGCAGCCGAAGCCGGTATCGATACCGCGGCCGCCATTGATCTGGCCTTGCTCGGCAGCCAGTTCCAGCGATGCGTGGACCACGCCGCCCGCATCGCCCGGCTGATCCGCTTCCTGGACACCGGTATTCCCACCGAATCCGGTTCGCTACCCGACTGAACGGGTACGTGATAGGCGAACGCTATTGAGCTGCAATCCGTTTGCCCTGGCCTGTGCCGAATGTCATAGGCGACAATGACCGACGGACCGGTAATCGCCCCGTAGGTTGTGCCGGTTCGCAGTTCGACGAAGGCACAGGTGGTACGGGCATGAAGTGGTCCTCGATCAGCGGCTCACCGATCGGGCGCGCAGTGCTCGCACTGGCCGCCGCGATGGTTGTCGCGCTGGTGGTGACAGTCGCGAATTCGCTGCTGGACAAGGTGAATCCGACCGCGCCCGGCCCCGGCTCCGCGGGCGCGGCCACGGTGTCGGGCAAGGAGATCGGCGATCTGGTCGCCACCCTCGTCGTCGCCAAGGAAGGCCCGATGACGGGCTACACCCGCGAGAAGTTCCCGCACTGGGACACCAACAAGCCCGAACACGGCTTCACCGGCGACCTCGCCACGTACACCAAATGCACCAGCCGCGACGTGATGATGCTGCGCGACGCCACCGGCAAGGTCACCCTCGACCCCAAAACCTGTGAACTGACAGTGCCAACGGGTGCCGGCTGGCAGGACCGCTACGGCTTCATCGACAAGAAGACCGGGCAGCTCGGGCCCTACAAGTTCATCACCGACCCGTCGAAGGTCGACGCCGAACACATCGTCGCCCTCGCCGAAGCCTGGCGTTCCGGTGCCGCCGACCGCGACGAGGACACCCGCCGCCGCATCGCCAACGACGCGATGAACCTGGTCGCCGCCGACCCGTCGGCCAACCGGTCCAAGGGCGACCAGGACCCCGCGAACTACCTGCCGCCCGGCAACTTCCGGTGCGCCTATATCGAGCACTACGTGAAGGTCAAGATAAAGTACGCACTGACCGTTGATACCGCCGAGCACACCGCGTTGCGCACCGCAGTCGACGACTGCCTCCGCCGAGGAGAGTTCAAATAAGCGAGCCCATCGAGATCACCGCCGAATGCGCCGTCATGACCGAAGAGGAAGGGACGGTGTCGGGCGAGCTCGACGTCATGCTCGACGACGCGGGTAAAGGCCTGGTCCGCTACCGCGGCACCGACACCTGGTACACCATCGGCAATATCGAGGCCGAACCGCCGCGCACCTGGGAGTGCGTCGCCGACCTCGTGAAAGCGATCAAGAAGGTGGCGGGCACCCGCGACGTGGCCGGGAACACGGTGGTCTTCGAGGCCTGAGCGTCCGGCTGGCAATCTGGTAGTCATGCCCATCGACTACCACTCCCCCCGGGTCGCCTGGTCCGGGCTCGGCCACCGGATACCGCTCGCGGCCGCGCTCATCGCCACTGCCCTCGCCCTGTTCGGACTGCTCACCTGGGTGGTCGTCGGCAATATGGACGGCACACCGTGGGATGTGCGGGTGCTCGACTGGATGATCGCGCATCGCGGCGAACCGCTGACCACGGTGGCGCGGGTGATCACCGATCTCGGCGGCACCGTGGCGATGACGATTCTGGCCCTCGTCACGGTGATCTGGTTACTCGCCCGGCGCGATCTGCCGGTGGCCGCGCTGGTCGGTGTCACCTCGCTCGGCGCGGGCGCGTTGGTGTGGGGCATCAAGCGGATCGTCGACCGGCATCGTCCGCCGATGGAGTCACGGCTGGTCACCGAGCTGAGTCTGTCGTATCCGTCGGGACATTCGCTCGGGTCGGCGGCGGTGGTCGGGGTGGTGGCGATCGCGCTCATCCCCCGCCTTCGCCGGGTCTGGGTGCGCCGCACCGCCATCGGTGTGGCAGTGGTCTTCCCGATCGCGGTCGGGCTGTCGCGGGTGTATCTCGGGGTGCACTGGATCACCGATGTGCTGGCGGGCTGGATCGTCGGTCTGCTCTGGCTGACACTGAGCGTCACCCTGTTCATCCGCCTGCACGCGCGCAGCACGACCCGCACCTGACCGGCGCGTGCCGAACATCTGGCAAGGAGTTCGCTGATGACGGTGGAACCGAGCGTCGCATTGATCGTGCTGTGCGTGGCCATGGTGGTCGCGGCGGCACTGGTGTACCGGTTCACCGGAATCGGTTCGCCGTTCGTGGTGCCGAAGGCCGCTTTCCGCGCGGTGCTGCAACTGGGCCTGATCGCGTTGATCCTCGCGGCCGCGCTTCGGCACCTGTGGTCGGCCGCGCTCGTGCTGCTGGTCATGTTCGGCGCGGCCGTATTCACCGCCGTCCGGCGGGCGCAGGCGGGCCGCTCCGGGATCTGGCTCGGGTTGGCCGTCGCGACCGGGATCGCGGCGGTGATGCCGGCGACCCTGCTCAGCGGCGCGGTGCCGATCCACGGCGTCACACTGGTGTCGATCGGTGGCATCCTGCTGGGCGGCACCATGACCTCCACCTCGCTGGCGGCCCGGCGCGGACTCGATGCCATCGGCCAGCGCTGGGGTGAGGTGGAGGCGGCCCTGAGTCTGGGATTCACCGATCGCCCCGCCCGCAAGATGGTGCTCACGGGCGCGGCGACCGACGCGCTCATCCCCGGTGTCGACCAGGCCCGCACGGTCGGGTTGGTCACCCTGCCCGGCGCGTTCATCGGTGTGCTGCTCACCAGTGGGTCCGCCGCGCAGGCCGGCGCGGTGCAGGTGCTCGTGCTGATCGGGTTGATGCTGTCGGAGGCGTGCGCGGTGGCGGTGACGCTCGAATTGGTCGCGCGTGCCTTAGTGCGCCGCCCGCGCCCCTGATCCGGCATTCATCGTGATCCCTCGATGAACTGGTGGTCGGTCACGATGCGGCCGTCGGCGTCGAGGGCGAGCAGATCGAAGCCGCCGCCCTGGGCGGTGCCGTCGTCGCGGCGGTTCATCGTCCACGCGACGCCGGCGGTGCCCGCAGGCAGTTCCACGGCCCCGGCCGCGGCGAAGACGGATTCGCCATCGGCCAGGAACATGGCGTAGGCGCGGGTGACCTTGGCGCCACTTGCGCACGGATCAGGAAGCGGCCGAGGCGATTTCGCGCTGCACCGGCTCATCCCAGTCGATGCGGTAGCGACGTTCGGCGCCCATCGTCTTCTCCGGGTCCATCACCGTCCGCACCATGAGCGGCATGACCGCGTTCATCACCTTGCGGGCGACCGGACCCGGTGTCTTGCTGCGATTGACCTTCGCGGCCCGGGCCGTGATGCCTTCCACCCGCGATCGCCGCAACCGTTCGTAGGCGGCGAAAGCGGCTGTGGGCGAGTCGATATCGCGGAGACAGCGGGCCAGTTGGACGGCGCTCTCGATGGCCAGCGACGCGCCCTGGCCGGAACTGTTCGACGGTGCGTGCACCGAATCACCGACCAGGACCAGCCGATCGCGATACCAGTGCGGCACCGGCGGCATGATGTGCAGCGCACCGGTGATCTCGAGGGTGTCGGCCGTTGTGCGGCGGGCGAATTCACCGCCCGGCGTGTCGGGCGCGTAGGTGTCGCGCAGGATCCGCAGCCAGTACTCGGGTGATTTCGCCCTTGCCTCGGTGAACGAAAGGTGCTGCTTGCTCGGCAGATTCGCGCCCCAGGCGATCTGGCCGTCGGCCCCTTTCCAGTACAGGTAGTAGGCGTTGGCGCCGAAGGCGAACACCATGGTGTCGTCGGGAACGTCGATGTCGAACTCGACCTGAGCCCCGAACCCGAGCATGCCGGTGTAGTGCGGGCCGGGTGCGGACGGATCGATCAAACCCCGGACGGTGGAACGGATTCCGTCGGCGCCGACGAGGATATCGGCGGTCGCGCTCGACCCGTCGGCGAAGTGCGCGGTGACGCCGTCGTCGTGTTCGTCGACACCGATCAGGCGCTTGTCGTAGGTGAACGGCACCCCGGCGGCGACGGCATGGTCGTGCAGTGTGCGGTGCAACTCGCCGCGGTCGACCAGCTGCAACGGCGGTTGATCCGACAGCGTCGGAAGCTCGTGCATGCGGCCACCGACCCGCAGGCGCATCCCGGACACGGGTGAGGCGATGCGGCGCACCGGGTCACCGGCGCCGAGGATGTCGAGGGCGGCGATGCCGTTGGGTGCCAGCGCCAGCCCAGAGCCGATGCCCTCGGACGGGCCCGAATAGGCCTCGTAGACGTGGGCGTCGATGCCCGCTTTGCGCAGGGCGGTCGCGGCGACGGGTCCGGCGATGCCACCGCCGATGATCAGGGCGGAATGAATGGACATGGGTGATCTCCAGATCGGGATTTCGACGTCACCCAGCTATCCTGTGGTTGCCAGCCTCGAGGCCGGGTGCGCCTGGTTTCGGGACGGTTCTCCGGGCTCGGTGGAGTGTTGCCGCACGCCACCGGGCTCGGGGTCTTCACATGCTGAGTTGGTCCTAGCTCCTCTCCGCCGGGGCTCTTTCGGCAGGCATGCCGTCGGCATGCCACTGCCGCCACTGGTCGAGCGCGTCGAACGTGCCTGCCACCAGCTCCGCGCGCAGCGCGCGCGCCCAGCGTGCCTCGGCTTCCAACATCGCCAGGCCGTATTCGGTCTCGACGAGGAACAGCCGTGGCAGGGTGAGCGCGCCGAGGTCGCTCTCGATGCGGGCGATGGTTTCCTCGAGCCTGGCGACGCGGGTGCCGAGCAGGTCGATCACCTCATCGGGCGGCAGGATCGCCAGGATCGATAGGCCTGCGGTGAACCGGTGGTGTTCGGGTTCGGGTTCGGCGAGGAGTTCGCGTGTCCAGTCGGCCATTTCGGCGCGGCCGGCGTCGGTGATCCGGTAGATCACCCGCTCGGGCCGCGCCCCCTCCTTCTCGCTGCCGACGACTTCCAGGAAACCGGCCTTGGCCATGTTCTGCACCACCGTGTACAGCGAACCCCACTTGATGTCCATGTCACGGTCTTTGCCCTGCGCGCGCAGGGTCGCGGCGATCTCGTAGCGGTGCATCGGGCGCTGCACGATGACCGAGAGCACGGCCAGGGCCAGCAGATTGTTCACCTTGCGCTTCGTCGCCACGGCCGCCTCCTTACTCGTCTACGAATATACGTCTACGAGTAATCGGTGACAAGGTGTGGTCAACCGGTATAGACCTTGGCCCCACGATCGCCGTCGGCGCCTTCATCCAGGAGTTTCGTGGCGATCTTCGACAGTGCCTCGTCGAGCAGCGCCCGATCGGTGGGGTCCTCGCAGTTCCAGTCGTCGAGGCGGTCGCCCAGCCAGCGCCGCCACCCGGCCCGCAAGGTGTCGACCTCGGTGCGACCCGAGTCGGTGAGGGTGAGGGTGCCCGCCTCGGCGTGCAGCAGTCCCGTGTCGGCCGCCTGCCGGAAGACCGGGGCGAGCACCTCGACCGGGAGCCGGTGCCGGTAGGCGATGCCATACACGGTGGCGGGCATGTCCTGTTTGCCGTACAGGTACACCTGCCCGAGCGCCCACGCGGTGTCCGGACTCAACCGGCTGCCCGAGGCGGCGATGAGTTCGGGAATGATCGGGCCCTTCGCCCGCGCCTTGCGGACGGTCGCCGCGACCGAGCGCTCCAGCTGCACCACCCGGTCGTGCGAGTCCGGCACCGAGAACCCTTCGCCCACATCGCCCGCACCGTGGCGCGCGCTGTCGCGCAGCCGCACCTGCGGCAGGAACCAGGCGACGACGAAACCGAGCAGCGCCACGGGAACCACCCAGGCGAAGACATGGTCGATCGAGCGGGCGTAGGCGTCGATCACCGGTGCGGCCTGTTCGACGGGCAGCTCGCGCAGCAGCTTCGGATTCGCCACCACCTCCGCCGGAATGTCGGGCGCCTCGCGCATCGCCTCGGCCAGCGCGGTCTTGCTCTCGTTGTTGTAGAGCGTCCCGAAGACCGCAGTGCCGAACGCGCTGCCGAGGGTGCGGAAGAAGGTGACACCGGAGGTCGCCGTGCCGAGGTCGGCGTAGGGCACGGTGTTCTGCACGACGATGGTGAGCACCTGCATGCCCAGCCCGAGGCCCGCGCCGAGGATCAGCATGTACAGCGATTCCAGCCACACGCTGGTGTGCCGGTCCATCGTCGACATCAAGCCGAGGCCCACGGCGAGCACGGCCATGCCGACGATCGGGAAATACCGGTACCGGCCGGTCTTGCCGACCACCTGGCCGGAGAAGATCGAGGTGATGAACAGGCCCACGACCAGCGGCAAGGTGCGGATACCCGACACCGTGGCCGACACACCGTCGACGTATTGCAGGTAGGCGGGCAGGTAGGTCATCGAGCCGAGCATGGCGAAACCGACGATGAAACTGAGCACCGAGGACACCGTGAACACCCGGCTGCGGAACAACCGCATCGGCAGCATCGGCTCCTTCGCCCGGTTCTCCACCCGCACGAACGCGGCGAGCAGCACGACGGCGAGCACGAACAGCCCGATGATCTGCCAGGAACCCCACGGATACTCGTTGCCACCGAATTCCAGGCCCAGGATCAGCGCCGACACACCGACGGCGACCAGACCGATGCCGAGATAGTCGATCACCGGCCGGGTCCGGGCGGCGAGTTTGGGCAGTGTCCGCGCCGCCATCACCAGCATCACGACGACCACCGGGACGTTCACATAGAAGCACCAGCGCCAGCTCGCGTGGTCGGTGAACAGCCCGCCGAGGGTGGGACCGAGGACCGTGGTGATGCCGAAGACCGCCCCGAGCGCACCCTGGTATTTGCCGCGTTCGCGCAGCGGAATGGTGTCGGCGATCAAGGCCATCGACGTGACCATCAGCCCGCCCGCACCGACGCCCTGGATTCCGCGCGCGAGGATCAGCATCGGCATGCCGCCTGCCATGCCCGCCAGCGCGGAACCGGCGATGAAGATGATGCCGCTGATCTGGAACAGCAGCTTGCGGCCGAACAGGTCACCGAGTTTGCCCGCGAGCACGGTCGCGACGGCCTCGGCGAGCAGGTACGAGGTGACCACCCAGGCCATGTGCCCCGCGCTGCCGAGATCGGCGACGATCGAGGGCAACGCGGCCGACACGATGGTCTGGTCGAGCGCGGCCATCAGCATGCCGAGCACCACCGTGGCGAATACGAGATTGATCTTGGTCTTGCTCATCGGCGCGACGGGCTCGTCTACAGCAACACCATCCGGCATGGCCCCAGTATGGGCGTTGCCGCGCCCGGCGAGAGGCCAGTGACACGGCAGCAATCGGACCGATATCTCAGCGCACGGCGTACCCGGCCAGCCCCGGTTCGAGCGCGTCGAAGGCGACCTCGGCGTAATCGGTGAGGGCAGCGGCGATCTCGTCGCCCGACTCACCCGCGAGGGTGCGACGCAGGATCTCCTCGAACAACACGCGATGTACTCCTGCCAGTTGTGCGGCGGCTACCCGAGGGGTGATGTCGTCGGGCGCGGCGGCGGTCTCCTCGGCGAGTGCGCGGGCCAGTGCCGCCTCCCGCTCGTCGTGGAACTCCCGTAACCGGGCGGTGAGGGCTTGGCTGTCGGTGATCATCTTGGCGAACGGCGCGCCGCTGAAACCGATCACGGGGTCCTGGGCGGCCACGGCGGCGAGGTAGGCGCCGCGCAGGGCGGCCAGTGCGGACTGGCCGGGGGCGCGCTCGCGCACGATCGCGGCGAGCTGTTCGACGTAGGCCGCGCCGAGGTCCAGGGCCAGGTCTTCCTTGCGGGGGAAGTAGTTGGTGACGGTCATCTTCGCCACGTCGGCGGCCGCGGCGATCTCGGCGATCGTCACCTTGTCGAAGCCGCGTTCGAGGAACAACTCCGTGGCCCGATGCGAGATCTGCTCCCTGGTCTGCTGCTTCTTCCTGGCCCGTAACCCCTGCTGCGTAGTCATGTCCTCAGCGTAACTGAACTCGTCCCAACATTGTCCTTGACATATTTTTAGGTTGGACCTAAGTTTGTGTTCGTCGCCGCGAGCGACATTCCTTCGCCGAACGGGAGTCCTCCTTGACTGTCACCGCCGATCCCATCCGCGACTACCTCACCGCCATCAGCCGCACGCCCCTACTGACGGCCGAGCAGGAATACGCCATCGCCGCACGCATCGCCGCGGGTGTCGAGGCCCGCACGGAACTGGATGAGAACGCCTCGGCGGGAGTCGAGCTCCCTGCGTCACGGCGGAAGGAGTTGCAGCGCACAGTGCTCGATGGGCAGCGCGCCAAAGACCATATGGTTCGGGCGAATCTGCGCCTGGTGGTGTCCATCGCCCGTCGTTTCCCGACCAACACCGGAATGTCGCTGCTCGACCTGATCCAGGAGGGCACCCTCGGACTGATGCGCGCGGTGGACAAGTTCGACCACCGCCGCGGGCTCAAGTTGTCGACCTACGCCACCTACTGGATCCGCCAGTCCATCGGTCGCGCGCTCACCGACCAGGGGCGGACCATCCGGCTGCCGTCCAATGTGGCCGATGTACTGCACAAAGTCGTGCGGGTGCGTCGCGAGCTGACCCACGAGCTCGGCCGGGCGGTCACCGCCGAGGAGATCGCGGAGCGGGCCGAACTCACCGTCGCCCAGGTGGCCGCGGCGCTGCGCCACGAGGCGGAACCGGTGTCACTGCAGACACCGCTCGGGGAGGACACCGAACTCGGCTCGGTACTGCCCGACACCGCGCCCCCACCTGCCGAGCTGGTCGCCGAGCGGATGCTCCGTGGGTACGTGGAGGCGGCCCTGGCCGGGCTCACCGAGCGCGAGTCCGACGTCATCCGGCTGCGTTTCGGCCTCGATCGCGGTGAGGCCCGCACACTGGAGGAAGTGGGTTCGCAGCTGGGTGTCTCCCGGGAGCGTGCCCGGCAGATCGAGGCGAAGGCCATGACCAAGCTGCGCAGGCCCGCGTGTGCCCGTACGCTGGCCGGGTTGCTCGGCTGACCACTTCCGATCGATCTTACTCGAGAGTAAGGTCGGGGCATGGCATGGAAACCAGCTGACATCGCGGACCAGACCGGCCGCACCTTCGTGATCACCGGCGCCAACGGCGGCCTCGGCGCCGAGACCACGAAGGTGCTGGCCGCCAAGGGCGCCACCGTGATCATGGCCTGTCGCAACAAGGCCAAGGCCGAACCGATCGCCGCCGCCATCCCCGGCGACGTGCGGGTGGCCGCTCTCGATCTGGCCGACCTGGCCTCCGTGCGCGAATTCGCCGAGCAGCAGGGCGAATTCGATGTGCTCGTCAACAACGCGGGCCTGATGAACGTGCCGTTCTCGCGGACGGCAGACGGGTTCGAAACCCAGTTCGGGGTGAACCATCTGGGTCACTTCGCCCTCACCGGTCTACTGCTCGACCGCGTCCGTGACCGGGTGGTGACCCTGGCCAGCATCGCCCACAAGCAGACCCCCAAGCTGTGGATCGACGACCTGAACTACGAGAACCGGCGCTACCAGCGCAATCTCGCCTACGCGCAGGCGAAGCTGGCCAACCTCATGTTCGCCCGTGAACTGCAGCGCCGCCTCGGCGAGGCCGGTGCGAAGCAGAAGTCCTACGCGGTGCACCCCGGCGTCTCGGCGACCGACCTGTTCGCCCGCACCGAAACCCTGCTCGACCGGGTGAGCAAGCCGGTCATCCGCCTCGTCGGCCATCCGCCTGCCAAGGCCGCCCACTCCACCCTGTTCGCCGCGACCGAGCCCGACGCCGATCCCACCGTCTACTGGGGTCCGAACCGGCTCATGCAGTCGCAGGGGCCGGTCGAGGCGTGCCCGTCGAGTTCGCTGTCGCGCAATCCCGAACTGTTGCGGCGTCTCTGGGAGGAATCGGAGCGGATGACGGGCGTCGCCTACAAGTTCTGAGCGACCTCGAGCACGATCTTGCCCCGCGTGCGCTGGGTGTCGGCGATCTCGTGCGCCTTGCTCGCCGACTCCAGCGGCACCACGGTGTCCACGTGCACGCGCAGGGCGCCCTCGCGGGCCAGATCCGCGATCGCGAGCATGTCGGCGCGGTCGGCCTCGACGATCATGAACTGGGCCCGCAACCCCAGCGGACGCGCGATGTCGGCGAGCGCGGCCTCGGCGGGTGAGGCGAGGGAGACCACGATGCCGCCCGGTCGGAGGGTGCGCAGCGAGCGTGGCCCGTATTCGCCGCCGATGGTGTCGACCACCACGTCGATGTCGTGGGCCACTTCCTCGAAAGCCGTTGTGGTGTAGTCGATCACCTCGTCGGCGCCCAGGCCGCGGACGAATTCGTGGTTGTCGGCGCGGGCCGTGCCGACCACATGGGCACCGCGCGCTTTCGCGATCTGCACCGCCGCCTGTCCGACACCGCCCGCCGCGGCGTGGACCAGCACACGCTGTCCCGGCCGTACATCGGCGGTGTCCACCAGCGCCTGCCACGCGGTGAGTGCGACCAGCGGCAGACCGGCCGCCTCGAGATGGCTCAGGTTCGTGGGCTTGTGGGCGAGATGGCGGGCCGGCGCGGTGACGTACTCGGCGTAGGTTGCGGCCGGGTGCGGGTGTCGTGGCATGCCGAACACCTCGTCGCCCGGGGCGAACAAGGTGACGCCGAGGCCCACCGCCTCGACGACACCGGACACATCCCAACCGAGCGGGGTGATCACGCCCCGCAGTCCGCCCAGGGCGCGATGCCAGGAGTCGGTCGGGTTCACACCCGCCGCGTGTACCCGGATCAGTACTTCCGCCGGGCCGGGTTCCGGCCGGTCGACGTCGATCACCCGCAGCACCTCGGGTCCGCCGAAGGTGTCCTGTCCGATTGCCCGCATGTCGATTCCTTCTGTGCGCGTTGCCATTTCCGTACGGGAAAGACAATGCCGGGCATCAGGGAAGCCGACGAGTGGCAAGAAAGCCAATATGTGCAAGGATCTTGCCATGCAGCGCGTGGTGGTTCTGGCCCTGGACGGCGTGTATCCCTTCGAACTCGGGATCCCGGCCCGCATCTTCGGGACGGCGGTCGCCGCGGACGGCAGCCCGCTCTACGAAATCCGCACCTGCAGCCTCGACGGCGCGCCGGTACGCACGAACGCCGACTTCACGATCGCGGTGGAGTGGGACAGCAGTGCCCTCGACGACGCCGACATCGTCGTCATCCCGCCGTTCAACGAATGCGACGACCACGCGAGCTATCGCCTACCCGAGACGGTGGCCGACGCGTTGCGGTGCCCGCAGACCCGGGTGGTGAGCTTCTGCACCTCGGCGTTCGTGCTGGCCACGCTCGGATTACTCGACGGCAGACCCGCGACCACCCACTGGAACCAGGCCGAACGGTTCCGCCGCGAGTTCCCCCGGGTGCGCATGGACGCCGACGTGCTGTTCGTCGACGACGGGCGCATCCTCACCGCCGCGGGCAGCGCGGCGGGCATCGACCTGTGCCTGCACCTGCTGCGCAGCGACCACGGCAGCGCCGTCGCCAACCGGGTGGCGCGGCTGTGCATCGTGCCACCGTGGCGCGAGGGCGGTCAGGCCCAGTTCATCGATCGGCCGATGCCCGAATCGGGGACCGCGAGCACCGCCGACACCCGCGCCTGGGCGCTCACCCACCTCGACCGCCCCCTGTCCCTCGCCGAACTCGCCGCCCACGCCCGAATGAGTGTGCGCACCTTCTGCCGCCGCTTCCGCGAGGAAACCGGCCTCCCGCCCGGCCAGTGGCTCACCCGCCAGCGCGTCGACCTGGCCCGTCACCTGCTCGAGGCCACCGACCTGCCCATCGACCGCGTCGCGGCCGAGTCCGGCCTCGGCACCGCCGCCTCCCTGCGCCAGCATCTCGCCACCACCATCGGCGTCTCCCCCACCACCTACCGCCACACCTTCCGCGCCGCGCAGCTGTGACGCCTGCCTCGACCGGGTTTGTGGGCCGCGACCTGCTCCTACGCAACGTGTAGTAGGCAGGTACCGTGGTTGTGTGTCCGATCGACCTTCCCGCCCGGCGTACAACCGGCCCGCGCTGATCGCGCTGGTCATCGTGGTCGCGCTCGGCTGTCTCGCACTGGCCTGGTGGCAGTGGGAACGGTTCGATTCCGCGACCGGGACCGGGCAGAACCTCGGGTACGCGCTGCAGTGGCCGCTGTTCGCGGCGTTCGCGGTGTTCGCCTACGTCAGGTTCGTGCGTCTCGAACGCGAGGCGGACGAGCCCGCCGCGCCGCGCGCGAGCAAGGCCGAGGCGCCGCGCGAGATTCCGGCCGGGATCCTGCCGGAACGGCCCAAGGCCGCCGCCGCGGAGGACCCGGAGACCGCCGCCTACAACCAGTACCTGGCGCGATTGCACGCCAGCGATATCGATGCGCAGACCCGCGCCGCCGGTCTGCACGCCCCTGAGAGGAACGCCGGGTGACCGACAACAACACCACCGCACCGTCGCTGGACAAACCGGTTACCGGCGCACCGGCGGGCAACGCCAAGATCGCCTCCGCGCTGCTGCGCTACCGCGCCCTCGCCTGGTTCACCGGTCTGTGGCTGCTGCTGCTCACCGCCGAGATGATCGCCCAGTACGGCTTCGGCATGGACACCCCGCGCTGGATCGCGCTCGTGCACGGCTGGGTGTACTTCGCCTACCTGCTGGTCACCGCCGACCTCGCGGTCAAGGTCCGCTGGCCCATCGCCCGCACCGTCGGCACCCTCATCGCGGGCACCATCCCCCTGCTCTCCTTCTTCGTCGAGCACCGCAACGCCAAAGACGTCAAAGCCCAGTACAACCTCTGACGTCCTGGACAAACGATCACCACGCCCTGATGGCGGCATCGGCCGAGTGGTTCCACCACCAGAGCGTCGCGATCTCGAAGCTCAGGCCAGGGCCGCCAAGGCGGGGATGAGCTGGGCCAGGGCGCGGCCTCGGTGGGAGGCGGCGTCTTTTTCCGCGGGGGTGAGGTCGGCGGCGCTGCGGGGGCCGCCGTCGGGGTGGAAGAGCGGGTCGTAGCCGAAGCCGCCTTCGCCCTGTGGTTCGCGGGCGATGGTGCCGGGCCATTCGCCGCGGACCACCGTGGTGGTGCCGTCGGGCAGGACGAGGGCGCAGGTCGAGACGAAGCGGGCGGTGCGCCGTTCGTCGGGGACGTCGCCGAGCTGACCGAGCAGCAGGGCGTTGTTGGCCTCGTCGTCGCCGTGGCGGCCGGACCAACGGGCCGACAGCACACCGGGCATTCCGTTGAGGGCATCCACCTCGATACCGGAATCGTCTGCCACACAGGGCAATCCGGTTGCGACAGCACCGTCACGCGCCTTGGCGATCGCGTTCTCCTCGAAGGTGGCGCCGATTTCGGGGGCCTCCTCGTAGGGGGGCACGTCGTCGAGGCTCACCAGTTCGATCCCGGCGACACCCGCGTCGTCGAGGATGCGACGCAATTCCTTCAGCTTCTTGGCATTTCGGCTGGCGACCAGCACGCGCGTGCCCACGGTTACTTCTTCCCCACCGGTTCGGGCAACTCGCCCGGGTAGGGCAGGGCGAGGGCGGCCTTCTGGATCGCGAACAGCTCCTCGCAGCCGACCAGCGCCGAATCGAGCAGCTTGTCCAGGGTGGAGCGGGGGAAGGTGGCGCCTTCGCCGGTGCCCTGGATTTCGACGAGGGTTCCGGTGTCGGTGGCGACCACGTTCATGTCGACCTCGGCACGCGAGTCCTCTTCGTACGGCAGGTCCAGGCGCACCCGGCCGTCGACGACGCCGACGCTCACCGCGGCGATCATGCACGAGATCGGTTGCGGGTCGGCCAGTTTGCCCGCGGCGGCCAGGTAGGTGACGGCGTCGCTGAGCGCGACGTAGGCGCCGGTGATGGCGGCGGTCCGGGTGCCGCCGTCGGCCTGCAGCACGTCGCAATCCAGCGCGATGGTGTTCTCGCCGAGCGCGGCCAGATCGATACACGCGCGCAGCGAACGCCCGATCAGCCTGCTGATCTCCTGGGTGCGCCCGCCGACCTTGCCCTTCACCGACTCACGCCCGCTGCGGGTGTGGGTGGCGGCGGGCAGCATCGCGTATTCGGCGGTGAGCCAGCCAAGGCCCGAGTCGCGCCGCCACGGCGGCACCCCCTCCGTGACGCTGGCGGTGCACATCACCCTGGTCTGCCCGAATTCCACCAGCACCGACCCGGCCGGGTGCGAGGTGAATCCTCGGGTGATCTTGACCTCGCGGAGTTCGTCATCCGCCCTACCATCGGCTCGTCTCGACACGGTAGGGATTATGCCCGTCGGCGTGCGTCCGTGTTCGCGGCCCCTCGTCGAGGTGCCGGGGCCGTGGCGCTACAGGTCGAAGGTCTCGCCCGGTGCGACCGCGTGGACCGGTCCCGCGAAGGCCGCTTTGGCCTCGGCGATCACGTCTTCGCGCGAGGTCCACGGCGGGATATGGGTGAGCAGCAGTTCCTTGGCGCCCGAGCGGGTGGCGATCTCGCCCGCCTCGGTGCCCGAAAGGTGAATGCCCGGAGGACGATTCGCGGGATCGTGGGTCCAGGACGCCTCGGCCATCAGCACGTCGGCGCCCTGGGCGAGTTCGACGACGGCGTCGCACATGGCGGTGTCACCGGTGTAGACGAACACGCGGCCGCTCGCGGCGGTGATACGCAGACCGTAGGACTCCGGCGGGTGGTACATGCGGCGCGCTTCGACCGTGTGACCCGGCCCGAACGGGACGGGGACGTTCTCGGCCCACGCCTGGGAGTCGATCACGTCGGACCAGTCGTCGGTTTCGCCACCGATCTCGGCCGAGGCGTTGCCGATGCGTAAGGCCGCGTCGGACGGGCCACGGACCAGGGCCTTGCCGGTCGGCGGATTGGGGTGGTATCGACGCCACACGAGCAGGGCAGGCAGGTCGAGGCAATGATCCGCGTGCAGGTGCGTGAGGAAGATGTCGACATCGCCGGGGTTCAGGTGCTTCTGCAGTGCGCCGAACACGCCCGGCCCGAAGTCGATGACGGTCGGACGCATATCCGGGCCGGTCAACAGGTACCCCGACGCTGGGGAGTCCGGGCCGGACACACTGCCCGAGCACCCGAGGACGGTAAGGCGCATGCCCTCATGCTGCCACGACGGGCTGGTACTCACTGCGGGATCCCCCCATTCTCCAGACCGGATCCCCGGTTACCGCGTTGGTAGTGCGCGGCCGACCGATGCTTCACGGCGGCGTCGACGTTCATCACCAGAGAGTACCCAGCCCGCCAGCACTCCACCCACCGCCCCGAAAAGATGCCCCTGCCAAGAAATTCGGGGGTCCGTGGGCAGCACGCCCCACAGCATCGACCCGTAGATCAGGAAGATCACCAGCCCCACCACGATCTGCCCGACATTGCGCGCGAACCATCCCCGGCAGATCAGATAGGTGAGCCACCCGAACACGATCGAGGACGCACCGATGTGCACGCTTCCGGTCTGCCCCGTCAGCCACGTCCCCACCCCCGCGATCACCCAGATGATCGCCGTGGCGGCGATACCGCGACCGATCCCCGAGAGCAGCACGATGAACCCGAGCACGAGCAGAGGCAGGCTGTTGGCCAGCAGGTGGTCCCACCCACCGTGCAACAGCGGCGCCCACAGAATCCCGTCGAGCCCACTCACCGCACGCGGTTCGATCCCCGCACCGTCGAGCTCGTTCGCCGCCCCCGGCGGCCGATCGTAGGACAGCACCATGTCGATGCCCTCGATGACGAACAGCGCCACCACGAACCCGACGATCCCCACCGCGGCCGACACCACCGACCCACCCCGGCGCCCGGACGAACCGCCACTGCGCAGCCCCCGAACACCCTCCGGATCGAACGAGGCCCCAACCCCACCGCTCACTGTCATCGCCTCCAAACGGCCGGGCCGACGTCGCCCACCCCACGAGGGTACCGCCGCACGCCCTTCGCGTTGCTCCGGTAGATCCCATCGAACCGACGGAAAGAGCCGGGCACGTTCACAAACGCACCCGGCTCCTCACCTCATAGGACTACGCCCAGAGCTGCCCTTCGAGTTTCTCCTCCGCCTCGTCGAGCGTCCCGTCGTAAGCCCCCGTCGACAGGTACTTCCAGCCACCGTCGGCAACCACGAACGCGATGTCGGCGCGCCGCCCGGCCTTCTGCGCCTTCTTCGCGATCCCGAGCGCCGCGTGCAGAATCGCGCCGGTCGAAATGCCCGCGAAGATCCCTTCCTCGCCGACGAGTTCCCTGGTCCGCCGCACGGCGTCGTAGGGGCCGACGGAGAACCGGGTGGTGAGCACCTTCTCGTCGTAGAGCTCGGGGATGAAGCCTTCGTCGATGTTGCGCAGGCCGTAGACCAGCTCGCCGTAACGCGGCTCGGCGGCGACGATCTCGATATCGGGCACCTGCTCACGCAGGTACCGACCGGTGCCCATCAGCGTGCCGGTGGTGCCGAGCCCCGCCACGAAATGCGTGATCTCAGGCAGGTCGGCCAGCAGTTCGGGCCCGGTCGTCTCGTAGTGCGCGAGCGCGTTGGCCGGATTGCCGTACTGGTACAGCATCACCCAGTCGGGGTTCTCCTCGGCGATCTGCTTGGCAAGCGCCACAGCCTGATTCGACCCACCGGCGGCCGGGGAATCGATGATCTCGGCACCGAACATGGTGAGCAGCTGACGTCGTTCCACCGAGGTGTTCTCCGGCATCACGCAGACGATCTGGTACCCCTTGAGCTTGGCCGCCATGGCCAGCGAGATCCCGGTGTTGCCACTGGTTGGTTCCAGAATGGTGCAGCCGGGCGCGAGCCGCCCGTCGGCCTCGGCCTGTTCGATCATCCGCAACGCGGGGCGATCCTTGATCGACCCGGTGGGGTTGCGGTCCTCGAGCTTGGCCCAGAGCCGGACGTGGTCGTCACCGTCCCACTGCGGTGAGAGGGTGCGCAGTCCGACGAGCGGCGTGTTGCCGAGGGTCGCGATCAGCGATTCGTAGCGGGCCACGAGGTCACGCGCCGCCGGCGACCGCGGGCAGGATGGTGACCGACGCTCCGGCGGGGACCTCCGCGTCGAGCCCACCGGCGAAACGCACGTCCTCGTCGTCGACGTAGATGTTGACGTAGCGGTTCAGCTTGCCGTCCTTGAGCAGCCGCTCGGCCAGCCCGGGATGGTTGGCCTCGAGGTTGTCGATGAGCGCGGACAGGGTGTCGCCTTCGCCCTGGACTCGCTTCTCACCTCCGGTGAGACCACGCATGATGGTCGGGATGGACACGGTTACCGGCATGGGGACTCCTCGGGGTGGTGACTTGTTCTGGGTTGTCAGGCGTCGTAGGACTCGACGATGCGCACCGGTTCCTCGGTGACCTCGCCGTCGACGATGCGGTAGCTGCGCAGTTCGTGCTCGTGCGGATCGCGGGTGGAGATCAGTACGTAGTGCGCGTCCGGTTCGCCGGCGTAGGAGATATCGGTGCGGCTCGGGTAGGCCTCGGTGGCGGTGTGCGAGTGGTACACGACGACGGGCACCTCGTCCGCGTCGTCCATCTCCCGCCATACCCGCAGTTGTTCCCCGGAATCGAACCGGTAGAACGTCGGGGAGCGTTCGGCGTTGATCATCGCGACGAAGCGTTCGGGGCGATCACTGCCTTCGGGGCCCGCGATCACGCCGCAGGCCTCGTCGGGGTGGTCGGCGCGCGCGTGGGCAACCATCGCGTCAACGAGATCGGCTCTGATCACCAGCACTTGTCGACCCTTTCCACAATCCGGCACAACGCCCACACCCTATTCGGGTATTCCGCCCGACCGAATTCCGGTCCCGCCTGCGCACCGGGTTCAGCGCGGGAACAAGTCGCGGTAGGCGGGAATGCCCGCGACGGAAGTGGCGGCCAGGACGGCATCGACGACCGCCCGTTCCACGACGACCGCCGCGGCGGTGCACAACTCGTCGAGCAGCAGCAGATCCGAGGGGAAAGCCGCGGGTAGCGGACCCGAAGGGACCTGCACGGCACCGGTCGACACCGCGAACAGCGTGTCACCGTCGAGCGGCGAGTGCACGGGCCGGATGGCGCGGGCCAGGCCGTCGTGGGCGGTGGCCGCCAGCCTGCGGCAACCGACCGGGTCGAGCACCGCGTCGGTGGCGACGACACCGATCGTGGTGTTGAGCACAGTGCTCTTACCGGGCAACGCGGCCAGGGCGGCGAGCTCGGCGGGCGTGCCGTGCCGCAGGTCGAAGAAGTCGGACCCGTCGGTGCCCGCACCCCACGGCAGACCGGTGCGCGGGTCGACCACCGAACCGACCGGATTGGCCACGACGATCGCGCCGACGGTGACCCCGTTGTCGAGAACCACACTGGCCGAACCGATTCCGCCTTTGAGCGCACCCGCCTGCGCGCCCACCCCGGCACCGACGGTCCCTCGGGCGAAGTCCGTCGAGGCGGCCTCGGCGGCGCGGAAACCGAAGTCCGCGTCGGGCCGGATATCCCACGCGCCGACCGGCAGGTCGAAGATCACCGCGCCCGGCACGATCGGCACCACCCGGCTCGGATCGGTCGGGCTCATCGGGATGCCCTCGCCGTGTTCCTCGGCCCAGCGCATCACTCCGTCGGCGGCGGCTAGGCCGTAGGCACTGCCACCGGTGAGCAGCACCGCGTTGACGCGGCGCACGGTGTTGGCCGGGTCCAGCAGGTCGGTTTCGCGGGTACCGGGCCCGCCGCCGCGCACGTCGACAGAGGCGACCGCACCACCGGGCAACCGCACCACCGTGCACCCCGTCGCGGCACCCGACCCGAGGCTCACCTCGTCGTCGAGCACATGATGATGACCGACGAGCACACCGGTGACGTCGGTGATCGCGTTGCGTGGACCGGGAACGCCGCGCATCAGGGCGCCAATGCCTGCAGCAGCGAATCCTGCATCCAGGTCAGCCAGTGGTAGACGTCCAGATGCGGGGCGCGCGGATCATCGGGGTCGAAGTGGTCGGGCGTGTCGTCGTCGATGTCGAGCAGGGTGCCCAGTGCCAGGCGCACGTCGGTGAGCGCGGTGAGCCAGGCGTCGGCCTGCTCGGGGGTGAGCACGATCTTGCCGCCGTCCTCGGGGCAGCTGTCCATCACCACCCGGCCCGCGGCCAGTTTCGCGTCGATGATCTCGGGTTCGTGCAGACTGCGCAGCGCGCTGTTGAGGTCGGCCCGTTTGGCGTCGGGCGAACCGGGTTCGGCGCGGTGGAAATCGGGCAGCAGGCGCAGCAGTTGCGGGTCGTCGGGCGGGGTGGAGTTGCCGGTGCGCAGCCCGGTGAGCGCCGCGAGTTCGTCCTCGGGCGACTCGGCGGCGCGGTCGGCGAGCAGGCCGGAGACCGCCGCGACCAGGGAGCGCAACACCGTGGCCTCGTGCTCGTCCATTTCGGATCGAAGCTTGAGACCACCGAGTGAGTTCTTTCTGCTCCACTTGCGCACAGGGCCAGGTTACTCAGGCTCAGTCGTCGCGCTGCATCGTTGCCCACAGGCCCGCCGCGTGCAGGCGGCGTACGTCCTGTTCCATCTTGTCGCGCGAACCCGACGACACCACGGCCTTGCCCTCGTTGTGTACCTGCAGCATCAACTCGGTCGCCTTGGCTTTGCTGTAGCCGAAGAGCTTCTGGAATATGTAGGTGACGTAGTGCATGAGATTCACCGGGTCGTCCCACACGACGGTCACCCACGGCCGGTCCTCGGCCTCCAGGATCTCGGTGTATTCGGTAGCCTCCGGCGTCGCCTGTGGCGCCGACAGTGCGGCGTTCACGGCGTCGGTGACGGCGCCGGCTCGAACGGAATTGCACAGGGCCATAAACCCCAGGGTACGACGAGGCCACCCAGATACAACACCCGCCGTGACTAGAGTTTCGGGTGTGCAGATCCGTGACGGGTCAGCGAGCACCGCGCTGCTGACCGACCAGTACGAACTGACCATGCTCGCCGCCGCGCTCGCCGACGGTTCGGCGCAGCGGCGGTGCACCTTCGAGGTGTTCGCCAGACGCTTGCCGCACGGCCGCCGCTACGGCGTCGTCGCGGGCACCGGGCGGCTGCTCGAGGCCCTCACCCGCTTCCGGTTCGGCGCCGAGGAGCTGGCGATCGCCGAGAAATTCCTGGACCCGGCCACCGTCGACTGGTTGCGCGAGTATCGCTTCACCGGCGATATCGACGGCTACGCCGAGGGCGAGCTGTACTTCCCCGGTTCACCGATCCTCTCCGTGCGCGGCAGCTTCGCCGAATGCGTGGTGCTCGAGACGCTGGTCCTGTCGATCTTCAACCACGACAGCGCCATCGCCTCGGCCGCCGCCCGCATGGTGAGCGCCGCGGCCGGGCGCCGGATGATCGAGATGGGTTCGCGGCGCACCCACGAATTGGCCGCGCCGTCGAGTTCGCGAGCGGCCTACCTGGCCGGCTTCGACGCGACCTCCAACCTCGAGGCGGTGCGCAGCTTCGGTGTGCCGGGCGCGGGCACCAGCGCGCACGCCTTCACCCTGCTGCACAGCGGCGCCGACGGCGAACACGAGGCGGCCGCCTTCCGCAGCCAGGTGGAGGCGCTCGGCATCGGGACGACGCTGCTGGTCGACACCTTCGACATCACCCGTGGCGTCGCCACCGCCATCGAGGTGGCCGGGCCCGAACTGGGTGGTGTTCGGATCGATTCCGGCGAGCTGGGTGTGCTGGCCCGCCAGGTGCGCGACCAGCTCGACGCGCTCGGCGCCACCGGCACCCGCATCGTCGTCTCCGGTGATCTCGACGAGTACGCCATCGCCGCTTTGCGCGCCGAACCGGTCGACGTGTACGGCGTCGGCACCTCCCTGGTCACCGGTTCCGGTGCGCCGACGGCGGGCATGGTGTTCAAGCTCGTGGAGGTCGACGGGATCCCGGTCGCCAAACGCAGCAGCCACAAGGAGTCGCGCGGCGGGGCGAAGAAGGCGGTGCGGCTGGCGCGGGCCACCGGGACCATCGTCGAGGAGATCGTCTACCCGGCCGCGGGAGAAGCGCCCTCCACCAACGGTTTCCAGGTGCGTGAGCTCCAGGTTCCGTTGGTGCGCGGCGGTGAGACGGTCGACGGCGTCGCGACGCTGACACGCAGCCGGGAGCTGGTCGCGCAGGGCCTGGTGAGCCTGC
The DNA here is from genome assembly GCF_053605015.1 of Nocardia sp. NPDC003979. Classification (NCBI taxonomy): domain Bacteria; kingdom Bacillati; phylum Actinomycetota; class Actinomycetes; order Mycobacteriales; family Nocardiaceae; genus Nocardia; species Nocardia sp. NPDC003979. Next base: position 36,771 of record NZ_JBSGIJ010000021.1, read on the forward strand.
CGTGGGAGGGCCTCAAGCTCTCCGACGGCGAGCCCGCCATCCCCACGACCTTCCTCGGCTGAGCAGAGGAAAATGGTTGACAGGAATTGATCGGGAGGACGCTGATGCGCGGTTTGGTCATCGTTGATGTGCAGAACGACTTCTGCGAAGGAGGATCGCTGGCGGTGCGCGGCGGCGCTGCGGTCGCGGCGGCCATCAGCGCGCACGTCGCCGGGAAGAAGTACGACGCGGTGGTGGCGACCAGGGACTGGCACGTCGACCCGGGCGCCCACTTCTCCGACACCCCCGACTACATCGATTCCTGGCCGCCGCACTGTGTGGTCGGCACGCCCGGCGCCGATTTCCACCCCGCCCTCGACACCGGCCCGATCGAAGAGGTCTTCTCGAAAGGCGAATACACCGCCGCCTATTCGGGTTTCGAAGGCGCGTCGGCCGACGGCATCACCCTCGCCGACTGGTTGCGCGCCCGCGACATCGACCACGTCGACGTGGTCGGCATCGCCACCGACCACTGCGTGCGCGCCACCGCCCTGGACGCCCGCACCGCCGGTTTCGACACCACGATCCTGCTCGGCCTCACCGCGGGCGTCTCCCCGGAGACCACCGCTGCCGCCCTCACCACCCTGCGCGACGCCGGTGTCGAACTGGCCGGTGAGGTGCCCGTCTGAGCCGCCACGGCCAGGCAGACCACCCGACGCACTCGGCGCCGCACCGCACGGGTTGGTCGTGGCGGCAGGTCGGTGCCCACGCCTGCCACGACTACCCTGCTCGCATGGATTACCGCTTCCCGGCGCAGGCGCGCGACAGGCTGACCCAGGCATTGGCCGAGGTCGACAGCATTCACGACGCCGCCGACATCGTCTTCTGGGCCAACCCGGCCGCCGACGATCTGCACCGCACCGGGATCGGCGCCTTCGGCGAGTTGCCGCCCGCCTTCGCCCACCTGCTGGCCTTGACGAGCCTGCACACCACGGTCCTGGATTCCGGTTTCAGCACCTACCTGCGCACCCGTCGCACCGAACTCCCCTGGGCCACAAGAGCATTGCGTGCAGCGGGCATGCCACGCCTGGCCGCCGCCGCGATCCTCGCCGCCCGCGACACCTCCCCCCACTCCCCCGACGACCCCCTCGACCGCTTCTTCGACGACGAACACCGCACCCTGGCAGAACCCGACCAGATCCGCCGCCCCACCGGCGACCGCGCCGACGACCCCGACGAGATCTACGACATCAACGAACCAGAAGACTTCGAACAACGAGTCCTCACATACATCCGCACCAACCTGAACGACTTCGTCCAGGAACCGTGACGCCCGAGAACACCCCCAATCCGCCATGACCGCATTCCCAATTCCGCACGACCCGACCTCGAGGAGGGTCCGCCGCGAAGCGGCGCAGCGGCCCGGCCGCGCGAACAGCGCTCGAAGCGCACGCGCGAAGCGCAAGTCTCGAGCGCTGTTCGCGCGGCCCCCCAGGGGCCGCGCTCGAGCGCGCCAGCGCTCCAAAAACACAGCCAGCACCCCTGTGGGCGCAATACCAAGAGATCCTGGCGCGACAGACCGGTCAGTTCCGCCGGCGATGCCCGCCCGAACGACGCGCCCGACGCGCGAACCAGCGCCCGTCGACGCGGTCCAACGCGATCGACTGACTGAACGCCTTGCTGAGATTGTCGGCCGTGAGCACGTCCTCGAGCAGCCCCTGACCGACCACCTCACCCTCCTTGAGCAGCAGCGCATGAGTGAACCCCGGCGGGATCTCCTCGACGTGGTGCGTGACCAGGACCATGGCAGGCGCGTCGGGATCGGCGGCCAGGTCGCCGAGGCGCTCGACGAGTTCCTCGCGCCCGCCGAGGTCCAGACCCGCGGCCGGTTCGTCGAGCAGGAGCAGTTCCGGATCGGTCATCAGGGCACGGGCGATGAGCACCCGCTTGCGTTCGCCCTCGGAGAGGGTGCCGTAGGTGCGGTCGGAAAGGTGTTCGGCGCCAAGGGTTTCCAGCATGTCGACGGCGCGTTCGGTGTCGATGTCGTCGTAGCGCTCGCGCCAGCGGCCGAGCACCGCGTACCCGGCCGACACCACCAGGTCGCTGACCTTCTCGTCGACGGGGATGCGGCTGGCCACCGCCGCCGAGGACAGGCCGATGCGTGGGCGTAATTCGGTGACGTCGACGCGACCGAGGGTCTCGCCCAACAGGTTCGCCGTCCCGGCGGTCGGATGGACCTCGGCGGCAGCCATTCTCAGCAGTGAGGTCTTACCGGCACCGTTGGGGCCGAGGACCACCCAGCGTTCGTCGAGTTCGACCTGCCAGGTGACCGGGCCGACGAGCGTTCGGCCCGAGCGGCGGATGGTGACGTCGGAGAAGTCGATGAGCAGATCTGGATCGGGTTGCGACACGCGCTCCATCTTGGCCCACGGGAGCCCTCAGCGGAACGACCGGCCCGGGTGGGATTCGTCGGTTCGGTGCCGCGCCGCTTCGCGCGACGCGCCGAGGTCGCTGCGCAGCATCCGGGCGGCGAGGAACGACACCGGCACCGCGAGTGCGACCCAGACGATCAGGATCACGGCGATTGTCGTCATCATGGCGGAACCTCCGTGTGTCTGTCGCTGCGGACGGGTATCCGATAGGTCTTACCCACACAATGCTGCCGGTACACCCGGACATCGCGACGACGCGCGCGAACCGCAACGACAGCCGTCCGATTCGCTCGCGCGTGTCGGCCGTCTCACGGCACGGCGATCACCGTCATCGAGCCCGGGGCCACCTCGGTGAAGCCCGCGTCACGCACGGCGACAGCACGTCCCGCCGATACCCGCGCGACGAGTTCGGACCATTGCCGCGGGTCGGCATCGCGCACGGCGCAACGGAATTCGCGTTCGGCCCAGGCGGCGGCCGTTTCGACCGGCATGGCACCGGCCAGCAGCATGCTCGCGTGTCCCACCTGCGCGGCCGCCTTGCCCACCGACATCCGCAGCGCGCTGTTCACCCACAGCACGGGCAGGTCGGGGTCGGGTGGGCCCGGTTCGTCGTGTTCGAGGTCGGTTCCGCCGATCTGGAGTTTGCGGATGCGCTGGTCGATCGCGCCGACGGGGCCGGGGACGAGTGCCCGCGCCTGCGCACCGTCGATGTCGACGGTCACGCCGTCGACATCGTTGGCCGCCACCCATTGCGCTCCGCGCGCCCGGCGGGCCACCTTCCTGATCCGCGAGCGTTTCCACGCCAGGTATCGCGTCTCCCATTCGCCGCCCGGCCCGGAACGCGGGTCGAGACACACCGCGACCGCGGCGGCGGCAGCGGCGGCGAGTAGCGCACTGCGCGCGGGTGGTTCGGCCTTGGGGATGTGCAGCACCATCTGCATCGCCTGCACCATGGCCGGGTCGTCGGGATCACCGGTGCCGCCGTAACCCTGCGCCAATTCCGCATGCCGCACGGCGAATTCGGCCGCTTCGTCGCGGACCTCCACCTCGGTATCCCCACCGCTCAGTTCCGCGCTACCCACACCACACCCGATTCGATCGACACCCACACGTGCGAACCAGCGTAGCGAGCCGTGCGCGCTAGGAGACCTCGACCGTCACCAGGAAGGTGCTCTCCGGCCGGACCGGCGGCTCCTCGAGCTGCCCGTAGGTGAACTCGACCGTCGTCGTCCCCTTGGCGACCGCACGCAACGGCCACACCGTCGTCCGGCCCTCGGCCACGGGTTCCTCGGCGACCAGGATGCCCTCGTCGAGATTCACCGGCTCCCATTCCTGGTCCGAGTCGGGCGCCTGGGGCAGCCGGACCCGCAGTTCCTGACCCACATCGAGGGTCACCGTTCGACCGGCGGCCGACTGGTCGACGGTGACCGCCGGCTTCGCGACCGCCGGAGCGGTGCTCGGCAGGGTGAGCGTCGTCGATCCGATGCTGTCGGGGATCGGTTCGTCGTCGCCGCAGCCGGTGAGCAGACCGGCCACGGCGAGCGGGACGAGCAGGAATTTGCGCACGGACTCTCCCAACGCCGAAGTTCTTTCTGCGCTGGGATTACCCGCCGTGCCCGGAACTAACGGCCGAGCAGCGGAACTCGGCGGACCCCGCCGTCGCGGGCGTCGGCCGCCTCCACCTCGTCACGCGTCACACCGAGGATGAACAGCACCGCGTCCAGGTACGGGTGCGACAGCGCCGTATCGGCCACCTCGCGCAGCGCGGGCTTGGCGTTGAACGCCACACCGAGTCCGGCCGCGTTGAGCATGTCGATGTCGTTGGCGCCGTCGCCCACGGCGACGGTCTGCTCCATCGGCACGCCCGCGTCGGCGGCGAACTTGCGCAGCGCGGTCGCCTTGAACGCGCGGTCGACGATCTCACCGGTCACCCGCCCGGTGAGCTTGCCGTCGATGATCTCGAGGGTGTTCGCCTGTACGAAGTCGAGTTCCAGCTCGTGCGCGAGCGGCTCGATGACCTGCCGGAACCCGCCGGAGACCACGCCACAGCGGAACCCGAGCCTGCGCAGCGTGCGGATGGTGGTGCGCGCGCCCGGGGTGAGTTCGATGCGGTCGGCGACCTCCTCGATCACCGATTCGTCGAGCCCCTCGAGGGTGGCCACGCGCTGACGCAGCGATTCGGCGAAGTCGAGTTCACCGCGCATCGCGGCCTCGGTGACCTCGCGAACCTGCTCCTCGACGCCCGCGTGCGCGGCGAGCATCTCGATGACCTCGCCCTGGATGAGGGTGGAGTCCACGTCGAACACGATGAGCCGCTTGGCGCGCCGGGCCAGGCCCGCGCGTTCCACGGCGATGTCGACCTGTTCGGCGACGGCCACATCGGCCAGCGCGGTGCGCAGTCGTGCATCGGTGTCGGCGCCGGAGTCGGCCGCCGACACCATCAGCTCCATCCCGGTGACCGGGTAGTCGGCGATGCCACGGATGGTGTCGATATTGGCACCGAGCCCGGCGAGCAGCCGCGAGATGGCGCTGAAGGCGTGCGCGGTGACCGGCGAACCGAGTACGACGACGGCGTGGGTCGACATCGGCGGCTTGCCGATCTGCGCGTCGACCGACACGTCGACCTGCATGCCGACGGTATTCATCGCCTCTTCGAGCTCGTCCTGCAGCGCCTCGGGGTCGTTCGGGCACGAGACCAGCACGCCGAGGGTGAGCCTGCCCCGGATGACCACCTGCTCCACGTCCAGCAGGCTCACCTGATGCCGCGACAGCGCCGCCAGCAGCACCGAGGTGACGCCGGGTCGGTCGGGGCCGGTGACGGTCACGAGAACTGTGGTGTCGGCCAAGTCGATCTGCTCCGTTCGTTTACCCACAAAAAGAGTGTGCACCCGCTGGTCACCCAGCAGGTGCACACCCTGGTCGTTCGGTGGTTCCTTGCTACTTGGTCAGCACGGGCTCGTCGTGGTGGGCATTGTGCTTGCCCGAGCCCCAACCCACGTGCGCCTCGCGCTTCATGCGCTCGATCATGTGCGGGTAGTGCAGTTCGAACGCCGGGCGCTCCGAGCGGATGCGCGGCAGCTCGTAGAAGTTGTGGCGCGGCGGCGGGCAGGTGGTTGCCCACTCGAGCGAGTTGCCGTAACCCCACGGGTCGTCCACGGTGACGACCTCACCGTAGCGGTAGCTCTTGAAGGTGTTCCACACGAACGGCAGCATCGAGGCGCCGAGGATGAACGCGCCGATGGTGGAGATGGTGTTCAGCGTGGTGAAGCCGTCGCTGGGCAGGTAGTCGGCGTAGCGACGCGGCATACCCTCGGCGCCAAGCCAGTGCTGCACCAGGAAGGTGGTGTGGAAGCCGATGAAGGTGGCCCAGAAGTGCCACTTGGCCAGACGCTCGTCCATCATGCGGCCGGTCATCTTCGGGAACCAGAAGTAGATACCGGCGAAGGTGGCGAACACGATGGTGCCGAAGAGCACGTAGTGGAAGTGCGCGACGACGAAGTACGAGTCGGTGACGTGGAAGTCCAGCGGCGGCGAGGCGAGGATGACGCCCGACAGACCACCGAAGAGGAAGGTCACCAGGAAGCCGATCGACCACAGCATCGGTGATTCGAACGTCAGCTGACCGCGCCACATGGTGCCGATCCAGTTGAAGAACTTCACACCGGTCGGGACCGCGATGAGGAAGGTCATGAACGAGAAGTACGGCAGCAGCACGGCGCCGGTGGCGTACATGTGGTGCGCCCACACGGCGATGGACAGCGCGGCGATACCGAGGGTCGCGTAGACCAGCGTGGTGTAACCGAAGATCGGCTTACGGCTGAAGACCGGGAAGATCTCGGACACGATGCCGAAGAACGGCAGCGCGATGATGTACACCTCGGGGTGGCCGAAGAACCAGAACAGGTGCTGGTAGAGCAGGATGCCGCCGGTGGCCGGGTCGTAGATGTGGCCGCCCAGGTGGCGGTCGTAGGCCAGGCCGAACAGGGCCGCGGTGAGCAGCGGGAACGCCAGCAGCACGAGGACCGAGGTGACCGCGATGTTCCAGGTGAAGATCGGCATGCGGAACATGGTCATGCCGGGCGCGCGCAGGCAGACCACGGTGGTGAGCATGTTGACGCCACCGAGGATGGTGCCGAGACCGGACACGGCCAAGCCCAGGATCCACAGGTCGGTGCCGACACCGGGCGAGTGCAGGATGTCGGTGAGCGGCACGTACGCCGTCCAGCCGAAGTCCGCGGCGCCACCGGGGGTCACGAAGCCCGCGGTCGCCATCGAGGCGCCGAACAGGTACAGCCAGTAGCTGAACGCGTTCAGACGCGGGAAGGCGACGTCGGGGGCGCCGATCTGCAGCGGCAGGATGATGTTGGCGAAGCCGAACACGATCGCGGTCGCGTAGAACAGCAGCATGATCGTGCCGTGCATGGTGAACAACTGGTTGAACTGTTCCGGCGACAGGAACTGCAGACCCGGACGGGCGAGCTCGCCACGCATGAGCAGCGCCATGAGGCCGCCGATCATGAAGAAGCTGATCGCCGTCACCAGGTACATGGTGCCGAGCACCTTGGGGTCGGTGGTGGTGACCGCCTTGTAGAGGAACGAGCCCTTCGGCCCGGTCCGAGCCGGATACGGTCGAGTCGCTTCCAACTGAGGGACTGGCCTGGGCTCTACCGCAGTCACTGATCCTCCTGAAGATGCCTGTACGTCACTCGCAGAGCCGACCGCGCCTCGTACAAGGGCAGCAGACATGCGTTGAAGTGATCGTAAACCGTGCGGCCGCAGCATTCCGCGCGGGTCCTACTCTGTGTCGTATTCAGCGCGCCGTAGGCGCCGCTCGCCATCTTCCTCCGCAGGTCGCGCGGGTGCAACGGTTGGCGGGGACAACCTTTCGGGTTCCGGCGCGTCTCGTGCGCGGCCGATCCGGTTCACCCACCTTGGGGTGGTATTCGATCCCCCTCGGAGTGCGTGCCCCACCGCTGGGGTCGCTGTCGGCGAGGTCCCTGGGCGACGAGATTGGAGGTGTACCGAAAACACCGCTGACAAGCCCTCGAGGGGAACACGATGAGCACCTTGGTCACCGCACCCGCCGACAACGTCATCCAGCTGCCGCGCCGCTCGAGCGCACCGATCGCCGACGGCCGACTCGCCGACGCCGACCTGGACCGCTGGGCGAACCGCCTGGCCCGGCTCCTGCTCGGCCGTGGCGCGGGCGCGGGCGACCGGATCGCCCTCGCGGTCGATCCACGGGTGGAGGCCGTCGTCGCCGAGGCCGCGGTGCGCAAGATCGGCGCCGTCCCGGTGAGTGCCGAGGAGCAGTCGGACACGGGTTTCGGGATCACCACCAGGTCTCGCCGCGGCGAACTCTCCGACACCGTCGACTGGCTGGTGCTCGACGATCGGTCGACCCTGCGGCGCTATCTGGTGAGCTCGGACGCCCCGCTGTCCGGCATCGATCTGCGCGCGGTCTCCTGAACCCATTCCGGTCTGGTCCCCACAGGTTCAGAATGGAACCCAGAGCGCAGTACCAAGCGGTCGGGGACACCGGGCTCCACATATGAAAACGCAGGTCAGCTCATGATCCAGCCTTCTTCGCGAGCGTCCGACACCGCGCCCGAAGATCCTTTCCCCCTGTCCGCCGCCCAGCGGGGCATCTGGTTCGCCCAGCACATCGCGGGCGACACCCCCATCTCCATCGCCCAGTACGTCGAACTCAGCGGCGCGATCGACCACGCGCTGCTGACCGCGGCCGTGCGGCGCACCGGTCGCGAGTTCGGCACCGGTTTCGTTCGCCTGGTCGACATCGACGGACAACCCCATCAACTCGTCGACCCGACCCTGGACGCCGACATCGCCGAACTGGATCTGCGCGGCGAGCCCGACCCGGAAGCGGCCGCGCACGCGTGGATGCGCGCCGAGTACTCCGCGCCGCTGGACATGACGCATGACCGTCTGGTCCGCCTGGCGATGCTGCGGATCGCCGAGGATCGCTGGTTCTGGTACTCGCGGATGCATCACATCGTGCTCGACGGGATGGGCGCGCTGGCGCTGGTCCAGCGCACCGGCGAGCTGTACAACGCTGCCTTCGAGGGCCGTGAGCCCCCGCCGGCCAAGGCCGAGCCGTTGCAGCGGATCGTCGAGGCCGACCTGGCCTACCGGAGCTCGGACCGCTTCGCGGCCGACCGTGAGTACTGGCGCTCCCATCTGGCCGATCTGCCGGACCCGGTCACTCTCGCCGGTCGGGCCGCCGAGGTCGACAGCCATCCCACCCGGGTCGCGGGCGCGCTGCCCGCCGAGACCAGCGCTCTGCTGGATTCGGTCGCCGCGGAGATCAATTCGGGCGTCGCCCCGACGGTGGTGGCCGCCTTCGGTGCCTATCTCGCGGCGATGACCGGTGCTCCCGAGGTCGTGCTGAGCCTGCCGGTGTCCGCGCGGACCTCCGCGACGCTGCGCCGCTCGGGCGGCATGCTGGCCAATGTCGTCCCGCTGCGGGTCGCTCTCGACCCGACCACCACGGTGGGTGCCGCGATCCTCGCCGTGCAGAGCGAGCTCACCGGGGCGCTGCGACGGCAGCGGTACCGCCAAGAGGACATCATCCGCGATCTCGGCTGGTCGATGGACGAGGCGGTGTCGTTCGGTCCGGCGGTGAACCTGATGATGGTGGACACCAAGATCGCGCTCGGCCCGGTCGTCGGTCGCCTGCACGTGCTCACCTCCGGACTGATCGATGACCTGTTCGTCAACCTGTATCCGGGGACGGGCGGAGACAGCACCCATATCGATCTCCAGGGCAACGGCAACCTCTACAGTCCCGCGGAGCTGGCCGCGCATCACGACCGTTTCCTGCGGTTCCTGCATCGTTTCCTCGCCGCGGGCCCCGAGGCGCCGCTGTCGTCGGTCCACGTGCTCGCCGATGCCGAGCAGGCCGTGTCGGTGCCCGCGCGCGGTGCTGCCGGGGTCGAGCAGCGCACCCTGCCCGAGATCCTCGCCGCGGGCGCCGCGATCGATCCCGACGCGGTGGCGCTGCGCTGGGGCGTTGACGACACGATGACCTACCGCGAGGTCGACGACTACACGAATCGGCTGGCCCGCGTGCTCATCGCGGCCGGTGCCAGACCGGAACACGGTGTGGCGCTGTCGATTCCACGCTCGGCCGAATCGGTGCTCGCCACGATCGCGGTCGCCAAGTCCGGTGCTCCCTTCGTCCCGATCGACCCGACCTACCCGGACGACCGGATCGAGCACATGCTCGACGACAGCGCGGTGGTCACCGGCCTGACGGTGACCCAGGCGCGAAAGTCCCTGCCCGACAAGGTCGACTGGCTCTGCCTCGACGACGAAGCGAGCGCCGGCCGCGTTGCCGAGCAGGAGGCCACCCCGATCACCGACGCCGACCGGACCGCCTCGATCCACCCCGATCAGGTCGCCTACGTCATCTACACCTCGGGCTCGACCGGATTGCCCAAGGGCGTGCTCGTCTCGCATCGCGGGCTGGCGAATCTCGCCGCCGGATCGGGTGCGGGCTTCGGTGTCGATGCGGGTTCGGTTGTCGCGCACGCCGTTTCCCCGAGTTTCGACATCTCGGTGGAGGAGATCCTGGTGACGCTGGCGGCCGGGGCCACCCTCGCTGTGGTGCCGCCGTCGGCCTACGCGGGCGAGGACATGGCGCAGGTCTTGCGCGCGCACCGCGTGACGCATCTGAACGTGACCCCGGCGGTCGTCGGCTCCCTCGATCCGGCGACGCTGCCCGACCTGGGCACCATCGTGGTCGGCGGTGACGCCTGCCCGCCCGAGCTGGTGTCGAAGTGGGCCGGGTGCAAGCTGCTCAACGGGTACGGCCCGACCGAGACGACGGTCACCGCCACGCTGAGCGAACCGCTGAGTCCGGGCGGCCCGGTCACCATCGGTGGCCTCGCCCGTGGGGTGAACGGGCTGGTACTCGATCCGTGGCTGCGGCCGGTCGCACCGGGCACCGTGGGCGAGCTGTACCTGTCGGGTCCCGGAGTGGCGCGCGGTTATCACCGGCGCAGCGGGCTGACCGCGAGCCGCTTCGTCGCCGATCCGTATGCGCCGGGAGCCCGCATGTACCGCACGGGCGATCTGGTGCGCTGGACCGCCGATGACGGCCGGTTCACGCTGGAATACCAGGGCCGCAGTGACTTCCAGGTGAAGGTGCGTGGGTACCGGATCGAACTCGGTGAGATCGACGCAGCGCTGCAACGGCTGCCCGCCGTCGATTTCGCCATCACCCTCGGTGTCGAGACACCGTCCGGTGCGACCGCTCTGGCTTCCTACATCACTGTCGAAACCGGTGCCGATGCCCATCCCGAGGCCGTGAAAGCCGCTGTCGGCGAGACGCTTCCGGCGTACATGGTGCCCGCCTCGGTGATCGTGCTCGACCGGGTTCCGCTCACGCCGCTCGGCAAGGTGGACCGCAAGGCCCTGCCCGCACCGGATTTCGGCGCCCGCGTCGTCGCGAGCAGAGCGCCGTCCACACCGCGTGAGGAAGTCCTCGCCGCCCTGTTCGCCGAGGTGCTCGGGGTAGACACGGTCGGGGTGGACGACAGCTTCTTCGCCCTCGGTGGTGACAGCATCGTGTCCATTCAGCTGGTCTCGCGGGCGAAGGCGGCGGGGATCGCGTTCAGCGCCCGCGACGTGTTCGAACGCAAGACCGTGGCCGCGCTGGCCGCGATCGCGGGCGACACCGAGGCCACCGTGGTGCACGAGCTGCCCGGCGGCGGTGTCGGCGCGGTGGAGCTCACACCCATCGTGCACGCCATGATCGAGCACGGTGAGCCGTGGGGTCGCTACGGTCAAGCCGTCCTGATCGGTCTGCCCGACGGCACCCGCCGCGAGACGCTCGTCGCGGCGCTCGGGGTGCTGCTCGATCATCACGATCTGCTGCGCAGCTCGTTGCGCGACGGGGGATGGGTTGTCGCCGAGGCAGGTTCGATCGACGCCGACAGTCTCGTCGAGGTGACGCGGTCTGATTCCGACGATGTTGTCGACCGCGCGTTGCAGGACGCGGCGGACCTGCTCGATCCCGCCGTCGGCGTGGTGGTGCGATGCGTGCTGATCGAACGCGCGGATGCGTCCCCGCTGTGCTGGCTCGTGCTGCACCACCTGGTCACCGACGGTGTGTCCTGGCGAATCCTGCTGCCCGACTTGGCGATCGCCGCAGCCGGTGGCACGCCCGCTCCGGTCGGGACCTCGTTCCGGCGGTGGGCACACGGCCAGGCGGAACAGGCGGCGCTACGTGCCGGTGAGCTGCCCGTCTGGCAGCGGATCGCGGCCACCCCCGATCCGGCGTTCGGCCGCGACACCTTCGATCCGGCCCGCGATGTGGTCGCCACCATGGCGCAGCTGCGATCGACCGTCCCCGCCGAGGTCGCGCACGCGGTGCTCACCACCGTTGCCGAGCGATTCCATTGCGGCGCGGACGATGTGCTGCTCGCCGCGCTCGCCATGGCGGTATGCCGCTGGCGTGCGCGCACGGGCACCCTGCTGACCCTGGAAGGGCACGGCCGCAGCGAATCCCTGCTGCCCGGTGCCGATATCGGCCGCACCGTCGGCTGGTTCACCACCGTCTACCCCGTCGCGATCGACCTCGCGGGCATCGACCTGGACGACGCGTTCGCGGGCGGCGGCTCGGCGGGCTCGGTCGTCAAGGCGACCAAGGAGCAGTTGCGCGCTGTTCCCGACCGGGGCGTCGGCTACGGACTGCTGCGGTACCTGAACAGCGAGACGGCACCGGCCCTGGCGGACGCGCCGGTGCCCCAGCTCAGCTTCAACTATCTGGGCCGGGCGGTCACCGGCGAGGGCCCCTGGCTGCCGCGCCGCTTCGCCGCGACCAACGACGATCGCGCGCCCCTGGCCGCCGTCGTGGATGTCAACGCCGTGCTCACCGATGCTGAGCTGGAGGTCACCTGGGCATACGCGGGCAGGCTGCTCGACGAGGCCGACGTGCGGGTACTGAGCGAACTGTGGGCACAGGCGCTCGACGCGCTGGTCCACCATGCGCGCACCGATGGGGCAGGCGGGCGCACACCGTCGGACTTCGCACTCGTCACGGTCGATCAGTCCCAGATCGACAGCTGGGAGGCGACCTACCCGAATCTCGCCGATGTGTGGCCGCTGTCGCCGCTGCAGTACGGGCTGCTGTTCCACGCGCTCTACGACTCCGACACCGCCGACGGTTACACCGTCCAGTCCCTGCTCACCCTGGCGGGCACCGTCGACAGCTCCCGCCTGCGCCGCGCGGCCCAGGCCTTGGTCGACCGGCACGAGAACCTGCGGGCGGCGTTCGTCGAAACCGCCGACGGGCCACGTCAACTCGTCCTCGCCGATGCCGAGATCCAGTGGCACGAAGTCGATCTCACCGACATCGCCGAGGAGCAGCGGGCGCGCGAGTGCGACCGGGTGGTCGAACTGGACGCGCTCACCCGCTTCGACCTCAGCCGTCCCCCACTGCTGCGGTTCACCCTGATCACGACGGCACCCGACACGTACCGCCTCGTGATGACCAACCACCACCTGGTGCTGGACGGCTGGTCGACGCCCCTGCTGGTCCGGGAACTGCTCGCCCTCTACGTCACCGCGGGCGACACGTCACCGCTGCCACCCCCTCGGTCCTACCGCGAATTCCTGTCCTGGCTCGCGGAGCGCGACGCCCAGGAATCGCTCGACGCGTGGACGCGGTCGCTGGCCGGGATCGACACCCCGACGCGCGCGGTCCCCACCCTGGCCGGGATCGAGTCGACCGAAACCGCGATGATCTCGCACGACCTGCCACGGACCACCGTCGCCACCCTCGAATCCGCCGCCCGCGCCGCCGGTGCCACGGTGAACACCCTCGTCCAGACGAGCTGGGCGCTGGTGCTGGCCATGCTCACCGGCCGCACCGATGTGGTGTTCGGCAGCACCGTGTCCGGTCGGCCGCCGGAGCTGCCCGGCGTCGAGGAGATGGTCGGCCTGTTCATCAACACGCTTCCGGTGCGGGTGACGCTCGACCCCGGTGAGCGCGTCACCGATCTCCTGGCGCGGGTGCAGGCCGAGCAGGCGCGCCTGATGGACCATCAGCACGTCGGGCTGGCGGAGATCCATCGCGCTGTCGGCCTGGCCGAATTGTTCGACACACTCACGGTTTTCGAGTCCTATCCGATCGACCGGGCCGCATTGTCGCAGGCCCTCGACATCGCCGGGATGCGTGTACTCGATGTGGAGGGCACCGACGCCACGCCGTACCCGCTGAACCTCATGGTGATTCCGTTGCGCGGCGAGGACGACGCGGGCGACACCTTGCGCATCACCGTCAAGTTCATGGCCGATCAGCTCGAATACAGTGCGGCACAGTCTCTTCTGGATCGGTTTATTCGGCTCCTCGGTGCGCTCGCCGAGAATCCGGATATCCCGGTGGCCCGCCTGCAACAGTGCGACGACGACGAAAGAGCTTTGCTGGCACCGGTATACGGTTCCCCCCCGCTGCCGATGCGCACCCTGCCCGAGGTACTGACGGCGGGCGCCCGCATCGACCCCGCCGCGATCGCGGTCAGTTCGGGCGACCTGCGGATGACCTACGGTGAACTCGACGCCTGGTCGAACCGGTTCGCGCGGGTCCTGCTCGGCCGGGGCATCGGACCCGAGGTGTTCGTCGTGCTCGCCCTGACCCGATCCCTGGAATCGGTGGTGGCGGTGTGGGCGCTGGCCAAGACGGGCGCGGCGTTCGTCCCGCTCGATCCCAGTTACCCGGTGGAGCGGATCGAGCACATGCTCGCCGATTCCGAGGCGCCCATCGGTGTCACCGTCACCGAGACCGGCGAGACCCTGCCGGGATCCATCGACTGGCTGCTGCTCGACGACCTGAACACCTTGCGCCGGGCCATGCTGGTGTCCGACGCGCCGATCACCGATGCCGAACGCGGCGGCCCCATCGACATCGACCACACCGCCTACCTGATCTACACCTCCGGATCGACCGGCAAACCGAAGGCGGTCCTGCTCAGCCATCGCGGCCTCGCCAATCTCGTTGCCGCCCAGCGCGAAACGCTCGCTCTCGACCCGTCGGCGAGCGCGTTGCAGGTGGCCTCCCCCAGTTTCGACGCGTCGGTCTTCGAAATGCTCACCGCGCACGCGGCGGGTGGACGGCTCGTGGTGTCCCCGCCGGAGGTGTACGGCGGCAGCGAGCTGGAGACGTTGCTGCGCACCGAACGCGTCACCCATGCGGTGATCACCCCGTCGGCTTTGGCCACGATGGAACCCACCGATCTCACCGACCTGCGGGTACTCGCGGTGGCGGGCGAAGCGGCCACACCCGAGCTCATCGAGAAGTGGGCCGCGGGCCGGCGCATGGTGAACCTGTACGGACCGACCGAGTTCAGTATCTGGGCGACCGGTCCCGCCGAACTCGTGGCCGGTGCACCGGTCACGATCGGTGGGCCGATTCGCGGTGCGGCGGTGGTGGTGCTCGACAGCTGGTTGCGGCCGGTCCCGGTCGGTATCGCCGGTGAGCTGTACCTGTCGGGCCCCGCGCTGGCCCGCGGCTACTTCAACCGCTTCGAGATGACCGCCGGTCGCTTCGTCGCCGACCCGTTCGGCGCACCCGGCGACCGCATGTACCGGACCGGTGACATGGTGCGCTGGGTGACCGACGCGGACGGCCGGCTCACCCTGGAGTACCTGGGCCGCAGCGACTTCCAGGTGAAGATCCGCGGTCTGCGCATCGAGCTCGGCGAGATCGACGCGGTGCTCTCGCGCGACGAGGAAGTCGACTACGCGGTCACCATCGGGCGCGAAGGACCGGCGGGCGCGACCGTGCTCGTGTCCTATGTGCTGCCGGTCCCACACGTCGAACTCGACACCGAGCGGTTGCGGGCACGCGTCGCGGCGGAACTGCCCGGTTACATGGTGCCTGCGTATGTTGTCGTGCTCGACGACATTCCGCTCACACCGGTCGGCAAGCTGGACCGCAAAGCCCTTCCGGTACCGGACTTCTCGGCGGCCCGGCAGGCGTATCTGGCGCCGCGCACGCCCGTCGAACAGGCCGTCGCCGAAGTTTTCGCCGAGGTGCTCGGCAACGAGCGGGTGAGCGTCGATCAGTCGTTCTTCGAGCTCGGCGGCAATTCGCTGAGCGCGACCAAGGTGGTGGCGCGGGTCAATGCGGCGCTCGGTTCGACCATCGCCCTGCGCGATCTGTTCGACGCGCCGACGGTGGCGCAGCTGTCGGCGCGGGTGGTGCCCGCCGCCGAGGGCAGCCGAGGACGTCCCGCGCTCGCGCCACGGGTGCGCCCGGATCGCCTTCCGCTGTCCCCGGCCCAGCAGCGCATGTGGGTGCTCAACCAGCTCGATCCGGCCTCCTCTGCCTACAACATCGCGATCGCGCTCCGCCTCACCGGAACCCTGGACGTCGCGGCCATGCGCGCGGCCCTCATCGACGTGATCGACCGTCAGGAAAGCCTGCGCACCCGCTACCCCGCCGACGCCGAGGGCCCACGTCAGGTCGTCGTCGGTATCGACACCGCCACGCCGGTGATGCCGCTCATCGAGACCGAAGACGGTGCCGCACTGCGTGATCGGATCAACGAGCTGACAGGCACCGGGTTCGACCTCACCCGTGAGGCGCCCCTGCGCGTCGGGCTGTTCGCGGTGCAACAGCACCCTTCTGCTCACCGGCGGCGCGCTGGAGCTGACCGTCGGCCTGCCTCTGCCGAGCGCTCGGGCACCGAAACCGCCGAGGGTGTGACCGACCACGTCCTGGTTCTCGTGGTGCACCACATCAGCGCCGACGGCGCGTCGATGGCGCCCTTGGCCGCCGATCTGGTCGCCGCGTATTCGGCGCGGGTCGCGGGCGAGGCACCGTCACGGCCGCCGCTCGCGGTGCAGTACGCGGACTTCGCGCTCTGGCATCGCGAACTACTCGGCTCCCCCTCGGACCCGGAAGCTATTGCCGCCCAGCAGGTTCAGTATTGGCGTGCAATGCTCGCCGGTGCACCGGACGCCCTGGAACTCCCCTCGGACCGGCCACGACCGGCCGTGCAGACGATGCGCAGCGACGACGTGGACTTCGGCATCGACGAGCAGACACACCGCGCGCTGATCGACTTCGCCGCCGCCCACAATGTGAGCGTCTTCATGGTGGTGCACGCGGCGCTGGCGGTCCTGCTGGCCCGGCTCGGCGGCACCGACGACGTGGTCATCGGCACCCCGATCGCCGGCCGGGGCGAGGAGGCCCTCGACGACCTGGTCGGGATGTTCGTGAACACCCTCGCCCTGCGCACACCGGTCGACCCCGGCACCGATTTCCGGCAGCTGCTCGCCGCCGTCCGCGCCACCGATCTCGACGCGTTCGCCCATGCCGACGTGCCGTTCGAGCAACTCGTCCAAGCGCTCGACCCCACCCGGTCCACCGCGCATCACCCGCTGTTCCAGGTGTCGCTGTCGCTGCAGAACTTCGTGGAGCCGGTTCTCGAGCTGCCCGGCCTGCGCTTCGAGGTCGAGGATTTCGACCGGCGCTCCTCGGCCTTCGACCTCACCCTCGACCTGCGCGAACGCTTCACCGACGCCGGTGCGGCGGGCATCGACGGCGTCCTCACCTACGCGACCGACCTGTTCGACCCCGCCACCGTCGTCTCTTTCGCCGACCGCTGGAAGCAGGTACTCACCACAGTCCTCACTTCCCCCGACACCCGCCTGTCCGACATCGACCTCCTCGCCGAATCCGAACGCGCCGAACTGGTTCCGGTGCTCGGGCCAGCCACCGCCGGAACGACCACCCTTGCCCAGCTGCTCACCACCACAGCGACCACCTTCCCCGACCGTGCCGCCTTGGTCGCCGGCACCGGCGGCACGACGACCTACCGCACCCTCGATGCCCGCTCGAACCAGCTGGCACGGCTGCTCATCGCGGCGGGCGCGCGCACGGAGACCGTTGTCGCCCTCGGCCTTCCCCGCTGCCCCGAGCTGCACCTCGGCATCTGGGCCGCGGCGAAGGCGGGCGCCGCGTTCCTGCCGGTCGATCCGAAGCATCCGGCCGACCGCATCGAGCACATGCTCACCGATTCCGGTGCGCGCGTAGGGATCACCCTCGCCGAATACCGACCCGCGCTGTCGGACGCCACCCGCTGGCTGATCCTCGACGACCCGGACTTCGCCGCGCGCCTGGACGACGCCGACGACAGCGCGCTCGAAGACCTCCCGGCGCCGATCAGGGTCGAGAACCCGGCCTGGATGATCTACACCTCCGGGTCGACCGGCACCCCGAAGGGCGTCACCGTCACCCACCGTGGCCTGGCCGATCTGGTCACCTCCCAGCGCGCCGATCTGCGGCTGGACGAGCACGCCCGCGTCTTGCAGGTCGCCTCACCGAGTTTCGACGCCTCGATCTTCGAGGCACTGATGGCCTTCGGCTGCGGCGCCGCCTCCGTCATCGCCCCGCCGGACGTGTTCGGCGGCGCACCCCTGGCCGGACTCATCGCGGCCGAGGGTGTGACCCACATGGTGATCACCCCCTCGGCACTGTCCACCATCGATCCCGGCGGGGTGTCGAGTGTGCGGGTCCTCGCGGTGGCAGGCGAAGCGGTCGGTCCCGACCTGGTCGCGCGGTGGTGCGGTGGCACCGACGGGCGGACGATGGTCAATCTGTACGGTCCGACCGAATACACCATCTGGGCAACGGGTTCCGGTCCCCTGTCGGCGACGGAGCCGGTCACCATCGGCACTCCGGTGCGTGGTGCGGCGGCTCTCGTCCTCGACGACCGGCTGAGCCCGGTACCGGTCGGTGTCGCGGGTGAGCTCTACCTCGCGGGCACCGCACTGGCGCGCGGCTACCACGCCCGGCCGGGGCTGACGGCGGCCAGGTTCGTGGCCGACCCGTTCGGCGCGCCCGGTGACCTGCTCTATCGCACCGGCGATCTGGTGCGCTGGACCCGTGGGGTGTCCGGTCTCGCCCTGCAGTATCTGGGCCGCACCGACTTCCAGGTGAAAGTGCGTGGTCAGCGCATCGAACTCGGCGAGATCGATGCGGTTCTCAGCGGCATCGACGGGGTGGAAGTCGCTGTGACACTGGGTGTTCCCGGTCCCACCGGAGCCACCGCGCTCGCCGCCTACCTGGTGCGCGTGCCCGGCACCGAGCTGGACGTCGACCGCGTCCGCGCTCTGGCGGCCGACACCCTGCCCGCGTACATGGTGCCCACCGCCTTCGTCGTCCTGGACGAGATCCCGGTCAACGCAGTCGGCAAACTCGACCGAAAGGCGCTGCCCGCACCGATTTTCGTCACCGATGAAGCACCGTACCGGGCGCCGGAGACCCCGACCGAGAAGGTGCTGGCCGAGGTGTACGCCGAGCTGCTCGGCCGCGATCAGGTGGGTGTCGACGATTCCTTCTTCGCGCTCGGCGGCGACAGCATCCTCGCGATCCAGCTGGTGACCCAGGCCAAACTGCGCGGTGTGCACTGCACGCCCCTGCAGGTGTTCGAACACCGCACGGTTGCCGCGCTCGGCGCCGCGATCGACGCCGCCGACACCGTCGAAGCGCTCGCCGAACTGCCCGGCGGCGGCACCGGCGACCTCCCGCTGACCCCGATCGTGCGGTACATGGTCGAACGCGGCGGGAACTTCGACCGGTTCGCCCAGACGGCGGTCCTCGAACTGCCCGTCGGCATCGACCGCGCCGCGCTCGTCACCACGCTCACGGCCGTCATCGACCGGCACGACATGCTCCGATCGCGGCTGTGGGCGAGCGCGGACGGGTGGCGGCTGCGGGTCGCCGAACCGGGGTCGGTGAACGTCGACGCACTAGTGCACCGCACCGTGTTCGACTCCGCCGCCGACCCGGTCGACCTGCGGGAATTCGCGCAGACCGAACTCGACACCGCGATGAACCGGCTGCGTCCCGCCGATGGTGTCGTGCTGCAATTCGTGTGGCTCGACCCCATCGGTGACGCCGGTTCGCACACCCGGCCCGGTCGACTGATCGTGGTGGCCCATCATCTCGCGATCGACAGCGTGTCGTGGCGAATCCTGGTGCAGGACTTGATCGGCGCCTGGGCGCAGGTCGATGCGGGCGCCACGCCGGTGCTCCCCGAGGTCGGCACCTCGATGCGGCGCTGGTCGCACGCCCTCACCGAGCAGGCGAATTCCGAACGGCGCGAATCCGAACTCGACTACTGGCGACAGGTGGTGAACGGTCCCGACCCGCTGCTCGGCACACGACACCTCGATCCGGCGATCGATCAGGCACGCACCGTGCGCCGTTTCGGCATCGAGGTCGACGAGGACACCACAGCGGCCCTGCTCACCACCCTGCCCCGGCTGTTCCAGGGGACGGTCACCGACGCGCTGCTGGCCACCCTCGCACTGGCCCTGGTGCGGTGGCGCCTGCGCCGCGGCGTCACCGAACGTTCGGCGCTGCTGCGGCTGGAAGGCCACGGCAGGCAGGAGGAGATCGTGCCGGGCGCCGACCTGTCACGAACCATCGGCTGGTTCACCACCCTGTACCCGGTCCGTCTCGATCTCGCCGGCGTCGATGTCGACGAGGCGTTCGCGGGCGGTCCCGCAATGGGTACGGCCATCCGGGCGGTGAAGCACGATCTGCTGTCGGTACCGGACAAAGGCATCGGCTTCGGGATGCTGCGCTACCTGAATCCAACGGCAGCGCAACAACTCCCGACCCGTCTTCCCGGCCAGATCTGCCTGAACTACCTGGGCAGGCACACCTCCGTCGATACCCCCGCGGGTCTCGAAGGACTCGGCTGGCTGCCCACCGACGCGCTCGGCGACCTGGACGCACCCGAGCACCAGGGCGTGCCGATCATGTCGGCCGTCGACATCAACGCGATGGTCACGGGCGAACGCCTGCACGCCGAATTCGGCTACGCCGCGGAACTACTGGCCGAGGCAGACGTCACCGAGCTCGCCGACCTGTGGGCCGAGGCACTGCGCGCGGCCGCACATTTCGCCGAAACACCCGCCGCCCGAACCGCTTCGGCCGACGAAGCCGCCGCGATGACCGCCCGCACCGCACCCACCAAGGCAGGACCGGCTGGCCTCGGCCTCGACGTCCTGCTGCCGATCCGACCCGGCGGTGACCGCCCCGCCCTGTTCTGCGTCCACTCCTCCTCCGGAATGTCGTGGAGCTACCTGGGATTGGCCGAGCAGCTACGCCCGGGACGACCGATCTACGGGCTGCAAGCGCCCGACCTCAGCGGCCGGGAACCATCGGCTCGGTCCATCGAGGAATTCGCCCGCCGCTACGTGCGCGAGATCCGCGCCGTCCAGCCGACCGGCCCGTATCACCTGCTCGGCTGGTCCTTCGGCGGCCTCATCGCCCACGCCATGGCGGTCGAATTGGCTACGGCGGGTGAGCGAGTCGGGGTGGTCGCGCTCCTGGACACCGACACCGCCGACATCGACGGTGACACCATCGAACGCCTTTCACCCGGTGCGTTCATCAACACCTTCGGGGCGATCTTCGGCATCGACGACGTCCCCGCCACCTCGACGGCCGAGGAGGCGGCCGACCTCATCACCGCCCGGCTCGGCGGCGTCGAACTCATCGATGCCGCGACCATCGAGCGGATGGCGGGCTCCTACAACGCCTCCGCGGGGACAAGAACCGGCTACCGGCGCCCCGTCTACCAGGGCGATGTCCTGTACTTCAGCGCCACCGTCGACCCCGCCGAATGGATGGGACCCGACGGCTGGCGGCCCTACGTGACCGGCGACATCGTCAACCACGACGTCGACGTGTCCCACGACGACCTGACCAACCCCTACGCACTGTCGGTCATCGCGCCGGTGCTCGACGACCACATGGAAGCAGGAGACCGGATATGAGTGTCGAACACACTGCCGTACAGAGCCCTCCGCGCACCGGCACCGGTGGCGTCGTCGTCGAGGGGATCGAGAAATCCTTCGGGGAGGTGCGCGCCCTGCGCGGCATCGACTTCGAGGCCGCGCCGGGGCAGGTGCTCGGCATCCTCGGCCCCAACGGCGCGGGCAAGACGACCATGGTGAACATCCTGTCCACCCTCGTCATGCCCGACCGCGGCCGGGCGACGGTCGCCGGCCACGATGTCGTCGCCGACCCGGCCGCGGTGCGCAAACGGATCATGCTCACCGGCCAGTACGCCGCGCTCGACGACATGCTCAGCGGCTACGAGAACCTGGTGATGTTCGGCAGGCTGATGGGTCTGCGCAAACCTGCCGCCCGCGCCCGGGCGACCGAGCTCATCGGCGAATTCGACCTCGACCAGGCCGCCGACCGGCGCGTCGGCACCTACTCCGGCGGCATGCGGCGCCGCATCGACATCGCCTGCGGCCTGGTGGTGCGGCCCGACGTGGTGTTCCTCGACGAGCCGACCACCGGTCTCGACCCCCGCAGCAGGCAGGGCGTCTGGGACCTGGTGCGCAGCTTCAAGAACGCGGGTATCACCACCCTGCTCACCACCCAGTACCTGGAGGAGGCCGACGCCCTCAGCGACCGGATCATCGTGATCGACCACGGTGTGGTGATCGCCTCGGGCACCGCCGACGAGCTCAAGCACCGCACCGGCGGCAGCTACTGCGAGATCGTGCCGCTGGATCTGGAGGAACTGCCCGCGATCGTCGCGGCGCTCGGCACCTTGCTCCCCGCCGAGCACCTGGCGGCCCTCACCCCGGAGTCGGACCGCATCACCATCCCCGCCCCCGACGGTGCGAAAACGCTCGCCGAAGCCCTGCGGCGGCTCGACAACGCCGGGCTCGAACTCGTCGACATCGCCCTGCGACGGCCCTCGCTCGACGACGTCTTCCTCCAGCTCACCGGTCACCTCGCCTCGACCGAATCCACCCCGCAGGCGATCTCATGACCGCCACCACCTGGCAGACGCACTGGCGCGCCGCCCCGAACACGCTGCAGCAGTGGTGGGTACTGACCACCCGGCTGATCGTGCCGTCGGTCAAATCCGGTGAGGTGCTCGCCTCGCTGCTGGCACCCGCGGCCTTCACCGCGAGCTTCTACATTCCGCTGAAGACGGTGATGTCGTTCTCCGGCAACGGTTTCAGCAGTTACGCCCAGTACATGATGCCGCTGGTCATCTTGCAGGCGGCGGCGTTCACGGCCATCTCGGCCGCCTTCCGATCGGCCACCGATTCCGTCGCCGGAATCGACCGGCGATTCGCCTCGATGCCACTGCGACCCCTGGTCCCGGTGGCGGCACGCATGTCGGGCAATCTGTTCCGGCTGCTGCTGGCGCTGGCGGCGGCGATCGCGGCAGGCTATGTGATCGGGTTCCGGTTCCGGCTCGACGCCGCCCACACCCTCGGGTTCCTGGCCTTCTCGCTGCTCATCGGCATCGCGTTCACCCTGGGTGCCGATGTGATCGGCACGCTGTCCAAAAGCCCGGAGACCACCTCGCAGGCGCTGATGCTGCCGCCGTTGATCTTCGGCATGCTATCGACGGGCCTGGCACCGGCCGATCAATTCCCCACCTGGGTCCAGTGGTTCGTGCGCAACCAGCCCGTCTCGCAATTCGCGACCGGACTGCGCGCACTCGCCGGTGACACCAAGGCCGACACCGGTGCGGTGAGCTGGTCGCTGATGGGGCCGTCGCTGCTGTGGCTGGCGGCGATCCTGCTGATCTGCGCCCCGGCGGCGATCCGGTTGAGTTCGAGGAGGGCGTGATGACATCGCAGTCGGAGACCTCACCGGTGGCGCTGGTGCGGCAGACGACGATCCAGACCCAGCGGCTGCTGCTGCGCTGGGCCCGCAATCCGATCACCGTGCTCGAGGCGTTGTTCATCCCGTGCCTGCTGCTCGTGATGCTCGACATCGTGGTCGGCGGCCAGATCGAGCGGTTCACCGGGGAGAACGCGCTGTCCAGCTCGGTCCCGATGGTCGCGATCGTCGGCGCTCTGTCCGGTGCCGTGGCGAGCGGAGTACTGCTCGGCCGCGAACGCGACGCCGGGCTGCTCGCCCGATTCTGGGTGCTGCCCGTGCACCGGGCCTCCGGCCTGGCCTCCCGCATCCTCGCCGAGGGCTGCCGCATCCTGCTCGGCACCGTCACCGTGGTGATCGTCGGGCTGCTGCTCGGCTTCCGATTCCAGCAGGGACCGCTGGCGGCGCTCGTCTTCCTGCTGGTCCCGGTCGTTTTCGGGCTGGCCTTCGCCACCATCGTCACCGCCGTGGCCGTCTACACGGCGAAGTCCTCGCTGGTGGAGGGGATCACCATCCTCACCTCGCTGATGATGTTCTTCAGCACCGGGTTCGTTCCGCTGGTCGCCTTTCCCACGTGGATCCAGCCGGTCGTCCGCAATCAGCCGATGTCGGTCGCCGTCGATGCCATGCGTGGCCTCGCCGACCACGGGCCCGTCGCCCGCCCACTGCTGCTCACCCTCGCCTGGTCGGCCGGTGCGATCCTGCTGTTCGCCGTGCCCGCCGCCATCGGCTTCCGACGGGCCAGCCGCCGCTGAGCAGGGCCCGATCGGTTACCGGGCGGGCCTCCGCAGGGTGCGACGGTTGATGGCGATGACTTTTCGCGCTGCGGCGCGTCTTGATTGCAGACGGTGTGCTCGCCTGCGACCGTCTGCGTAGATCCCTTCAGCCGAGGAGCCAGCATGAAGTTCACCCCGCAGCCCGGCGATCCCACCTGGATCGACCTGTACACCTCCGACCTGGACCGTGCCATCGCCTTCTACGGCGAACTGTTCGGCTGGACCGCCGAACGCGGCGGACCGGAGTTCGGTGGGTACACCACGTTCAGCAAGGACGGCATCGCCGTCGCCGGTGCCATGAGCCGGATCGAGGACGAGGGCGATCCGTACCCCGACCGCTGGACCGTCTACCTGCACTCCGACGACGCGGCCGCCACCGAGCAGAAGGCCGCCGAAGCGGGTGGCACCGTGTTCGTGAAAGCGATGGAGGTCCCCGGTGTCGGCACGATGGCCGTGCTGGCCGATGTGGGCGGCGTGGGTGTCGGCGTGTGGCAGCCGGGACCGTTCCCCGGTTTCGGCGAGATCGGCCGGGTCGCCGACGGAGTCTGGCAGGACGCCGCCGGCCTGCCGTCCTGGTTCGAACTCATGACACGCTCCTACCCACAGTCGCTCGACTTCTACCGCGCGGTGTTCGGCTGGAACGACACTTTCACCGTCGCCGACACCGAGGAGTTCCGCTACACCACCCTGCACGCCGAGTCCCCGATGCTGGGTGGGGTGATGGACGGACAAGGCCATCTGCCCGAAGGGGTACCCGGCGCGTGGGCGGTGTACTTCGGCAGTGACGACACCGACAAGTCGGCCGAACTCGCCGTATCCCTCGGCGCGAAACTGGTCTTCGAGCCCATGACCACGCCCTACGGCCGGGTCGTCGGCCTCACCGATCCCACCGGCGCCCACTTCAGCATCGGCGGCACCGCCCGCTGACCGAGGCGGCGACGTTTCCCGCGTCGCCCCCCGGCGCTAGTCTCGACGCGACGCCCGAGCGGGCGGAATCGACGAGTTCTTGTGTGGGGGAAGATGTCCGGGGACCTGACGACCGAACGCGCGCGTGCACTGCGGTCGATACCGATACTCGCCGGCCTGGTCGGTGCCGTACTCCTCGCCGGGAGTGTGGTGCTGGCGCTCTACAGCCAGTTCGTCGCGGCACCGATTCCGGTGCCGTTCGACGGCGATTTCAGCGAGACCGCCGACTTCCCGTTCCGTCTGGTCGTGGGAGCCCAGGTCGTCGCGGGCGCCGCGGCGTTGACCGGTGCCGTGGTGCTCGTTCCAGGGCGGCGCGGTGACGAGCGTGCCGCGAGTGTCGGTGCGGCAGGCGTACTGGCGATACTCTTCGTCCTCGGTGGAGGCCTGTGGTTCGCGGTAGCAGCGGACATCCCGTCGACATATCAGCGACTGACCTCGGACTTCGTCGTGACACCCCGGGCATCGTCTGCGATCGCGTCGCTCGCCCTCGCCCTCTCGGGCGCATTGCTGATCTTCGTGTTCGTGGTGAAGCCGACCGGCCCGGTGCCTCGTTGGTGGGCGCTGGCGGCGGCGGTCGTCGTCGGCGTGATCCCGGTGATCGGCGCCGCCGGCGTCGCGGTCCGCTTCGGAGACGACAACATCTTCAGCGATCGCGTCACCGCCGAAGCCGCACCGGAGATTGCCGCACCTGCGGTGCTCGGGCCCGAGAAGTTCCGGCTCCAGATCCCGGCCGACCCCGATCTGGGCCACCGAATTCTCGTCACCCGAAGCGGTTTCGTCGTCGTGACGCCTGCGGGTATCACGCAGTACGACGGTGCGACGGGAATCGAACGATGGCACTACCGGCGCAGCGATATCAGCACCGACAGCGTGTGGAACCGGCTCGAAGACACGACCTACCTGCGCGCCGAGGACGTGGTGCTGACCAAGTGGAGGAATATCGGCTGGATGGCATTCGACGCGGCCACCGGCGAACTGCTCTGGACCGGAGGAGATTTCGCCAGCGACCCTCGCTCCACGGCTGGCGGGCACCTGCTGGTCACCGTCTCTTCCGAGACCGGAAGCGTCACCCGCTACGACGCCAGGACCGGGCGTGAAATGTGGCGTATCCCAGGCGAATCAGCCGAGTGCACCGCAGCAGCACCGCAGGTCGCGACCACCATGACAGCGATCTACCGGGTTGCGCGTTGTGGTGACGGAGAGGCCGCGACGGTGGTCGTCACGGCGTTCGATCCGATGTCCGGAGAGGTTCGCGATACGCGCAGCTTTCCCACGCCCGGAGCGGTGCGAGCCATGAACACCGGCGTCCGCGTGTTCGACAGCGGCTTCGTCTGGGTGGAGTGCCATCGGGAGGGAGCAGTAGACACCGCGATCTTCCTGCCACCGAACCAGCCGCTGTCGTCGGCCATCGTGGATCCGAGCCGCAAGTACAGCGACGTCGAAGAGGCGGACAGCACGGCTGCCCTGGTCAGCTCCGACAACTCGGATCCGCACGCAGGATCGGGCGACCGCTGGGAGGTGTTGTCCGCAGTCGGCGAAGGCAGGTGGACCGAGCTCGAAATGAGCACCCCCGCGACCGGAGCGATGTATGTCGAGGACCGTGCCGAACTGCTCACCGACCAGGTAGTCATGCTCACCTTGGATGACGAATTCAAGCTACGGAGCTGGGACAGATCGACCGGCCGCGAGGAGCCGGCGGTGCCCGTCGCCATCGGTCCGAACGGGAACCCACGCGTGGCCACCACCTCTGGATCCCTGATAGTGATCGCGAGTGACCGCAACGGTCGCGGTTCCGAGATCATCGGCTTCGGCTGACACCCGATCCGCGATCGGGCTGCGCTGCGTTCGTCCGGTGCGGTATCGGAGGCCGGTGACCTCGGCCCCCGACATTCGCGTCGACCCCAACCCAGTACCCTCGTGCGCATGCCGGTGAGCGCCCGAGAACGCACCCGATTCCGTCGCACCGCCACGCAGGGTCATCGCCGCCCCCGTGGCGTGTTGGTCGCCGCGTTGCTGTGCGTCGCCGTGGTGAGCGCGGGCTGTGCGGACAAGCACGACGACGCGAGCACGATCATCCGCACCACGACCAATATCGCCGGTGCCGGTGTGGTCGGCGCCGACCGTGATACGGCCACTGCGTGCCCGACGCCGAGCGCACCCGACGCGGGGTCGGGTACCCGCTCGGTCACCCACTCGGCCGGGGTCTCGCAGGTACCTGCCGACCCGCAGCGCATCGTCGTGCTCACCAGCTCCGCCCTCGACGCGGCATGTGCGCTCGGCCTGTGGGAGCGGGTCGCGGGCGCGGTGACGCTCGACGGTGAGCGTCCGCAGCCGATGTACCTGGGGTACGGCGTGCTGAAGGTGCCGAGTGTGGGCCCGATCGGCGCGCCCGACCCGGCGCGCATCGCCGAACTGAAGCCCGACCTCATCCTCGGCGACGTCCCCCCTGCCGCAGGCGGTTACGAGGCGCTGCGCGCGATCGCCCCGACCGTGCTGGTCGGCAGCGGCGGCAGCTGGCAGTCCGATTTCGTCGCCTATGCCGCCGGTATGGGCCGCACCGACGCCGCCGATAGTGCCCTGCAGTCCTATCTCACCGAAGCCCAGGACGTCGGCACCGCGCTGCACGCGAACCAGTCCCAGGCCTCGGTGCTGCGCTTCACCGCCGACACGATCCAGGTCCAGGGTTCGGAAACCTTTGCCGCCCAGGTCCTTTCGGATGCCGGTGTGCAGCGTCCGCAGGCACAGCGCGGCACCTCGTTCGACATCATCCCCGACGACTTCTCGAACAAGGCCGAGGGCGACATCATCTACGTGATGTTCGACGGCCCCGACGGCGAGGCACACGGCAAGAAGGTGCTGCGTTCGAAGGAATTCGAGAATCTTGGCGCCGCGACGGATCGCCGCGTGTTCGCGGTGGACGACAAGATCTGGCACACCACCGGCCTCACCGCGGCGCGCGCCGTGCTGACGGATCTGCGCAACAGCCTCAACGGCTACGTCACCGACTGATCGGCGCACTGCATCCAGCCGGATCCGGCCGCGCGTCCCCACGGTTACCCTCGTACTCATGCCCGTGCAGCGCGACAGTTCCGTCATCCATTTCACCGACACCGGCAGCGGCGAGCCGATCGTGCTGTCGCACGGATTCCTCATGGACGCAACGATGTTCGACCGCACCACCGCGCGGCTCACCGCGGCGGGACTGCGGGTGATCGCCGTCGACGCGCGCGGTTTCGGCGAGACCGTCAGCGACCCCGGCGAACCGTTCACCTACTGGGACCTGGCCGACGACATCGCCTCGGTACTCGACCATCTGGACATCACGGGCCCCGCCATCCTCGGTGGCATGAGCCAGGGCGGCTACACGGCCCTGCGTTTCGCCCTGCGCTACCCCGACCGCACCAGAGCTCTGGCCCTCGCCTCGACCACAGCCCGCGCCAACACTGTCGAGGAATCCGCCCAGTACCGCGCCATGGCCACCGCCTGGACCGACCCCGCCATCCCCCTCGAACCCCAAGCCCGCGCCCTCGCACCCCTGCTCATCGGCGGCACCGACGCCGACCAGGAACACTGGATCCGCCGCTGGCTCACCAACCCTGACCGCCCCCGCACCACAGCGGCCTGGACAAACCTCGCCACCCGCGACGAAATCACCCCCCGCCTCCCCGAGATCCCCTGCCCCGCCCTGGTCCTGCGCGGCCACGCCGACCAAGCAGGCGGCACCGCCGACGACGCCAGCGCCCTAGCCGCATCTCTCCCCGGCACCCACGGCCTTTCCACCGTCATCGCGGGCCCCACCGCAGGCCACGCAGTGTGGTGGACCCACCCCCAACCGGTATCCACGGCCATCACCACCTTCGTCGACCAACTGCGTCGCACCGAACAGGTGTCTTCCGGATAGCGAGTTCGTCGATCAGGGGCGAAGCGCAGGCCCAGCAACGGAAATCGGCCGGACGCACCACCGCTTCGGTATACGTCCGGCCGATACCTCACATTCGTTGTGGTGCAGCGATTCCCAACTGTCCCAGGCCGAGTTCGAGGGTGCGAGCGGTGAGCAGGCACAGGGCGATCCGGTTGGAACGAATCGGTTCGTCGGCTGTGAGGACAGGGCACGAGTCGTAGAACGCTGTGTACGCGCGGGCCAGATCGTAGAGATAGCCGGCCAACCTGTGCGGTTCCAGCGTCTCGGCGACCTCGTCGAGCACCGACCCGTATCCGTCGAGAACCAAGACGAGTTCACGTTCAGCCGGTTCCATCGGGACGCTGATGTCGACTGTGGGCTGAACTCCCCCGCCGGCCTTGCGGAGGATCGAACATACCCGCGCGTGCGCATACTGCAGGTAGACGCCCGTGTTGCCGTTCAGCGAGGTCATCCGAACGGCATCGAAGGTGTAGTCCTTGACTCTGGAAGTCGACAGGTCTGCGTATTTCACCGCACCGATTCCCGCCTGCTCGGCAATCGTGTCCAGTTCAGCGGGCGACAAATCCGGATTCTTCTCCGCGACCACTGCTCGAACACGTGCGACGGCTTCGTCCAGCAGATCCATCAACCGAACCGTGCCGCCCGCCCGGGTTTTGAACGGTTTACCGTCGGGTCCGAGGATGGTTCCGTAGGCGACGTGATCGACCTGGATAGCGTCGGTGAGCCAGCCGACTCGCCGCGCTGCCTCGAAAATCAGCTGGAAATGCAGGGATTGGCGGGAGTCGGTGACGTAGAGCAACCGGTCGGCGTGCAGGGTGGCGATCCGGTACCGGATGGTCGCGAGGTCGGTGCTGTCGTAGCCGTAGCCACCGTCGCGCTTGCGGGCCATCAGGACGGCGGGCTTGTCGTCAGGGCCGTTGACCTGCTCGGACAGGACAACGATCGCGCCCTCGCTGTCGACGGCCACGCCCTTGTCGACCAGTTCGGTCACCGTATCGGCCAGCTGATCGTTGTAGAACGATTCACCGGCGTAGTCGTCGGGAGTGAGCAGGACGCCGAGTCGGTCGTAGATCGCGCCGAACGCCTTCTCCGACTCCGCCACGATCTCGCGCCAGCGGGCGACGGTGTCGGGATCGCCTGCCTGCAAGGCGACCACACGATTTCTGGCCCTGTCCGCGAATCCCGAATCGGCGTCGAACTGTGCGCGAGCAGCTTTGTAGAGGCTGTCCAGAGCGGATACCGAACTCGTCTCGTCGTCGAGTTCGTCAGTGTGCCAAGGTGACTCGGGATGCTCGTCGATGTACTGGATGAGCATGCCGAACTGGGTGCCCCAGTCGCCCAGGTGATTGGCCCGGATCACGTCGGCACCGAGGAACCCGAAGACCCTGGCGAGGCTGTCGCCGATGATGGTGGTGCGCAGATGCCCCACATGCATCTCTTTCGCCACGTTCGGAGCCGAGTAGTCGATCACCACCCGACGCCCGTCCTCTGTAGTCGCAATGCCGAGTCGTTCATCCGCTACACGCTCCGCGACAGCCGTCCACACCGCGGAGTCCGACAGGTCGATGTTCAAGAAACCCGGTCCCGACACCTGCACGTCAGCGATCACCCCGTCGGTGCGATCGATGCCGGAGGCGATGTCGGCACCGAGCTGAGCCGGTGGCATCCCGACCCGCTTCGCAAGTGGTAACGCCGCATTCGACTGGTAATCGGCGCGGTCGGATCGGCGCACTACCGGGTCCGCATCCGCCGTTTCCGGGCGGACTCGGGCGATCGCCTCCGACACAGCGGTAGCGACACGTCCGAGCAGCGGTACAACACCGGCAGAGCTCACCTTCGGTTCCTTTCGAGATGGGTTGGTGACGTTATTGTCGCAGGCTCGCCGCCCGACCAGCGCTGACTAGATCGCTCGTTGACCCTTGGTAGGTAAACCCGCAGGTACAGACATAATTGCTACGATCGAACCGCTGATCCATGACCCGCGAGCGTCAAGGAGAGATCTATGTCGAAGCGTGAGGTTCCGCCCGAATCCGACAATGCCGCCGATGTCGATATGCCGTGGGCGCCACGGGATCATGAATGGACCGGGCACCGGGCCGAGCACGATGCCCTGGAGTGGGCGAAGGGTGATCCGAAGAAGCTCGCCAGTATCTATCTGTATCGCGATCCCGAGGGGGATCCGGCGCTCGAGAAGGATTACAAGTTTCCGGTTGCCGACATCATCGACGGGAAGCCGACCAGGGTGTTCCGGGCAGTGGCGAATGCGGCGGCGCGGCTGGATCAGGCCGATATCTCCGGCGCCGACCGCGACAAGGTGAAGCAGCGCATCAGCGAGCTCTACCGGGACGCGGCCGACGCCTTCGACGATCCGGAACTGCGGGCACCGTGGGATCGGTGAACTAGAACTCCCAGTCCTCGTCCTCGGTGTTGACGGCCTTGCCGATGACGTAGCTGGAACCCGAACCGGAGAAGAAGTCGTGGTTCTCGTCGGCGTTGGGTGACAGCGCCGACAGGATCGCCGGGTTCACCTCGCACTCGTCCTTCGGGAACAGGCCCTCGTAGCCGAGGTTCATCAGCGCCTTGTTGGCGTTGTAGCGCAGGAACTTCTTGACGTCCTCGGTGAGGCCGACCTCGTCGTAGAGGTCCTGGGTGTAGTCGACCTCGTTGTCGTAGAGCTCGAAGAGCAGCTCGAAGGTGTAGTTCTTGAGCTCGTCGCGCTCGGCCTGGGAGACCAGCTCGAGGCCCTTCTGGTACTTGTAGCCGATGTAGTACCCGTGCACCGCCTCGTCGCGGATGATCAGGCGGATCATGTCGGCGGTGTTGGTGAGCTTGGCCCGCGAGGACCAGTGCATCGGCAGGTAGAAGCCGGAGTAGAACAGGAAGCTCTCCAGCAGCGTGGAGGCGACCTTGCGCTTGAGCGGGTCGTCACCGTTGTAGTACGACAGGACGATCTCGGCCTTGCGCTGCAGGTTGCGGTTCTCCTCCGACCAGCGGAACGCCTCGTCGATCTCCTTGGTGGAGCACAGGGTGGAGAAGATGGAGCTGTAGCTCTTGGCGTGCACCGACTCCATGAAGGCGATGTTGGTGTACACCGCCTCCTCGTGCGGGGTGAGCGCGTCGGGGATCAGCGAGACCGCGCCGACGGTGCCCTGGATGGTGTCGAGCAGCGTCAGGCCGGTGAAGACCCGCATGGTGAGCTGCTTCTCCTCGGTGGTCAGCGTGTTCCAGGAGGGGATGTCGTTGGACACCGGCACCTTCTCCGGCAGCCAGAAGTTGCCTGTGAGCCGGTCCCAGACCTCGGCATCCTTCTCATCGGGTACCCGATTCCAGTTGATGGCCGACACCCGATCGATGAGCTTCATTCCGCCTCCACACCTTTCCGCCAGACCTGTGACCCGCACCCGCCGCCGTGTGCGAGGCCGTTCCCCACGAACACTACTCGTAGTGGGTGACAACCTCGCGGAGCACAACAGCTTGTGTTGAGATGCGGGCGATCCGACCTCACCGGCCGACCATCCGCACCACACACGCGGCCCCCATTGTGCGTCACGCGCCCGCGCGGACCACCATCGCATCGCCCGCGTTTTCCTCACACGCACCGACCACACGCCCCGTCGGTGAGCACCACCACCCGCCGCCCGATCCGGAACCGCCCCGTCGACCCACGATCACGGTGCGGGAAGATCGTCGGGAGAGAGTGAACCGATCCGAAGGGACATCGACTGTGCGACGGATGTTTCTGTTGACCCTCGCCGCGATGACCTCGGTCGCATGCGGTCCCGGCCCCGCGCCGGATGCGATGCCCAGCGACGGATTCTGGTCCAGGGCAGCGGTTTCCGACGAGGAGAAGGTGACCGTCCTGCGCAAGGTACGCGCGATCGACGTGTGCGCCCTGCTGCCGCGCGCCTCGCTCGAGCCGTTCGGAACGGTGAGCACGGTCGAGGATGTCCGCCCGGATCAGTGCCGCGCCGCCATCGCCGTCGACGGTCATCTCACCGGTATCGACGCCACCTGGAGTACAGGGGTGATGTTCTCCGGCGAACCCGCGATGGACGGACCGGTGCGCGAGGAGTCGATGGGCGATGTGCGCGTGCTGTTCGACGACGAACCCGCCACCTCGTCGGATCCGCAGTCGCGGGCGGCGTGTCAGGCGTGGGCGCTGTTCGTTTCGGGCGCCGATCTGTCACTCAGCGTTCGCGCGCCGGGCGATGCGTGTGCTACCGCGGCGGACTTGTTGCGGATCGCCCTGGTCGAGTTCCGCGAGGAACCGCCGCACGGCACCTCACCCGATTCGGATCGCACGGTGGTGACCGGAGCCGACCCGTGCGCGGTCGCCCCTTTGCTCGGGTATCCCGTTCCGGTCGCCGACCAGCGGCTCACCACCTGCAAACTGACCGTCGACGGCCACGAGGCGATCGTGACCTACGACTACGGCTCCGAACGGTCCGTCACCGACGACACCCCCGTCTTCACCGTGGGAAACCGCCAGGTGTTCCGGTTCGAACCGGAAACCGCGTCCTCGTCCATCACCTCCCTGTCCGCCGTCGTCGGCCCGGCGCTGACTCCGGGCCCGACCGACGCGCTGCTCGGCCCGCGTGTGCCGAAAGTGTCGGTCACCGCCGACTCGTCGGTCGCCGAGAAGGTGATGCGCGAGGCGCTGCCACTGCTGCCCTGACGGGCATCGCCCGGGCTACCGCCTTGCGCGAAGCGACCACCTGACAACGTTCTGGGTACGACTCACGGCAATGTTTGCCCCACGATTGCCACCACGGGCAGACTCGATGACCAGTTACCGGTTTCGGCTCGCGTTCGAGAACAGGGGTGACGATGGTGCACAGGATCGCGTTCGCCGCGGTGGCCTTACTCGTTTGCGTCGGTTGTGGTGACGACGAGAGCGACCCGTCCGCGACCGCGCCGCCACCGCCGGTGGTCCCGGCTCCGCCACCGGAATTCTGGTCGCAGGTGCCGCGTGACCAAGCCGAACGCGAGAAGGTCGCCCAGGCGACCCGGCAGGTGGATGTGTGCGCGGTCTTGCCGCGCGAGGCGCTCGAACCGCTGGGTTCGATCGAGAGCGTCACCGTCGGCCTGGATTCGTGCCGGGCGGTCCTGCACAGCGATTCCCCTGGCGAAGGCACCACCCTGACCTGGCACGCGACACTGCTGCCCGGCCTGACCGCGGGCGGACGAGGCAGGACCAGCCAGATCGGCGATGTGACCGTGCGCCTCGTTCCCGACCGGGACGCCGGTGAGCCCCGATCCTGCGGCGTCACCGCGCATTTCCCGGCGGGGGCGGCGTTCTACCTCGGCCTGTCCACGCGCCCGGGGACCAACCCGTGCACCGTCGCCGACGAACTGGTGCCGGGGATGGTGCAGCGGTGGCGGGAGTCGCCGGCCCAGGGCACCTCCCCCGACACCGTGCCGACGGTGCTGCTCGGCGCCGACCCGTGCGCGGTCCGCACAAAACTCGTCGGCACGGTGCACGACGACGAGCAGCGGCTCACCCAGTGCCTGTTCGGTTACCGGGGGCAACGGATCACGGTCGGCTACGAGTACCGGGTGCCGGAATACCTGGCCGCCAACAGCACCGAAGAGCACATCGACGGGCGGACCGTGCACCGTTCGGTCTCGGTGTACGACAGCTCGATTCCCATCTACACCGCCGCCGTCGGGCCTGAATTGCCACCTGAATCAACGGTTTTCGGACGGCGGATCCCCATCGTCGAGGTGGTCGCCGCCACCGACGATGTCGCGAGGGACGTGATGGCGGCGGCACTCACCCTGTTTCCACCCCGCTGACACTCAGATGCCGAGAACGAGTTTCGCGGTGGTGAAGTAGATGATCAGGCCGGTGGCGTCGACGAGCGTCGTCACCATCGGCGCCGATACGACGGCGGGGTCGATGCGGAACTTCTTGGCCAGCAACGGCATCGTGCCGCCGATGGTCGCGGCCCAACCGCAGATGAGCACCAGCGTGACAGCCACGACGATGGCGATCTTGGGGCCGACGAACACGGTGCCGATCAACAGACCCGCCGCGGCCAGCATGCTTCCGAGCACCAGGCCGACCCGGCATTCGCGCCAGATCACCTTGAACAGATCAGACACCCGCACCTCGCCGACGGCCAGCGCACGCACACACGCCGTGGCCGCCTGCGCGCCCGCGTTGCCGCCCGCCCCGATGAGCAGCGGAATGAACAGCGCCAGGCTGGCCGCCTGCTCGAGGGTGGTGGCGAAGATGTCGGTGACGCTCACCGTGAGCGTGGCCGCGAACAGCAGCAGCATCAGCCACAGTGCCCGGTAGCGCGCCAGCTGGAACACCTTGGCGGCCATGTAGTGGCCTTCCCACGGCGCCGAACCGGCCTGCTTGGCCACGTCCTCGCTGTCGGCGGCCTCGAGCACCTCCATCGCGTCGTCGTTGGTGAGCAGACCGACCACCCGGTCCTCGCTGTCGACGACGACCAGGTTGATCTCGTTGGTCGAACTCATCAAGCGCGCCGCCTTCTCGGCGGAATCGGTGGCACGCACGAACGGCGGTTCGGTGACAACCAGTTCCGACACCATCGCCTCGGGCGCGTGCAGCACCAGCTCGCGCAGTTCCACGATGCCGGTGAGCCTGCGCCCCCGGTCGACCACGGGCAGGGTGTACACCGTTTCGGCGTTGGCGCCCTTGGCACGAACCAAGGCCAGCGCCTGGGCGACGGTCAGATTGCCCGGCAGCGCAACGACTTCCGGCGTCATGTAGTGACCGACCGACCCCTCCGGGTAGCCGAGCAGGGCGGCGGTCATCCGGCGCTCGCGGGGGCTCAGCCCCTCGAGCACCTTCTTGGCGACCTTGGCGGGCGCCTCGTGCAGCATGCGGGCGCGGTCGTCGGGGTCCATCGCCTCGACCAGATCGCGAAAGCTCTTCTCGCGCAGTCCCTGCAGGATCTGCTGCTGGTCGACCGGCTCGAGTTCCTCGAAAACCGTGATGGCGCGGTCCTTG
Organism: Nocardia sp. NPDC003979; assembly: GCF_053605015.1. Lineage (NCBI taxonomy): Bacteria > Bacillati > Actinomycetota > Actinomycetes > Mycobacteriales > Nocardiaceae > Nocardia > Nocardia sp. NPDC003979. The sequence goes on from NZ_JBSGIJ010000021.1 coordinate 72,511, forward strand.
TCGAGCAGCCGGAACACCACCCCGGCCTGCACGGCGTCCATGCGGGCCAGCGCGTCGGCGATGACGTGCGGCGGACGGTTGTCGAGCCAGTCCATCGCGCTGTTCACGCGGTGGGTCTCGACGATGTCGCGCACCGACTCCGACAGGATCGCCAAGGCCTCGGTCACCGAATGATCCTCGGCCACAACAGTATTCGGTTCGTGCGCGACGGCTTCGACAGGTACGTGACGTGCTTCGACGAGATCGATCTGCGACATGGGACAGTCCTCTGGCGCGACAACGCGCATGCCTACGGCAAGGGTAGGTACATGCGCCGAGATGGTTTGGGGAGACGGCGAGGATTACCGCGGGCGTCCGCCACCACGACCATCGGGCACCACCGCCAGGACAGCCGGCCGGTTTCAGTGCGAGAGCGAAGGGGCGACGCCGCGCGGCCTTCGACTAGGGGGTTCGCTGCGCATGGCAACACCACCTCCTCGTCGTCACCGCGGGCCCTGTGCCCACACTTCTCCCCGAAGGATACATGCGTGGACTGGTCGTTTCATCTTTACGCTGTCGTACCACTGGTCACAGTGGCCTCTGTCACACCATGGGCGGGCAATCCCGCGATGACGGTGTCGACCGCCTGTTCGGCGAACTGCCAGACCTTCGCGCCGTCCACGTGGCGCAGCGGTCCACGCAAGGCCAGTTCGGCGAAGCCGTGCACCGTCGACCAGCAGCTCCACGTGGCGGCCTCGCGCGCCGAGGGGGCGAGGTCGCCGATGTGAACCATCATGTCGAGCGCCTCGGCGAGGGCCAGGTAGGCGGGCGAGTCGGCGATCGCGGTGGGCGTGGTGTCGCCCGCGCCGAAGAACGCGACGGCGAACCAGCCCGGCTCGGCGAGCGCGAACGCGATGTAGCCGAGACCGACGGCGCGCAGGCTTTCCCGCGGCCCGGCGGGTACGCGGTCGGTCGCCATGCGCGCCGCCATGTCGGCCTGGATCGCCGACGACACCGCGTCGAGCAGGGCCTTGCGGTCGGGAAAGTGCCGGTAGGCGGCATTGGGCGTGACCCCGACGCGACGGGTGACTTCCCGGATGGTCAGTGCCTCGGGCCCACCGGACCTGGTGAGTTCAAGGCCTGCCGCGAGCAGCGCGGCCGCGAGATCGCCGTGGTGATACGCCAACCCTTGTACACCCCTTCCGCGAAGTATATGGTGTGAACATATCAAATGTGCACGCCGTACACATCGGAGGCCGTACCCATGACCGCACTCCCGAAAGTCGTCGACCTCGACACCTGGCAAGCCGAACTCGACGCCCTTCGCGTCCGCGAGAAGGCCGCCACCCGAGAACTCGACGCCATCGCCACCCAGCGACGCAGGCTGCCCGCCGTCCGCCTGCCCGGCTACACGCTCAAAGCCGAAGACGGCAGCGATGTTTCGCTCGCCGAGGTGTTCGACGGGCGCACTCAGCTCATCACCTACCACCACATGTGGACGCCGGGGAACACCTGGCAGTGCCCCGGCTGCACCGGGCTCACCTCCCAGTACGCGCGGCTCGATTTCCTCGACGCCTACGACGCGCGGTTCGTCATCGTCACCCAGGGCCCCATCGACGAGGTGCTCGCCTACAAGCGCCGCGTCGGCAACACCATGACCTGGTACTCCACCGCCGACAGCCCCTTCGGCGCCGATATGGGCGCGGGCCCCGGGGCAGGCTTCGCGGTGAACACCTTCCTGCGCGACGGCGACACCGTCTACCGAAGCTGGCACACCGACGGTCGCGGCACGGAACAGCTCGCCTACACCTTCGGCCTGATCGACGCCCTGCCCTACGGACGCCAGGAGGAGTGGCAGGACAGCCCCGAAGGCTGGCCGCAGTCACCCACCTACAGCCGGTGGCCAAGCTCCAAGGACATCGCCGCCTCCTACGGCGACCCGAACGCCTGAGCGGACGGTCGCGGGCGAAAACCGCCGGTCGGGGATTCGGCGCGGCGCGCGCACAATAGTTGCCGGAGTGGGCGGCAGTGGGAACAGTGGAGACCGGAAGCCGCGGTGCGTGGCGCGGCGACATCGGTTGTCAACACACTGAGGAGAAACCTGTGCGCTTCGGCATCTTCGTCCCCCAGGGCTGGCGGCTCGACCTGGTCGACATCGAACCGGCCGACCAGTGGGCGGTGATGCGCGAACTGGCCGAGCGATTCGACAGCGGCGGCGTGTGGGAGTCGATCTGGGTGTACGACCACTTCCACACCACCCCGGTGCCCACCGACGAGGCGACCCACGAAGCGTGGTCGCTGATGTCGGCCTTCGCCGCCTCGACCAGCCGGGTCCGGCTGGGGCAGATGTGTACGGCCATGAGCTACCGCAACCCCGCCTATCTGGCCAAGGTCGCCGCGACGGTCGACCTGATCTCGGGTGGCCGGGTGGAGATGGGTATCGGCGCGGGCTGGTACGAACACGAGTGGCGCGCTTACGGTTACGGCTTCCCGCCCGCCGGTGAACGCCTGGGCCGCCTCGACGAGGGCGTGCAGATCTTCCGTCAGGCATGGCGGACCGGGCGAGCCACCCTCGACGGCAGGTACTACCAGGTCGACGGCGCCATCGTGCACCCACGCCCGTTGCAGGAGAACGGGATTCCCATCTGGATCGCCGGTGGTGGGGAGAAGAAGACGCTGCGCATCGCCGCGAAATACGCGAACTACACCAACTTCAGCGCCGTCCCCGACGAGTTCATCCGCAAGTCCGAAATCCTGCGCGAACATTGCGCAGAGGTGGGCACCGACTTCGCCGCCATCACCCGCAGCGCCAACTTCAACGCCGTGGTGGGAACAACGGAAACCGAAGTGCAGGAACGTCTCGCGCTCATCATCGACCGCTACACGCCCTTCCTCGGCGCCGATGCGGCCAAGACCTACGTCACCGACAATTTCGGGAGCAGCGCCGCCACCGGCACGCCCGAGCAGATCGCCGAACGGCTGGGCGTCGTCAAGGATCTCGGCCTCGGCTACGCCATCCTCAACTTCCCCGAAGCCGCCTACGACACCTCCGGTATCGAACTGTTCGAGCGCGAGGTGGTTCCCGCGCTAGGCGGGTAGGGCGGGAACGATCGCCTCACCCATCCGGGTCAGCGTCGCGCAGGCATCCGGCGCGGGCTGGCCCGGGTTCGTCACCACGATCATGCGTACCACTCCCTGTTCGGCGCCGAAGGCGACATCGCACACCGTGGTCAGCGAGGCCGAGTCGACCAGCTTGCGTCCCGCACGCCCGGCGACCGTGATGTCGTAGAAGTTGCCGGGACCGGCCTCGGCCTCGAACTCCTCGAGCGAACGATCCGCCGAGTACACCCGCAACGAAGCGGTCGCACCGTCCCACGCGCACGTCTGCCATCCCGCCTCCGCCGACCCGGCGGGGACTCGCGACGCCGGGTCGACCCCCGCCTGCGTCAGCGCCTGCTCCCCCACGCCCGCGCACGGCTCGAACAGCGCCTTCGCCGCCGGGTCGTCCCCGGAACATGCGGCGACCGTGCCCACCACCACGATCCCCAGACCAATCGTCGACAACCGGCGCATTCCAGGTCCCTTCCACTGCCTCACAAACGCGCCCAAGCTACCAAGCGATTGTCCTGATCCAGCCCTGCGTCGCCCGATACTGTCGCGGTCACCACTGCCGACCATCCGGGTTGTGGCAGATCCGTACGCTTTCGGACCTTCTCGGCACCGCGGCTTCTGCTGAATCTTCCTTCCACAGCGGGTTTTCCGACTCCGAACTTCCGGTGGGTGGCGACGTAGGACCACTGCCGGGCCCGCCCGTCGGCGGGTCGGGAAGGGGAATCGGACGATGAGTGCCACCGTGCCCGTCGAACTACTGGCGGCGGGCTCTACTACTTTGGGCGCTGCCTACGCGGCCGCGCTGCAACTCCTCGACGCGCGCCGCTCGCGCGTCCGCGTCCAGCAACTGAGCAGAACGATCACCGAGGACGCCGCGGAAGCGAAGGCCGAGGCCGACTGGCTCGAGACCGCCGCACGCGAGCGCTCGGCCCTCGACATCGAGCATCATCACAGCGCGCTCCAGCAGCAGCGGCTGGCGACCATCGCCTCGCTGGTATGCGGCGTGATCGCGATCGGCGTGGTGATGTACGGCCTGATCGGCGACGACCCGAGCGATCCGCAAGGCCTCGCCACCGTGGCCGCGGGCCTGCTGCCCGGTGCGGCCAGCGCCCTGCTGTTCTGGCAGTCGCGCGGAGCGAGCACTCGCGCCGACAAGTTCGCCGAGCGCATCGCCACCACCGCCGCCCGCGCCGAAGCCCTTCGCCATGCGGACTCCATCCTCGACACCCGCGCCCGCGACCGCTTCGCCACCGCCGTCCTCCTCAGCACCGCGTTCCCGGAACTCACCGGACGGGAGATCTGGCGAATGGCCGAGAGCAAAGCCCCTGCTCACGAAGGTGATTCACTGCCGCCCGCCGAAGTCCAGGTCGACTGAGCGCTCTACCTCGACCGGCAGCAGCATTGGCATGATCAACGGTTCCCGTTAAGCGCCCCAACCTACCTTGCCGACATGAGCGACTCGGTGGACATGCGGAAAGAGACCAAGCTTCTCAGCGCCAGATACGAGCGGGACAGCAACGGTCGGCTGGCCTTCGTCCCGAAAGGCCGTCTTCGGTCTCCGCATGCGCTACACCGACGGCACCTACCCCACCCTCGGACGACTGATCAAGGAGTGGTCCGTGGCCTCGGCGCCGCCCTCGAGATGCTCGCCTGGCTCGGCTAGAGTCCGGCACACAAAAGCGACCGCCCTGGCATTCAGGTTTCAGCGCTTCTCCGGGAGGGGGTCGGCGAAAGACCAGCCCTTGGAGAGGAGTTGGTCGACGGCGGCTACGGCGGCGGTGAGGCGTTCGGTGTGGGAGCCCGTCAGGACGGTGAATCGTCGGCCGGTTCGGGTGAGTTCGGTGTGGAAGCGTTCGGTCATCCAGGGGCGTAGGTGTTCGCCGTCGCGGAGGCCGTCGTCTTCGAAGGGGACGTCGGTGTGGTCGGTGAGCAGCCAGAGGTGCTGGCGTGGGGGTGTGCGCAAGGTCGGGTGGGAGAAGCCGAGGTAGCGCTCGTGCCAGATTTCGGTGGCGAAAGCGTCTGTGTCGCAGAAGAGTACGGGGCCCGACTCGCGGGCGGCGTGGTCTTCGCGTTCCTGTTGGCGGGCGGCGATCAGGGGGAACTCGACTGAGGTGAATTCGACCTGGGACCAGTGGGCGGAGGGGCCGAGGGCGGCGAGTTTCCGCTCGCTGTATTCGCGGCCGTACTCGGGAACCCAAGGGGCGCCGTAATGTTCGGCCAGCGCCGTGGCCATGGTCGTGGTTCCGGTGGACTCGGCGCCGAGGACGACCACGCGTCTGGTGAGCGCGGCGCGCACCGGTGGCGCGAGAAACTCCCAGTGTGCCATCGGGTCTCGCCGGATCGCGGTCGCCGAGATCGGGTAGCGGCGGCGCTGCGGGTCGACGCTGATCGGCTGGGCGCCGAAGCGGCGGGCCAGCTCGTCGCCGTAGGTCTCCGAGGTGAACACGGCGTCGACCGGCTCGGGGACGGCGGCACGGAACACCGCCATGTGCGCGTCCCAGACCCGCGGATCGGTGAGGTCCATGGGTATGTCGTCGACGGCGCCTACAACGGAAATACCGGGGTCCAAATGTATTTCACGCATCCACGCGACCCGGTCGGTGAGCGGAATCGACTCCACAGAGGCTGCACAGACCAGCACCGTCAGCCGGTCACAGCGCGCGGCTGCGGTGCGCACCAGATGATGGTGTCCCGCGTGCGGCGGATAGAACTTGCCCAACACCAAACCGTGCGCGAACCTGCGTGCGGAATCTGATTGCCCGACAGTCGCGTTCATGGTGCTCATACCGCCACAACCGCCGGTTCCACGCGTACATCCCGCCGCCAGGCGATCAGCCCGCGCACGCACAGCGCGAGGAACCCGCAGTACAGGATCGCGGTGAGATAGAGGTCTTTGTAGACATAGAGGGGGATGTAGACGACATCGGCCGCGATCCACAACCACCACGACTCGAGGCGTTTACGGCACTGCCCGTAAGTGGCCATCAGCGACAGCGCGGTGGTGAGCCCGTCCCAGAACGGCACCGTCGATTCGGTTGCGGTATCGAGCAATACGGTGATCGCCGCGTTGCCGAGCACACCGCACGCCCCGAGCACGAGCCATTCGGTGCGTGTGGTCCTGCGGACGGGCAGCCGTTCACTCCGTGGCGCCCCGGTGGCCCATGTCCACCACCCGTAGCCGGCCAGTGCGATGAACACCACCTGCAATCCGGCATCGGCGAACAACCCGGCCTGGGTGAACAGCAGAATGAAGAACACATTGTTGGCGATGCCGATCGGCCAGTTCGCGATGTGCTGGCGAGCCACCAGCCAGACACACAGCGCACCGCTACCGAATCCGAGCACCTCGGTCCAGCTCACCGGCGTGCCGAGCAGCGTGAACAGCGGTTCCTGCAAGGCAGCTATCAGATCGAGCACGGTCATCCCCCGCATCAGTATTAGTCAAATTGACAATAACCTGAGCGTGGCTGCGGCACAAGAGATCGTCACCAAGGTCGTCACCCGGTTCTTGTTAAGCGGAGTCGAGCAATCTGTGGCGCATGACCAACGCAGCACCGCCCCGGCACGCGACGAGGAACGGCAGCTACGAGCGCGACGGACGATCGAGGTACGCCCCGGAGACGACGACCGCACAGGACGAATTCCCGCTCACCGGACGCACGTCCACGGGTTCGGAGACCGGCGTGATCCCCGCCTTCCTCATCGACATGGCCCTGCACGCCGCGATCGGCCTCACCACCTGGCACCTCGTCCAAGGCCCGACCGGTGTCCTGTACGGCCTGCTCGCCTGGCTCGGAGCCTCGTTCACGCACCGCACGATCGTCCAGCACCTGACCGGAACCACCATCGGCAAGTGCTCGTTCGGCCTCAGCCTGCGCCACGCCGACGGCACCCACCCCTCCCTCGGACAGCTGATAATCCAGTGGCTCCGATGCGGCTGGGCCTGCTTCGACTTCTTCGGCTGAGGCCGGTCACGACGAACGACCTCGGCGCGGATCACCCGCACCGAGGTCGTCGGCCAAGACTTACAACATGCAGCTGACGCAGTTCTCCACTTCGGTCCCCTCGAGGGCCATCTGCCGCAGGCGGATGTAGTAGAGGGTCTTGATCCCCTTGCGCCAGGCGTAGATCTGGGCCTTGTTCAGGTCGCGGGTGGTTGCGGTGTCCTTGAAGAACAGCGTCAGCGACAGGCCCTGGTCCACGTGCTGGGTGGCCGCGGCGTAGGTGTCGATGATCTTCTCGTAACCGATCTCGTACGCGTCCTGGTAGTACTCCAGGTTGTCGTTGGTGAGGTACGGGGCCGGGTAGTAGACGCGGCCGATCTTGCCTTCCTTGCGGATCTCGATCTTCGACGCCACCGGGTGGATCGAGCTGGTGGAGTGGTTGATGTAGGAGATCGAGCCGGTCGGCGGCACCGCCTGCAGGTTCTGGTTGTAGATGCCGAATTCCTGCACCGAGGCCTTCAGCTCACGCCAGTCGTCCTGGGTGGGGATGCGCACGCCCGCGTCGGCGAAGAGCTGACGAACCTTGTCGGTCTTGGGTTCCCACACCTGATCGGTGTACTTGTCGAAGTACTCACCGCTGGCGTACTTCGACTCGGCGAAGCCACCGAAGGCGGTACCGCGCTCCTTGGCGATCAGGTTCGAGGCCCGGATCGCGTGATAGACCACGGTGTAGAAGTACATGTTGGTGAAGTCGATGCCCTCTTCGGACCCGTAGTGCACCCGCTCGCGCGCCAGGTACCCGTGCAGGTTCATCTGGCCGAGGCCGATGGCGTGCGACTCGTTGTTGCCCTGCTCGATCGAGGGCACCGAGTAGATGTGGGTCTGATCCGACACCGCGGTGAGCGCGCGGATCGAGGTCTCGATGGTCTGACCGAAATCGGGTGAGTCCATCGCCTTGGCGATATTGAGCGAACCCAGGTTGCAGGAGATGTCCTTGCCGACCTTGGAGTACGAGAGGTCGTCGTTGAACTCCGACGGAGTCGAGACCTGCAGGATCTCCGAGCACAGGTTCGAGTGGGTGATCTTGCCCTTGATCGGGTTGGCCCGGTTCACCGTGTCCTCGAACATGATGTACGGGTAGCCCGACTCGAACTGCAGCTCGGCGATGGTCTGGAAGAACTCGCGCGCCTTGATCTTCGACTTGCGGATGCGCTTGTCGTCGACCATCTCGTAGTACTTCTCGGTGACGTCGATATCGGCGAACGGCTTGCCGTAGATGCGCTCGACGTCGTACGGCGAGAACAGGTACATGTCCTCGTTCTTCTTCGCCAGCTCGAAGGTGATGTCGGGGATCACCACGCCCAGCGAGAGGGTCTTGATGCGGATCTTCTCGTCGGCGTTCTCGCGCTTGGTGTCGAGGAAGCGGTAGATGTCGGGGTGGTGCGCGTGCAGGTACACCGCGCCCGCGCCCTGTCGCGCGCCCAGCTGGTTGGCGTAGGAGAACGAGTCCTCGAGCAGCTTCATGATCGGGATGACACCCGAGCTCTGGTTCTCGATCTTCTTGATCGGCGCGCCGTGCTCGCGAATGTTGCTCAGCAGCAAGGCCACACCGCCGCCGCGCTTGGACAGCTGCAGCGCGGAGTTGATGGAACGCCCGATGGACTCCATGTTGTCCTCGATGCGCAGCAGGAAGCAGGACACGGGCTCGCCGCGCTGCTTCTTGCCGGAGTTGAGGAAGGTGGGGGTGGCCGGCTGGAAGCGACCGTCGATGATCTCGTCGACCAGCTTGCTCGCCAGCGTCTCGTCACCGGCGGCCAGGGTCAGCGCGACCATGCAGACACGGTCCTCGAACCGCTCGAGGTAGCGCTTACCGTCGAAGGTCTTGAGGGTGTAGGAGGTGTAGTACTTGAACGCGCCGAGGAAGGTGGGGAACCGGAACTTCTTGGCGTAGGCCTGCTGGAACAGCTGCTTGACGAACCCGCGGCTGTACTGGTCGAGCACCTCGGGCTCGTAGTAGTTCTCCTTGACCAGATAGTCCAGCTTCTCGTCCAGGTTGTGGAAGAAGACGGTGTTCTGGTTGACGTGCTGCAAGAAGTACTGGTGCGCGGCCTCGCGGTCCTTGTCGAACTGGATCTCGCCGTCGGGGCCGTACAGGTTCAGCATGGCGTTGAGGGCGTGGTAGTCCATCACCTCGCCTGCGGCGTCGGGCCGCACCGCCGACCGCTCTAGACGGGCTGACTTGCCTGCCGGTGCTGTGGTTGCTGTTGCCAAAACAATCCCAATCCCTCTCGGACGCGCGCGACGTCCTCAGCGGTTCCCATCAGTTCGAAGCGATACAGGTACGGCACCCCGCATTTGCGCGAGATGACATCGCCTGCAGCACAGTAGGTTTCGCCGAAGTTCGTGTTACCGGCCGCGATCACACCGCGCAGCAGGGCACGGTTGTGCGGGTCGTTGAGGAACTTGGCGACCTGCCGCGGTACGAGGTCCTTGTCGGACCGTTGCTCACCCATGACGTGCCGACCACCACCGTAGGTGGGGGTGATCAGCACGTAGGGTTCGTCGACGCGCAGCGAATCAGCGGTGTGCAGTGGTAGTCGAGTAGCCGGGAGACCCAGCTTCTCGACGAAACGGTGGGTGTTCTCCGAAGCGCTGGAGAAGTAGACCAGCCCGCCCGGAGTCGTCCGTTCGGGCATCGCGGCTCCTTCCGAGCGAAGTCCTAGGCGGCCGCGACGGCGAGCGACTTGATGCGGTCGGGACGGAAGCCCGACCAGTGATCCTCACCCGCGACGACGACGGGCGCCTGCAGGTAACCGAGGGCCATGACGTAGTCGCGCGCCTCGGCGTTCTCCGAGATGTCGATGACGTCGTACTCCACCCCGACCTTGTCGAGCGCCTTGTAGGTGGCATTGCACTGAACGCAAGCGGGCTTGGTGTACACGGTGACGGTCATTAGAGTCCCTCTCTCCTATGCCTGATCCACAGCCTGTGATCCGTATGCAGTGCACGAACGGTGATGCTGCGCAAACTCCTGGATCTGGCGAAGAAAGCCCTGCTCGTAACCCCTTCCCTTGGGCCCGATCAGTAGTGGCTTCACACCGTGTTCCAGTACCGAAGACACTACACCTAGTGGCCGACAGATGGGAACAACACAAGGGGTTGCGAGTCGCACAGATGTAATTTCCACCGGGTAAGTCCCAGGACGCACCGGCGGCGAGCAGCCGAAACAGTGGCTCAGATCACGATTTCGCCTACCGGCGAGTCTTCAGCAAACCGGCTCGACAACGAAAGAGCGCCGCATCGACCGTGTCGATGCGGCGCCCGTCGGGAGCGCTGTCAGCTTACGCGCTGACGAGCGTGCCGTTCGCGGCGGCGACCAGCTCGTGCACCGCGGCACCGAGCTGGGTCAGCGCCTCGGCGTCCTGACTCGGGTGCACCTGGGCGAACCGCTCACCGATGGTGCCGAACCGCACGGTGGCCGACTCCACGACCACACCACCCGCGACGCCCACGGACTTCACCGCGTCGCCGTGCGCCCACTCGGCGGCACGCGCGCTGATCGAGGCACTCACCACGGCGACCGGCTTGTCCTTGATCGAACCGGCACCATAGGGACGCGAGGCCCAGTCGATGGCGTTCTTCAGCACGGCAGGCAGGGTGCCGTTGTACTCGGGCGTGACAAGCAGGACGGCGTCGGCGGCGGCCACGGCCTCGCGCAGCGCCTGCGCGGTGGCGGGCACGGAACCGGGGACGTCGAGGTCCTCGTTGTAGAACGGGACCTCGGCGAGACCCTCGTAGATGGCGATGTCGACGCCCTCGGGCGCGGTCTGCGCGGCGGCCTCGGCGAGGCGGCGGTTGATCGAACCGGCGCGCAGGCTGCCGACCAGAGTAAGGATGCGGGTCTCGCTCATGACGACTCCTGGTGTACTCAGTGGAAAGATCCAAGTTTCATCCGACAATAACCGGACCACGGTCCGAATACTTCCCCGGAGGGGCGTGTGAGCAGCGTGAGCTACAGCACACCGAGGTCGGACGAGCCCGGCGTGCTGCGGATCGGGCAACCGTCGTCCCTCAATGCCGGACCGGCCGAGCGCGCCGACGCGGCCCGCAACCGAGCCCTGCTGCTCGACGCGGCCCAGCAGCTGGTGCGCGAGCACGGCGTCGCCGGACTGACCATGGACGCGCTCGCCAAGCGCGCGGGCGTGGGCAAGGGCACGGTGTTCCGCCGCTTCGGCAATCGCTCCGGGCTGATGCTGGCCCTGCTCGACCACTCCGAACAGAAGTTCCAGACGGCGTTCATGTTCGGGCCGGGCCCGCTCGGGCCCGAGGCCGAGCCGATCGATCGGCTGATCGCCTTCGGCCGAACCCGGCTGCTCGATATCGAACTCGAGGGCGACCTGCACCGCGCCGCCGAGGAGAAGGGTCGCTTCGGCGACGGCCCCTACGCGCTGCACCGCGCCCACATCGTGCTGCTGTTGCGCGCGGCCGGGGTGCGCGGCGAGCTCGCCCTGATCGCCGACGGCCTGCTCGCCACGCTCTCGGCGGCGCTGGTTCTGCATCAGATGGCGGAGCTCGGCTACACCCGCGCACAGATCGGCGACAACTGGGAATGGTTCGTTCGCCGGGTTGTTTCGCCTGTCGCCCAAGTAGAGTGAGACGGCATGGGGACACTGCGTGAACAGATCATTGCCGAATTGGGCGTGCAGCCCGAGATCGAACCGAAGCAGGAGGTCCGCAGGCGCGTCGACTTCCTCAAGGAGTACCTGAGCACCACTCCCGCGAAGGGTTTCGTGCTGGGTATCAGCGGCGGGCAGGACAGCACCCTCGCCGGTCGGCTGTGCCAGCTGGCCGCCGAGGAGCTGCGTGCCGAGGACAAGGACGCCACCTTCCTCGCCGTGCGGCTGCCCTACGGCGTGCAGGCCGACGAGCACGACGCGCAGGTCGCCCTGAACTTCATCGACCCCGACCGCTGCGTCGTCGTGAACGTGCGCCCCGGTGTCGACGCGGTGTCGGCCGAGGTGGCCGGGTCCATCGACCACGAGCGGCTACGCGACTTCGTGCGCGGCAATATCAAGGCCCGCGAGCGGATGGTCGCCCAGTACGCGCTGGCCGGGCAGGAGAACCTGCTGGTGGTCGGCACCGACCACGCCGCCGAGGCGGTCACCGGTTTCTTCACCAAGTACGGCGACGGTGGTGTCGACCTGACGCCCCTCACCGGCCTCACCAAGCGCCAGGGTGCCGCGCTGCTGCAGGAACTCGGCGCGCCGCCGAGCACCTGGTCGAAGGTGCCGACCGCCGATCTCGAGGACGACCGCCCGGCCCTGCCCGACGAGGACGCGCTCGGTGTGCGCTACAGCGAGATCGACGACTACCTCGAGGGCAAGGAGGTGAGCGACGAGGTCGCCGAGCGCGTCGAATCGCTGTTCACCGCCACCCGTCACAAGCGCACAGTGCCGGTGACTCCCCTCGACACCTGGTGGCGCTAGGCCATATCGAGACCTTCTTCGAGGAGCACGCCGACTCGTTGGCGGCGGTGGCCGATCGACTGGCGATGAGTCCAGCGATCAGCGCTCGCCGCGCCGAGCGCGTTGAGCGCTGGCGTGGACTCTCCCTCTTGGCGATTCGCGACGGGCTCGTCGCGAGCTGCCCCGCGCGCGGACGACTTCCGAAGAAATTTTCGCGATTCGGGAATCAACACGCCTCCTACTAACCTTTCAACAGATGATTGACGGTTAGAAAGCCGGCTGTCGCCGCTCATCCCGAGTTCGTTCCAGAAGAAGAGGTTTCCTCATGTCTCGTCTGCCGCTCATCCAGTCCGACGCCGCCACCGGCAAAGCCGCCGATCTGCTCGCCGGGGTACAACAGGCCCTCGGCGTGACCCCGAACATGACAAGGGCGATGGTCAACAGCCCCGCCGTACTCGAGGCGTACCTCGGTTTCTCCGGCGCGCTGGCCGGCGGCGCGCTGTCGGCCGCGACCAGGGAGCGGATCGCGCTGCTGGTGGCCGAGGAGAACGGCTGTGACTACTGCCTGTCGGCGCACAGCTACATCGGTGCCAATATCGCCGAGCTCGACGCCGAGGAGATCGAGCGCAACCGCCACGGCCAGTCGTCGGACCCGAAAGCCGAGGCCGTGCTGGTCTTCGCCGCGGCCGTGGTCCGCACGCGAGGTGGTGTCGAAGACACCGATATCAAGGCAGCCAAGGCCGCGGGTCTGACCGACGGTGAGATCACCGAGGTCATCGCCGGTGTCGCGCTGAATGTGTTCACCAACTACCTGAACAAGGCGGTCGACACCGACATCGACTGGCCGGTGGTGCGCCACCACCAGCACTGACCCGGATTCGCCGGTGGAAAGATTTATCGGTGCGAGATGGGCCCGCGGCCTATCAGCTTGTTGGTGAGGTAACGGCTCACCAAGGCGACGACGGG
>NZ_JBSGIJ010000022.1:0-85127 GCF_053605015.1 Nocardia sp. NPDC003979
TGCTGCCCGGCTCCTGCACCCGCGCGATCGACGCCCGCCCCGGCGACGACTTCCTCGCCGAATTCACCGGACTCGGTTCTGTCCGTCTGCGTTTCGCCTAGGCCCGCGCTACCTCTCCGCCGCTGAGTCGACGCGGTAATCCAGTACTTCGCCGGTTCGCCGGCCCAAATATCGAGGAGGCTTACCGTGGCCAACGGGAACGTCACCGCCGCGATCGTCGGATCCGGCAATATCAGCACCGATCTGCTCTACAAACTGTTGCGGTCGGAATCCATCGAACCCCGGTGGATGATCGGGATCGACCCGGCCAGTGAAGGGCTGAAGCGGGCTCGTGGGCTCGGCTTGGAGACCTCGGCCGAGGGTGTCGACTGGTTGCTCGCTCAGCCGGAGAAGCCCGACCTTGTCTTCGAAGCGACCTCGGCCTATGTGCATCGTGCCGCCGCACCGCGATACGCCGAATTAGGTATTCGGGCAGTCGATCTGACGCCGGCCGCGGTCGGTCCGGCCGTTGTTCCGCCGGTCAATCTCGCGTCGTTGGTCGACGCGCCGAATGTCAATATGATCACCTGTGGTGGACAGGCGACGATTCCGATCGTGGCCGCTGTCTCGCGAGTCGTTCCGGTGCCCTACGCCGAAATCGTGGCCTCGGTGTCGTCGGTGTCGGCCGGGCCCGGTACCCGCGCCAATATCGATGAATTCACCAAAACCACCAGCCGGGGTGTGGAAACCATCGGCGGCGCCCAGCGCGGCAAGGCGATCATCATTCTCAATCCGGCCGAACCGCCGATGATCATGCGCGACACCATCTTCTGCGCCATCCCCGAAGACGCCGACCAGGCCGCGATCACCGACTCGATCCACCGCATGGTCGCCGACATCCAGCAGTACGTGCCCGGTTACCGGCTTCTGAACGAGCCCCAATTCGACGAACCGTCCGTGGTTTCCGGCGGCTTGGCGAAGGTTTCGGTGTTCGTGGAAGTCGAAGGCGCGGGCGATTTCCTGCCGCCGTATGCGGGCAATCTCGACATCATGACCGCCGCCGCCACCAAGGTCGGCGAAGTCATGGCCGATCAGATCCACGCCGCCCGCGTGTGAGCGCGTATCCCTCCGCCCCGGCCTCGTTAGGAATTCCCATGCCGTACTCCGCTGATCTCGACATCCGTATCACCGACACTTGTCTGCGCGACGGGTCGCACCACAAACGTCACCAATTCACGACCACCGAGGTCCGCGATATCGTCGCCGCGCTCGACGGCGCCGGTGTTCCCGTCATCGAAGTCACCCATGGCGACGGACTCGGCGGTTCCTCGTTCAACTACGGATTCTCCAAAACCCCAGAACAGGAACTGGTTCGAATCGCAGCCGACACCGCCACGCAGGCCAAGATCGCGGTCCTGATGCTGCCCGGGGTGGGAGTCAAAGAAGACATCAGGATCTCCCAGGACAACGGCGCCTCCATCTGCCGCATCGCCACGCACTGCACCGAAGCCGACGTCTCCATCCAGCATTTCGGCTACGCCCGCGACCTCGGTCTGGAAACCGTCGGGTTCCTCATGATGTCGCACACCCAGACCCCTGAGGCGCTGGCGAAACAAGCCCGCATCATGGCCGACGCCGGCTGCCAATGCGTTTACATCGTCGACTCCGCGGGCGCCCTGGTCCTCGATCAGGTCTCCGACCGCGTCGCCGCCCTGGTCGCCGAACTCGGCACCGACGCCCGGGTCGGTTTCCACGGTCACGAAAACCTCGACCTCGCCGTCGCCAACAGCATCTACGCCATTCGCGCGGGTGCCACTCACATCGACGGCAGCGCACGCCGCTTCGGTGCGGGCGCGGGCAACACACCCGTCGAAGCCCTCGTCGGGGTCTGCGACAAACTCGGGATCAAAACCGGCATCGACTTCTTCGCCATCGCCGACGCCGCCGAAGATGTCGTGCGCCCGGCCATGCCGCAGGAATGCCTCCTGGACCGCCAATCCCTCATGATGGGCTACGCGGGCGTCTACTCCAGCTTCCTCAAGCACGCCGAACGCCAAGCCGAACGCTACAACGTCTCCGCCGCCGAAATGCTTGTCCGCGCAGGCGAACGCAAACTCGTCGGCGGGCAGGAAGACCAGCTCATCGACATCGCCCTCGAACTGCAACGCCGAGCCAAGGTCTAGCCGCGGTCACTACCCGACGGCACTCGAGGCGAGATAGTCCGCGCCGCCGACATATACCGTCCGCCCGTCGGCGTCGCGAGACTCGGCCGCGGTCACGATTGCCGCGGCGAAATCCTCGACAGTCGGCAACGGGCCCGCCGCACGGCGTGACGCGACACTGCTCGCGTCACGCCGTTCCAGCAGCCGGACGATGATCGTGCCATCGATCATGTCGCCGGATACAACACTGAAACCTACTCCCCGCGACCGGAATTCGGGAATGCGCGCGCGCAGGGCGTCCTCACCCGCGCGCTTGCTCTGCGCGATCGGTGCGTAACCCACAGGCACATCGGACTTCTCGTGAATGAAGTGCGCCTGATGGCTGGTGACGAACACGATGCGTCCACCCGACGGCATCAAGGGCAGCATCGCCTTCGCGAGATCCACCTGCGCGTCCCGATTGAGGCGCAGCGCGTAGCCGGGGTCCGCGTCACGCTCGAGACCGCCGGAAGCATTGAGCACCAACACATCCAGCCGACCATGTGTTCGCTGGATATCTGCCGCCATGGCAGCGACATCATCTGGCTCCGACACATCCGCGCCGATCGCTGAGGCGCTACCACCGGCCATCACGATCTCGGTGACGACGGTCTCGGCTCGCTTGCGCTTCTCCCGGAAGTTCACGAGCACGTGCGCACCGGTCGCGCCGAACTGCCTCGCCGTCTCCGCACCGATTCCGCGCGAAGCCCCGGTCACCAGCACCACCCGCCGCGCCGTCGATTCCACCATCGTGTTCCTCTCGCCCGCGTGCTTCTGATTCAGAAGCAACTATCGCGCTTCTGAATCAGAAGCGCAACCGGCGGATGATCCCGATGCCCGGCGGAAACGATGCTCCGCCAGGCGATTCGACCTAAGCGGCGACGGTGATCACGATCTTCGCCCTGCCATGTTCGGATTCCATGTAGCTGATGGCTGCGGGCGTCTCGACCAGTGGGTAGGTCCGATCGATGGCCGGGCGGACCTGCCCCGACTCGATCAGCTCACGGAGTTCAGTCAGCGACTCCGGACTCTGCTGAGCCAGCGGGCCGCGGATCGACGGTTTCACGAACGGCCGAGCCAGCTGGCCGAGCGCGAGCAAGCCGACCGGACCGAACACGCTCCCACCGTCGAAATTTCCACCACCGGACAGAACGAGGGTGCCGGTGGGCTCTACCAGGCGAAGGAGTTCGCGTAGGCCACGCGTGCCCGCCAGGTCGAGAACGGTGTCGTAGCGGCCGGTCACGGTCTCGCGGGTGTAGTCGAACACGTGCGCGGCGCCGAGTGACCTTGCCGCCTCGACATTGCGGGTACTGCACACCCCGGTGACCTCGGCACCCCTGGCCCGGGCGATCTGGACCGCGAAGGTACCAACCCCTCCGGAGGCACCGATGATCAACACCCGGTTTCCGGCGCCGACGTGACGCAGGCAGGTCAGGGCGGTGTTGGCGGCCAGCGGTACGGCCGCGGCCTCCTCGAAGCTCAGGTTCTTCGGCTTTCGGTCGAGGAGAGCGCGCGATACCGCGAGGTACTCCGCGAACGCGCCGCTGACCGCCTCTCCGAACACGTCGTCGCCCACCGCGACATCGGTGACCCCGTCGCCCACCGCCTCGACCGTCCCAGCGAAGTCCCCGCCCTGCACCGGATTCGCCGGGCCCTTGCGACGGAACACCGACCGATCCATCCACCGCGCGATCTTCGGATCCCCCCGCATCACATGCCAATCCCGCGCGTTCACCGACGCCGCACGAACCCGAACCAGCACCTCCCCCGCTCCCGCTTCCGGGCGCCCGACATCGGCCACCGCCAACATCGCCGACGACCCGTAAACCTGCTGCACGATTGCCTTCACCTCGACAACGCTAGGCGTCGCGACCGCCCGCACACATCGGGGAACTCCCCCAGGTATTCCGGATTCAGGACCCCGTCCGATCGCCCGAATGCTTCTGATACAGAACCAGCTATCGTGCTTCTGAATGAGAAGCGCAGCCGGCGGTGACGAGACCGCAGAACCCTCGGCGAAGATCATCGCCGCGATCGACCTGCTCGGACAGCGGTGGATGCTGCGCGTGATCTGGGAACTCGAACCCGGTCCCCTCGGCTTCCTCGACCTGCGCCGCCGGATGGGCAATTGCTCGTCGAGCATGCTGTCCGACCGCCTCCAGCAATTGACGTCCGCGGGCCTGACCCGCAAGAACGGACCGCGCGGCGCCTACGAGCTCACCACCGAGGGCGCCCTCCTGGCCGAGTCCCTCCAGCAGGTCTGGGACTGGGCCGAACAATGGACACCCACCGGCGACGGCAACGGCCGAATCCCCTGGCGTCCCACCCGCTAGTTCATGGGCAGTTGATCACCACGCCCTGGGACGGATCAGCGCCGTCAGGAGAGCTTTCTTGGCGGCTCGGTGAGTGAGCACTTACCATCGGGGGCATGGTTCGTCTTCCGCTCAGTCCCGCCCAGGTCGAAGCCGGGCGCCGGCTGGGTCGGCGACTGCGGACGGCTCGGGGCGATCGCGAACTGAACGAGGTGGCCGGGCGGGCGGGGATCTCTCCCGAGACCCTGCGCAAGATCGAGTCCGGGCGCATGCCCTCCCCCGCGTTCGGCACCATCGTCGGGCTCGCCGAAGCGCTCACGATCCCGCTCGCCGAGCTGGCCGAGGTCTACCGCGCCGAGCAGGTCGCCGAATCCGCCTGAGCCGTTCCGGTTCGTGCTCGTCGACGGCGAGGCGCTGGAACGATCTACCGGCGATGCATCGATTCTTCGTTGTCGTATCCCAGGGTGACGTCGTGGGTGATCTCGCCACGAGTGACCGCCACCTGACTCGCGACCGGTGGGTACCCGCGCGCGACGACCGTGTACTCCCCCTCCGGCAGGTCGGGCACGAGGTAGCGGCCCTTCTCGTCGGTGCGGGTGGTGGCGGCCGGGTCGCCGCTGGAATCGAGGACGGTGATCTCGACATCCGCGACCGGGCGGTCGCCGTCGACCCAGGCCGAGCCGGTCAGGATGGCCATCGGTTCCAGGTCGATATCGCGGTGCAGTGAGCCGGTTTCCGGGACGGTCAGGGCGAGTGCTGTCGGGCGCATGTGGTCGGCCACCGCGACCAGGGTGTACGTGCCGCTGACGACATCACGGCAGACGTAGGTACCGTCCTCGCCGGTGATCGCCGCCCCGACCACCTCCCCCTCGGGATCGGTCAGGGTCACGGTCGCACCCCACAGTGGTTCGCCGCGCCGCGCCGAGCGCACCACCCCGGTGAGCTCACCCGCCCCGGTGAGCATCAGGTCGACGTGCTGGGCCCGCTCCCCGATCGACACGCTCACCGCCTCGGGCTGATGACCGGCGGCGGCCGCGATGAGAACATAGTTGCCCGGTCGTGGTGCCTCGATCATGTAGGCGCCGTCGGCGTCGCCGTTGCCGCGCGCCACCTGGTGTCCGTGCTGATCGATCAGGGTGAGCGTCGCCGACGGGACCGGGCGGGCATCGTCACGGCGCAGCAGTCCCGCGATCACCCGGCCCGTCGCGCCCGGCCGCAGTTTGCCCGCCATCTCGTGTGCGTCGTAGAGGCTCACATCCCGCAACTGGGCACCTTCGTCGGCCTCGTCGGGCACGGGATCCTCTTGCAGCGGAATCTCTTTCATGAACACCAGGACCAGGCAGGCGACGATCGCCAGATCGGCGGCCAGCAAAAACACGGTGTGCATCGAGTCGGTGAAACCCTCGAGGATCGGGATCCGCAGGTGGTCGGGCAGGGCCGCGATGCCACTGGTGTCGCTCTGCAGGGCCTCGAGCCGGGCGGCGTCGAAACCCGGCGGGAGGGTGCCGCCGAACGCGCTCAGGATGGAACCGGGCAGGCGATCGAACAGCACGGTGAGGAACACCGCGACACCGAGGGTGCCGCCGAGCTGCCGGAAGAACGTGGCCGCCGCCGTCGACACACCCATCTCGGTGCGCCCGACCGCGTTCTGCGCGGCGATCACCAGTGTCTGCATGCAGCCGCCGAGCCCGAAACCCATGATCGCGCTGTAGGCGAGTGGCTGCCACAGCGGACCGTCGTAGGTGATGCGGGCGAACAATCCGCAGCCGATGGCCAGGATCAGCGCGCCGAGCACCGGCAGCACCTTGTAGCGCCCGCTGGCCTTGGTGATCAGGCCCGACAGCTGGGCGCCGACCATGATGCCGAGCACCAACGGCAACATCAGCAGGCCCGCCTCGGTGGGCGAGAACCCCCGCACCACCTGCAGGTATTGCGGAACCATCGTGATGGCCCCGAACATGGCGACACCGATGAGGAATCCGCCGAGAATCGCGACGCTGAAGGTGGAACTGCGGAACAACCGCAGCGGGATCAGCGCCGCGTCCTTCATCAGGAACTCGACGATGACGAACACCAGCAGCCCGGCAACGCAGATGCCATAGCAGAGCAGCGATTTCGGGGACGTCCAGCCCCACAGCCTGCCCTGCTCGGCGACGATCAGCAGCGGCACCACCCCGACGACCAGCGCCAGCGCACCGAACCAGTCGATCCGGCTGCGCTGCCGGGTGTGGCCGACGTTGAGCACGCGCCACACCACCAGGAACGCGAGCAGACCCACCGGCACGTTGACCAGGAACACCCAGCGCCAGCCTTCGATACCGCCGAGGCTCTCGTAGTCGGACAGGAACCCGCCGACCACCGGCCCGAGTACCGTCGCGATGCCGAAGACCATGAGGAAATAGCCCTGGTAGCGGACCCGTTCCCGGGCGGGCACGATGTCACCGACGATGGTGAACGCCAACGACATCAGCCCGCCTGCCCCGAGGCCCTGGAAGGCGCGGCACCCGGCCAGCTGGTACATGGTCTGGGCGAAGCAGCAGGCCGCCGAACCGATGACGAACAGTGCGATCGCCAGCAGATAGAACGGTTTACGCCCGTAGATGTCGGCGAGTTTGCCGTAGAGGGGCGTGGTGACGGTCGCGGTGATGAGGTATGCCGTTGTCGCCCAGGCCTGTTCGTCGAAGCCGTCGAGGCTGTTCGCGATCCGCACGATCGCGACGCTGACGATGTTCTGATCGAGTGCGGCCAGGAACACCCCGAGTAGCAGGCCGGACAGAATGGTGAGTGTCTGGCGGTGCGTGAGGCGTGGTTCGGCGACGACGGTATCGGTCATGGAAAAGCCCTGGTTCTGATCGGCTGGCTGGTGGGTGTCGATCATTCGGCCCACGCAAGGGCCGACAACCCCGCTGCGAGGAAAACTTTGCGCCGCGGGTGGAACTCTTCATGCGCTGGTGGCCAGAGCTTACCCACGTCGGATCCGGGTCCGTCACCGAGGGATCAAGTTACCGTTCATTTCGCACCGAAGCGGTAGGCGGCGGCAATCAGCTCCGCCAGTCGTGGATCGCGAGCTTCGTCGAGAGAATGCACCACTACCAGGTGATTCCAGCGGGCACGGCCCACCTGTGTCACCCGGTATACCGGCGCGTGCGCCGTTTCCCGGTCGAGCGCGAGCATGATCTGCACGGTGCCTTCGGGATTCTTTCCGGTGACGTTGTAGAGCCACACCCACGCGAACTTCCGCGCGACGGCGAAAACGATCTGCGAAGCCGCCGACACCTCGACCGGACCATTGCTCGCGATCAATTCGCGCAGTACTCCGAAGATCTCACGCGAATGTGGTTTGCCCGAAAAGTACGCCTCGACGGCGGGGCCGACGGAATCGCTCATCGCGGTACGGCCGGGGCCGCGGTGGTGAGCCGCTCGGCCAGGGTGGACAGGGTCTGCGAACAGCCGGCCGGAATGCGCACGGCGGCCAGGTCGTCGGCGCGGGTTGCGCCGCGATTCACGATCACCACCGGCACACCGTTCTTCGCGGCCCGGCGGACGAATCGCAGCCCGGACATCACGGTGAGTGACGACCCAGCCACCAGCAGCGCCTCGGCGTCGTCGACCAGGGCGAAGGCCGCCGCCACCCGCTCGGCGGGGACGGTTTCGCCGAAGTAGACGATGTCGGGCTTGAGCATGCCGCCGCACCGGGCGCAGTCGAGCATCCGGAAGCGGTCGGTGTCGGTGACCACCGCGTCCGCGTCGGGCGCGACCTCGATACCGCCGCCGTGCGAAACCTGGTCGGCGAAATCGGGATTGGCCGCCTCCAGTTGTTCGGCCAGCGTCATGCGGGAGATCACCGCCGCGCAGCGCAGGCAGCACACGCGGGCATACGTGCCGTGCAGGTCGATGACCCGGCGAGCACCTGCTTTCGTGTGCAGCAGGTCGACGTTCTGCGTGATCACAGCCGACACCACGCCCGCGTGTTCCAGCCGGGCCAGCGCGCGGTGGCCCGGATTCGGGCGGGCGGCGTCCATTCGCCGCCAGCCGATGTGGTTGCGGGCCCAGTACCGCTGCCGGAAGGCGGCGTCGCCGACGAACTGCTGGTAGGTCATCGGATTGCGGGGCGGTGAATCGGGGCCGCGGTAGTCGGGGATGCCGCTGTCGGTGCTCAAACCCGCCCCGGACACCACCACGACGCGGCGTCCGGCCAGCAGCTCGGCCGCACGCGCCACCAGGTCCCGGGTGGGCTCGCCCATGAAGTCATGGTACGAGTGGGCGGGCGCGGGGCGGCACGCCGGTGGAGTTGCGTGGCGAGCGGGTGCGGCGACATGATGACTCATCTGCCCGGCGATGTCAGAGGAAACTGGTGTCCGACAACGACGAACACGGCCGAAGCGCGCTCAACGGCGCGGTCGACGGGACCATTGTCGCCGTCCGCCGCATGTTCTATGTCCTCGGTGACGAGGTCGACCGCTCCGAGGGCCCGATCGAGTTCACCTTCCACAACGGTGCCACCCTGTTGCTCGATTCCGGGGTGGACGGCTCGGAACTGCGGATCCGGTCGGCACCGTGGCGTGATCCGTTCGAGCCGCTCGTCGACCCGGTCAATATCGAATACGTCGCCGAATCGGGCAAATACACCGCCTTCGATGTCACCGACGAGGAACCCTACAGCGCCTTCACCGGCCGTCGCGTCGACGCCGTCTCGGTCGTCCCCCTGCCCGACGGCCGCCCCCGCGCGGCGACCCTGTACCTCGGCGAGGCCGTGGTGAAAGCGGAAACGGTGGCCGACGAAGTGATCGTCACCCTGGTGCCCGCATGACGGGCTTCGCCCACCGCATGCGCCGATTGTTCGGCACCGGAACGGATTCCGCACCGACCGTGTTCGAGACGACGCCGTTGCGGCCGGAGTTCGCCGGTGAGCACCTGCCGGGGAACCGGGTATGGGACGGCACTCACGTCACCTATCTCGATGAACAAGCGCGCCTGCGGTTCCGGCTCCACACCCGCGACGGGCTGCTCCACACCGCCGACGGCGCCCTGTTCGACACCACGGCGGCCAGTACCCTGTGGTCACCGGAAGGCGGCCGGGCGATCTTCGTCATGGACGCCGCTGGCGCGCTGTACTCCTCGCCCCAGCACCTGCTCGGCCGGTTCCACCATTCGAGTTTCCTGGCCGGTGGCCCGGTAGCCGCCGCCGGGGAGATCGTGGCGCGACAGGGACGGGTGCTGCTGGTGTCGGATCACAGCACCCACTACCGGCCCCCGCGACGCTTCACCCGGCAGGTTCCGCTCGCCTTGCGCGCCCAGGGCATCGAAGCCGGCGACCTACCCCTCGAAATGCGTTCGCAGGAACCGTGATCGGCGGGCTCAGTGCCCCGACGCCAGTTCCGCCATCACCCTGTCGGTGAGCTTGTCGATGACGGCGCCGCGAATCTGGTGGCTCTCGTTGGCCAGTGCCGTAGTGGTGCACATCCCGAACGCGCCGTCGGCGTCGTAGAGCACGGCCGCGCCCGCCGCGATCCCGTCGTCGCTGAGATGACCTTCCGCCTCGATGCCCATCTCGACGCCGATCGGCATGCGCGAGAACGTGATCGACACATCGGTATTGATGAAACCGATGCCGTCGGTGCCCCAGTTGGTGACCAGACTCGTCTGCTCGCCCGTCATCGCGGCGTAGCAGAACGGGGAGGACTCCTCACCGGCGACGACCGGGATGTTGCGCACCCATTTGCGTTTCCGGGTGTCGTTCTGGTGCTCGGTCATCCGGATCGACCAGCCGTCGGCATGGCCGTCGCTGCCGAACAGGTGCAACCCCTCCTCGATCGCCGCGCGCGCGTCCGGCGGCGGCAGCGGCCGCGCCCGGTCGGACCGCCACACCGCACCGGGCGGCTGCGCCGAGCGCTTCAGCAGCAACGCGCTGCCCCTGGCCACGACCGCGTCGTCCGAGCGCAGGCTGACGGCGACCGCGCGCACACGCTTGCCGTCACGCACCAGCTCGCTCTCGACGGTCACGGGCACGGCGGGCACCGCGCGGTGCAGGTCGACGGTGAACCGGGCGGGCACGAACTCCTCGGTGCAGTACCGCGTCTCCACCTCCCGCGCCATCAACCCGCACACCGGCGGCCCCGACAGCGTCTTGGGACCCCACAGGCTCAGCGAGAACCTGGTCGGCTCGAACACCGCGCCCGTGCGGGTGAAGTACGCCGGTGAGGTGGTCATGGCGACCCTTTCCGGCCAGGGTGTTTCCCGGGCTCACCCGCCAAGATTAGAACGCGTTGCAGTTTTACGGCAACTCGCGTTCGCCGTCGATCACGAGACCTGGGTGGGTTCCCCGACCCGAGTTCAGGGTCGGCACCGGATGTCGCCGATACGACGTCGGCCTAGCGTCGACAGCACACCAACGAGGAGAACACCATGCGAAAAATCACTGTCGCACTCACGGCCGCGACCGTCTACGCCGTGCTGGCGACCCTGGTGGTGTGCACCACGATCGCCGAAACGGTCTTCCTGTACCCGAACTACTTCCACGACATTCCGGCATCGCTGGAGGTGGGCGAGGCATTCACCGCCGTGATCTCGGTCGGCGATGTGATGCGCCCGCTGGGGATGTTCCTGACCCTGAGCGCTGTGCTCGCCGTGGCTGCCGGTGTGTGGTCGGGGCGCGCCCGCGGCTGGCTGCTCGCGTCGCTGGTGCCGTTCGTCTCGGGGATGTTCCTGCTGTCGATGCTGTACCTGTGGCCGCGCTGGCCGATCCTGTTCGAGGATCGCGCCCTGTACACGGTCGACGAATTGCACCGCACGGTCGCCGAGATCGAGGTCGCGCATGCGGTGCGCATCGCCTGCGGCCTGCTCACCGCCGTCTTGGCCGTCATCGCGGCACTGCGGATCTACCGCGACCGGGTTCTGCTGCAGGCCGCGCAGGCGGACTACTCCAATTCGCCCTCGGTCTCGAGGTAGATCTGGCGCAGCTTGTCCAGGGTTTCCGGTTCGGGGTGTTCCCAGAGCTTGCGCTCGGCCGCCTCGAGCAGTCGTTCGGCGATGCCGTGCAGCGCCCACGGGTTGGACTGCTCCATGAACTTGCGGTTCACATCGTCGAAAACGTAGCTCTCGGAGAGCTTTTCGTACATCCAGTCGGCGACGACATTGGTTGTGGCGTCGTAACCGAACAGGTAGTCGACGGTGGCGGCCATCTCGAAGGCGCCCTTGTAGCCGTGGCGGCGCATCGCCTCGAGCCAGCGCGGGTTCACCACGCGCGCACGGAACACGCGGGTGGTTTCCTCCGAGAGAGTGCGGGTGCGCACCGCGTCGGGACGGGTGGAGTCGCCGATGTAGGCCTCGGGGTTCTTCCCGGTGAGCGCGCGCACCGTGGCGACCATGCCGCCGTGGTACTGGAAGTAGTCGTCGGAGTCGGCGATGTCGTGCTCGCGGGTGTCGGTGTTCTTGGCCGCGACCGCGATTCGCTTGTACGCGGTGCGCATGTCGTCGGCGGCGGGGGCGCCGTCGAGGTCGCGGCCGTAGGCGTAGCCGCCCCAGGTGGTGTACACCTGCGCGAGGTCGTCGTCGGTGCGCCAGCTCTTGGAGTCGATGAGCTGCAGCAGGCCCGCGCCGTAGGTGCCGGGCTTGGAACCGAAGATGCGGGTGGTGGCGCGGCGGGCATCGCCGTGCTCGGCCAGGTCCGCATCGGCGTGGGCGCGAACATAATTCGACTCCGCCGGTTCCTCCAGGGCGGCGACGAGGCGAACGGCGTCGTCGAGCAGCGCGAGCACGTGCGGGAAGGCGTCGCGGAAGAAGCCGGAGATGCGCACGGTGACGTCGATGCGCGGGCGACCGAGTTCGTCCAGGGAGATCACCTCGAGCGAGGTGACGCGACGGCTCGCCTCGTCCCATACCGGCCGCACACCGAGCAGCGCGAAGACTTCGGCGATGTCGTCGCCGGAGGTGCGCATGGCCGAGGTGCCCCACACCGACAGGCCGACCGACTTCGGGTACTCGCCGTGGTCGGCCAGATAGCGGGCGAGCAGGGACTCGGCCATGGCCTGACCCGTCTCCCACGCCAGTCGCGACGGGACGGCCTTCGGATCGACGGAGTAGAAATTGCGGCCGGTCGGCAACACGTTGATCAGACCGCGCAGGGGTGAACCACTCGGGCCCGCGGGGATGAAACCACCGTCGAGGGCGTGCAGGACCCGGGCGATCTCGATGCCGGTCTCGCGCAGGCGCGGCACGACCTCGGTCGCGGCGAACCGCAACACGGTCTTCACCGCCTCGAGACGCCCGCTCACCGCGACGCCGCCCGCCGACTCGGGCGCGGACGAATCCTCCACTCCCCCAGCGAGAATCGCGGTGGCGTAGTCGTCGACCAGCGGGTCCACGGCGTCCACGGACCAGTCCGTCGCCTGCAGGGCCGCGAGCAGCTCACGGGCGCGGGCTTCCACTACATCCACGCGGGTGCGGGCTTCGTCACCGGCTTCGCTGAGCCCCAGCGCTTCTCGCAGGCCGGGCACGTTCTGTTCGCCGCCCCACAGCTGGCGGGCACGCAGCATGGCCAGCACCAGGTCGAGTTCCATCTCGCCCTCGGGGGCCTGACCCAGGATGTGCAGGCCGTCGCGGATCTGCACGTCTTTGATCTCGCAGAGCCAGCCGTCGACGTGCAGCAGCATGTCGTCGAAGACGTCCTCGTCGGGGCGTTCGGCCAGGCCGAGGTCGTGGTCCATCTTGGCCGCGCGCATCAGGGTCCAGATCTGCTGGCGGATGGCGGGCAGTTTGGCCGGGTCGAGGGCGGAGATGTTGGCGTGTTCGTCGAGCAGTTGTTCCAGGCGCGAGATGTCGCCGTAGGTTTCGGCGCGCGCCATCGGCGGGATGAGGTGGTCGACGAGGGTGGCGTGGGCGCGGCGCTTGGCCTGGGTGCCCTCACCGGGGTCGTTCACCAGGAACGGATAGATCAGCGGCAGATCGCCGAGGGCGGCGTCGGTGCCACAGGACGCGGACATGCCGAGGGTCTTGCCCGGCAGCCATTCCAGGTTGCCGTGCTTGCCGAGGTGCACCATCGCGTCGGCACCGAAGCCGTCGGCCGACGACAGCCACCGGTAGGCCGCCAGGTAGTGGTGGCTCGGCGGCAGATCGGGGTCGTGATAGATCGCGACCGGGTTCTCCCCGAAACCGCGCGGCGGCTGCACCATCAGCACCACATTGCCGAAACGCAGTGCGGCGATGACGATCTCGCCCTTCGGATCGGCCGACCGGTCCACATACAGTTCGCCCGGCGGCGGCCCCCACGCCTCCACCACGGCTTCGCGCAGGTCGTCGGGCAGCGACTCGAACCAGCGGGTGTAGACGGTGGCGCCGATGCGGATCGGATTGCCCTCGAGCTGTTCGGCGCTGAGCCAGTCGGGATCCTGGCCGCCCGCCGCGATCAGGGCGTGGATCAGGGCGTCACCGTCGCCTTCGGCGAGGCCGGGGATCTCGTCGATATCACCGAGGTCGTAACCGGCGGAACGCATTTCGGTGAGCAGCCGGATGGCGCTCGCCGGGGTGTCCAGGCCGACGGCGTTGCCGATGCGGGCGTGCTTGGTCGGGTAGGCCGACAGCATGAGCGCGATCCGCTTGTCGCCGTTGGGAATATGACGCAGGCGGGCGTGGCGCACCGCGATCCCGGCGACGCGGGCGGCACGTTCGGGATCTGGGACATAGGTGGACAGACCGTCCTCGTCGAACTCCTTGAACGAGAACGGGACCGTGATGATGCGCCCGTCGAACTCCGGGACCGCGACCTGGGTGGCGACATCGAGCGGGGACAGGCCGTCGTCGTTGGCCTCCCACTGGGCGCGCGGACTGGTCAGGCACAGGCCCTGCAGGATCGGCACGTCGAGGGCGGCCAGCGCGGCCACGTCCCAGGCCTCGTCGTCGCCACCGGCCGACGCGGTGGCGGGCTTGCTGCCGCCCGCGGCGAGCACGGTGACCACCAGGGCGTCGGCCCGGCCGAGGAGGGTGAGCAGTTCCGGCTCGGCGGTTCGCAGCGACGCCGCGTAGACGGGCAGGGCGCGGGCGCCCTTGGCTTCGATGGCCGTGCACAGGGCATCGACGTAGCCGGTGTTGCCAGCCAGGTGCTGGGCGCGGTAGTAGACGACGGCGACCGTGGGGGCGTGCGGTTCGAGGATGCGCGCCGAGCGTTCGAGCTCACCCCACGTGGGCAGCTGGACCGGCGGCTCGAACCCGTGACCGGTGAGCAACACCGTGTCGGACAGGAAGTTGTAGAGCTGACGCAGGTTGTCGGCACCACCCGCGGCGAGATAGTTGTGGGCGTCGGCGGCGACACCGACCGGCACGGTGGAACATTCCATCAGTTCCGCGTCGGGTGCGATCTCGCCGCCGAGGGCGACCATCGGAATACCGCTGGCCCGCACCGCGTCCAGGCCCTCTTCCCACGCACGTTTGCCGCCCAGGATGCGCACGATCACCAGCTCGACGCCGTCGAGCAGCTGCCCGAGATCCTCGACCAGCAGCCGGGCGGGGTTGCCCCACCGGTACTCGGCGCCGCTCGCGCGGGCGCTCAGCAGGTCGGTGTCGGAGGTGGACAGCAGCAGGATCACAGGGTGAGACCTTCCTCGGGTTGACGCGCCCATCGGGTTGCGGTGCTCGCCGGAGAGGGTCTGGCTGTTCACAGTGGCGCGACCGCACCGGATTTCCACCGGTTTCCTCGACGCCCGCCGAGCAAGTCGATGGTACTGGCCCGGACGCGCCCGCAACTTTCCAGCCCGCGTCCGGGGTCGCTCAGGCGGCTTCGGCGCGGTCCGCGAGTTTGAGCCAGACCACTCCCGCGATCACCACGGCGAGCCAGAACGCCTTGAGCGGGGTCAGTGTTTCCTCGAAGAACACCGGTCCGAGGAGTGCCGCGCCGACCGCGCCGATGCCCGCCCAGACGGCATAGCCGATTCCTACGTCGATCGTTTTCAGCGCGACGCTGAGGGCGAAGAGTGTGAGGAGGAAGAAGACGATCGCCACCAGCGACCAGGTGAGCACGGTGAAACCGTGACTGCCGCCGACGGCGAGGGCATATCCGACTTCGAAGGCGCCTGCGAGGAGCAGGACGAGCCAGGCGGTGGCGGGAGTGCGGTTGTCGGTGATCATTGTTCGGCCTTTCGGTGAGAAGTGGTCGGGGACGAGGTTGCTCAGGCGCCGCTGCTGAGCTGCAGGCCGACGACACCGCCGATGACGATCACGATGCCGACCGCCTTTCGCCAGTCGACTCGTTGGCCGAACAGCACCGCTCCGAGAGCGACGATTCCGACACCGGCCAGGGAGGTCCAGATCGCGTAGCCGGCGCCGACGTCGAAGGTGAGCAGCGCCAGGCTCAGGAAGTAGGTCGCGATCGCGCCGCTGACCAGTGTGGCGACGGTCCATCGAATATCGGTGAAGCCCTTCGCTTTTCCGGCGGCCAGGGCGACGGTGACCTCGAAGACGACGGCGATGGCGAGGTAGAGCCAGTTCACGGTAATGCCTTTCTATGGTTGTACATACATATACATGCCGAGCGGAAGACCCTTACGGCATGTCAGGTCAGTTCAGGAGTCCTGGTGCCCCGTTCGACGCGCGAGCAGCGCATCGAACATCGGCGACAGCTCTTCGGCGTCGTCGAGCAGACGTTCCAGCTGGAGTCGGAAGGGTTCGCGCGCGCCCCTGACGAGCGCCTCCCCCTCCTCGGTGATCACGGCGTACACACCGCGCCCGTCCTCCGAACACAAGTCCCGCCGCGTGAACCCTCGCGCCTCGAGCCGCCCCAGCAATCGGGTCACCGAACTCTGATTCAACCCGATCCGATGGGCCAGCTCGCTGACCCGGATCTCCTTGTCCGGTGCGGCGGCGAGCTGCCGGAGCGCGTGGTACTCGGTGAGGCCGATGCCGTGGTGCAGCGTCAGCCATTTACCGAGGCCCGAGTCGACGGTCGCGACGAGAGCGGAAGCACGAAACCAGTCGTCGACCGGGTCGCCGACCGAGGGGGTTCCCCGTTCCGTAAGTCCATGCTTGTGCATGCACTTAACTTAGCAGTGAACCTGCCGGGCCACAACCCGGCAGGTCGAGCGATCAAGGGGCCGGTCTGCACGGCATGGCGAGGGTGCGGAGGTCACCGTCATCGGCGGAGCGGATGTGGGCAGGGAGGTCGGGGGCGGACAGCTCGAGCATGATGTCGGGACCGATCGCGTTCGCGATGGCCGGGTAGAGGGTGGTTACGGCGAAGTGGATGGTGATCGATGGGCCGGAGACCGTCGCACGCAGCTCGGTGGGCGGGTTCGGCGTGCCGTCCTGGGTCGACGCGTCCGAGCTCGGCACCGAGATCGTGGCCGTATCCGGGGAATCGAAGCGCAGAGTCACGATCGGTGAGTCCGCGCGTTCCAGCGTTTCCAGCAGGTGCGCGCGGTCGAGGACGGCTCTGGTCGGGGTCGAGGGCAGGGCTGCCAGCATGCGGCGGTAGTCGGGGAACTCCTCGGGCGAGCGGGGGCAGCGCTGACTCGTCGCCGAATCCTCGGTGGCAGTGTGGAATTCGAGGGAATCGGGCGTGGGACGCAGGATCACCGTGTGCCGGCGGCGCAGCCAGGACGCGGTGGCACGCAGTTCGGCGGCATCGATGGTCGCGGACCACTCCGCCCTCGCCGAAGACATCGGGCGCAGGGTTCGCGAGGCCAGCCGGTAGCGATCGGTGGCGGTGAGGATCAGTTCGTCGGGGCGGGCTTCGAACAGGATGGTGTCGAGCACGGGCAGGGCCGGATCGGTGAGGGTTGCCGTGGAGACCTGGTCGATGGCTGCCGCGAGCGCCGGTCCGCCGACCCGCACGGCCTGGTCGGGTTCGGTGCCGGGCACCGCGGCGTGGTCACTTCGGTCCGGCAACGGTCGGGAATCCACACCGAGCGCCCGGTGAGCGGCGGCGGCCGCGGCGTCGAACTCCCTGCGGCGGCAGTGCATTTCGGCGAGGTGGGCGTCGAGGAGATCGGCGGCCCTCGCGGCGTCGGGTTCGGCGAGCACCGCCGCGACAGTCGGCAACGGCATGTCGACGGCGCGCAGATGGCGGATCAGGCAGGCGGGACCGGCCTGGTCGGAGGTGTAGTAGCGGTAGCCGGTGTCCTCGTCCACCAGGGCGGGGACGAGGACTCCGGCGTCGGCGTAGAAGCGCAGGGCGCTGGCGTTCAGTCCGCAGACGCGGGCGAACGCTCCGATGGTGATCAGTTCGGTGTCAGGCACCGGCTCATGATCGGGGTTGCAGCGACTCGAAGGTCAAGACGAACCGTCGCGGGTGCCCGCGGCGACCATCTCGGGCGAACCGGTGCCCAGGTGGCGGTAGACGTTGGCGATGACCAACTGGCCGAGGGCGTTGTTGCCGTAGCCGCCGATCACCGCGCCGATCCCGGCGGGGATGAGGGTGCCGAAGAGCAGCAGTCCGCGTTTGACCAGATAGTTGACGATGAACCGTTTGGCAGGCCCGTCGGGCATGCTCGACAGGCCGGGAATGTGGTCGGTGACGACGGCGAGCCACTGGCCCTTCGTGTGGCCCGCGGTCTGTTCGAGGACCTTCGTGCCCGACTCGCCGAGCACCACCTTCGACACCAATCGCTGCTGGCGCGGATCCTCGGGCGCGATGCCGTACGCCGCGGCGGCGCCCACCGAGAACACCGAGGACGCTTCCACGAAGACGGCGGTGTCCACACCGGTGGCGGCCAGGCCGATCAGCGTGCCGATACCGGGTACGGCGGCGGTGAGCCCCACCGTCACGCCGCTGGCGGTGACGACAACGAGGTACTGGCGCGACAGCCGCTGCACGAGTTCCACCGGTGAATCGTCGGGGTGCCTGCTCCCCAGCCAGTCGACATAACGCTGCACCACGGGTGCTTGCGCATGGGCGACCTTGTCGAGCGCGGGAACTACACGCTTGTCCACGAATTCACGCAGCATGCGGTTGACCTCTCCTGTCGGCACTGCTCCGGCGGCGATCCGCCACTCACACTAGGCGGATACCGTTTCCGTCCGGTGCGCAAACACGAGCACGTCGCGGTACCACCGATGAGTTCGGCGGCGACGTCCCGTCTCTTCCTCTGAAAACAGCAGCTCGACGGAGAGGGATGTCGCCCATGTCGAACAACTCGCAGAGCAC
The DNA here is from genome assembly GCF_053605015.1 of Nocardia sp. NPDC003979. Lineage (NCBI taxonomy): Bacteria > Bacillati > Actinomycetota > Actinomycetes > Mycobacteriales > Nocardiaceae > Nocardia > Nocardia sp. NPDC003979. The sequence goes on from NZ_JBSGIJ010000022.1 coordinate 18,624, forward strand.
CGGCCGCAGAGTCGTGGCGGAGGTCACCGTGTCGATGGACGGATACAGCGGCAGCGGTCCCGACGACGATATGAGCTGGTGCATGGACTACATCACCAGCCCGCAGACCGAGATCTACTACGAGGGCATCTGGCGCGGCGCCGACACCGTCGTCCTCGGGCGTACCAATTGGGAAGGCTTCACGGCGGTGTGGCCGGGCATCACCGCGGATCCGGGCAGTTCCGCCCGCACCCGTGAGCTCGGTGCATGGCTCGCGACCGTCGAGAAGGTCGTCTTCACCAAGACCCTCGACCAAGCCGACCTGGACAAGGCCGAGTGGAGCAACGCGAGAATCGGTCGCGATCCGGAAGCGGACGTGCGTGCGCTCAAAGCGGCGCCGGGGCGCGAGATCCTGATCACCAATAGCGCCAGCATCATCCAGTGCCTGCTGCGCGCCGACCTCGTCGACGACCTCTACCTCACCATCGTTCCCACGACGCTCGGCGGCGGCCTGCGCCTGCTGCCCGACAACTACGCGTCGACCTGGCGCCTCGCCGCCGCGTCAACCTTCCCCGACTCGGGCGCCGTGTCCGTGCACTACGCCCGGCCCTGACGCCGGATCGGTCGCGGAGGGCACCGGCGCTGGTCGTAGGCTTGGGGAATCATGACCAGGAGCGCTCCCGATTCTTGCCCAGGTGTTCTGCGGCTGCACGAGGCCGCGGACGGACCGTTGGCGCGGATCCGTGTGCCCGGCGGACGCCTGGAGTCCGCACAGGTACAGGTGCTCGCGGAGGCGGCGCACGACCTCGGGAACGGCGATCTGGAGCTCACCTCGCGGGGCAATGTGCAGTTACGTCGGGTGCGTGACGCCGGTGAACTGGCGGCCCGGCTGGCGACGGCGGGGCTGCTGCCGAGCCGGACGCACGAGCGGGTGCGCAATATCGTCGCCTCACCGCTGTCGGGGCGGGTGGGCGGATTCGCCGACGTGCACGGGCTGGCCACCGATCTCGATATCGGGTTGCAAGCCGACGCGCGGTTGGCCGACCTGCCCGGGCGCGTCCTGTTCACCCTCGACGACGGACGCGGTGACGTGAGCACGCTGCGCGGCGATATCGGGATCCAGGCCGTCGGTGACGCATTCGCGGTGCTGCTCGCCGGTGCCGACACCGGCATCCGGGTCACCCCCGACGAGGCCGTCACCGTCATGCTCGACGCCGCACGGGGCTTCCTCGATCTGCGGGCGGAATCCGGGCAGTGGCGGTTGCACGAGATCCCCGGCGGTGTCGAGAAGGTCACCGAGACTCTCGACCGCTCCCCCGCCGGCGCTCCCTTGGAACTCGGTGCGACACACGACATTCCGATCGGCTGGCTCGAGCAGGACAACGGACTGGTCGCCCTCGGCGCCGGTGTTCGTCTCGGCACCCTGCCCGCGCGGGTCGCTGAATTCCTGGCCGCCGTCGAGCGCCCCGTGTTCCTCACGCCGTGGCGCAGTGTGGTGCTACCCGACCTGGAGGAAGGCCCCGCCGAAACGGTGGTGCGCGTGCTGGCGCCGATGGGCTTGATCTTCGACGCCGGCTCCCCGTGGTTACAGGTGAGCGCCTGCGCGGGCCGCCCCGGCTGCGCCAAGTCCCACACCGACGTCCGCACCGACCTCACCGAAGCCATCGAAACCGGGCGCGTGCTCGGCGACGAACCACCCGACCCGACCGAGAGGCGTCCCGCGACAGTCGAGCCTGGCCGCGATGCCGAGCGCACCCTTCCCGCCGACGCGGCGGACTGTGCCGAGTCCGGCCTCGATGCCGCCGACGTGGTGGCGACCGGCCGTCAACACTGGTCCGGCTGCGAACGCCGCTGTGGCCGCCCGACCGGACCTGTCACCGACGTCGTCGCCACCGAGAACGGCTACCGCATCGACCGCCTGGACTAGGTGAGGTCGGCGTTGCCCTCGATCACCTTCAGCAGGTAGTGGAACTTGCTGATCCGCCAGCCCGCGGGGGTGCGGCGCGCGGCGAGGGCGTAGCTGCCGATGAAGGTGCGGGTCTTGCCGTTGGTCGCGGAGTTGTTCACGTGGACGGCGATGGAGTCGGCGTGGGCGGTGGCCTCGTCGCCGTCGACGTCGATCAGGTAGTTGCCTGCCTGATGGTGCACGGCGTCGAGGGCGTCCAGCCCCGCCTTCCAGTCGGCGGCGATGTCTTTCGACGAGCGGATCGAGACCACGTCACCGAAGCCGCCGTCGAAGTCGACCTCGTCGGTGAAGACCTCGGTGACCAGGTCGTCCCAGCGCTTCCGATCGCAGTACACGAACATCCGGGTGATCGTCTCGGTGATCGCCGAAGTGTCTGCGAGAGTGTTCGATTCGGCCATGCAGGCGAGCCTAGAACAGTCGGGCTCACCGCGCAGTCCCGGCGGGATCACGCCATCGGCGTAGTCACCCGGGTAGCCTCCGACACCACCGAGGCGATAAGGACGACCGTCACGCCGACCACCGTCCACATCCCGCCGAGGTGTGGTGACACCAGGGCCAGTCCGAGGGCGACGACGAAACACGGCAGCGGCCACCGCAGCAACCAGCGACAGCCCGCACTGGCCACCCCACCCAGTCCGCACACCAGGAAATACGCCGCCGCCCCGCCGCACAGCACCCAGCCCATGCCCGCAGGCAGGTGACCCGACGGGTGCGCGGCGACCAGACCGAGCCCTGCGGCCACGGTGGCCACGGCCCCGCTCAGCGCGCAATGCATCGCCATCAACCGTGGCAGCAGCAGCGGCGACGCATCCGCCGACTGCTCCATCATGCGAGGAACGAACCCGAACCGCAGAGTCAGCGCCCACATCGCCAGCAGCGACAGGAACGCACAGACACCGATCACCGCGACGGGCACCGTCCATTGCTCCGCGGACACCGCCGCGATCACCGAGATCACGCCCTCCCCGAGCACGATGATCAGGAACTGACCGAGCCGCTCACCCAGATGCGGTGAATCGGCGTGCAGCGCTTGCAGTTTCGGCAGGGTCGCGTGGCCGCGTGGCCCGCCGCGCGGCGCCCGGCCACGTCCCCGGCGCAGGCGGGCCCGCATCCGGCGTTCGGCGTCGACCATTCTGCGTTCGGCGTCGACGGCGAACATGATCCACAGGTCGATCGCGAGCCCCACCGCCCAGAGCACGAACTTCCACGGCGCGGGAACCCACAGCGACACCACCCACGGCACGGTGCCCGCGCCGATCTGGGCAACCGGCCAGTCGACCACCACCTGCCCACGCCGCCACACCATCGCCGACACGATCCGCACCAGCACATAGATCGCCGCGAACACCCCGGCGTGTTCGCCGGGCAGCCCGTCGACGGCGGCCATCATCACGCACAGCCCGAACATGCAGCCGAACACCATCGTGGTCCTGGCCTGTTCGCCCGCCACGTTGCTGTACACGGTGACGCAGGCCCACACCACCCAGAAGGCCAGGTAGAGCACGACATACAGCCCGAACTCGGCGAGTGAGGGACCTCGGTGCAGCAGATGGGTGAGCTGGCCGATGCCCGCGACCGCCACCAAGTCGAAGAAGAGTTCGGTCCAGCTGGCGCGCCGTTCCTCGGTGGTGTGCTCCGGGTTTGCCACTCGCCAAGTATGGGGCCCGGCGCCGACCCTTCGCGTCAGCGCTCGGTCGTGTCGCATCGACGACGCGGGCCTGTCCACCGCGCGAAAACCGCTCGACTCCATGAACGGGACGGCCCTACGCTGACGTCCTCGAAACGAGGGGGTTTCCATGTCCACACTGCGCGTGACGGCCGAGCGGCTCGTCGTCGTCCCACACCCGAACGCCGACCGGCTGGAGCTGGCCCAGGTCGGGCTGTACCGGGCCGTCGTTGCCAAGGGGCAGTTCTTCAGCGGCGACCACGCCGTTTACATTCCGGAACAGGCGATCGTGCCGGACCCGCTGATCGCCGAGCTGGGACTCACCGGCAAATTGGCCGGGGCACAACGCAATCGGGTGAAGGCGGTGCGGTTGCGCGGTGAGGTGTCCCAGGGCATCGTCTGCACGCCGAGCGCTCTGTCGGGCACGGATCTCGCGGCGGCGGCCGAGGCGCGCACCGACTTCGCCGCCGAGCTCGGTGTGACGAAATGGGTGCCGCCGGTTCCGGTTTCGATGTCGGGACAAGTGGAGCCCGCTCCCGATCTGCTGCGCTGGGTCGATGTGGAGAACATCAAGCGGTTCCCCGACATCTTCGTCGAAGGCGAGCCGGTGGTGGCGACGGAGAAGATCCACGGCACCGCCTTTCTGCTCACCCATCTGCGCGCCGAGGACCGGATGTTGGTGTCGTCCAAGGGAATCGGTGGCCGGTCGCAGGCACTGATCCGCACCGAGGGCAACCTGTACTGGCGGGCGGTGCACAGCCATCGGCTCGACGAGACCGCCCGCGTGCTCGCCGACGCCCTCGACGCCGACCGGGTCGGGCTCTTCGGTGAGGTGTTCGGGGCGGGCGTGCAGGACCTGCACTACGGTGCGTCGGCCGCGCACGAAGACACGCTCGGTTTCGCCCTGTTCGACGTCGCGGTCGAGCAGGCGGGTGCGCCGGTGCGCTGGCTCGACCACCACGAGATCGGCTCCCTGCTCGGCGAACTCGGCCTCGGCGTCCCGCGCGTACCGGTCCTCTACGAAGGCCCCTACGACGCGGAGTTGTTGCTGAAGCTGGCCGAGGGCACCGAGACCGTCAGCGGGTCGGGCGGCAATATCCGCGAGGGGCTGGTGGTGCGTGCCGCGCGCGAGCGGCACTCGCCCGTGCTCGGCGGCCGTGCCATCGGCAAGATCGTCTCCGACGCGTACCTGCTGCGCGACGGCGGCACCGAGTTCGAATGATCGGGTCGGCCGGGGAGCCCAGTGCTCCCCGGCCGGTTCAGGGGCGGGGTGTGTGCAGTTCGAGGACGCAGCACTTCACGCCGCCACCACCTTTGCGCAGCTCGGACATGTCGACCGGGACCGGTTCGAAACCCCGCTCGCGCAGGGCCGCGATCAGCCCGGTCGCGCCCGGGTCGAGGAAGACGTGGCGGCCGTCGCTCACTCCGTTGAGGCCGAAGGACAGGGCATCGGCCTCGGTGGCCAGGATCGCGTCCGGGTAATGGACGGCCAGTGCCTCGCGGGCCTGCGGGCCGAAGGCCCCTGGGTAGTAGGCGATGGTGGTCTCGTCGAGGCACATCAGCGCGGTGTCGAGGTGATAGAAGCGGGGGTCGGTCAGTTCGAGCGAGAGCACGGGCAGGCCGAAGAACCGTTGCACCTCGGCGTGGGCCGCCGCGGTGCAGCGGAATCCCATTCCGGCCAGGATCCGCTCGCCCGCGAACGTGAAATCGCCCTCCCCCTCGTTGGTTTCGGCCGCCACCGCCAACTCGCGTAACTCCCGCGCCGCGAACCAGCGGTGGAACGCCGGGCCCTCCGGTTGCCGCTCGGGATGGGCGAAACGGGCCGACAACGCACGACCGCCGATCACGATCGCGCTGTTGGCAGCGAACACCATGTCGGGCAGGCCCGGCTCACCGGGCACGGTCTCCACCGAATGCCCGTGCTGTTCGAGCAGCGCGCGCAGGATCTCCCACTGCGACAGCGCCCGCGCCCGGTCCACCGGCGCCGCCGGGTCCATCCACGGATTGATCGCGTAGGTGACCTCGAAGTGGTCCGGTCGGCACATCACGAAGCGGCGCGGGGTGGCCACCCGCGCCGGAGTCGAGGAGGGAAGGGGAAGGACGGCGGTCATCAGGACTCCCGGTGGCTGCGCGGCGCGAATCGACGCCTCGACGGTAAATGTCGTCGCGTTGCGTAGGGAACACCGATTCATTGCGTGTATCGATGGGAAAATGGCGATCCATTGCGTGAGAGGACCCCCATGGACGACATCGACCGCCGCATTCTCGCCGCCCTGCTGAAGAACGCACGCGCGACCTTCGGCGAGATCGGCTCGACCGTCGGATTGTCGGCGCCCGCGGTGAAGCGGCGGGTGGACAAGATGGTGGCGGGTGGGCAGATCACCGGGTTCACCGCCCTGGTCAATCCGGCCGCCCTCGGCTGGACCACCGAGGCGTACGTGGAGGTGTACTACCGCGACAACATCTCCCCCGCCGAACTGCGCCGGACATTGGAACCGATCCCGCAGGTCGTCGGAGTGTGCACCATCGCGGGCGAGGCCGACGCGCTGGTGCACGTGATGGCCACCGACATGGCCGAGATCGAGGTGACCGTGGAGCGGATCAGGGAGAACGCGCGTGTCGGGCGCACCAGGAGTTCGCTGGTGATGTCGCGCATCCTCGAGCGCCCACGCACCTGAGCCGACCGCGCCGAACACCACGTCGCGGCCAGGTTCTAGGGTTGTGCGCATGTCCGACGTGCGCACCAGCTACCTCACCGACGGGGCCGAGATCTATCGGCGCTCGTTCGCGACCATCCGCGCCGAAGCCGACCTCGCCGGTTTCCCCGCCGATGTCGAGCGCGTGGTGGTGCGCATGATCCACGGGTGCGGACAGGTCGACCTGGCGGGCGACATCGCCTACACCCCCGGTGTGGTCGCGGCCGCGCGCACCGCGTTGCGGGCGGGCAAACCGATCATCTGCGACGCCAACATGGTCGCCTCGGGCGTCACCCGCAAGCGGCTACCCGCCGACAACCCGGTGCTGTGCAACCTCACCGATCCGCGCGTTCCCGAGCTGGCCGCGAGCATGGGCAACACCCGCTCGGTCGCCGCGCTCGAACTGCTGCGCGCCGAACTCGACGGCGCGGTGGTCGCCATCGGCAATGCCCCGACCGCGCTGTTCCACCTGCTCGACATGCTCGACGCCGGCGCACCGCGACCCGCCGCGATCATCGGTATCCCCGTCGGTTTCATCGGCGCGGCCGAATCCAAGCAGGCGCTGATCGACTTCGGCGGCGTCGAATATCTGACCGTGCGCGGTAGGCGGGGCGGCAGCGCCATCACCGCGTCGGCGCTGAACGCGATTGCGAGCGAACAGGAATGAGCGGCACACTCTGGGGCATCGGCCTCGGCCCCGGCGATCCCGAACTGGTGACGGTGAAAGCGGCCCGGCTCATCGGCGCCGCCGACGTGGTGGCCTTCCACAGCGCCAGGCACGGACGAAGCATCTCCCGTGGCATCGCCGAGCCGTACCTGCGGCCCGGCCAGATCGAAGAGCACCTCGTCTACCCCGTGACCACCGAGACCACCGACCACCCCGGCGGGTACCAGGGCGCGATCGACGAGTTCTACGAGCAGGCCGCCGCCCGGCTGGCCGCGCACCTCGCCGCCGGACGCGATGTCGCCCTGCTCGCGGCCGGTGACCCGCTGTTCTACTCCTCGTACATGCACATGCACCGCCGCCTGGCCGACCGGTTCCACGCCGAGATCGTCCCCGGCATCACCTCGGTGAGCGCGGCCTCGGCGGCGCTCGGCACGCCACTGGTGGAAGGCGAGCAGGTGCTCACGGTGCTGCCCGGCACCATGCCCGTCGACGAACTCACCGAGCGGCTGCGCGAGACCGACGCCGCGGCGATCATGAAGCTGGGACGCACCTTCCCCGGTGTGCGCCGCGCGCTCGCCGACGCCGGTCGACTCGACGACGCCTACTACGTCGAACGCGCGAGCAGCACCCGTCAGCGGGTACTCGCGGCCGCCGATGTCGACGAGGCGGAGGTGCCCTACTTCTCGATCACGCTGGTTCCCGGGCCCACCCCGACCACCGGGGTCGCGTCCCTCCTCGGCGGACAGCACCGCGGCGCACCGACAGACGGGTCGGCGCCGACCGAAACGAGTTCGCACGACGAATCTGCAAGCGCGACAGGCGAAGTCGTGGTCGTCGGCCTCGGGCCCGGTGCAACCGACTGGACCACGCCGGAGGTCACCGCCGCTCTGGACGAGGCGACCGATCTCGTCGGCTACACCACCTACATCAACCGTGTCCCCGAGCGGGCCGGCCAGCGCAGGCACGCCAGCGACAACAAGGTCGAGTCGGAGCGCGCCGCGATGGCACTCGATCTGGCCAAGCGGGGTGCGCGGGTCGCCGTGGTGTCCTCCGGTGATCCAGGGGTGTTCGCGATGGCCTCGGCGGTGCTCGAGGTGTCGGCCGAACCGCAGTTCAAGGATGTCCCGGTGCGGGTGCTGCCGGGGCTCACGGCGGCCAACGCGGTGGCGAGCCGGGTCGGGGCACCGCTGGGCCACGACTACGCGATGATCTCGCTCTCCGATCGGCTCAAGCCGTGGGAGGTTGTGGCGCAACGGCTTTCGGCTGTCGCGGCGGCGGATATGGCGATCGCGATCTACAATCCGGCCTCCACGCAGCGACGTTGGCAGGTGGGCGCGATGCGCGAGATCCTGCTGACCCATCGCGACCCGGAGACGCCGGTGGTGCTCGGTCGCGATGTCGGCGGGCCGACGGAATCGGTGCGGGTGGTCACCCTCGCCGACCTGAACCCCGACGAGGTCGACATGCGCACCCTGCTGATCATCGGCGCATCCACCACGACGGCCTTCGACACGCCTGAGGGAACCCGCGTCTTCACGGCGCGCCGCTACGAGAACGCCTAGACCCGCGACACGCCGCGACACGGGCAACCTTGGCGCGATCCCCACCCTGGCCTAACATTCCACATAGGAATGTAGTTCGAAGGGAGTTGACCGTTGACCGACACCGCGACCCGCCGCCGCCCGCTGAACTCCACCGCGGCTTCACTGCTGGGGTTCCTGCACGAGGGTCCGATGTCGGGGTGGGACCTGGCGACTCTCGCCCAGCAACGCATCGGCGACTTCTGGACCATCACCCAGAGCCAGGTCTACCGCGAACTCGCCACGATGGACACGGCGGGCCTGGTGACCAAGGGTGAACGAGGTGCGCGAGAGCGCATCCCCTACCGGATCACCGAGGCCGGGCGGGAGGCGTTCGCCGAATGGATCGCCCGCGATCCCGGCGCCGAGACGATCCGGGTGCCATTGCTGCTCACACTGTCGTTCGGCGAGCACCTCGATCCTGCGCACCGCGACCGGATCATCACCGCCAACCGCAACATCCACCAGGACCGGCTCGACCGGTATCTCGACGAGGACGCGACCGCTCTGGCGCCCCACCAGCGCGCCACTCTCGAATTCGGGATCTGCTACGAGCGCGCGGTGCTGCAGTGGTTCGACCAGCTGCCCGCCGTCTTTGCCGGGCAACCGCCGCGCTGAGCTCAGGAAACGCTGTGCGCGGTCGCGAGCCGCAACCAGTCGAGGGCGGCGCCGACCTCGTCGACGACGTTCGCGCCCGCGGGCAGCGGTGGGCGTTCGATCATGACGACCGGCACGCCTGCCGTGCGCGCCGCGGCGATCTTCGCCTCGGTCTGCGCGCCGCCGCTGTTCTTGGTGACCAGGACGTCGATGCGATGACGCGACATCAGCACCAGCTCCTCGTCGAAGGTGAACGGCCCACGCGCGAGCAGCAATTCGTAGCGCGGTGGCAGCGCGCCGGTCGGCGCGTCGATCGATCGGATGACGAAACGCTGCCTGCGACAGCCCGCGAAGGCGCCGACACCTTGGCGGCCGATGGTGAGCAGCACGTTCTCGCCCCGGTCGGCCAGGGCGGAGGCGGCCCCGGCGAGATCGGGTACCCGCGTCCACAGGTCGCCCCGGCGCGGCACCCATTCGGGGCGGCGCAGGTGCAGCGCGGGCAGGCCGAGGTCGGCGGCCGCGGTCGCCGCATGGGTACTGACCTGGGCCGCGAAGGGGTGAGTGGCATCCACGACGGCATCGATACGGTTCTCGCGTAGCCAGGTTCGGAGGCCCTCGACACCACCGAATCCGCCGATGCGCACCGGACCGACCGGCAATCGCGGGTTGGCGACACGTCCCGCCAGCGAGGAGACGATATCGACTCCACGCTCACCGGACGCCAGGTTCGCCAGCTCACGAGCTTCGCCCGTACCGCCGAGGATCAGAACTCTCAGGACTGCCCGCTGACGTCGTCCCGGTCAGGGGTGGTCGACCTGGTGCACCGCATACAACTCCGTCCATCGAAATCGAGGCTCCGAGTTTTGCCCGGGGCCGCGCCCGACCATACCCCCGTTGGGGAAGTGTTACACCTTCGGTGCATAACTTTCTGGGTGAGCTTGCAGATGCACTCACCGTTCGGCCGTGATCTGGTCGTGATCTGACCGTGATCGGTACGGTGCCGACATGGACGGTTGACCAGCATGTTCGCTGCCCGCGCCCGGGTGGACGGTGCGGGCGCACCGGCGACCCGGGCAACGGTTTCGAGTCCGACAGCGGCACTGGGCGATTGCCCAGCATCTCGATGCCATCGGAGACATACGCCGTGTGCGAGCGATGTTCGGCCGGTGGTGCGCGAGACCACGTGCAGACTGAACAGTCGCATCGGGCGCTCACGCGAAAAGGAGCAAATTCGGGGCGCACACCCCGGCACATCGTTATGCGAGCGACGGGTGACCCGTCAGGAATTTGCGCGCGGTTTGACGACGATCCACTGCGCGACGGGAAGCTGCGGCCGCCACGCGGTGAATCCGCCGAGCGGTTCGCCTCGGTAGATCTGAAATTTGCGCAGTGTCCCACCGTGGCGCGCGCACCAGCCCAGCAGCAGCGTTTCCGACTCGGCGGTCACCGCATTGGCCACCAGGCGGCCGCCGGGCCGCAGACGTTGCCAGCAGGCGTCGAAAACGCCGTCTTGGGTGAGTCCACCGCCGAGGAATATCGCGTCGGGCGCCGGGGAGTCGGTGAGGGTGTCGGGGAACGCGCCGCGCACCGCGATGCCGGGCACACCGAGCGCGTGCGCGTTGGTGGCGATCTGATCGCGACGGGCGGGCAGGCGTTCATAGGTGACCGCGCGGCACGCCGGGTGGGTACGGCACCATTCGATCGCGATGGTGCCCGAACCGCCGCCGACATCCCACAGCAGTTCGCCGGGGGCCGGGGCGAGGGCGCTGACGGTGAGTGCGCGGACCTCGGCCTTGGTGAGCTGGCCGTCGCCGGTGAACGAATCGTCGCGCAGGCCGGGCATTCTCGTGCGGCGCGGGTGATGCGGGTCGGCCACGCAGTCGACGGCACAGAGGTTGAGCGGGTCACCCGGGGGGTGCTGCCAGTCGTCGGCCGTGCCGGTACGCAGGCATTCGTTCTCGCCGCCGAGCTGTTCGAGCACGGTCAGCGTGGAAGCACCGAAACCGTTGTCACGCAGCAGTTTCGCCAGCGCGGCAGGGGTCGATTCGTTCTCGCTCAGGACGAGAATTCGACGGCGGTCGGCCAGTTCCGGCAGCACCGTGGTGAGCGGTCGGGCGACCACACTCACCACCGGGGTCTCGGCCAGCGGCCAGCCGAGCCGGGCGCACGCCAGCGACGCCGACGACGGTTGCGGGTACACGTCGAGCGCGCCGGGTCCGACGATGCGGGCCAGGGTGGCACCGATGCCGTAGAACATGGGATCGCCGCTGGCGAGCACGGTGAGCCGCCGACCGCTGTGGTGGGCAAGCAGATCCGGGAGAGCGGGCAGCAGGGGTGTCGGCCACGGGATTCGCTCGAACTTCCCGTCCGGTACCAGCGCCAGCTGTCGCGGCGACCCGAACACCACTTCGCTGTCCTCGACTGCCGCTTTGGCCCGCTCCCCCAGGCCACCCCACCCGTCCGCGCCGATACCCACCACGCGGATCGGGACACCCGACCACGCCGCACTAGTCATCGGGGTACCCCACCCGTCTGCGAGCGGACTATCGTTGTCGCACGCAGAGCAGTGTCGATGCGCTCACGCCGGGCCGTCGGGACGGCAGCCACCGCGACATACGGCGCCGAACCGGGGCGCGCACGCCGCGCCATCGAAGCCGAGGTCATCGCAGCATCCGGCGCCGAAGCGACACGCGCGCAGGGGACCATCGGGGCGGCAATCACCGTGGCATCCGGCGCCAGATGGACTGCGGCAGAAGGCGCATGACGAAGAAGGCCAGCGCTAGGCGGCCGGGGACGGCGACTCGGGTGGCGCCCTTGTTCAAGGCGCGGACGACGGCGTCGGCGACCTGGTCGGGGGTGCTGGCCATGGGCGCGGGGTCCATGCCCTCGGTCATGCGGCCGATGACGAAACCCGATCGGACCAGCAGCAACTGGACGCCGGTTCCGTGCAGGGCGTCGCCGAGGCCGCTGGCGAAACCGTCGAGGCCCGCCTTGGCCGAACCGTAGACGTAGTTCGCGCGCCGTACCCGCACGCCGGCGATGGAGCTGAACACGACGATCTGACCGCTGCCCTGCGCCCGCATCAGATTCGCGAGCGTGGTCAGGACGCTGACCTGGGCGACGTAATCGGTGTGCACGACAGCGACCGCGTGGTCGGGGTCCTGTTCGGCGCGGGCCTGGTCGCCGAGCACACCGAAAGCCAGGACGGCCGTGGCGATGCCTCCGTGTTCGGCGGCGACCTTCTCGAGCAGAGTGGCGTGCGTCGGGATGTCGTCGGCGTCGAATTCGACCGTGTGCACCGTGGTCGCCCCGGCCGCGCGCACCTGCTCGACCTCGGCGGCCAGCGCGTGGGAGCGGCGGGCCGCGAGGATCACCACCCGATCCGGTGCCAGCCTGCGCGCCACTTCCAGCCCGATCTCACTGCGCCCACCCAAGACCAGAACCGGCCCCTGGTTCGCCTGCTGCTTACCCATGCGCCCAGTCTGTCATCCCGGATCACCGCCGCCACCGGGCCGCCCCGCGATCACGAAGCGCGAGCGCCTGGGTGTAGCGCCCGCCGACCGGGCTTGCGTGCTGACGGACTAGCGTCGAACACATGCCCACCGCGACCACACAACTCTCCCCCGCCGCCCTCGCGTTCGTCACCGAGCGGCACCTGGCCACCCTCACCACCCTGCGGGCGGACGGCACACCGCACGTCGTCGCTGTCGGGTTCACCTGGGACGCGGACAGCGGCATCGCGCGGGTGATCACCGACGGCGCGTCGGTGAAGGCCCGTAATGCCGCGCGGGGTGGGTACGCGGCCGTCAGCCAGGTCGACGGGGCGCGGTGGCTCACCCTCGAAGGGCCGGCCACCGTGCTGACCGACGCCGACGACGTCGCCGAGGCCGTGCGCCGCTACACCGAGCGCTACCGGGTGCCGCGCGAGAACCCGACGCGCGTGGTCGTCGCGATCCAGGTGCGCCGGGTGCTGTCGTCGAGCACGCTCAAATAGCTTGTGGCCGTTTACAACACGGTCAGGCCGTGCGGGCGCTGGTTCATGGACTCGACGCCGTCCTCGGTGACGACCACGATGTCCTCGATGCGCGCACCCCACTGCCCGGGGAAGTAGATGCCCGGTTCGATACTGAACGCCATGCCCGGCTCGAGCACCAGGTCGTTGCCCGCCACGATGTAGGGCTCCTCGTGCACCGACAAGCCGATGCCGTGCCCGGTGCGATGCACGAACGCATCGCCCAGACCCGCGTCGGCCAGCACGGTGCGGGCGGCGGCGTCGATGGATTCGGCGGTGACGCCGGGTCGCACGGCGGCCACTGCCGCCGCCTGCGCCGCCTCGAGCAACGCCATCCGCTCGGCTACCTGCTTCCGCGGCTCGCCGAGCACATAGGTGCGGGTGGAATCGGAGTAGTAGCCGGGCGTCACCGGTCCGCCGATATCGATCACCACCACGTCGCCCTGTTCGATGACACGGTCGGAGAAGAGGTGGTGTGGGATGGCACCGTTCGGGCCGCTGCCGACGATGACGAACTCCGCCTCGGTGTGCCCCTCCTCGACGATCGCCGCCTCGATGTCGGCATGCACCTCGGCCTCGGTGCGGCCCGCCCGCAGGAACTCGCCCATCCGGGCGTGCACGCGGTCGATCGCGGCGCCAGCACGGCGTAAGGCGTCGATCTCGGCCTCGTCCTTGATCATCCGCGACTGGCGCAGCACCGGAGTGGCCGAGGACGGCAGCCCCGTGGTCTGCTCGGCCAGCGGAATCAAGTGCAGGGCGGGCATGGCGTCGGCGACGGCGATGCGTGAACCGGCATGCAGGGTGGAACGAACCAGCTGGTACGGATCGACGCCGTCGACCCAGTCGAGGATCCGCAGACCCAGTTCCCCGGCCGCCGAGCCGTCGAGCGCGGCGAGTTCGAGCTTCGGCACGATAATCGACGGTGTCGCGCCGTCGGCGGTGATCACCAGGCAGGTGAGCCGTTCGAACGATTCGGCATCGGAACCGACGAGGTACCGCAGGTCGGGGCCGGGGGTGATGAGCAGGGCGTCCAGATGCGCCGCGCGCATCAATTCCACCGCCCGCTCGAGCCGCTGACCGTAGACATCCGCCGCGAACCTGGCATTCGTGTGCGCGCTCATAGTCTCCGACGTTACCCGCCGCGCCGCGTGACACACAGATTCGCCCGCACGACGTGCGATCTCGGGCGAACGCACCACAACAGCCGCCCAGCGCGACGGCCGACGCGGCACCGATCTCGCTCACCTGTCGGAGCCACAGGGCACAATCACCGGGTGACCGTTGCCGAGAGCACCCGTGGACCCCTGTTGATCCTCGACGGCGCCAGCCTGTGGTTCCGCGCCTACTACGCGATCCCGGACAAACTGCGCGGCGCCGACGGCCGCTCGGTGAACGCGGTGCGCGGTTTCACCGACATGGTCGCCTCGCTGATCACCAAACACCGGCCGAGCAGGCTCGTCGTCGGGCTGGACCTGGACTGGCGCCCGCCGTTCCGGGTGGCGCTCGTGCCGTCGTACAAGGCGCACCGCCTCGACACCAGCAGTACGGCCACGCCCGGCGCCGAGGAGGTTCCCGACACTCTCACCCCGCAGGTGCCGATGATCCTGGACGTGCTCGCGGCGGCCGGGATCGCCACCGGCGGCGCCGAGGGGCTCGAAGCCGACGACGTCCTCGGCACTCTCGCCCACCGCGAGCGCACCGATTCCGTGGTGGTCGTCAGCGGCGACCGCGACCTGCTGCAACTGGTCCGCGACGACCCGGCACCGCCGGTGCGGGTGCTCTACGCGGGCCGTGGCCTGGCCAAGGCCGAGCTGTACGGGCCCGCCGAGGTGTCCGCGAAATACGGTGTGCCCGTGGTCGATGCGGGGCCCGCCTACGCCGATATGGCCACCTTGCGTGGCGACGCCTCCGACGGGTTGCCGGGTGTGGCGGGCATCGGCGACAAATCCGCCGCCCAGCTCATCTCCCGGTTCGGCTCCCTCGACGCCCTGATGGCCGCCGTCGACGATCCCGCTTCCGATCTCGCCAAGGGTGTGCGGGCCAAACTCGTTGCCGCACAGGACTATCTGAAAGCCGCCGCACCGGTGGTCCGGGTGGTCTGCGATGCCGATGTCGAGCTGTCGGGGCCCGACGCCCTGCCCGCGGTTCCCGCCGACCCGCAGCGGCTGCGCGAACTCGCGGCCGCCTACAACGCCGAGAGCCCGATCACCCGGCTGATCGCGGCGCTGGCCGCCGCGCACACCGCGTGAACGACGCCGGGCCGCCCGCATGCAGTGCGGGCGGCCCGGAAACCACCTGGCGGTAGGCTGAAAACCGCGGTACGACAGCCTAGTTGGGGCGGCCGACCTCGTAGGTACCGTCTTCCTTCGTGATCTTCACGGTGACCTTCTTGTCCTCACCGCTGACCTTCAGGTCACAGGTGAAGGTCGCGTCGACCTCGACCTTCTGACCCGACGGGCACGACACATCGGAGACGTCCGCGATGCCGTAGGAGCCGGTGAGCACCGAGGAGACACCGTCCTGCACCGCCGACTGATCGAGCTCGTCGGCCGAGAACACGACGAGCAGCAGGCCGACCACGGCGGCGATCACCAGCACGCCGGCCACGACGAGGCCGATGATCAGGCCCTTGCCCTTACCCTTGCCGCCGGGACCCTGCTGCGGCTGCTGACCCCACTGCTGCTGCGGCTGCTGGCCCCACTGCTGGGCGCCCGCGGGCTGCTGCGCGTTCCAGTCCTGCGGCGGCGGCTGGGTCTGACCCCACTGCTGCTGCGGACCCGTCGGCTGCTGCGGCTGCGGCTGGCCCCACTGCTGCGGCTGCTGGGGTTGCTGCGGCTGACCCCACTGCTGCTGCGGCTGCTGGGGTTGGCCCCACTGCTGCTGCGGTTGCTGTCCGGCGTTGGGGTCACCCCACTGCTGGGTCGGCTGGGCGCCCTGGGGCGGCTGCTGCGGCGGCTGTGCCGCACCACCCCAGTGCTGGGTGGGACCGGCGCCACCGGCCCCCTGCTGACCCCCCCAGTGCTGGGTGGGATCGTTGCTCCCCTCCCCTGGGCCGTTCGGTCCGTACGGGCCGCTCATCCACTCGCCTCCACTCGCATAGTTGTACACACGGTAGCCCCCCGCGCCAGGCCGGCTACGCCAGGAAATCAAATCACAGACGAAACATCTACGCGGCGTCCACCGCGACGACACCCCGTCGGACGGCACGCACGGCTTTGGCCGCGGTGCTCGCGATCTCGGTGTCGTCGGCGGTGTTGTGGATCTGGTCGAGCAGGTCGATCACCTGCCTGCACCAGCGCACGAAGTCGCCCGCCGACATCACGCTGCTCTGATCGCCGCTGGCCAGCAACGCCTCGGCCAACGCGTCACCGCGCGCCCACTTGTACACCCCGTTCACGAATCCCAGGTCGGGTTCGCGGGTGGGCGGCAGCTTGTGCCTCGCCTCGTCGGCACGCAACTGCCCCCACACCTCGATGGTCGCGGCGACCGCGCGCCGGATGGGGTCGGTCGGGCCGTGCGCGGTGAGCAAGCCGGACTCCTGCCGCGATTCGTACACCAGCGCGGACACCACTCCGGCGAGCTCGGCCGGACCGAGTCCGCGCCACAGCCCCTGCCGCAGGCATTCCGCGACGACCAGGTCGCTTTCGGCGTAGATGCGGGCCAGCCGCCTGCCGTCGGGCGTCACTTCACCGTGCTCGACGAAACCGCGTTCCTCGAGCAGGCCGACGATGCGGTCGAAGGTGCGCGCGAGGGAATTCGTCGTCGCGGCAACCTTCTGGCGCATCGACTCGGTCTCGCGGGCCAGCCGCGCGTAGCGCTCGCCGATACGGCTGAGCTGTTCGCGGTCGGGCCTGCTGTGGGCGGGGTGGGCGCGCAGGCTGCGGCGCAGGGTGGCCAGCTGACGGTCCTCGCCCGCGCGGGCGTGATCGTTGCGCCTGCGCCTGCCACGGCCGGGCGCCGAGATGCCGGTTCCGCGCAGGGCCGAGGCGAGGTCGCGGCGGATGCGGGCGGTGCGGTGGTCGACCCGCCGCGGCAACCGCATATGCCCGAGGGGTTCGGCGGGCACGGGGAAGTCGGCGGCGGAAATCCTTCCGGCCCAATGGTCTTCGGTCAACACCAGGGGTCGTGGATCGCCCGGGGTCTGATCGGGTTCGAGGATCACCGCGAGCCCCGCACGCTTGCCCGACGGGATCGCGACCACATCGCCGCGCCGCAATTCGATCAGCGCGCGCACGGCGGCGCCGCGCCGGTCGGCCCGGCCCTGCTGCTGGATGTCGCGCTCGCGCTGCTTGATCCGGTCCCGCAGCGACAGGTACTCCATGAAGTCACCGTCGACGCCGCCGAGCTGGCTCTCCAGCTTGCGCAACGCGCCCTGGTTCTTCTCGATACCGCGCACCAGCCCGACCACCGAGCGGTCGGCCTGGAACTGGGCGAAGGACCGTTCCAGCAGGTTGCGGGCGTCTTCGGCGCCCATCCGGTCGATCAGGTTGATCGACATGTTGTAGCCGGGCCGGAAGGAACTGCGCAGCGGGTAGGTGCGGGTGGAGGCCAGACCGGCGACCGCGCTGGTGTCGACCTCGGGCTGCCACAGCACCACCGCGTGGCCTTCGACATCGATACCGCGCCTGCCCGCGCGACCGGTGAGCTGGGTGTACTCGCCGGGGGTGAGTTCGGCGTGCGTCTCGCCGTTGAACTTCACCAGGCGCTCGAGCACCACCGTGCGGGCGGGCATGTTGATACCGAGGGCAAGGGTCTCGGTGGCGAACACGGCCCGCACGAGGCCCTTGACGAACAGTTCCTCCACCGTGTGCCGGAAGGCGGGCAGCATGCCCGCGTGGTGGGCGGCGAGCCCGCGCTGCAGCGCCTCGCGCCATTCCCAGTACCCGAGCACCTCGAGATCGGCCTTGGGCAGGTCGCCGGTGTGTTTTTCGATGATCTCGTCGACGATTTCGGCGTCGCCCGGCCTGCTCAGATCGAGCCGGGCACGCAGGCATTGGGCCAGCGCGCCGTCGCAGCCTGCCCGGCTGAAGATGAAGGTGATGGCGGGCAGCAGCCCTTCCTCGTCGAGGCGGGACAGCACCTCCGGGCGCGGCAACGGCCGGAAATTGCCACGGGCGCCGCGGCCGCGCGGACCGCCGTACCCGTGCATGCGGTCACTGGCCTCGCGCTGGCGGATGAACCGGACCAGGTCCTCGTCGACGAGGACCTTCTGATCGCTGGATTTCGTGTCGAACAGGTCGAACATCCGCTTACCGACCATCACGTGCTGCCACAGCGGCACCGGCCGCGTCTCGTCGACCACCACCGCGGTGTCGCCGCGCACGGTCTCCATCCACGCGCCGAACTCCTCGGCGTTCGACACCGTCGCCGACAGGCTCACCAGGCGCACATCGGGCGACAGATGCAGGATCACTTCCTCCCACACCGCGCCGCGGAACCGATCAGCCAGGTAGTGCACCTCGTCCATGACGACGTACGACAGTCCGCGCAGCGCGTCGGAGGAGGCGTAGAGCATGTTGCGCAGCACCTCGGTGGTCATCACGACCACGGGCGCGTCGGGGTTGATGGACTGGTCGCCGGTGAGCAGGCCGACGCTGTCGCGACCGTAGCGGGCGGTGAGGTCGGCGAACTTCTGGTTCGACAGCGCCTTGATCGGCGTGGTGTAGAAGCACTTGCCGCCGGAGGCGAGAGCCAGGTGCACGGCGAACTCGCCGACGATGGTCTTACCCGCACCGGTGGGTGCGCAGACCAGCACGCTGTGCCCCTCTTCCAAGGCCTCGCACGCGGTGCGCTGGAAGGGGTCGAGGTCGAACGAGATTTCGCTGGCGAACTGCGCCAACTCGCTGGTCCGCGCGGGAGAATCGGTCACATCTCAGAGCGTATCGGAGTAGTCCGACACCGGTCGCTCTGTTTTCCGTGCGTCCTCGACGGGTCCGCACGGCGCGACCGGATCGGGGGTGCCGAGCGGGGAAGCCTCGTCGTCGGACAGCCCGGCCAGGCCGTCGGCGGCCGCACGCCTGGCCCGGCGCGCGTCGTTGAACCGGGCGAACTGCACCGCCAGCTCGAACAGCACGGTCAGTGCCAGCGCGAGCGCGAGCATCGAGAACGGGTCCTGCGGGGTGACGATCGCGGCGAAAACGAACAGGCCGAACACGATGCCGCGCCGCCACGCCTTGAGCTTCGCGTACGGCAGCACGCCGACGAGGTTGAGCCCGATGACGATCAGCGGCGTCTCGAAGCTGACACCGAAGATGATGAGCAGCTGGATGATGAACCCGAAGTACTGCGTACCGCTGAGCGCGGTGATCTGCACGTTGTCACCGATGGTGAGCAGGAACGACAGGGCGTGCGACACGACGACGTAGGCGAGCACGGCGCCGGTGACGAACAGCACCGATCCCGCACCGACGAACCCGAAGGCGTACCGGCGTTCCTTGGCGTAGAGGCCGGGGGTGATGAACGCCCACAGCTGATACAGCCAGAACGGCGCGGCCAGCACCACACCGGCGGTGAAACCGACCTTCAGGCGGAGCATGAACTGTTCGAACGGCCCGGTCGCGAGCAGTCGGCAGGCGCCGTCGGGCGTGAGGGTGGCGCGGGCGGAGGCGGGCAGCTCACAGTAGGGGCCGCGCAGGATCTCGCCGAGGCTGTCGAGCCCGAACAGCGGGGTGGCGTACCAGAAGAAGCCGAGCAGGGTGGTGACCGCGATGGCGGCGAGGGCGAGCAGCAACCGGGTGCGCAGCTCCTGCAGGTGCTCGACCAACGACATGGTGCCGTCGGGATTCGTCCTGCGCTTGCTGCGCCGTGGATCGAACGGGATGCGCATGGTTGGTGTGGCCTCTAACCCTCGGTTCGGCGGATGCTCGGCAAACAGCACGGCGCCCCGGAGCGGCCGCTACCGCCCCGGGGTGAATGCGTGGGTCAGAGCGTCTTGTGCTGCGGCTGCGGCTGCGCGACCGGGGTGGCCTGGACCTGCGGAGCCGAGGCGGGCAGCTGCTGCTGTGGCGCCGCGTCGGTGGGCGCGGTGGTCGTGGCCGAGGACTCGGCCTGCATCTGCCCGACCTCGCTCTTGAAGATCCGCAGCGACCGGCCGAGACCGCGCGCCGCGTCCGGCAGCCGCTTCGCACCGAAGAGCAGGACGAACAGCAGCGCGATGATCAGCAGGTGCGACCAGCTGAACGTTCCCATTATGAGTTACCTCCAAAGACTGTGGTGATTACCGATGCTACCTGTGCGCGGAGTTTCGTGGACCCGCGCCCGTGGAGGTGTTCGCCACCCGTTCAACGGGCGACGGCGCGTGCGGCGGCGGTCAGTTCGGCGAACAGGCGGCTGCCGCTGAAGCGTCGTTCGTCGCCGGTTTCGGCGGCCCGGATCAGTTCCACGAGCCTGCGGTTGACCGGTGTCGGCCGTCCGACCATCTCGCCGAGGCGCACGATTTCCCCACACAGCCAGGCGATTTCGGTGCGTTTGCCACGGGCCAGGTCGTCGGCCATCGACGACCGCGCCACCGGGTCGATGGCGAGGACCCGGCCGAACACCCGCCGGAACAGCGAGTCGGGAACGCGCAGCAGATGCACCATCAGTTCCGGTGGCACCGGGGTGAGCTGAGCGGGCCGAATTCGCGCAGTGTTCATCACCGCGAGGGCTTCGGACTGAGTGAGGGCGAGGCAGCGCCGGTAGTCGCGGTCGGCCAGTTCCTCGCGCAGCGGCCTGCCCGACAGCGCGTTGATCGGGTTGTTCAGGTTGAGCAGGAGTTTGGCCCACTGGACGGGCCGCAGGTCACGGTGGCGGCGTAGCGGCAGGCCGGCCTCGCGGAAGCGGTCGGCGAACCGGTCGACGACCGGGTCGTCCTGGATGGCGACGACACCCTCGCTGGCCCGGTGGAACCGGCCCTCGCCCCGGTGCACCACGTTGAACATCACCATGCCCGCCAGGACCACACTGGTCGGCAGGATCTCGCGGATGACGGTGTCGTTGCCGATGCCGTTCTGCAGGCTCACCACCGGGGTGCCCGGGCGTAATCGCCCCGCGACGGCGCGCGCGGCGGCGGCCGTGTCGGCGGATTTCACGGTGACCAGGACGAGGTCGGCGCGTTCGGGCTCGTCGGGGGCGAGCGCCAGCCCGAACCGGTCGGGGCCCACTTCGGTGGCGCCGCCGTCGAGGTCGGTCAGGCGCAGGCCGTGTTCGGCGATGTCGTCGAGGACCCGCTGACGTCCGACGAAGATGACTTCCATACCCGCCGCGGCCAGCTGACCACCGACGAAAACCCCGACGCTACCCGCGCCGAGGACGAGGACTCGCTGACTCACGCGGGTTCGGTCTCCCCCAGCAGTCCGGCCGCCGCGTAGGCGGCCAGGGCGGCATCGGCGCGCTCACGCACCGCCGAGACCAGTTCGGGCGGTCCGAGCACACTCACGCCGGTGCCGAACCCGAGCAGCAGCCGTGCCATCCAGTCGGCCGAGGCGAATCGCATCCCCGCTTCGATGCTGCCGTCGGGGCGCGACCGGATGCGGTGCATCGGGTACTGGTCGAGCACCCAGGCGTAGTCCGCGCGGATGCGTAAGCGGGCGAGCGGAACGTCGGGGTCGTCCTGGAACAGGTCGAGCGCGGCGGCGTCGGCGGCGGCGTGGCTCGGCGGACGGGCCGGTTCGTCGAGTTCGGTAGCGTCCTCGATGCGGTCGAACCGGAACAGCCGGACGCCTTCGGCCTGGCGGCACCAGGCCTGCAGGTAGCTGTTGTTGTCGACGAGCACGACCCTGATCGGGTCGACGACGCGTTCGGAGACCTCGTCGCGGCTGGCCGAGTAGTAGACCAGGCGCAGTGCGTGCGCGTCGGCGAGGGCGGCGCGCACGGTGGCCACCACCGGGCGTTCGACGGGTACCTGCGCGGGCGGGCGACTGACATCGCCGCCCGCGATGGCGGATTCGATCTTGGCGATCGCGGCGTGCGCGGCGGTCGGGTCGACCATGCCCGGCATCTCGACGATCGAGCGCAGCGCCACCAGCAGTGCGGTGGCCTCGGTGGAGGTCAGGCGCAGCGGGCGTTCGATGCCGGCCGAGAAGGTGACATCGATGCTCTCCTCGGAGAACGACAGGTCGATGAGGTCGCCGGGGCCGTAGCCGGGCAGCCCGCACATCCACAGCTGGTTGAGGTCGCTCATCAGCTGCTTGGTGGTGACGCCCAGCTCGGCGGCGGCCTCGGCGGCGCTGATGCCGGGGTGCGCGAGCAGGTAGGGCACCATGTTCAGCAGGCGTGAAAGTCGTAGGGACAGGCGCGAACTCACGATGTCACCTCCGTGTGGTCCAGTACCGACCGTAGCCGGTTCATCACGTCGGCGCGCAATTCCGGTGGATCGAGCACCAGCACATCGGGGCCGAGGCCGGTGATGAGCCGGGCCACCCAGTCGCGTGAGCGCACCGGGACCTCGAGCACCGAGCCCGGGCGGCCGCCGAGGTCACGGGTGTCGACCTCGGTGCCGATGCGGCGCAGTTCGCGGCCGCGACCCTTGGCGACCCACACGGTGGCCGTCCCGGTGACAGGCGCGTCGCCGGTGACCCGGTCGACGATGGCGCGCAGGTCGGCGTCGGCCGGTTTGTGGACCGCGTTGACCGGTCCGTACGCCTTAACCTCGCCCCCGATCCGCGAGAGCCGGAACGTGCGCACCGCGTCGCGTTCCCGATCGTGGCCGACGAGGTACCAGCGACCGTGGCGGGTGACGACACCCCACGGTTCGACATCGCGGGTGACGAACGGGTCGGTGACGGCGCTGTGGTGCCCGAACCGCACCGCCTGCCCCGCGTCGATGGCGGCGAGCAGTTCGCGCAGCACCGGTTCGGAGCCTCGCGTACGGGCGGGCACCGCGGGCACCGAGACACCCACGTTGTCGGTCTCCACGGTGACGCCGGCCGCCCGCAACTTCAGCAATGCGCCTTCGGCGGCACCGGCCAGTTCGGGCGACGCCCACATCTGCACGGCGACCGCGACGGCGGCGGCTTCCTCGCTGGACAGGTCGATATCGGGCAGTTCGTAGGCGTCGCGATTGATCCGGTAGCCCTCCAGCGTCGAGAAGCGACCAACCGGACCTACTTCCAGCGGGATGCCGAGGTCGCGCAGTTCGTTCTTGTCGCGCTCGAACATCCGGCTGAACGCCTCGTCGGTCGCGGACTCCTCGTAACCTGCCACGCTGTCACGGATACGTTCCGCGCTCAGGAACTGCCGGGTCGACAACAGCGCGATGACCAGATTCATCAGCCGCTCGACCTTGGATATCGCCACCCGATAGAGGGTAATGGTCGAGGGCGTCGGCTCGCGCGTCGGCGCACGATTGCCGTCGACCGGCCTCAGGCCCCGTCGATCACCAAGCAGAACGGGTGTCCCGCCGGATCGATGAGGACGCGCCAGCGATCCGGTTCCGGTTGCACCTCGGCTTTGGTGGCGCCGAGCGTCAGCAGCCGGGCTTCGCCTTCGTCGAGGTCCGGGACCGCGAAATCGAGGTGGCACTGCTGGGGTGTCTGCTGTCCCGGCCACTGCGGTGGGCGGTAGTCGGCGACGCGCTCGAAGCCGAGCGACACTCCGTTCGGGCCGGTCAGCTCGATGTACTCGGGATCGGAGTCGGGGCTGCGTTCGAAGCCGGTTGCCCGCGCGTAGAACTCGGCGAGCGCATCCGGGTCGGGGCAGTCGATCGTGACGGCGGCCAGCTTCATCCATACCTCCTGCGTCGATGGCGAGAAGTACCTGTCCTCCGACAGCGTGGCACGACGAACGGCTTCTCGCCACCGGCCCGGATCTCACCCGGAAACGCAAGGGCCGCCGGGCGATCACGCCGAATCTACGTGGCGTCGCTCATTCTCCGGAGCCGAAGCGCTGCCGCAGCTCCCGCTTGAGCACTTTGTGCGTCGGGCCGAGCGGGAGTTCGGTGACGAACTCGACGCGACGCGGGTACTTGTACTTGGCGACCCGGGATCTGGCGAAGTCGATCACCTCCTGCTCGCTCACCTCGCCGTCGGGCACGACTACGGCGACAATCTCCTCGCCGTAGTGCTCGTCGGGCACCCCGATGACAGCCACCTGGGCGATGTGTGGATGCCGCATCAGTGCTGCCTCGACCTCCGTCGGGTACACGTTGAAACCGCCGCGCAGGATCATCTCCTTGATGCGGTCGACGATGCGGATCCGGCCGGTCTCGTCGCGGGTGCCGAGGTCGCCGGTGCGGAACCAGCCGTCGATCACGGCGGCGGCGGTCGCCTCGGGCTTGCCGGTGTAGCCGCTGAACACGTTGTGTCCGCGGACCACCACTTCCCCGACCTCGCCTGCCGGCAGCAGCTCGATGCGGTCGGCGATGTCCGGGTCGGCGATCTCCACGTCGACACCCCATACCGGGTGCCCGACGGTGCCTGCCTCGGTTCCGTACACCGGCTGATTCACCGCGGCCGTCGGTGAGGTCTCCGACAGGCCGTACCCTTCGAGCACGGGCGCCCGGAAGAGCCGTTCGAACTCCTCGAGCACGGACACCGGCAGTGCGGCACCGCCGCTGACACAGAGCTTCAGCGCCGGGAGCCCGGTCGCGGTCGCGGCGGCCTCGATCAGCGACAGGTACATGGTCGGCACCCCGTGGAAGAGGTTGACCCGTTCGGCCGTCATCAATGCGATCGCCTGCGCGGCGTCGAATCTCGGCATCAGTACCAGGGTGCCGCCGACGCGCCAGTGCGAGTTCATCGACACGGTCTGCCCGAACACATGGAACAGTGGCAAGGCGCCGAGGGCGATGTCGTCGCGGTGGATCTCGTTGGCGTCGAAGGTGTTCACCGTCGCGCACATCACCATGTTGAGATGGCTCAGCTCGGCGCCCTTGGGGGTGCCGGTGGTGCCGCTGGTGTAGAACACCACGGCCGTGTCGAGCGGCCCACGCGCGACGAAGTTCGGGATCGGCTCGCCGACAAGGTCTTGCGGCGCCACCACCTCGATTCCGGCGGCCCGCGCGGCCTCGCCACCGGTCTGCGCGACCATCGGGTGGCAGATCAGCAGGCGGGCGCCGCTGTCGCGCAGGACGTATTCCATCTCCGGTGCGGTGAGCAGCAGATGCACCGGCACCACGGTCGCACCGGCGGCCAGCACGGCGAAGTAGGCACGCGGGAAGTCGGCGGTGTTCGGGCACAGCAGCGCCACCCGGTCACCGGGTTTGACACCACGCGCGATCAGCGCTGCGGCCTGCGCGCGGGCTTGCCGCCACAGATCGGCGAAGGTGATGCGGTGTTCGCCCTCGATCAGGGCGAGGTGCTCGGGGCGGCGGCGGGCGGGTTCGGCGAGGATGCTCGCCAGAGAGAGGGTGGCGTTCACGGGGGCTCCTGGGTTCGACGGCGTCGGCGAGGTGTTGTCCGAACCCGCTGGTGCGAGCGGACGTTGTTGCGGTGATGGGCGATAACTGACTCCGACCGGGTCGGGATCGTCATGGATTGCGGGTGGGGCTGGGTTGGGCCGTCGGGTTGCACGACGGTGTCCGACATCGAGGCCGCTCAGGCCGGTGCTACGCGGGTCGGGCAGCTGTGCGTGCCGGCCGGGATGTTTCGCCCGGGTGCGGGCGTGTCAGGCGCGATCGGAGGGCGACACGACCGACTGTTGTGCGGGCGGGTCATCGGTGCAGGTGGACGGCCAGACCTTGGCCCACACCGACGCACAGGGTGGCGATCGCGTGGTGCGCGTCGCGTTCGGCCAGTTCGATCGCCGCGGTGAGTGCCAGCCGGGTGCCGCTTGCCCCGAGCGGATGGCCGAGGGCGATCGCCCCGCCGTTCGGGTTGAGGTGCTCGGCGTCGTCGGGCAGACCGAGCGCCCGCACCACCGCGAGCGCCTGGGCGGCGAAGGCCTCGTTGAGCTCGACCACGTCGATGTCACCGATGCCGAGACCCGTTCGGGCGAGTAGCTTGCCGACCGCCGGAACCGGACCGATGCCCATCGTGCGCGGCGGCACGCCCGCCCCCGCGACCGCACCTACGCGGGCGAGCGGGGTGAGACCGTAGCGGTGTACGGCGGCTTCGGAGGCGAGCAGGACCGCCGCGGCACCGTCGTTGATGCCCGAGGAGTTGCCCGCGGTGATCGAGCCCCCCGCCACCACCGGTGGCAGGGCGGCGAGTTTGTCGGCGCTGGTCTCGCGCGGATGTTCGTCGCGCTCGACGACGACCGGTTCGCCCCGCCGCTGCGTGACCGGGACCGGGGTGATCTCGCGGGCGAGTCGCCCGCGCGCGATCGCGGTCGCCGCCCGCTGCTGCGAGCGCAGGGCGAAGGCGTCCTGATCGGCGCGGGACACGCCGTGCTCGTCGGCGACGTGCTGGGCCGTCTCGGGCATGGTGTCGGTGCCGTACCGCTCGTGCAGGCGCGGATTCACCAGTCGCCAGCCGAGGGTGGTATCGGCCACTTGGGTCGAGCGATCCCAGGGCACGGCACTTTTGGGCAGCACATAGGGTGCCCGCGTCATGGACTCGACCCCGCCGGCGATCACAAGATCGGCATCTCCGGCCCGGATCGCGCGTGCCGCGTACCCCACCGCGTCCAGCCCTGAGGCGCACAGACGGTTCACGGTGACGCCCGGCACGCTGACCGGCAGCCCGGCCAGCAGCGCCGCCATCCGCGCGACGTTACGGTTGTCCTCACCCGCCTGATTGGCGCAGCCGAACACCACATCGTCGACGGCTGCCCAGTCCACAGCGGGAAACCTTTGCACCAGAGCGGAAATCACGTGGGCGGCCAGGTCGTCGGGCCGCACCTCGGCCAGTGCGCCACCGTAGCGGCCGAAGGGAGTTCGCACACCGTCGACCAGATACGCGGTGGCCATCACAGACCCATGTTCTTGGCGATGATCATCTTCATCACCTCGCTGGTGCCGCCGTAGATCCGGTTCACCCGGTTGTCGGCGTACAAGCGCGCCACCGGGTATTCGGTGATGTAGCCGTAGCCGCCGTGCAGTTGCAGGCAGCGGTCGATCACTCGCGAGGCCACCTCGGTGCAGAACAGTTTGGCCGACGCGGCGTCGGCGGGGCTGAGCTCGCCGCTGTCGAGCGCGTCGAGGGCCCGATCCACCACCGCTTCGGCCGCGTCGACCTCGGCCTGGCAGGCGGCCAGCTCGAACTTGGTGTTCTGGAACTGCGCCACCGGCTGACCGAAAACCTTGCGGTCCCTCGTGTATTCGAGGGCGAACCGGATCGCCGCCTTCCCCTGCGCGTAGGCACCGAGCGCGATCGACAGCCGTTCCTGGGGCAGGTTCTGCCCCAGGTAATCGAAACCCTGGTGCGGCTCGCCCAGCAGATCCGACACCGGCACCCGCACATCGGTGAAGGACAGTTCCGCCGTGTCGGACACCTTCAGCCCGAGCTTGTCCAGTTTGCGCCCGACCGCGTATCCCGGAGAGGTCGTGTCGACCGCGAACAGCGAGATCCCGTGTCTGCGATCGGTATCCGAGGGCGGCGCGGTCCGCGCGCAGACGATCACGCGGTCGGCGTGTACCCCGCCGGTGATGAACGTCTTCGCGCCGTTGAGCACGTAATGCGTACCGTCCTCGGCCAACTGGGCGGTCGTGCGCATTCCGGCGAGGTCGGAGCCGGTGCCCGGTTCGGTCATGGCGATGGCGAACATGATCTCGCCCGACACGAAACCCGGCAGCCAGCGGTGCTTCTGTTCCTCGGTGGCGAGGTTCTTCAGGTAGGGCAGGCACAGCCCCACGTGCACACCCGAGCCACCGAAAGACACACCCGCACGGGCCGTTTCCTCGAGCAGGACGGCCTGGAACTTGAACGATTCGATACCGGCGCCACCGTATTCCTCGGGCACTTCGATCCCGAACACACCCAGCTCGGCCAGCTCGCGGTAGAACTCGCGCGGCACGATGCCCGCTTCGTACCACTGGTCGTACACGGGAACGACCCGCGACTCGATGAACGCGCGCACCGTCTTACGGAACGCTTCGTGCTCGTCGGTGAAAACTGTTCGCTGCATGATGATCTCCGCGATTCAGAGACGGCGTCCGCCGTCGACGTACATGGTTTGCCCGGTGACGAATCCGGCGTCGTCGGAGGCCAGGAACGCGACCACGTTCGCGATGTCGGCGGGGGTGCCGACGCGCCGCAACGGGGTGATCTCGGCGGTCTTCGCCTGCAAGTCCTCGGCGCTCACACCCATGCGTTCGGCGGTGGCCGCGGTCATCTCGGTGGCGATGAAGCCCGGCGCCACCGCGTTGACCCGGATACCGAACGGGCCGAGTTCCATCGCCAGCGTCCGGGTGAGTCCCTGGATGCCTGCTTTGGCCGCGGCGTAGTTGGCCTGGCCGCGGTTGCCGAGCGCCGACACACTCGAGGTGTTGACGATGGCCCCACTTCTGTTGTCCACCATGTGTTTCTGCGCGGCTCGGCTGCACAGGAACGCGCCGCGCAGGTGCACGGACATGACGGTGTCCCAGTCGTCGACCGACATCTTGAACAGCAGGTTGTCGCGCAGCACGCCCGCGTTGTTCACCAGCACATCGAGGGACCCGAGGTCGGCGACGGTCCGGGCGACCGCGTCGGCGACCTGGGCCTCGTCGGACACATCGCAGCCGATGCCGATCGCGGTGCCACCCGCGGCGTTGATCTTTCCGGCGGCCAGCTTCGCGGCGTCGGGGTCGAGGTCGACCACCGCCACCGCGCAGCCGGCCTCGGCCAGGCGCGCCGCGGTCGCCGCGCCGATACCGCGCGCGGCCCCGGTCACGAAGGCAGTTCTCGAGGGCATGAGTCGTACTCCTGTGTCAGACAATGGCGTTAACGCCGGTGAGGGCGCGGCCGATGAGCAGTTTCTGGATCTGGGTCGTGCCCTCGTAGAGGGTGAGCACGCGGGCGTCGCGCAGATATTTGGCGACGGGGTATTCGTCGATGTAGCCGTACCCGCCGAACACCTGGATGGCGTTGTTCGCCGCTTTCACCGCGGCTTCGGAGGCGAACAGCTTCGCCATCGAGGCGGCGGTACCGAACGGCTCACCCCGGTCGACGAGGTCGGCCGCGCGCCAGGCGAGCAGTCGCGCGGCCTCGGTCTCCACCGCGATGTCGGCCAGCAGTTCCTGCACGAGCTGATAGCCCGCGATCGGTTTCCCGAACTGCTCGCGTTCACCGGCGTAACGCACCGACGCCTCCAGGCAGGCCCGCGCCACACCCACGCACCCCGCGGCGACGCCGATGCGGCCCTTGTCCAGCGCGCCCATCGCGATACGGAATCCCTGGCCGAGTTCTCCCAACCGATTCGCGTCGGAGACACGCACGCCGTCGAGGACGAGTTCGGCGGTGGCCTGGCCACGCAGCCCGAGTTTGCCCTTGATCTCGGTCCGGCCGAAACCCGGCGCGTCGGTGGGCACGAGGAACGCGGTGATTCCCTTCGGGCCCGGACCGCCGGTGCGAGCGAACACCAGGGCGATGTCGGCCCAGGTGCCGTTGGTGATGAAGATCTTGGTACCGGAAATGACCCAGTCGTCGCCCTCGCGGGTCGCCCGGGTGACCAGGCCCGCCGCGTCGGAGCCGGTGCCCGGCTCGGTCAGCGCGAAACAGCCGAGCCGCTCGCCCTCGCACAGCGACGGCAGGAACCGGCGCTTCTGCTCCTCGGTGCCATAAGCCGCGATCGACTTGCCGACCAGGCCGAGCGAGACCGACACGATGCCGCGCACCGCGCTGTCGCCGCGACCCAACTCCTCGAGCAGCACGCAGTAGGCGAGCATGTCGCCACCGGAACCACCGAATTCCTCGTCGATCCCGATGCCGAGGAATCCCATCGCGCCGAGTTTGCCCACGATCGCCGGGTCGACCGATTCCTCCCGGTCCCACCGCGTCGCATGCGGTACGACCTCCTTGTCCACCCAGCTGCGGGCGAGATCGCGCAGATCACTGTGCGCCGACGAGAGTTGGAAATCCACAGGACACTCCTGAACCAAACAGCGTTAGGTTTACTCGGGCACCGTATCCTAACGACGTTCGGTTAATCAAGAGGTGTTCTCCGCCCGCGGTGATACGGTTCGTGTCCCGAGGAGTTCCCGCAGGAGAGGAAGGCGCATTGGCCAGGCCGCGCGTACCGCTGTTGAGCCGCGAGCGCATCCGCGAGGCCGCGCTGGCCCTGATCGACCGCGACGGCTTGGCCGAGGTCTCCATGCGCAAGCTGGCCGCCGAGCTCGGTGTGCAGGCCGCCTCGCTCTACGGCCACTACCCCAACAAGGACGAACTGCTCGACGACATCGCCGCCCGCATCATGAGCCGCGTCGACACCTCGGCCTTCGACACCGCGACCTGGGACGAGGCGCTGGCCGCCTGGGCCCGCAGCTACCGAGCCGCCCTGGCCACCCACCCCAACTTCGTCCCCTACCTCGCCGCAGGCCCCGGCCGCCGTACCGAGAACCTGCGCGCCGCCGACGCCGTCCACGGCGGCCTCGTCGGGGCAGGCTGGCCGCCCCGCTACGCCACCATGATCGGCGCCGCCACCCGTTACCTGGTGATGGGCTCGACGGTCGGCTCGTTCGCCGGCGGTTTCGCCGACGATGTCCAGGTCTACCGCGACCGCTACCCCCACCTGAACCAGGCCCACCTGCTCCGCGCGATCGCCGACGAAATCGACGACGACAGCTTCGAATTGGCTCTGACAGCATTCATCGCGGGGCTACAGACCACCTATGCGGCGGTTGTCGCCGACTGATCTACGGCACTGCCCGACTGCGGCATAGTGGCGCCGACAACCTCAGCTCCTCCACACAGCACAAAACCGGTGGCGCCTACGCGTTCGCTCCCATGCGCCACCGGTTTTGTCGGTCCCCCCGTCTGTGGGGGTTCGCCTACATCGAGGCGATCAGCCGATCGACTCGCTCGTCGACCGACCGGAACGGGTCCTTGCACAACACTGTCCGCTGCGCCTGATCGTTGAGCTTCAGATGCACCCAGTCGACAGTGAAATCGCGACCGGCCTCCTGAGCCGCGGTGATGAAGTCACCCCGCAACTTGGCGCGGGTGGTCTGCGGCGGCGTCTCGACCGCGGCGTCCACCGCCTCGTCCTCGGTGATCCGCTTCGCCAGCCCCTTGCGCTGCAGCAGGTCGAACACCCCGCGTCCACGCTTGATGTCGTGGTAGGCGAGGTCCAGCTGGGCGATCTTGGGATCGGACAATTCCATGCTGTACCGGTCCTGGTACCGCTGGAACAACTTGCGCTTGATCACCCAGTCGATCTCGGTGTCGACTTTGGCGAAGTCCTGCGCCTCGACCGCGTCGAGCGTGCGGCCCCACAGGTCGACGACCGCGTCGATCTGCGGGTCGCGGTCCCGGTTGCGCAGGTGGTCGACGGCCCGCGCGTAGTACTCACGCTGGATCTCGAGCGCACTGGCCTGCCGTCCGCCCGCCAGCCGCACGGGCCGGCGGCCGGTGAGGTCGTGGCTCACCTCGCGAATGGCGCGGATCGGGTTGTCGAGGGCGAAGTCGCGGAACGACACCCCGGCCTCGATCATCTCCAGCACCAGCGAGGCGGTGCCCACCTTGAGCATCGTCGTCGGTTCGGCCATGTTCGAGTCGCCGACGATCACGTGCAGGCGCCGGTACTTCTCGGCGTCGGCGTGCGGTTCGTCGCGGGTGTTGATGATCGGGCGCGACCGGGTGGTCGCCGAGGACACACCCTCCCAGATGTGCTCGGCGCGCTGCGAGAGGCAGAAGGTGGCCGCCTTCGGCGTCTGCAGCACCTTGCCGGCGCCGCAGATGAGCTGACGCGTCACCAGGAACGGCAACAGCACATCCGAGATCCGGGAGAACTCGCCGGCACGCACCACGAGGAAGTTCTCGTGGCAGCCGTAGGAGTTGCCTGCGGAGTCGGTGTTGTTCTTGAACAGGTAGATGTCGCCGCCGATGCCTTCTTCGGCCAACCGCTGTTCGGCGTCGATGAGCAGCTCTTCGAGCACCCGCTCACCGGCCCGGTCGTGGGTGACCAGCTGCACCAGGCTGTCGCATTCGGCCGTGGCGTACTCGGGATGCGATCCGACGTCGAGGTACAACCTGGCACCGTTGCGAAGGAAGACATTAGAGCTACGGCCCCAGGACACCACCCGGCGGAACAGGTACCGGGCCACCTCGTCGGGGGACAGCCGACGGTGACCGTGGAAGGTGCACGTCACACCGAACTCGGTCTCGATCCCCATGATTCGTCGCTGCACACTATCGACACTACAGCCATGACCAGTACCCGCGCGGCGCTCTGAGATCCCATTCGCATACGTGTTCACAACGATTCGGACAGCGAACGACCGTGTGCCCACGACGAGGTCGGGCCCGTGAACCGAGGTGGTTCACGGGCCCGATCACGATCTTCACCCAGGCGTCAGCCGTCCGAACCGTCCTCGGGTTCGGGCAGCTTCGCCTCGGTCACCTTCTTGCCGGTGGTCCCGGCCAGTGCCTGCTCGAGCGGGGCGCCCTGCAGGCGCCGGAACGCCCGGCGCGGACGAGCCTGTTCGAGGGTGGCCACCTCGAGCGAGGCGACACCGAGCGAACGCTTGTCCTTGTCGGCTTCGGGCTGACCGGCCTGCAACGCGCCGATCGCCACCTTCAACGCCTCGTCCAGGGTGAGCCCCGGCTTGTAGGCGGCCTTGAGCGCGGTGACGATGGGTTCGGTGGTGCCACCCATCACGACGAACTCCCGTTCGTCGACGATCGACCCGTCGAAGGTGATCCGGTACAGCACCGAGGTCGGCGCCTGTTCCGGGTACCCGACCTCGGCCACACACAGCTCCACCTCGTAGGGTTTGAGCTGATCGGTGAAGATCGAACCCAAACTCTGGGCGTAGAGGTTGGCCAGCGAACGACCGGTGACATCGCGCCGGTCGTACTGGTACCCCTTCAGATCGGCCTGCAGGATGCCGCCGCGGCGCAGGGCCTCGAACTCGTTGTATTTTCCGACCGCGGCGAACCCGATGCGGTCGTAGAGCTCGCTGATCTTGTGCAGGGTCGCCGACGGGTTCTCGGCGACGAACAGCACGCCCTTGTCGTACACCAGCACGACCACGCTGCGGCCCCGACCGATGCCCTTGCGGGCCAGTTCGGTCTTGTCCCGCATGATCTGCTCGGCGGACGCGTAGTAAGGCAGCGTCATGCGCTGGCACCCCCGTTCACTGCGGCTTCCCGGTCGGCCGCGATCGCCGCGGCGACCTCACCGAGACGTTCCTCGGTGACATCGGCCGCGCCCTCGGCGTCGATGGTCACCACCGTCGGGTAGATCCCGCGCAACGCGTCGGGCCCGCCGGTGGCACTGTCGTCGTCGGCGGCATCGACCAGCGACTCCACCGCGATCCGCAGCGCCTGGTCCGCGTCGAGTCCGCGCCGGTAGAGCTTCTTGAGCGAGGACTTGGCGAAGTTCGAGCCCGAACCGACGGCGGTGTAGCCGAATCGTTCCTCGCTGCGCGAACCGACCACGTCGTAGGACACGATCCGCCCGGCCTTGTCGGGGTCGGTGACCTGATCGTCGTAACCGACGAGCAGCGGGATCACCGCGAGTCCCTGCATGGCGGCGGGCAGGTTCTCACGCACCATCTTCGACAGCTTGTTGGCCTTGCCGTCGAAGGTGAGCGGGACCCCTTCGATCTTCTCGTAGTACTCGAGTTCCACCGCAAACAACCGCACCATCTCCACGGCGAGCCCGGCCGTACCGGCGATGCCCGCGGCCGAGAAGGTGTCGGTGATGTACACCTTCTCCATGTCGCGTGAGGCCACCAGGTTGCCCTGGGTGGCGCGGCGATCGCCCGCGATCAGCACACCGCCGCGGTAGTTGACCGCGACGATGGTCGTGCCGTGCGGCGCGAAATCCGCGCCGACGAGCTCGCTGCCGCCGAACCTGTTGGCGGGCAACAGGTCCGGCGCGTGCATGCGGAGATGTTCGGTGAACGAGGACAGCGTCCGACCTGCGTGCAGACGCAACGGGTCACCTGAGGTCACTGGCCGCCCTTCTGCACATATGCCCGCACGAAGTCCTCGGCGTTCTCCTCGAGCACATCATCGATCTCGTCGAGCAGGTCGTCGGTTTCCTCCGCGAGCTTCTCGCGCCGCTCCTGTCCTGCCGCACCGTCGCCCTCGGGGCCCTCGTCCTCGTCGCCACCCCCGGCGCGCTTGGTCTGCTCTTGTGCCATGGCAGCCGACCTCCTCTTCCACTCAATGATCGTGCTCGTTCTTCAACCCTACCGAGCAGATCCGACAACATGGTCGATTAGCGATCGTATTGTCGCCCGGTCGTGCTGCGGATCGCCTCAGTGGGTGAGCTGTTCGACGAGATCGGCCGCCGACTCCGCCGCCTCGAGCAGCTTGCCTACGTGGGCTTTCGTACCGCGCCGCGGCTCCAGCGTCGGGATGCGGACCAGCGAATCGCCACCGAGATCGAAGATCACCGAATCCCAACTGGCGGCGGCGATATCGGCACCGAACCGGCGCAGGCACTCACCGCGGAAGTAGGCGCGGGTGTTGGTCGGCGGGTTGGTCATGGCGTCGAGCACATCCTGCTCGCTGACCAGGCGCTTCATCGACCCGCGCGCCACCAGGCGGTTGTAGAGGCCCTTGTCCAGGCGCACATCGGAGTACTGCAGGTCCATCAGGTGCAGTTTCGGGGCGGCCCAGCCCAGGCCCTCACGGCTGCGCATGCCTTCGAGCAGACGCAGTTTGGCCGGCCAGTCGAGCAGGTTCGCGCATTCCATCGGGTCGCGCTCGAGCAGGTCGAGCACCATGGCCCAGTTCTCGACGATATCGCGCACGCGCGGGTCGTCGTTGCCTTCGCGGTCGATGAACTTCGCGACCCGCTCGTGGTAGAGACGTTGCAGCGCAAGGCCGGTCAGCTCGCGGCCGTCGGCGAGGGCCACGGTGGCGCGCAGGGTGGGATCGTGGCTGATCTGGTGCACGGCGGTGACGGGACGGGCCAGCTGGAACTCCGAGAGGTCCTCGCCCGCCTCGATCAGGTCGAGTACCAGCGCGGTGGTGCCGACCTTGAGGTAGGTCGACATCTCGGCCAGATTGGCGTCACCGATGATGACGTGCAGCCGCCGGTACTTGTCCGCGTCGGCGTGCGGTTCGTCGCGGGTGTTGATGATGCCGCGCTTGAGGGTGGTCTCGAGACCGACCTCGACCTCGATGTAGTCGGCGCGCTGGGACAGCTGGAAGCCCGCGTGGTCACCGGACTGGCCGATGCCGACCCGGCCGGACCCGCAGATCACCTGGCGGGAGACGAAGAACGGGGTGAGACCGGCGATGATGTGACTGAACGGCGTATCGCGGTTCATCAGGTAGTTCTCGTGGGTGCCGTAGGAGGCGCCCTTGCCGTCGACGTTGTTCTTGTACAGCTGCAGGCGCGGTGCGCCCGGCACGCTCGAGGCGTGGCGCGCGGCGGCCTCCATGACCCGTTCGCCCGCTTTGTCCCAGATGACGGCGTCGAGCGGGTCGACGACCTCGGGCGCGGAGTACTCCGGGTGGGCGTGGTCGACGTAGAGCCGGGCCCCGTTGGTGAGGATCATGTTGGCCGCGCCGACCTCGTCGGCGTCGATGACCGGGGCGGGCCCGCTCATCCGGCTGAGGTCGAAACCGCGTGCGTCACGCAGCGGGGATTCCACCTCGTAGTCCCAGCGGGTGCGCTTGGCGCGCGGCACCCCTTCGGCGGCCGCGTAGGCGAGAACGGCCTGGGTGGAGGTGAGGATCGGGTTGGCCGTCGGCTCCGTGGGGGTCGAGATGCCGTACTCGACCTCGATTCCGATGATGCGCTGCATGCTGTCGAGCCTAGGCGACGTGCCACCCCCGCACCGTCATCTCGGCCCCACGGGGTCGCCTCGGGCACCGGCGCGGCTCGTCGATCGGGGTCGAGGTCCCCCGGACGGGGGACCTGCGGTGGTCCTCGCGGCCGATCCGATCCGAGCCGTCGCTCGCGATACTCGGATCATGAGCGAGATCGTTACGCGGACCGAGACCGCGGTGCAGGCCGGGCCACGGCGGTTGCCCGCGCTGGATGTGTTGCGTGGCATCGCGATTCTGGGCACGCTCGGCACCAATGTCTGGATCTTCACCGATCCCGAGGGCCTCGTCGGATATCTCGACGGGCTCGGCGCGGCCGCCGAGGGTGGGTGGATGTGGACCGAGCGGGTGCTGCAGCAGCTCGCGCAGGGCAAGTTTCTCGGCCTGCTCACGGTGATGTTCGGGATCGGGCTGGCGATCCAGCAGGATTCCGCCCGGCGGGCGGGCCGGAGCTGGCCGGGGAAGTATCCGATCCGGGCGGCGCTGCTGTTCCTGGACGGTTTGCTGAACTTCCTGCTCGTCGCGGAATTCGACGTGCTGATGGGGTACGCGGTCACCGGTCTCGTCGTGGCCTACCTACTGGCGACAAGTGAACGCGCGCAACGCCGTTGGGTGATCGTGGCGAGCGCCGTGCACGTGAGCATGCTCACGCTGCTCGCGGCAGCACTGGCCGTCGAACCGGACGACACGCGCGCCACCCCATCGACGCTCGACCCGAACCCCTACGCGGACGGCTCGTTCTGGGAGCTGGTCGCCTTCCGGATCGACAACGCCCTCACCTTCCGCATCGAGACGATCTTCGTCTTCCCGATGTCGATCGCGCTGTTCCTGCTCGGCGCCCACCTGTACCGGGCGGGCGTGTTCCGGGCCGAGGGCGCACGAATTCGCCGGTGGCTCATGGTGATCGGTTTCGGCGTCGCCGCGCCGGTGGACTTCGGGGTCGGCGTGTTCGGCGGTGGTGACCTGGTCCTGTTCACCCGGTACGGCACCGCGCCGTTCGTCGCGCTCGGCATCCTCGCCGCCGTCGCCGCCTACTACCTGCGCGATCCGCGCGTGGGGTTCACCGGGGCACGCTTGAGCGAGGTCGGCCGCACCGCGCTGAGCTGCTACATCCTGCAGAATCTGATCGCCGGAATCCTGTGCTACGGATGGGGCTTCGGGCTGGCGGCCCGGGTGTCCGACAGTGCGCGCGTGCCGTTCACGATCGGGATCTACCTGCTGGTGGTCGCACTCATCGCCTGCTTCGCCCACCTGTGGTTGCGGCGGTTCGAGCGCGGGCCGGTGGAGTGGCTGTGGCAGCGCACCTACACCGCACTGGCCCGCGGCTGACGCTCAGCGCAGCCGGTCCTCGGGCGGCGGGGCCGCCTCGGGGGCGACGAGCAGGTCGGCGACGAGCGAGTCCCGTTGCAGCGGAACACCGAGGCTGCGCGCGTTGCCCTCCAGCAGCGACAGCACCGATTCGGTGAGGATGCCCTGGATCTGCTCGGCGCCGAGTACCGGTTCCGGTTCGGCCCGCCAGCCGGCGATCACCGCGTCGACCAGGCCGACCACGGCCAGCGCCATCGGCCGGGCGCGTGCCGGATCGATGCCGAAGCGGGCCAGGGTCGCGGAGAACATGTCGGCCAGCTGACCGCCCATCTCCCGGCCCGCGGGCGACAGCGTGGGGGCGCCCTCCACCTGCGGTGCGGCGTCGCTGAGGAAGCGGTGCAGGTTCGGGTGGCGTTCGATCCAGCCGAGGTAGGTGCGGATCACCGCGCGCACCACCTCTTTGAGGGTGCCGTCGGGGCGCAGGGTCGGCAGCAGTTCGGCGAGCAGCAGATCGAGGATGCGCCTGCGGGCCAGTGCGTCGAGTTCGGAGCGTCCGCCGACGTGGCGGTAGACAACCGGTCTCGGCAGTCCGAGATGTTCGGCGATCAGCTGCACCGAGATCTCGTTGCCGTGTTCCTCGATGACCTCGATGGCGGCATCGATCATCTCCGTGCGGCGCCGGGCCTTGTGGCCCTGCCAACGGGTGGCGCGCCCGTCGCCTGCGGTCTGCTCGGCCTGCGCGGATGATGCGATCACAATGCCAACGATACGCGGCACAAAACTGACCGTGACATCGCGTTCCAGCAACCGGTGACCACGGTCCGGTTCCTCGCCAGCGTAGCGCGATCACGTGCCGCTCGGAGCACGGGCCTCGATCCCTCGGCACAGTGCGAGCGCGCCGGTATGCTCGGCGGCGTGCAGGCACGGGCGATGATTCTGGCGTACGCGGTTCTCGCGTGCGTGCTGCCCGCCTTCGTGCTCATGACGGCCCCCGGCGGCGAGACCGCGCGCATGCTCGCCTTCGGCGCGCTGGCGGCCGCCATGGTGTGCGCGCTGGTCGCCGTAACCAGCGGCAGGCACGTGCCCGTCCGAGTCGCGTGTGCCGGTCCGCCCCGTTCTGCGCAGCGCAGGCTGCGTGGTGCGTTCCTGCCGCAGAGCAATCCGGACGGCGCAGGCCGCCCACGTCCTCGAGCACCGGGAGTCGATCACCGCTGACAGGCCGCGCGCCTGTCGGATTCCGTGATCCCACTCCCCTGCCGTGCCGTCGCGCACGCCCTTCGGACAGGTCGTTCCGCCATGCTCGATTTCGTGTACTTCCCCGTGTCCGCACTCCTGTGGTGCTGGCATCAGCTCTCGGCCCTCGCCTTCGGCCCGGCCACCGGCATCACCTGGCTGATCGCCGTCGTCGCACTCGTTGTCACCGTGCGCGCGCTGCTGGTCGGGACAGCGCTGCGCCAAGCCCGCTCGCAAGCGGTTCTGCGCACACTGCAACCACGCATCGACAGCATCCGCCGCACCCACAAGGACGATCCGCTCGCCCAGGCGACCGAGATCCGTCAACTCCACCGCGAGCACGGCGTGCGCCTGTTCGCGGGTTTCGGGCCGATGATCGCGCAGGCCTTCGTCTTCCTCGGCCTGTTCCATGTGCTGCGCTCGTTCGACCGGACCGGGGCGTTCGCCGTCGGCCCGTTCACCGCGACGAGCACACCGTTGTCGCCGGAGGTCAACGCGGCCACCGCGAACTACTTCTTCGGTGCCGACGAGGTCCGGGCCTTTCTCGATGCCCGCCTGTTCGGCACGCCGTTGTCGGCGACGCTGTTCGGGGCAGGCGCGTCGGCGGCTGTGTTCGTGGTGGCGCTGGTGGTGATCACCGCGCTCGCCACGCACTGCACCGCTCGCCTCACGCCCCTGGCGGCCGACAACCCGACGGCCTCGGTGATGCGGACGTTGTCGCTGTGGGTGTTCCCGGCGGGTGCGCTGGTGAGCGGCGCGATCCTGCCGATCGTGGTCCTGGTGTACTTCGCGACGAACGCCCTGTGGACCCTCGGCCAGCAATATCTCCTCCGCCGCGCCTTCGTACCCGAGACCGCGGCACCCGACGCGCCACCGCGACAACGAAAGGCCGGTTAGTCTCGGGCCGTGTCGCCGCATCCGGAGTCCGAACTGCTCGCCGTGTACGACGCCGAGGGCAGGGTGACCGGCACGGCCGAACGGGGTGTCGTCTATCGCGACGGGCTCTGGCACGCCAGTGCGGGCGTCCTCGTCCGGTCCCTGGACGGGACGCGCGTCTATGTGCATCGGCGCACCGACAGCAAACTCGTCTTCGCGGGGATGCACGACTGTCTGGCGGGCGGCGTGGTCGACGCGGGTGAGGACCCGGCCGACACGGCGGTCCGCGAATTGCGCGAGGAACTCGGCATCACCGTCACGCCGGGCACGCGCCTACCGCTGCGCGCCACGGCGTCCTGGGACGGCGTGTGGGCGGGCAGGCACCTGCGTTGTCATCTGTTCGGTTTCGAGTACCGCCACGACGGTCCGATCCGCCACCAGCCGTCCGAGATCGCGGACGGCTGGTGGTGGACCGAGGCCGAACTGCGGGCCGCGCTGAGCGACCCGACGTGGCCCTTCGTCCCCGATACGCGGGCCGTTCTCGACGACCTGCTCACCGGGGACGAAGGCCCCCGGGACTGAGGGTCAGGGGTGGACGACGACCGACCAGGTCTGCATGCTGAAGGGCAGGTCACAGGCGGTCTGCGAGTGGAATCCGTGGAACGCGGGCTGGCCGTAGCGTTCGTAGCTGCTGAACCAGTTCCACCACGCCCAGCAGGTGACGCGCACCTGGTGCCAGACCGGGTCCCCGCACTGCGAGAAGGCGCCGGTCGCCGCCACGGGATTCGCCGAACAGCGCCCCGGTGGGGTGGCTTGCGCCGGCGCGGCGAGCATGGTCGACGCGCCGATGAGCCCGGCGGCGGTGGTCGCGACAGCGATCTTGCGAAGCGATTTCATGTCAACCTCCACGCGCGTGGTCGGGCTGCTCGGTGATCCGCAGGCTTGGCCACGCTCGGTCCGAATAGATGTGCAGCGGACACGGTGTCGCGCTGATGTGAGCTACATCATCGGATCCGGTCGACACGTTACGCCCGTGCCCGAATAGTTATCGCCGGGCAATCGCGGGTGTTCAGTCGAGCGCGCGCAGGGATTCCTCGTCGCGGGCAACGACGGCGCCGCCGTCGGCGGTGAGCACGATCGGGCGCTGGATGAGTTTCGGGTGCTCGGCCAGCGCGCTGAGCCACCGGTCCCGGTCGGCGGCAGTGCGGCCCCAGCTCGCCATGTCGAGGTCCTTGGCGATCTGCTCGCCGGTGCGGGTGATGTCCCACGGCTCCTTGCCGAGGCGGGCGAGCACGGCGCGCAACTCCTCGACGGTCGGCGGGTCGTCGAGGTAGCGCCGCACGGTGTACTCCACGCCGTTCGCGTCGAGGTGCGCGGTGGCGTTCCGGCTCTTGGTGCACCGCGGGTTGTGCCAGATCTCGGTCTGTCCAGATGTCATGATCGCAGCCTAATCGCGGCCGGTGGGCGGCCCACCCGGCCTGTACGGCAGAATGGAGCCTTCCTCCCCTCGAAAGGCAGCAGTGGTGACGCTCGGCATGGTCCTCGGCGACGCCGACCCGCGCATTTCGACGCGGTAGCGACCGCGGTTTCCCCTGTCGTCTCCCGTCGAAAAGCTCGTCGCGTCTCACAGCACATCGATCACCGGGAGACCCCGTGTCCACCATCGCCTGGACCGAAGACAACAACCGCTTCCACGCCGACTGGCATTCGGAGAACGGCACGCCCGCACCGGACACCGTCACCGTCGCCGACGACACTCTCTCGGCCGATCATGCCTTCCGCCGCATCCGCGCGGGTGAGTCACTGCTGTGGCGCGGCGACTACCACAACGGACGTCAGCTACTGCAGGCGCTCGGTCGCCGTGCCGACCGCAGGCCCGCCAAGCAGGCGCCGACCGATCTCGGTGCCCTCTACCAGCGCGAGCGAGCTCGCAAGCGCACGCGCGCAGGCATTCTCGGCAAGGTGCTCATCTGCCTCGACGCGGCCAACGAACTGGATCTGCGCCGCGCGCCCGACGTTCGGGCCGCGTGCACCGCTGCCTACGGTCGCGCCGACGGCGCCCGAATCGTCACCTTCGCCGAGTTGCTCGGTGTTCTGGGCGCGCAGCGCTGGCACGAACAGGGCATCGAGGTGCCCGCGCTCGGTGCCCGCATCCACCCCGGCTACGGGGTTTTCGCGCCGACCCGCAGCGAATACGTCGACCTGGTCGCCGACGCCCCCCTCGACCCCGAAGTCCGCACCGCCTTCGATCTCGGCACAGGCACCGGCGTGCTCGCGGTCCTGCTGGCCCAGCGCGGTGTCTCCGAGATCGTCGCCACCGACATCAATCCCCGCGCGCTGCGGTGCGCGGCCGACAATGCCCAGCGCCTCGGCTGGTCGGATCGGATCGCCGTCACCGGCCCCGCCCTGTATCCGCCGGGGCGCGCCGATCTGGTGGTGTGCAATCCGCCCTGGCTGCCCGGCGACCCCACCTCCGACCTGGAACGTGGTGTGTACGACCAGGATCAGTCGATGCTGCGGGAATTCGCGCACGGCCTGCGCGCCCATCTCACCCCGCACGGCGAGGGCTGGCTGGTGCTGTCGGACCTCGCCGAATTGCTCGGCCTGCGCCCGCCCGAGGAGATCGCCCGCCTGCTCGACGACGCGGGCCTGCACGTGATGGGCAAGCTCACCACCCGCCCACGCCATCCCCGTGCGAGCGATCGAGACGACCCGCTGGCCGCCGCCCGCACCGCCGAGACGACCACGCTGTGGCGTCTGCGGGCGCGCTGATCGGCGCATGCGGCGATACTGGGAGCCATGAGCGTTCCCTCCGAAAACCCTTACGGAACACCGACAACCACCGGTCCCGAGCCACTTCGCCCGTATCAGAACCGGGTCAACGCCTTCGTGCGCGGACTGCTGAAGGTGCCGGTGCTGTCGCGCATCGTCGGTAAGCGTCTGGCGACCCTGCACGTCACCGGACGCAAATCCGGCAAGGTCTACGACATTCCCGTGGCCTACACGGTCCACGAGCGCACCCTGCTCATCGGTACCGCGCTGCGCCCCTGGGTGAAGAACCTGCGCGGCGGCGCCGAGGTGCGGCTCACTCGCGGCGGCGCACCCGAAACCTTCACCGCCACCGTGCATTCGGACGAAGCCGCCGTGCTCGACCTGTACACCGTGATCGCCAGGGACAACAAGCAGAACGCCAAGTTCAACGGGATCGGCTACACCGCCGACGGCGAGCCGTCCAAAGCCGACATCTATCAGACGTGGCAACAGGGTGGTGTGGTCGTCCAGCTGACTCCGCGCTGATTCCCACCCCAAAGTCTGGCCCCGGGCGGGCGCGACTGGCAGGATGCGCGGTACATCGTCCGGCAGCACCCCATTCGAGGAGACACCGCCCAGGTGAGCAGTCATTCGCAGGTTCGATCCATCGGCACTCTCCGGCGCGCGATGCTCGGCGTCGGCGTTGCCGCCGCCGCACTCGTCGCCCTCGCGCCCGCCGCGCAGACCGCGCCGCAGCAGCAGGTACTGCCCGGTTGCAGCCCGGCCGCACCGGGCCAACCCAACGGCAAGCAGTGGCCTGCCGAGCCCGCGCTCACCATCGACCCGGCCGCCGCTTACACGGCGACTCTCGAAACCACCTGTGGCACGGTCGAACTGGAACTCGACGCCGCCGCGGCACCGCGCACGGTGAACTCGTTCGCCTTCCTCGCCGGCGAGGGCTACTTCGACCACACCCGGTGTCACCGGCTCACCACCGAGGGCATCTTCGTCCTGCAGTGCGGCGACCCGACGGCCACCGGTCTCGGCGGACCCGGTTACAAGTTCGGCGACGAGAACCTCGCGGGCGCGGTGTACCCGGCAGGCACCGTCGCCATGGCCAACGCGGGACCGGGCACCAACGGCAGTCAGTTCTTCCTGGTCTACCGCGACAGCACGCTGCCACCGAACTACACCCCGTTCGGACGGGTGGTCTCCGGCATGGACGCGCTGACCACGATCGCGAACGGCGGCGTGGCGGGCGGCGGCTCGGACGGCACCCCGCTGGCCGAGGTCGTCCTCGACCGGGTGAGCACCGCCGCGAACTGAGCCACAACGCACGAGGGCCGCGTCTCCGACAACGGAGACGCGGCCCTTCGGCGCAACCGGGCTGGATCAGCCCGCGCTGATCGAGCTGAACAGGTTGGCGATCGTCTGCAGAATCACTTCGGTCAGGAAATCGGCGGCCGAACCGGTCATGGCAACACTCCCTCGTTTACTGGTCTCCCTCACTGGGAGAGACAAGTGAAGCGTGCCCTATTCACTTATCCGCGCGCAGCGTTTCGGTGAAAAAATCCGAACAAAACACTGAGCAGGCCGTGTTCCC
Organism: Nocardia sp. NPDC003979; assembly: GCF_053605015.1. NCBI lineage: Bacteria > Bacillati > Actinomycetota > Actinomycetes > Mycobacteriales > Nocardiaceae > Nocardia > Nocardia sp. NPDC003979. The sequence continues at coordinate 62,342 of NZ_JBSGIJ010000022.1, forward strand.
GCAGCGGGAACACGGCCTGGCGTCAGCCGATGGTCACAGGTACTGGCCGGTGTTGGACTCGGTGTCGATCGCCCGGCTGGCCGAGGCGTTCTTGCCGGTGACGAGCGTGCGGATGTAGACGATCCGCTCGCCCTTCTTGCCCGAGATCCGCGCCCAGTCGTCGGGGTTGGTCGTGTTGGGCAGGTCCTCGTTCTCGGCGAACTCGTCGACGATCGAGTCGAACAGGTGCTGGATACGCAGACCGGGGTTGCCGGTGTCGAGCACCGACTTGATCGCGTACTTCTTGGCCCGGTCGACGATGTTCTGGATCATCGCGCCGGAGTTGAAGTCCTTGAAGTACAGGACTTCCTTGTCACCGTTGGCGTAGGTGACCTCCAGGAACCGGTTGTCGTCGCTCTCGGCGTACATCCGGTCGACGACCTTCTCGATCATCGCCTCGACGCAGGCCTGCTTGTCGCCGTCGAACTCGCGCAGATCGTCCTCGTGCAGCGGCAGCGTCTCGGTGAGGTACTTGGAGAAGATGTCCTGCGCCGATTCGGCGTCGGGCCGCTCGATCTTGATCTTCACGTCCAGGCGGCCGGGCCGCAGGATCGCGGGGTCGATCATGTCCTCGCGGTTGGACGCACCGATCACGATGACGTTCTCGAGGCCCTCCACACCGTCGATCTCCGAAAGCAGCTGCGGCACAACGGTGGTCTCCACATCGGAGGACACACCCGAACCACGGGTCCGGAAGATCGAGTCCATCTCGTCGAAGAACACGATCACCGGGGTGCCCTCGGAGGCCTTCTCGCGCGCCCGCTGGAAGATGATGCGGATGTGGCGCTCGGTCTCACCGACGAACTTGTTGAGCAGCTCGGGGCCCTTGATGTTGAGGAAGAAGGACTTGGCCTCCTTGGCGTCCTCACCACGGGCTTCGGCGATCTTCTTGGCCAGCGAGTTGGCGACGGCCTTGGCGATCAGCGTCTTACCGCAACCGGGCGGACCGTAGAGCAGCACACCCTTGGGCGGGCGCAGCGCGTACTCGCGGAACAGGTCCTTGTGCAGGAACGGCAGTTCCACCGCGTCGCGGATCTGCTCGATCTGCCGACCGAGACCACCGATGTCGGTGTAGTCGACATCGGGAACCTCTTCCAGCACAAGGTCTTCCACCTCAGCCTTGGGCACCCGCTCGAAGGCGAAGCCCGCCTTGGTGTCCACGAGCAGCGAATCACCCGGGCGCAGTTTGCGAATGGGCGAATCGGGGTCGTCGATGTCGTCGTACTCGGCGATCTTCGACAGCGGGCCCGACAGCCAGACCACGCGCTCCTCGTCGGCGTGGCCGACCACGAGGGCGCGGCGGCCGTCGTCGAGAATCTCACGCAGGGTGCCGATTTCGCCGATCGCGTCGAACTTGCCCGCCTCGACGACGGTGAGTGCCTCGTTCAGGCGGACCGTCTGGCCGTACTCGAGGGTCTCGGCCTCGATATTGGGCGAGCAGGTGAGGCGCATCTTGCGACCGGAGGTGAACACGTCGACCGTTTGATCGTCGTAGGTGTGGATGACGATGCCGTAGCCGCTCGGCGGCTGACCGAGGCGATCGACTTCCTCACGCAGGGCGATCAACTGCTGGCGCGCTTCCTTGAGCGTGTCCATCAGTTTGCCGTTGCGGATGGTCAACGAATCGATTCGTGCTTCCAATTCGCGTGCGCGATCCGGCGAGTCGGCGAGTTGCCTGCGGAGAGCAGCCGCCTCGGCGCGTACCGCCTCGAGCTCTCGCCAGGCCGCCGAATCCGAATTCTCGTTGGGGCTCATGATGCTGCTCCTCCCAGTCCCGGTCTATCAACGCTACCGGGCGCGGTCCGTTCTCGCTTTCCGACATGGTTTCGTCGTGATCACATCTTGTACGGTCGGTACGACATCAAACCACCGAATACCTCCTGTTAGGCTCCCCTAAGCCCGTACGGGGCACAGGGCGGGCTACTCGCCCATCGAGCCGAAAGGTTGTTGCCGAACATGCTCCTTCCTACCCGCACGATCCGTGTCACCGTCGCTGCCGCCGCCGCGGCCCTCGCCGTCGGCCTCACCGCTTGCGGTTCCGACGATTCCTCGACGAACGCCACCAGCAGCAGTACCAGCATCTCGGCCGCTCCGTCCAGCGTTTCGGCAACTCCGGCACCCACCGGAGACAACGCGGGAGCACCGTCGGCCGATTCCCTGAAGGCCACGCTCGTCCAGTTCGCCGACCCGGGATTGTCCAGCGACGAGAAGGCGAAACTGATCGTCAACGGTGAGGCGCGCAAGGCCAACATCGACCAGATGAACGGCATGCTGGCCGGCTACACCCTGACCTTCGCGGTCGACAACGTCGCGACCAGTGGCGACAAGGCCACCGCCGACGTCACCATCACCTCGCCGCACGGCACCGCGCCCGCGTTCCCGGTGACCTGGGAGCGCGTCGACGGCACCTGGAAGCTCTCCGACGCCAGCGGCTGCCTGCTCCTCGGCTTCGCGCAGGCGCCCTGCACGCCCGCCTGACGTTCCGCTCCGGCCCGGGGATCCCGATGTACCGCCCCGGGCCGATAAGCCGCGTAGCGGCCCGCTCAGTCCCGTAAGCGGCGCACGTAGAGCGTCTGCCCGGCGCGCGCGACGAGCGTCCCGTCCCGATCGAAGATCTGCGCGGTGTGCTGGGTGAGCGACTTCGCCCCGTCGGCGGTGGTCTTCCTGATCGCCGCCACCTCCTCGGTCGACAGGGTGATGTCGGTGGCGACCGTGCCGCGGCCCGGTGTGAGGAATTCGATCGATCCGGTGGTGTTCCAGATCCGGTACCCGCGCCCGAGCTGGCCGTAGGCGAGGATCGCGAAGAACGGGTCGGTCATCGAGTACAGCGTGCCGCCGAAGGCCGCCCGGTTGGGGCTGTTGCGGTTCCACCACCGGACCGTGTAGGTGACGTGCGCCGAAGTCCAGTCGGGGGCAATGCTTTTCACGCGCACGCCGCCGAACAGATACGGCGGGAACACGTTGAACGCGGCGCGGTAGAACCGGGTCGAGGTGCCCGGGTACAAGTTTCCCGCCGACGGGTCACGCACCGGCTTTTCGGACTGCTCGGTCATAGGTTCTCCCCCTCGTGTGCCGCCGGGCGGCGATCCGCCTCCGGCGCGCGGAAATCGGTTCGGCGGATCGTATCCGAGTAGTTCCACGCACGGGGTGGGTAGTTCCGCGCTGTGGTCGCGGGCCGGTTTCTGCGATGGTTGCGGCATGAGTGTTGTGCCGAGTGTGGCTGTGGTGGCGGCGAATACGCCCGCCGATCGCGATCGATTCCTCGATCTGTTGCGAATCTCGTCGCTGGTGGTCGTGGTGGTCGGTCACTGCCTGATGCTGACGGTGTCGGCGTCGGGCGAGGACGTCCGCTTCGGCAATGTGCTCACCGATCTGCCTACCCTCCAGCCCCTGACCTGGCTGCTGCAGGTGCTCCCACTGTTCTTCTTCGCGGGCGTCGCGGCCGGTGCGCGCGGCATTGTCCCCGGAACATCCTGGGGCGCTTGGCTTTTCCGGCGCACGCAACGGCTGATCCGGCCGGTCGGTTACTTCCTGGCCGCCTCGGGGGTGCTGGTATTCGTGGCCGGGCTGGTGTTGGCGCCGGGTTGGCAGCGCCCGCTCGCGATCACCGGTGTGCAGCTGCTGTGGTTCCTCGGCATGTATCTGGCGGTGCTGGCCTGTACACCGCTGCTGGCCACCTGGGTGACCGGCACCGGCAGGATGTTCGCGGCGATCGCGGCGATCGTGCTGGCCACCGCGATCGTCGACGCGGTGCGGCTCGGCGGTGGACCTGCCGAAGCCGGCTTCCTGAACCTCGTCGTGTGGCTGATCCCGGCGGTGCTGGGGATCGGCTATCTGCGCGGTCTGCTGTCCCGTCAGGTTGCCGCGTTGCTGGCCGGTGTGATTCTGCTCGTCGACGTGGCGCTGGTCGTCGCCGGGCCGTACGACACCAGCATGGTGACGGTTCCCGGGCAGCGGTTGTCGAACCTGGCGCCGCCGTCGCTGCTGCTCGCGGGGCACGCGATGGTGCTGTGCTGCGCGGCGATCGCCGTGGCACCGTGGCTGCGGCGGGGGGCGGCGCGACCGCGCGTGTGGTGGCTGACGGTGATCGGCAATACCGGGGCGATGACGCTGTACCTGTGGCACATGCCCGCCCTGCTCACCGTGCTGGTGTTCAGCCACCTGCTGGGATTCGACCGCGGCGGCCCATCGGAGGCCGGGTTCTGGCTGCTCACCGTGGGTCAGCTCACCGCGACAGCCACCCTCACCGCAGTGCTGTTCGTCGCGCTGCGTGGGCTCGAGAACACACCGCTGCGCTGGTGGGACGGTCCGGTCGCGCCGGTACGCGGCCTGCGCTCCGCCGCGATCGTGCTCACCGTCGGCGCGGCCGGACTCGCCATCCTGCAGGCGACTCGCGGAGGCCTCACCCTGGAGGGTCTGCCCTGGTTCGCGGTCGCCGCCACAGCACTCTTCGGTGTGCGGCTGCTCACCAGGGCGTGAACGGCCCACGGCTCCGGGGCGGCAACGGCGGTGTGCCCCCGCTCGGCGCGCTGACCCGGGATGCCGTGCCGATCTTCGTCAGCTGTTCATCGGCTCGCCGAAGCACCCGATGCGGGGCAGACCCTGATCGAACTCAGCCCTTCGACGGACGACGCTGCGGCTTCGGCGTCACCGTGCCTTCGGCGAGGCGGCGCGCGCTCACCAGGAACGCGGTGTGCCCCTGCATCCGGTGTTCGGGACGCACCGCGAGCCCGACCACATGCCACCCGCGAACCATCGACTCCCAGGAACGCGGCTCGGTCCAGCACTCCTGCTCACGCATCGCCTCGACGACCTTCGACAGCTGGGTGACGGTGGCGACATAGACGATGAGTACGCCACCGGGCACCAGCGCCTTCGACACCGCGGGCAGCGCGTCCCAGGGCGCGAGCATGTCGAGCACCACCCGGTCGACCTGCTCGCCGTCGTAGTTCGCCACGTCGGCGACGGTCAGCGACCAGTTCGGTGGGCGCTCACCGAAGAACGTCTCCACATTGCGCACGGCGTGCTCGGCGTGGTCGTCGCGGATCTCATAGGAGATCACCTGCCCCTCGGAGCCGACCGCGCGCAGCAGCGAGCAGGTCAGCGCACCGGAACCGGCGCCTGCCTCGAGCACCCGCGCACCGGGGAACACGTCGCCCTCGTGCACGATCTGGGCGGCGTCCTTGGGGTAGATGACGGTGGCGCCGCGCGGCATCGACAGCACATAGTCGGTGAGCAGCGGGCGCAGGGCCAGGTACGGGGTGCCGTTGATCGACTTCACCACAGAGCCCTCGTCGGCGCCGATGAGGTCGTCGTGCTTGATGCCGCCGCGGTGGGTGTGGAACTCCTTGCCCTCCTCGAGCACCACCGTGTAGAGGCGCCCCTTGGCATCGGTCAGCTGCACCCGGTCCCCGATCGCGAATGGACCGGTCCGTCTGGCCGTCATGTATCTCCCGTTCTTCGAATGGAAGTCTCAAGCCTGCCAGGCGGGGCGATCCGCGCGATCGACGGGTCAGCTATTTCGCGGCAGTGAGCACACGGTGCTGTTCGGCGGCGAGGGTGTGCGCTTCGGCTTGCGACTTCGCGGGCACCTGGGCGGCGTAGCGACCGGCCGTCACCAGACACAGCCAGCTGCGCTCGTCCGTCTCTGCCCAACACGACGACTCCGGTGCATCCGGCGCGGCGGGCGCCGCCTTCCACCCGGGATCCGACCCGTACTCGGCGGCCTGGTCGGCGAGCAGGCTTGCGGCACCGGCGGCGTCGACGGTGCGGTAGACGATGGTTCCCTCGACGCCGACCTCGCTCACCCCGGCCTTGTCGAATGCGGCGCGCGCCGCCTGCTGGTCATCGGCGTAGTGCGCCGCGCCCAGCCTGCCGAACGCGCCTCTGCTCGCGCCTCCTTCGCCGACGGCGAGGTCGTGGATGCCCGTCGCGTCGTAGGGCACGGACGCCAGATCGGCGACTCGGGTCGCCTCGAACGAATCCAGGTGGGGGAGTTGATGTTCCAGTGCCGTGCGGACGGTCTTTTCGACGTCGGCCAAGCCGCCCTTGCGCACCTTGGTGAACACCACGTAGTCGCGATGAGGGGTGAAGGCCATGGCTTCGAGCCGGTCCCGGTTCTCCATGGTGACCACCCGGCTGTCCGGCGCGGTAGGCAAGTCGGTGACCACCCAATCGTCCGTTTGCAGCATGCCGCGCTGGGTGGTCGCCGCGGTGGCCAGGTCGTCGGCCGCCGCCGTCGCCGACGCGGCGTCGGGGAAACGCATCACGCCGTGGGTGAGCCACTCGGTGTCGGCGATCGCCGCCGCGTCGGTGAAACGCGACGCGACGAAGCCGGTGATCAGTCCGTTGGCGGTCGCCGCCTCGCTCACGGCCGTGTTGTGCCCGGTCATGATGGTGAGCATGGCGTCGGTGAGGATGCCGAGCTGGCCGCTGCGCACGAACGCCGGATCGATCTCGGAGCCGGGAGTCAAGGCGTCGGCCATCCTGGCGCCCTCGGCGAGCTTGCCTGTGCGCAGATCCTGCCCGGTGGTGGTGCTGGTCACCGGTGCACTGGTCGACGCCGGTGTGGCGGTGGCCACGGGTGGCAGTTCCTCCTGACACGCGCTGAGCATGATCATCGCGGCCACGGCCGCCCCCACCCGGATCGTTCGCATTCGGCGATCTTGACAGACACCGCCCCCACGGGCGAATCGGTGAAATGTCGGTGGGTGCCGTTACCGTGGCGAACATGTCAGTGCCCCTGTCCGCGTCGATCGCCGACGAGACCTCCGCCGCGCCGGCCGCCCGGTCGCGTCCGGCGTTGTCCCCTTCGCGCGCAGCCGATTTCAAGCAGTGTCCGTTGAAATACCGGCTGCGGGCGATCGATCGGATTCCGGAACCGCCGACGCGGGCGGCGGTGCGCGGCACGGTGGTGCACGCGGTGCTCGAGGATCTGTTCGGATTACCGGCCGCCGAGCGTGGCCCCGACCGGGCGGCCGAGCTGGTTCCCGGTGCGTGGGAGCGGGTGCGGGCGGGCCGGGAGGGGCTCGACGAGCTGGTGGCGGCGGGTGGTCCGGAGGCGCTGTTCGAGGAGGTGCGCCGCCTGGTCGCCGGGTACTACGAGCTCGAGGACCCCACCCGTTTCGATCCGGACGGTCTGGAGGAGCGGGTCGAGGTCGACCTCGACGGTGAGATCCCGTTGCGTGGCTTCGTCGACCGCATAGACGTGGCGCCCAACGGCCTGCTGCGCGTGGTCGACTACAAGACCGGCCGCGCGCCCGGCCCCCAGCACGAGGCCCGTGCCCTGTTCCAGCTCAAGTTCTACGCCCTGGTCATCCTGCGCACCCGCGGCATCCTCCCCGCACAGCTGCGCCTGATCTACCTGGCCGACAAGGTGCTGCTCACCTACACCCCCGACCGCGAAGAACTCGACCGCTTCGCCCGCATCCTCACCGCCCTGTGGCAAGCCATCCTCGACGCGGGCCGCACGGGCGACTTCCCACCCCAACGCAATGCGATGTGCCGCTACTGCGACTTCCACGCCCTGTGCCCCGAATTCGGCGGCACCCCACCCCCCTACCCCGGCTGGCCAACCCGAGACGCCGCCACCACCGACGTCGACCTCGGCCTTCCCCTGGTCCGCACCCCCGAAGACGTCTGAGGCTGCTCGTCGCGCCAACGGAGGTCCTCTAGCCCGACTTCATCTCGTACCCTCGGCACAGAAGGTTGGATATGTTGCGGTTCAGATTCAGGGGCCAAGCCATGCGTGTCCCGACCTAGGCGGCGCAGGATCCGAGCACATACCGACGGCGCCTCATCGATCGCTTCAGCGGCGTCGACGCGATAGCGAAAGGTTCGCTGCAGACCGAGTCCGCACACGACTCTCCGCCATCGGCTCCGCGCATCGTCCACTCGAGCGGGCCACCCACCCGGCAGGTGCCGGTCGAAGAAGGCGGCGACCGCTGGTCGGACCGTTCGTCGCCTAACGCAGGCGGCGTTCCTCTTCTTCTTCCAGTCTGCGACGTTCTTCCTCGCGCTCGACCTGTTCCTTTTCGATCTTCTCTTCGTGTTCGTTCTTGTTCGACATTGTTCGCCCCGATCCGTTGTCGTCCGGACAAAGCACCAGGTTCAGCCTACGCGCCGAGATGTTGCCGGTCAGGAAGCCGCTCGGTTCCAGCGGACGCGCAGGGCACCGGTGCCGCGGAGCGCGGTGCCCACCTGGCTGGTCACGGTGGCGTCCTCGGCCGCCGCCGCATCGGCCAGCCGCAAATCGGGGAGGCGGGTGAGCAGAGCGATCAGGGCGGTGCGGAGTTCGGCCAGCGCCAGCCAGCTGCCCAGGCAACTGTGTGGGCCCTGTCCGAACGAGAGCATGGTGGTGGCGCGGCGGGTGATGTCGAACTCGTGTGGCGCGGGGTATTTCGCCGGGTCGCGGTGAGCGGCGTTGACGGCGAACAACATCGGGGTCAGGGCGGGAATGTCGAGACCCTGCCAGTGGGTGTCCCTCGGACAGGCGCGCGGCAGCAGCCCGACCGGTGGTTCCCAGCGCAACCCCTCCCAGATCGCCCACTCGGCCTGTTCCTCCGGATCGGCCGTCACCAGCGCGAGCTGGTCCGGGTGAGTCAGCAAGGCGGACAACGTATTTCCCAGCGCCAGCATGGTGGTGTCGGCGCCCGCCGGGAACAGCAGCCGCAGGAACGCGAGTATCTGATCGTCGGACAGGGTGGTTCCCTCGACGCTCTCGGTGACCAGCTTCGAGATCAGGTCCTCACCGGGCTCCTCGCGCCGTGCGGCGATGATCGGCAGCACATGGTCGGCGAACTCGCGCGAAGCCCGGTGTGCGGCAGCGGGATCCAGTGGGAAGTAGAACAGGTCGTGTGCCCAGCGCAACACCGTCGCCTCGTCACCGACGGGCAGACCGAGCAACCTGCTGATCACGAGAACCGGGTAGCGCGTGGTGAATTCGGCCACCAGGTCGGCGGCACCGAGAGGAGCGAAGCGATCGATCACCTCGTGCGCGACCGGCGCGAGGAGCGGTTCGATCCAGCCGCTCACCAGGCTGCGGCGGAACGGTGGGGCGACGATGGCTCGGTTCACCCGGTGTTCGTCGCCGGTCATGCACTGCAAGGTGCGGCCGAGCACCGGCTCGGTGGTGAGCGAGTACACCGCCTGGGCCGGGAAGGTTTCCTCGTCCTTGAAGGCCGCCGACACCAGGTCATGGGTGAGCAGCAGCACCGCACGCGTCCCCGCGAAGGGGACGATCGCGTACGGCCTGCGGGCGCGCAGGTCGGCCAGCACACGGTGCAGGTCGGGCGTGTCCTGGAAGGCGAAGTCGATATCGGTGATGTCGAGGTGGTCCAGGAGCGACGAGTTCGGCATAGCATTCCTCCGGACACGAATATTCGTGTCATCGAATCGGATTTTCGGCACGCGGACGGTAGACGACCGCGTCGGGAAGAACAAGAGGGAATGCGTGAGCGCGTCACCACCGACCGATCGGGTCGTCTCCGTCGTCGAACTGCTGGCCGCCGAGGCGCCGCTCACCGCCGCGAGCGTCGCCGACCGGCTCACACTGAGCCGGTCGACGGTCGCCGCCATCCTCACCACATTGGAGTCGCGTGGCTGGGCACAGCGTTCTCGCGACCTGACCTACCGGCTCGGTCCCACGTTCCCCACCGCACACCGGGCAGCCACACCCACGGGCGCGGACGCCGCATTGCGCGAGCTGGCCCGCCGGGTGGGGTGCGGTGCCGCGCTGTCGGTGGTCTCGTCGACCTCGATGACTTTCGTCGGCCTGGCAGCCCATCACGGCCGGGTGCCCGCCGGGATCGAGGTCGGCGCCCGCGTGCCGCTGCGCGCTCCCGCGGGCGCGAGTGTCATCGCGTTCTGCCCGCCGCAACGGCAGCACGCGTGGCTGGCCACCGCCGACCCCGGCCGACGCGACGAACTGACCACCGCGCTGGCCGAGATCCGCTCCGCCGGCCTGGTGGTCTGGGGCATCGACCCCGCCGACCTCGCCACCCTCGATGTCCTCGCCGAAGTAGCGGGCCACCTGGCCCATTCACCGGCTTCCGGACCACTACGCCGTCGTGTCCTCGGCCTGCTCGGCGACCTCAGCGGCTACCCCCACACCGCCGCCGACCTCGCCGCCGCGGCACCGTTACCCATCGCTTACCTCGCGGCACCGGTGTTCGACCGCGACAAGGTTCCGCGCTGGGAACTGCAGATCGGGCCGCTGCATCCGGCCGTCTCCCCCGGCGAGCGCGAGTTGTACCGCACAGAACTCCTCGCCTGCGCCCAGAAGCTCGGCGCCACGACCTGACCGCTCAGAACACCCTGGGCGCCCCTACTCAGCCGCCGACGGACTCGGCGCTGCCGGTGGGTGCGGCCCTCATCCGGTACCCGCCGCGAGCCTGCGTTCGACCACGTCACGCCGCGAAGTCACGGAACAGCAGCACCGAAAGGCCGAGTCCGGCAGCGAGGTTCACCAGCACCGCCGAACCGAAGACGGCGATCGGCCGCCACCCCGCCTCGCGCAGTCCGCGCAGCGAGAATTCCAGGCCGATGGACACGAAGGCCAGGATCAAGAACCAGGTCCGCAGGTCGTTGACGATCGCGATGTGCGCGGCACCGGTGTTCTTGTCGACCGATTGCAGGTACAGGGTGCCGATGATCGACGCGGTGACGAACCCGAGCACGAATTTCGGGAACCTGGCCCAGAATTCACCGAGACTCGGGCGCGCGGCACCCGGCGTGCGGTCGACCCGGAACGCGAACCACGCGGTGAGTGCGATCGCGACGAGTCCGATCAGCGCGTTCTGCGTCGTCTTGACGATCGTCGCGATCTGCAACGATTCCTCACCCGCGAGCGCACCGGCGGCGGCCACCGCGGCTGTGGTGTCGATATTGCCGCCGATCCACGCACCCGCGACCGCATCCGAAAGCCCGAGAAGGTCGGCGAGCCAGGGCAGCAGGAAGATCGACGGCAGCGCGAAGATGATTACCAGCGAGGCCGCGTACGCGATCTGTTCACGCCGCGCCTGCACCGCTCCGGCCGCCGCGATGGCCGCGCTCACTCCGCAGATCGACACAGCAGAGGACAGCAGGGCGCGCAGTCTGTCGTCGAGGCCGAGCACCCCGCCGAACCACCAGGTGAATCCGAAGACGATCGTGATCAAGGCCAGTGCCTGCACGATCGCGGGCGCCGCCGCTGTCACCAGAATCTTCAGATTGACAGACGCACCGAGCAGCACCACGCCCGTCTTGATGAAGAACTCCGTCCGGAACCCGGCCGAAAGCCGATCCCGCAGACCGAGTTTGCCGAGCACCACATTGCCGATCAGGCCGATCGCGATGGCGTACACCGGGTACTCGATGGTCTTCGCGACCCGCTTCAACGGCGTGTCGGCCGCCCACTGCGGCACCTGCGTGTCGAAGAATCGCGTCAGCGCGCCGAGCACCAGTACCAGGATTACCCCGGCGGCGATATCGGCACCCGTTGCCCGCGTATTGCCTTGCACCGCCGCAGTTTCGGAAGTCGTCCTCACCTCGGCCATCACGGCACCAGCCAATCGGGAACAGCCCCCACCAGCACCAGACCGATCAGCACGAGACCGACAACGGTCGCCGCCCAATCCTCATTCCATCTGAAAGCACTACCCGGCCTCGGCTCGGTCTCTGCTTGTGACACTGTGACTCCTTGCGTTCCTCATCGAGAACCGGAAACTAACCGCGCCACCCGCCCGCACACACCGATTACACTCACCCTGAACCGATCTCCACCGATCGACCGCCGGGCACACGACCTCGGCATTCACTCCCGCCGCACACGGAATCGCGCCAATTGTGCGACAGACCCCTGGATTCGGGGACTCCCTACGGCCGCCGTCATTCGCGTACACTGCCGTTCGAGAGTGAAGGACGGGGTGCGGGGGAGGTTGCGTCGGATGACCGATGGCGACGGCAGGGAACGCCTCCACGCCGAAATAGCCGCCTTCTACGCGGGCTTCGGGCAGCCGGACGCGTTGCTCACCGCATTTCGGCAGGCGGCCGTGCTGGTTCCGCTCACCGCCGAGAAGCGGGTCTTCTTCCTGCCGTTCGGCGGTGTCGACTGGTTGTGCGCGTTCACCAGCGTCGAGGAATACGCCCGATTCGTCGCCGCACGTGATCGCCTCGACAACACCGACCAGGACTACCACTACCACTGGATTTTCGGGCGGCGCCTGCGCGACTACCTGGATACGCGCGACGAACCCGCCGGGATAGCGATCGACATTCTCGGTTCCGCGCCGATGGCGTTTCCACCTGATCTCACCGAACACGCGACAGACGGGCAGGGCATGCGATGACCACATTGAAAGTCGACCCCGCGGTGCTGCAACAGGCCGCGACGGGCATCGACGACACCATCGGCCAGCTGTCGGAGATGGGGATCGGCGAAACCGGGAATATGGGCCGGGGATTCGCGCTGCTCACGATGTCCACGCTCGAGGCGGGCAAACAAACGGTGCAGAAGACCTTCGAGGAATTCACCGAGCGGTGGTCGTGGGGTGTGCGCGCACTGGTGCAGGCGGGCAACTCGATCGCCCGCACGCTCGGATTGGCGGCGGGCCGCTACGACGAGATGGAAACCAAGTCCGAGGACACCCTGAAGACCATGTGGACGCATATGGCGGGCAATCCACATCTGTCGGGTGAGGAGATCACCAAACGTTCCTGGGGTGAGACATTCGCGGACAATTCGTTCAACCACATTCGCAACGCCGATTACAGCGTGAAGTCCTTTCAGGACGCGGGCCAGCACATTCAGACCAATATGAAGGTGATCGAGGCGGTCGGACCGCAGGCGTACGCGAATATCAGTCCGGTGACCGGCAGCCTGCTCACCGGTGAAACTCCCGGCTGGAATACCGGTGCGGCCGAGCGAGCCGCGGAGATCATGAAGAAGGAGCAGGGGGGCCAGTAACCCGTGGGGATCGGCGAAATCTTCGACAAAGTCGGCAGCGCGATCGAAGACGGTGTCGAGAATGTCGTCGAGGGTGCCGGCCAGATCATCGACGACGGCCTGGACGTGGTCGGTGACGCCGCCAAACATGTCGGGCTGGAGAAGATCGGCAATGCACTCGACGATCTCGGCGACAACATCGCCTCCGCGACCGGCGGCGACGTCGAAGAAGAAGAGCTGGGGCGAACCGAGGACCCCAAAGAGCTGATCCTCGGCGAGCCGTCCGAAATCGGTTCCACCGCCGAGACATTGACGAAAATGGCCGAGGCGATCGAATCGACCGGTCAGGCGCTGCAGAAGATCGATGCCACCGAATGGACCGGTAAGGGCGCCGACGCGTTCAATGCCGTCTACGACAAGCAGCCGAAACTCTGGTTCGACGGCGCCGACGCGATGGCGGCCGCGGCCGAGGCGCTGAAAGCCTGGCAGAACGAGGTGAAAGCCGCCCAGGACAAGGCCCAGACCGCCATCGATCGCTGGAAAGCGGCCGACGCGGAAGAACGCCGCCAGAAGACCTGGTGGAACGGCCTGACCGGCGAGCAGCAGCAGGCCAACCCGCTCATCGACACCTGGACAGCCATTCGCAACGAGGCGCGCGAGATCCTGCGCGGCGCACGGGTGCAGCGTGACAACGGCGCATCGATCGCGGTCGGCGCGATCGAGACAGCTACCGAGCGGGCGCCGAAGGAACCACCGTTCAGTGAGCGGTGGATCGCGAATATTTCCGACCTCAAAGGGGTTTTCGACCACGCTGCCCTGAATTTCACCGCCGGATTCCTCACCGCGGTCACCGGAATGGTGCAACTGGTGCGTCAGGTGAATCCGACCGATATCTACAACATCACCCATCCCGCCGAATACGCCAAGGGGCTGTCCGATCTGGGAACCGGACTCGTTGTCGCCGTGGCCGATCCGGGTGCGGCGGTCGACGCCATTCTCAAAGAGGCGAGGGCCAACCCGTTCGAATTCGCCGGGTCGCTCGCCCCCGACCTCATCCTCACGGCCGCGACCGGCGGTGGTGGCAGCGTGAAGACAGCGATCTCCGCGCTCAAACGCGGCGCCGACGCGGGCAGACGCGTATCGGGCAACGGCGCCGACCCGAACCCCACTCCGACTCGGGCCCCGGAAACCCCCAGCCCGACCCGAGACGCCGACCCGCCAGGGCAGACCGCGCCGCGTGAGGGTGCGGGGCTACCGCAGAACGACCGGGGCTCCTCCCCCGCTGACGTGCAGCCCGTCGAGGCGGGCCCGCAGCGCGAGGCCCCCACCCAGCGCACCGAGGACACCGGCGGCTACTCGAACGCACCCGAGAACGCCGAGCCGCGCCAGGCCGAGCCGGCACCACGAACACAGCAGGACGAGCCGGCCCCGGCCGCCGAAAACCCGGGCACCACCCGCGATCCCGAGCCCACACCCGAGGCGTCGCCCACCCACACACCGGAACACACCCCCGACCCCGAGCCGCCGACAAGCCGCCCGGAACCGCGTCCCGAAGCGGCGGGAACCACGAATCCCGACACGTCCGCCCCGACCCAGCGGGCAGAGCCCTCTCCGACCCACACCGATCAGTCACCGACACAACGCACAGAACCGGCCTCGACCCACCAGGCCGATACGACGCCGACCTCTCGGACCGAACCCACGCCGACGCAACAGACCGACAACACACCGACCTCGCGTACCGACCAGCAGGACGACAGTCCGGCGCAGCGCACGGTTCCCGCGTCCGCCGACTCGCCGACCCAGCGCGCAGAACCCACCCCGCAGACCGATACGCCCACCTCACGCTCCGACCAGCAGGACGGCGATCCGGCGCGGCGATCCGATCCCACCGCAGACACGGCGACACAACGTTCGGAACCTGGATCCACTCAACGCAATCCGAGTTCGCCCAGCGCTACTGCCGACCCCCCGTACACGCGAACCGACGGACACCCGGATTCAGGCACCACGTCGCGCACGGAACCAGACGGCCGATCGATCGACCGCGACGACGCCGACCACCCTTCGGGTACCGGTTCCGCCCCGGACACTGCGGCTACCCGCTCTCCGCATACTGCCGACACCTCACCGGCCTCGGCCAACCCGAACACGACGACCGCCCCGGCCGCACAGACATCGAACCCCGCCACCTCCTCGCCCCTCTGGCAACCAGGCCCCGCCACCCACGCGGACGCGGGCCCGAGCCCCCGCACCCCCGACGCGACACCCGCACGCCCCCAATCCACCCCGCCGAGCCCGACCCACACCCCACAGTCACCGACCCGGCCCGATGCGACATCCGCACACCGACAACCTGATTCACCAACCCCGTCACGACCGACCCTTGACCCCTCACGCGCGGGCGTCTCCCCCGACCCGTCGGCCCGCCCGAACGGGAACTCACCGGTCACCGCCGGCCGCCCCGACACATCGCGTGCTCACACCGCCCAGCCGGCTCGCCCGAACTCTCCCACCGGCATTCCCGACCGAGGACCGAGTCGTCCCGTCGATCAGGGCACGAACCCAACGCACCATCCCGACGCAACACCGAGGGACCGCGCGTCCGAAAACCTTCCCGACACCTCCTCCCGCCTACAGCCAGACCGCCATTCGGACGCCCCCACCCGTTCACCCGCCTCGGACCGCGACGCGCCCACCGACCGCTCACCCGAACGCGACTCGGATACCACCACCGATCGAACTCCCGATCGCGACACACCTACCGATCGCAGCCCAGATCGTGATCCCGACAACGGCACCGACCGCGACTCGCCGAACGACCGCACACCGGATCGCGACCCGGAGACCAACAAGGACCGCGACCCGGACTCCGACACGCCCACCGCGAAAGACCGGGCGGACGCCGACAGCGATGCTCACGACCAGGCGCGCAAGTCCGGGGCCGAGCACGATCGCACACCCGATCAGAAGACCTGTTCCACCGATCCCGTCGATATCAGCACCGGCGAATTCTTGCTGCCCGAAACGGATCTGGAGTTGCCGGGGGTGCTGCCGCTGGTGCTGCGCCGTTCACATCATTCGAACTACCGTTTCGGGCGGTGGTTCGGGGCGTCGTGGTCGTCGACCCTCGATGCTCGCGTCGTCGTGTCGGACGACGGCGTCACCTTCCTCGGCGACGAGGGCATCATGCTCGCCTACCCGCACGCCGAGGTCGGTGAACCGGTGCGGCCGCTCACCGACGGCCAGTCCTGGACACTGACCCGCACCGAGGCGGGCGGTTACCGTGTGTGGGATCAACGCCGCGAACTGATCTGGCATTTCGCCCCGGAAGCCGCTCTGGACCACCTCGATGTCGAGCTCGGAAACTTCGCGGTCTCGGCGATCACGGACCGGCACCACAACCGCATCCGGTTCCATTACGACGCCGACGGTGTGCCGGTCGAGGTGTCGCATTCCGGTGGCTACCGGGTGCGCGTGGAGTCCGCGCACGGCCGCGTCACCGGACTGGTGTTGCTCACCGACGGCGAGCACGGGCAACCTGTGCGCGAATTCGGTTATACGGCAGGGTTGTTGACCTCGGTCACCAACGCCGACTCGGCCACGACCCGGTACACCTACGACGCCGAGCACCGGATGACCTCGTGGACCGATTCGAACGGCAACCAGATGGTCAACACCTACGACGAGGCCGGTCGTGTGGTCCATCAGCGCGGTACCGCGGACATCCTGAACTGCGACTTCGCCTATGCGGATTTTGCCGGCGGCGCGGGCAGACTCACCGCCCTCACCGACTCCCTCGGCGCAGTCACCACCCACGGGTTCGACCGCGAGTTGCAATTGCGCGATCGAGTCACCCCGGACGGCGCCCATTTCCACACCGACTACAACGCCGAACGCAAACCACTGACTGTCACCGGACCCGACCCGGACACGACAACCACCTACCGCTACAACGGCGCGGGTGACCCGGTGGAAATCGTTCGCCCGGACGGTGTTTCGCTCGAGTACGACTACGTCTGGCGTCATCGCCCGAGCACCATCACCACCGCCGACGGTTCGGTGCACCGCCGGGAGTGGTCCGACAACGGCGATCTGACCGCCGCTGTCGATCCGGCCGGTTCCCGCACCGAGTTCACCTATCACCCCTCGGGCGCGCTGGCGAGTGTGCTGGTCGACGGGGCGCGCACCACCATCCACACCGACGCCGCCGGTCTGCCGATCATCCTGATCGATCCGCTCGGCGCGACGACCCGCATCGACCGTGACGCCGCGGGGCGCCCGATCCGAACCGTCGACCCCACCGGCGCGGTGACCACCTACGAGTGGTCGCTCGCCGGAAACCTGCTGCGCAGAACCGATCCCGACGGCTGGACGGAGTCGTGGGCGTACGACGGCGAAGGCAATATCGTCGCCCACACCGATCCCGCCGGGAGCGTCACCACCTACTCCTACGGCGCATTCGACCTGCTGCGGTCACGTCGCGAGCCCGACGGATCGCTCACCCGCTACGACTGGGATACCGAACGTCGCCTCACCGCGGTGCACAATCCGCTCGGCCAGACCTGGACCTACGAATACGACCACGCGGGCCGGCTCGTCGCCGAAACCGATTACAACGCGGCGCGAACCACATATGCGTGGGATTCCGCAGGCCGAATCGCCACTGTCACCCCCGCGACCGGAATCAGTCGACACCACTGCTACGACATTCTCGGCCGGTGCACCGAGATCACCACCGACGACGGTGACTGGATCCGCTACACCCACGACTCGGTGGGCCGGGTGCTCACCGCGAGCACCGGCAACGGTGACAAGCATCATCACGCCATCGAATACACCTACAGCTCAACTGGTTTGCTCGAAACCGAACAGATCGACAATCGGCCGCCGATGCGATTCGGGTACGACCAGCATGCGCGCCGGATCGCCCGCACCAGTCCGACCGGGGCCGAAACCACCTGGCATCACGACCTGACCGGACGTGTCGACCGGCTCGGTGCCGGCGACCACGACGTCAGCTTCGAGTACAACCTCGCCGGGCATCTCACCCGCTGGCGCATCGGCGAGGTCGCGGTCGAACGTCTCGTCAGCGCGCGCGGACAACTCGTCGGCCAGGAGGTCATCGGCTTCCCCGCCCGTCTCGTGTCCCTCGATCTGGATCCGGCCGCGCGACCCGCACCACAACCCCTCCGTCGCGACGAATTCCTTTATCGCGCAGACGGATACCTCACATCCCACGCTGTCAGCCGCCCGAATATCCCGGTCACGCATCACGACTACACCCTCGATGTCCGCGGCCGCGTCACCACCGTCGCCCGCAACAACCACCCCACCGAGCGCTACGGCTACGACCCCCTCGGCAACCTCACCGGCACCGCCCGCGAATACCGCGACAACCTGCTCGTCCGCGACAGTGACACCGAATACCACCACGACCCCGCCGGTCGCCTCCTCCGCAAAACTACCGGCACACGCACCTGGCACTACCGCTACAACAGCTTCGACCAGCTCACCGACGTCTACACCCCGGACCGGCAGTGGTGGCACTACACCTACGACGCCCTCGGTCGCCGCACCACCAAACAACACCTCGCAACCGACGGCACCGTCCTCGACCGCACCGACTACACCTGGGACGACACCCATCTGATCGCGGCCACCACCGCCACCGGCACAACCCGCTGGGAATACCACCCCGGCACCCACACCCCCCTCACCCAATCAGTCGCCGACGCGGCCACCTCCGAGTTCCGCGCGATCATCACCGACCTCGTCGGCACCCCCACCGAACTCATCGACCCCACCACGGCCGCAACCACCGCCACCGCCACGACCACTCTCTGGGGCAAAACCACCTGGCAGGGCACCGCAACCACCCCCCTCCGCTTCCCCGGCCAATTCCACGACCCCGAATCCGACCTCCACTACAACCTCCACCGCGTCTACGACCCCCACACGGCCCGCTACCTCACCCGAGACCCCCTCGGTCTCACCCCCGCCCCCAACCCCCACATCTACCCCCACAACCCCCTCACCTGGCGCGACCCCCTCGGCCTCATCCCGGACTCGTGCGACAGCGATTCGCCCGACGACACTCCCGATCCCAGCAGCATCACTCCCCATGACCCCACCCCAAACCCCCCGACCGTCGATGCGGGTCAACCCCCCGTCACACCGGAAGCCCTCCCCGATCCAAACTCCGCACCGGGTACAGGGCGAATGGGAACCGCTACCGAGTCGCCGGAGGGTCTTCGACAGCCTCTACAAGAAGAAGTCATCGACGGGCGGCGGACGATTATGGATCAGAACGGGGTACCACATGTATTGTCCGACACTCCGGACAACGCCGCATCTGCCGCCGCGAGAAACTTTTTCAACGACGAGTTGGCACGTTCTGGCCGAGCATACGATCCGCACACCGGAAATGGGTCTGAAGTTTTCTTCCAAGACGACCTCAATCGTATGATGGAGAAAGGGTACATCAACAACACAGTGACCGGCACTACGGCCGACATGGTAGAGGTAACTTGGCGGAATGGCCAGATAACGAACGTCCGTTCGATAGATGCCACCGAGTCGTCGAGAATGGATGCCGATAAAATTCGGCGAACACTTTTGAATAAACTTCCCGATGGAACGAAGCATCAAACGGAGCTTGCCGTATTTGTGGCTAGAGACGACGATCAAGCGCGTTTGGTTGCCGAAGCAGTCGCCGACGAACCGCGGGTGCGGGTAATCAACCCCGACACCGGATTTGACAGCCGGCCGAGTTGGCAATGATGATGAACCGACCGGAGCAAGGATTTGCAACACTGAATAATACGGAGGAAATCGGTGAGTAGGTTCGCGGAAGTTATCGTACTCGCACGCGATGCCGAGGAAGTTATGCAACCACTGACCGAACCAGATCCGAATCGCGAATGGCACCAATGCTTCACCCCGATCGATGATTCCAAATTCTCCGGCGAAAGCGTCGGCTCGGAAGAATGCTATATGTGGGTGATACAATTCTATCGGCACAACTGGTCAGGCTTGCTCACGTATCTCGAAGATATAGAATGGCCTGACCCGTTTTCGGTACAAGTCCTTATCCATGACGAAGACGACGACTGTTTCGGCCTGTGGATGATGTTCGACGGAAAACTGCGGGAAGTGCCGATCCCCGCCACTAAACGCGAAGCCTTTGCAGGCTCACCGACGGGGACATTGATGAGAACTGACCGAGCGTAGATGGATCAGACCTCGGTACGACGCAGGCGTTCCCGCCCTACCGATCCCAGCACGGGAGTCGGTAGGGCGGGGCCAGTGTTGTAGAAACCAGGTCGACTCAGAATGCTCGGCAGGAGCGGATGTCGGTGGCGAGGATCGCCTTGGCGCTCAGTTCGGAGGCGGTCCATCAGTTCGTTGCGCTGTTCGCGGGGGACGAGGGCGCGGACGGCGACCCAGTCGGGGTCGCGCATGGGCGAGACGGTCGGGTGATTCCAGACCGGGGTGATTTCGTCGCTCGCGCGGGCGGCCAGGCTTACCGGAGGCGACGTTCCTCGTCTTCCTGCAGGCGGCGCTTTTCTTGGCGCTCGACCTGCTCCTTCTCAATCTTCTCTTCGTGCTCGTTCTTGTTCGACCTGTTCGACCCGATCATGGAATGGCCGGACAAACTGTCGTCCGGCCTACGCCTGGGGGTCCACGGCGGCTGTCGTAGCGATGCGTGCAGGAGCGGTCTGCCCATGTACGCGGCCCATGCGGCGAGCATGGACAACGCCGCGGTAGGCATCGAAATCAGACCGATCTCGCTCATCTGCTTCAGCCACTCGGGCGCCGCGCTGCCTTCGCTGTCGACTCCGAGCATCTTCGACACCGGGGACTGCCACGCGGCGTTGTCGCCGCCGTCTGCCAGGAACCAGCAGAACAACGTCAGACTCAGCAGGTGCACCCAGAGCGCGAGCACCACAAATCCCTGCCGAACGCGGGAGGCGGACAGGAATCGCGCGTCGACGACGAGTCCCTTGGCGATCCACCAGCCCGCACCGAGACACCCTAACCACACCGGTGCCCCGAAGAAGATGAAGAAGGCGAACATCCACCCGGCGGGCCCGTACCCCCGGACGACCCAGTCGGCAATGGTGACCACGCCCACCGCACCGGCAGTGATCCACCTGATCCAGCGCGACATCGAACAACCCCTCCGCCCACAGCCCGCACCGACTCCCCCGGGCCGAATCCTTCTATCGACTCTACCGGCGAACATCGCTGACGGGCCCGCCGTGGCCGAGCCCGTGAGTGGGGGCGTACCGATGCCAGGAATCCAAAGAGGCCCTCACCTGCACGAACGGGTGAGGGCCTGGACAACAAATCGGCTCAGAACGCCCGGCAGGAGCGGATGTCGGTGGCGAGGATCGCCTTGGCACCCAGTTCGGCGAGACGGTCCATCAGCTCGTTGCCCTGCTTACGGGGGACCAACGCGCGGACGGCGACCCAGTCGGGGTCGCGCATGGGCGAGACGGTCGGTGACTCCAGGCCGGGGGTGATGGCGGCGGCTTGGTCGAGCAGCGACTTGGGGCAGTCGTAGTCGAGCATCAGGTACTGCTGGGCGAACACCACGCCCTGGATGCGGTTGATGAGCTGGTTGCGGGCGCGGTCGTCGCGGTCGGCACCCGTGCGCTCGATGAGCACGCCCTCCGAGTCGCACAGGGACTCGCCGAAGGCGACGAGGTTGTGCTGACGCAGGGTGCGTCCGGAACCGACCACGTCGGCGATGGCGTCGGCCACGCCGAGCTGGATGGAGATCTCGACGGCGCCGTCGAGGCGGATCACCTCGGCCTCGATGCCGAAGCGGGCCAGGTCGGCGCGCACCAGGTTCGGGTAGGAGGTGGCGATGCGCTTGCCTGCGAGGTCTTCGACTTTCCAGTCCTCCCCGGCGGGGGCGGCGTAGCGGAAGGTGGAGCGGCCGAAGCCGAGGGAGAGGCGTTCGGTGACCGGGGAACCGGAGTCCAGGGCCAGGTCGCGGCCGGTGATGCCGAGGTCTAGCTCGCCGGAGCCGACGTAGATGGCGATGTCCTTGGGCCGGAGGAAGAAGAATTCGACCTGGTTGGCGAGGTCGAGGACGGTGAGGTCACGGGAGTCGGTGCGTTTGCGGTAGCCGGCCTCGCTGAGGATGGAGACGGCGGATTCCGACAGCGAGCCCTTGTTGGGAACTGCGACGCGCAACATGGAAGGTGGTCCTTTCGGGGATGACGGGAGGAGT
The DNA here is from genome assembly GCF_053605015.1 of Nocardia sp. NPDC003979. NCBI lineage: Bacteria > Bacillati > Actinomycetota > Actinomycetes > Mycobacteriales > Nocardiaceae > Nocardia > Nocardia sp. NPDC003979. Next base: position 84,547 of record NZ_JBSGIJ010000022.1, read on the forward strand.
GTCGAATCGGACGGATCAGCCGTCACAGATGTCGGTACACGTCCTCGAGCGTCAGCCCGCGACCCACCATCATCACCTGGACCCAGTACAGCAACTGGGAGATTTCCTCGGCGAGGGCCTCGTCGCTCTCGTGCTCGGCGGCCAGCCAGATCTCACCGGCCTCCTCGAGCACCTTCTTCCCCTGGAAATGCACGCCCGCGTCCAGCGCGGCCACGGTGCCCGACCCCTCAGGACGGGTCTTGGCACGCTCGGTCAGCTCGGCGAACAGGGACTCGAAGTTCTTCACGAGAAGCGATTGTTTCACACCCCACCCCCGCCCCTACCGAGCGCACTGATTCCGCCACCGCCCCCCCGAGTGGCAGCACTCGAGCCCGCACCCACCGCACCCCAGCGAAACGGGACCACTCGAGTCCGTCACCTACCGCCCCCAGCCAAAGGGCACCACTTGAGTCCGCCATGACCGCACTCCCAACCCCGCACGACCCGACCTCGAGGAGGGTCCGCCGCGAAGCGGCGTAGCGGCCCGGCCGCGAGTTAGCCGCCGTTGCGCATGCGCGCAGCGCGAGCAACGGTGGCTAACT
>NZ_JBSGIJ010000023.1:0-79730 GCF_053605015.1 Nocardia sp. NPDC003979
TGGTGTTCATTTTCATGCACACGATCCCGCCCGGAACCCACCCAACGATGCCGAGATTCACGACAAAACGCTGCCAGATTTCACGACCAAAGCCAGAGCACAGTCGCGATCAGCCCCGGTGAGCGCACGCGAGTGTGTCCGTCGACGGGTCGGCACTCAGCGGACTTCGATGATGCCGCCGACGATCACGCCACGGTGCTTGGCCTGGTAGTGGACCTCGATCGCGGAATCAGCGCCGGACTCGGTCAGCCATCCGGTGATCCAGCGACACTCACCGCAGTGCCGCCGGAACCGTCGATTCTGGCGTTCGGCGCAAAGGTAGATGAACAGCGCGATGATAGCGCCGACGAACAGTAGACACAGCAGGCCGCCGTCCATAATCTGCCCGTCACCGGTTGACGCCGGCGCAGCCGGCGAGGCCGTCGGCGGCACCGGCACCCGCGCGTTGACGGGCCCTGTGCCGGGCTTCGGCGAGGCTGTTGCCCCAGTCCGAGTACCAGAGCCCCCGAGCCGAGCGGGCCGAGGCGCCACACTTGGTGCTGGGCCAGTAACTGCTCCAGCCGCAGTCGCGGTAGCCGCACGAGAGGTTGGCTGCCGCCGCGGCCGATTGCCACGTCGGATGGCCGGCAGCGATAGCCGAAGAGTAGCCGTTGTTACCGACTGAGATCGCCGCCCAGGTGACGGATGGATCGGCATCAGCCGTGCCAGGAGTCAGTGCCAGTAGAGCTGCTGCTACGGACATAAGCAGCGCTTTAGGGGAACGCATATGAAACTCCATAGAGATATCGGAGGGATTCGGACTCGTCCGGTCGACTGCGGCCGTTCGAGTCGTCTCCAACAGTGACCGGGCTGAGCGAACTGGACAGAAACAACCAGCATCCGTGCTGGTCAGAGCTGAAAGATGGTTTCCTGAACGGAAACGGCGCTGCGCCGAGGAGTTCTGGACCAGAAACGAAAGCTCCTGCACAACACCGCCGCTCGGGACTCACCTCGACGGTGCAACCCGGCCGGGCGCGCCTAGGATGATCGGGTTCGAACAGACAGGCGTGTCCAGGGGGAATGGTGGCCGAGGAATCACCCACACCGCGTGTGGAATTCGCGTCTCGACTGACGGAGCTGTTCGCTGCCGTACAGAATCCGGGCCTCGAGCGGGTCGCAGCGGCAGCCAACGCCCAGGCTCGACTCGTCCGCGGAGCCGCAGCGCCCGACGTTGTGAGGTATCAGAAGATTCACGCGTGGCGATCAGGGGTCAACCTGCCCAAGGACTTCGAGCAGATGCGGTTCGTCGTGGTGGCCCTGCGGGCGCACGCGAGCAAGAACAACATTCGGCCCGCACCGATTCTTGTCGACCTGGCCGCGTGGGAGGCACTGTGGGAGCAAGCCCGCAAACAGCCGGCCGTTGACGAGGCGTGCCCATACCCAGGGCTACGCGCCTACCGAAGTGAGGACGCGCACCGCTTCTTCGGTCGCACCGACGACACAGCCAAGCTCGTCGCCCAGATCAACTCAACCATCGAATCGGCCGACTCCACCGGCATCATCATGGTCATCGCAGCCTCAGGTGCAGGCAAATCCTCCCTGCTCTCGGCCGGGGTCTTGCCTGCGCTGCGCGACAGCGACGGGCCCGAATGGACCATCGCGACGATGTCGCCCGGGGCGCGACCATCAGCGGCGCTGACCGATGCGCTGAGATCGCCGACGTGGCCCGAAGGCGGCCGCGGGCTGCTGATCGTCGACCAGTTCGAAGAGCTGTTCACCGCGGCCGCGCTCTTCCGTCTCGCCCTGGAACAAGCCCAAGCCGGCACCTCCTGGCATGCGGGAGCCGAGCAGAGAGTCAGAGTCGGTGACATCGCCGAGGTCATCGGCCGCCGGCTGAGCGTGGCGGTCGAATCGGTTCCGGCACACACCTACGGTCCGCTCGGCCCCATCCTCGCCACAGACCAGCCCGCCTCCAGCGCCCACACCCAGCAAACCCTCGGCTGGAAACCCCAGCGACCCGGCCTTCTTCAGGACCTGGAAATATCCAGCCCTGATCGGCGAAGTCGCGAACGGCGCCCGCCGTGTGGCAGCGGGCGCCAGCCCGGTCGCGCGTCGGTGAATCGCACCGGCGAAACCTGCGCTCCACCCGGCCCGGTGGCCCACCTCACCGCTTGCACCCGGCGAAGCGAACCACCGACAGCCGATCGGGCAAAGGCCAGCCGTGCGTTCGGGCTCGATCGCTACGGTGATCCGGTGGCACCGCACAGCAGGAGAACTCAGGTTTGCCGGGGGCCGCGGTGGGTGACCTTCACTCTGAGAACACGCCCGTGATGGTTGGCCTCGACGATTTCGCCGACGCGTGCCACGAGCAATGCCGAACTCAGCGGCGCGGACTGTCCGAACCATCCGTGCAGCGGATCGGCGAGATTGTCCGGGACGACGTCCACGCCGAAGACCGGTTCGCGCGGGTGATTCAGGTCCTGGAGCAGGAATCGTTGGTTCATCGTGTGTCGCAATCCCCATCGATGTGTGCAGGCGGCCATGCCCAGTCCAGTCACGAGTCTGGAGCTCGGATGCCGACGACGCCTGTTGCCGGATGCTCCGACAGCCTGTCATGGGCGCAGTCCTCGAGCCAGGCCGACACGCTCAAGCGCCATCACCGATCCCCGACGGCGCTCGAGGCGGCGGGGCGCCCCGAGCGTCACCGGGTCGGTCGTTGTAGGCCACCGCTCGAGTCACCAGCGCGGGCAGTAGTGCTGTCCTCCACGGCGGTCTCAGGTGCGTTGGACTGTTCGACTGCGGTGATCCAGAGCCCGATCATCTCGGCGGTCTGGTCGATCACGGCATCGCGGTCCATGCCCTCTTCTTCCATCTTGACCGAGCGCAGCGCGGTGGAAAAGCCCGCGTTGAGCACTATGTAGGCCATGGTGTCGATGTCGATGCTGTGTGTCGGGCCCAGCGATTGGATCAGGTAGAGCTTGATCAGCGTTCGCAGCCGCACTTCGAACTGGGGGATGCCGCTGCCGTAGAACTGCAGATCGGCCACCAGGGCCCGCACGAGCGGGCCGTTGGCGACAAGGATTTCGACCCCGATGCGGATGATCGCGGCAACCGCGTCGCGCCGGGGCATGTCGAGGACCGAGGTGCTGAGCAACCGAGCGTACTGTTCCTCCGCCTCCACGAACAGGCTGTCGTTGAGTTCCTTGACGATCTCATCGCGGTCGGCGAAGTACCGATACAAGGTACCGATGCTCATGCCAGCTTCGGCGGCGATCCGGTTGGTCGAGGTGTTGGCGATACCGCGGGCGCCGAAGAGCCGGGCGGCCGCGTCGAGAATCCGCGCTCGCGTCTGCTTCGCACGCTCCTGCTGGGGCCGTCTGCGCTGTTGATCGGTGGGAGCTGGCATCAGATCGACCTCGAGACAAAGCGGAACAAGTGAGCGATAGCTCCGCATCATGATCACGAAAGCTCCGGGGCAGGTCAATTCGCGCCCACTGCAAAGCGCTCCCGACGCTTGGCACACGATCTCGATTCCGTGGTCGTGACACCTCATTCCGATGCTCGGCGCCGTGGCAGGCTGTCACCGATGCCGATCGGGCCAGACAGATGGCGGCGAGATCCCGCCCGGATCGGCCAGGAGTACGGCGCGAGGCGACTGTGATGGCCTGCCCCAGGTCTATCCCCTGATCAGCCCAAGTTGGTGGGGTTTCGCTGGGGCGAGCGCCTGTCAGTCGGTCGGTCGGCACACTCTGGCGCGGTATTCGGCCGGTGTCATCGATTCCGCTCGGCGGAACGTGCGGTAGAGCGAACGTTCATCGCGAAATCCGGCTTCGGCGGCGATCGCGGTGACCGTCTTGTCCGGATACGCCTTCAGGAGCCGTCGGACGTGCTCGGTGCGTAGCCGGCGCAGCGTGCCGGAAACACCTTCCGGTCCGACCACGCGGAACAGCGTTCGCCGCGATACCAGCAAGGCTCGGGCTACCTCGTCGGCGGTGAGATCCGGATTCCGGTAATTGGCACGCAGAAAGGCCTTCGCTCGCCGTCGCAGATCGGCTTCACTCTCATGCGCGGGCCTGTCCCGCCTTGCGGCCACATCGACCGCTGACCCCAACAGCCCGGGCACATGTTCGACCAGCACTCGTGCATGGTCAGGTTCGGTCACGGCCAGCTCGGCCACAGAGGTCAAGAAGCCGGCGACAAGTTGGGCCGCCGCTGGTGGCACCTGGATCGAGGGGCCGCCGAACAGGTCATTTCCCTGGGCGCAGCGCTGTGCCACCAGCTCCCTGCGAGCACGGACGACGATCATGGTCCGTGGCCGCTCGATCACCAGCCGTGCCGGGCGGGAGGTGTCGAACAATGTCAATGCGCCGGGGATCAATGCCGTACCCGGCTGCGGCGACGTACCCGAAATATCGACGATCGCGACGATGTATTCGTCGTCAGCGCCAGCGATGTGCTTGGCCGTGCGGGTCGAGAGCTGTCCACCACAACAGGACCAGATCATCTCGACCGAGTCGGTCGAGGCCAATCCGACGATCTCACCGAAGAATTCTTGTCCTCGCAGTGGAGTCAACGTCACCGGTGCGGCGCTACTTCCGACGACCTTCTGCCAGAAGTCCACAGCGATAGAGGATTCGACCTGCTCTGTGCTGATACGAGTCAGCCCTGCGGTCACGTTCCCTCCCCACGGTTTCCCAGCGGATTTCACCGTATCAATGGAATGTCTATGTCGCGCCGCCAGACGCCACGAGTGGGTTGTCATGATCTGGCGCCGCCCGCTGCGCATAGTCTCAGCAGCGTCGTCAATCGGCGGCGACCAGCAGCGCCGCTGAGCTGCGTCCTGCTCAGTGCCGTAACTCGTCTCGAAGCGTTGGCCAGCAACTCGAGTCCGCCCACGACTCGCTCCGTCCGTCTACATTCTGGCTGTAGGCGCGAATCGCAGATGACCGAGCAAGCGCACACAGTACCGCCAACCTAGGATCGTGGTCGGCGCCCAGGTCGTTCGCCGCGTCCGCCAGTTCTGTGTTTATGGTGTCGCAGAGGGTCTGAAGGCTGATCCCCTCGGCGGCGCACCGCGCTGCGAGCTGGTGCAGTTGGTCGAGCGTGGCCGCAGCGCCGATGGCCGCCGCGACAAGTTTGCGGTCGATCAAACGCTTTCCTCGCCAACCGTTTTGCGTCACAGCCCAGCCTCCGTTGTGCGTGTCCGACGAGGTCGAGCATACGGCGGCGCCAGACGGCGCGGCGCACTGTTGGGTGTGATCGCAAGAGCGTTTGCCAGATGGTTGTGATGCGCCACTGAATAGCCATTTGCCTGCGGTGATGTGCCGATCATCGAAGTAGCTGGGCGAGGATTTCACCGTGAGTGTTCGCCGTTGGCGCGCCGGATCCTCTGAGCCGACACAGGCGCACTCGGCAGCTGAATTCCTCCCGGGTCACGCCCGGATAGGCAGGTAAGGGCGGGGAGCATCCTTGACGTACAATACGGGTAGACCCGTATTGTACGTCGAATGAACGATTCCATCCGCGGGCGCCCTCGCGATCACCGCACCCACATCGCCATCCTCCAAGCCGCAGAGCAACTCGTCGGGGAGGTCGGCTATTCGGCGGCCTCGGTGACCGCGATCGCGGCGCGCGCCGGCGTCGGCAAAGACGCGATCTATCGTCGCTGGTCGGGCAAGCCCGAGCTGATCTATGAAGCCCTGTTCACTCGCGTCGACTTGGGGCCCGTGCCCGACAAGGGGACCGCCCAAGCTGACCTGACCGCACTGGTCGCGGCCTTGGTCGCCGAGTTCAGCGCACCCACGGCCGCCGCGGCGTTGCCGGGACTGCTCGCCGACTTCGCCGCCGACCCGACACTGCGCGCGGTACTGCGTGATTCGTTCCTGGCTCCGGCGAAACGCCGGATGGCAGAGATCTTCGAGCGCGCGCGTGCGCGCGGCGAAGTGGGCGACGATGTCGCGGTCGAACTCGTCCTCGATGCTGTCGCGGGTGCGGTCTTCTTCCATCTGGGTGTGCTCGGCGAGCCGGTGACCCCGGACTTGGCCGAGCGGCTCGGCAGGATCCTCTCCGCGGGAATCGGGCCGCGATGAACGGTTATCTGTTCGCCGCCGGCCTGGCCGCAGCGATGGTGGCGGTCATCCACATCGTCGCCGGGCACATCGACCCTGTGCGCCCGCTGCTGTCCAGCTCCCTGGCCGAGATCCCCAAGCGGACCCTGCACGCGGTGTGGCACCTGGTCAGCGTCGATCTGGTCGCCACCGCGACGACGCTCCTAGCGATCGCGTGGTGGCAACCGGCGGGGACCGAATTGGTCGCGGCGCTGACTGCCGCACGATTTGCGGCCTATTCGATCGTCTTCGTCGTGATCGCGTCGCGCGTACAGGCGAGCGCGCCGCTGCTACGCCTACCTCAATGGTCCCTGCTGGCACCAGTGGCGATATCGGCCGGGCTCGGCGCCTGGTAGACCCCGACTCGGTTCGCCGACGAGGCGATCACAGCCACTCCTCGCGCGGCGCGAGGCCCAGCATTGACCAGGTGGCGGTGAGGATGCGCCGCCTGCGTTCCGGTGGCCACGGATGGCCATTGTCGAAGGCTCCGATGATCAGGCCGTCGACTATCACATTGATCAGATCGGCGGCCTGGTCGGTGTCGGTGCGGCCGGTCGCGGCCAGGGCGTGGCGCAGGCGGGTATCCCACCAGTTGTTGAACACGTCGAGTTCCTCGCGCAGCGCGGGCTCGTCGGCGGAGCCGACGACCAGCGCGAGCCAGAACCGGTGAATGCCGTGGTCCTCGGCGGTGGTCAGGATTGCCCACTCGACCAACGTGCGCAGTGCGACAGTGCCCACCGCGCCCGCGATCGTGCGGTCGGCTTCTCGGCACCGAGCCTCGACCACGCGCCGCACGGCCAAACGCAGGATGTCGTCGCGGTGTCCGACGTAGTGGGTGACCAGCGAGGTGGAGGCACCGATTCTCTCCGCGACCGAGCGGATGGTCACCGCTGCGAAGCCGTGTTCGGTGGCGATCGCGACGACGGCGTCGCTGATGGCGGACAGGCGTTCGGGGCGGTCGACGCTACGGGGCATGGCGAAAGCCTAGCAGTTGTGCAACACTCGTTGTAAAACATGTGTTTGATAATGAGGAGTGACAGTGATGGACCATACGACCGTGGCAGTCGTCGGCGCCGGATTCGCGGGATTGACAGCTGCGCGCACGCTGCGTGCGGCCGGAGTCGACGTGGTCGTCCTGGAGGCAGCCGACCGGGCCGGCGGACGCGCGCTCACCGAGATATCCAGTGCCGGAACAGCACTGGATATCGGCGCGCAATGGATAGGGCATGATCACATCCAGATGATCGCGCTGGCCCGAGAATTCGCTCGCCCCTTGTTCCCCACACCGCAGTTCGGGAAGAGTCTCGTCCTGGCCCACCGCGGCCCGGTGCGCCTCGCCCCACTGACCGTCGCGGCGACCGGATGGGCGCTGCTGCGTCTGGAATTGATGGCCCGCACGACAGCGCGGGCACGATGGGACCGTGTCACGCTCGCGGAGTTCGTGGCGAGGATTCCCGGGGCGCGGGCACAGCGATTGACATCGGTGATCTTGTCGGAGGCTTTCTCGTGCGACCCCGGCGAAATCTCGGTTGCCGCTGTCGCGCACGGGATCCGGTCGGTCGGGGGCCTGCGGGTCATGCTGGGTACCAAAGGCGGCGTCCAGCAATCACTGCTGACCGGAGGCACGGGCGCATTGGCCCAGGCGCTGGCCGCCGAGCTGGGCTCGGTCGTGCGGCTCAATCGTCGAGTCAGCGCCATCGAGCGTTCACCGGCAGGTGTGGTCGTGCGATCCTCGGGCGGTGCGGTGGCGGCTGAGCGGGTTGTCGTCGCAGTGCCGCCGCCGGTCGCCGCCAGTATCGAACACCGACCGGCATTGCCCGCCGAACGCCGCCACGTTCAGCAGAACATGGCGATGGGGACGATCTACAAGGCGATCGCCGTCTACCGGACTCCCTTCTGGCGAGAACGGGGACTCAGTGGCGAGTCGATCGGGCTAGAAGGCGCGCTGTCGTCGACGTTCGACGTCTCACCACCGGCAGGGGCGGGGCACCTGTGCATTCTGGCGCCCGGCGAATCAGCCCGGGCGCTCGATCGTCTCGGACCCGATGAACGCAGAGACACCCTCCTGCGCGAGGTCGCCCGCCACTTCGGCTCCGGCGCTCTCGATACCGTCGACTGGTACGAGAAGTCCTGGCACACAGACCCCTACGTCATGGGTGGCTACTCCGCGCTTCCGCGACCGGGTCAGCTGGATGCGCTGATGTCGGCGGCGGCGGCGACCTGCAGCATCCATTGGGCGGGCACCGAGACAGCGCGCCGCTGCAACGGCTACCTCGAGGGAGCTGTCGAGTCGGGGAAACGCGCCGCCCACGAGGTCCTCACCGCACTCGGTGCCCGATGATAGCGATGGAGGCGTCGCACGTCGGCGAATCCTGATGCGCTCCGCAGTCGCGCGATGGCCGGGTCTGGCTCACTCCATGTTCGTATCGAATCCGGGTGGTGTCCTCGATCGCGCAGCTGCTGGACTTGTCCGACGACGGCCGACAAGCACTGCCCGACTCGACTGACGTCGTCGGGTCGCCCCGGCGTCGAAGCCGCGGCTGCCGAGCGGGATCACCGGCAATCACACTGCCGGGTCAGGGCCCGTTCGGACCTCCTCCGGATCGATGCCTCGAACGCTCCCCCGGCAGGGGCGGGAATTGGCCTCAGTGGTTCCATGTCGTCGCCAGCCACGCCGTCGGCGAGCAGCCGACCTTCTGGGTGAAGACCCTCGACAGCGCCGAGCTGTTGGCGTATCCGAGTTCGGCGGCGATCGATTTCACCGGATGCCCTGCCTGTAGTCGCAGCTGGGCCAGCGACAGGCGCCACCCGGTCAGGTATTCCAGCGGCGTCGCTCCGACGGTCTCGCGGAACCGGGCCGCGAAGGCGCTGCGCGACATGACAGAAAGGCGGGCCATCGAGTCGAGCGTCCAGTTGTCGCCGGGTGATGCGTGCACGGCGAGCAGGGCGGGGGCGAGCTGTGGGTCGGCGATCCCGGTGAGCAAACCTGGTGGCATCGCGACGGCGGCGGGGTTGTCGAGCATCCAGCGCAGCAACTGCAGCATCACGACCTCGAACAGGCGGTCGGCGACCACCCGGTGGCCGCACCGGTGCCGATCGATCTCACCGAACAGCAGTCGCAGCGCGTCGTCGAGTCCTTCGACTTGTGCCAGAGCGACGACAACGACCGTGGGAAGTGCCCGCGCCAGCGGATGATGCACGCCGCCTTCGAACTCGACTGTGGCGCACGCGAAGTCGCAATCCCCGCGCGGGTCGCTGTGGAAGTCGTGAGCGAGGGGTCGGGGATAGAACAGCACGCTGGGTCGCGAGACCGTCAGCCGTCGCAGACCGACCGACGGGACCGAATGCTCGACCGTGAGCTCCCCGGCACGAATCAGGTGCAAGAACCCGCGCCCTTCGCCGGCGCCGAAACGGGTGACCCCACACAGGGGGCCGGTGTGCAGCAGGTGGGCCCGCATCCGGAACTGATCCAGCAGCGGCGAGAGCCGGTCGAACGAGGACATCGCACGATGCTAGACGATCGGGCATTCAATCGATACTTTCGGTATCTATTCGGCGCGCATGGGCAGTGACGATGGAACTGCGCCCGAATCGATCGGTTCCCGCGCTTCACCGACACCACGGAGGCACACCATGTCGCACCTCTCACTCATCGCCCGCACCGATACCACCGGCACGACCCGCGAGCTGCTCGACCAGATCACCGGCGCTTTCGGCGCCACCCCGGCCATGTTCGCCGCGGTGGCGAATTCGCCTGCGGCACTGCGCAGCATGTGGGGTTCGTTCCAGGCACTGGGCGAGGGAACCCTCGGCCCGGCACTGGGCGAGCAGATCGCGGTGGCGGTGGCCAACCGAAACGGGTGCGAGTACTGCCTGGCCGCTCATACCGGTCTGGGCCGCAAAGCCGGACTCAGCACCGCGGCACTGCGTGCCGCCCAGACCGGTGACGCCGAGGACCCGAAGACCGCCGCGCTGCTGGGCTTCGCCCTCGAGCTCGTCGAGCAGCGCGGCCATGTCGGCGACGAACAGATCGCGGCGGTGCGCGAGCAGGGCTGGACCGATCCGGAACTGGTCGAACTCATCGCGCACGTGGCGTTGAACCTGTTCACCAACTATGTGAACGTCGCGCTGCGGGTGCCGGTCGATTTCCCGGCGGTTGCCTTGCGCTAGGCCGGGACGGACCGGTGTGCGCCGGATGGCCTACCACCGGCGCACAAGGGCCGAACAGGGAAGTGAATCAGAATCGGCGCCAGACCACCACCCCGGCCGGGCGCCCTGGACGCACCGTCCGTGATGACCGCCGCCCTCACCAGCGAGGACGCCCCGGAGGGAGTCGAATCCGCCCACCGCGTGACCCCGCCGGTGCGGCCCGGCGCGCCGTCGACCGCACCGGCAGGGTCAGCTGTCTGCGTTGAGCATCGCGGCGGTGAGAACCCCACCGGCCACACCCCAGCCGCCGTCGATGACTTCCTCCACGAGCACGATGGTGGTGGCCCGAGCGCGGTCACCGTAGATCTCGGCGTAGAGATCGGTGGTGCGTTCGATGAGCTTGTTCTTGTCTTCGTCGCTGACCGTGCCGGCGGGGACCTTGAAGTTGGCGAATGGCATGGCGATTCTCCTGTGGTGATTCGGTTCGTTCGTTCAGCGGGTGCGCAATCGGTCCGGCCGTGCGGAGGCCCCCTCACCCAGGCGGCCGCCATCAAACCATCCCGCCGTTGGCCCGCAGGATCTGTCCGTTGACCCAGCGGCCGCGGGGACCGGTGAGGAAGGCGACGACGTCGGCGATGTCGTCTGGTGTGCCCAGACGTTCCAGCGGCGGGGCCTTGGCCAGGATCTCGATCTGCTCGTCGGTCTTACCGTCGAAGAACAGGTCGGTGGCGGTGGGCCCGGGGGCGACGGTGTTCACGGTGATATCGCGACCGCGTAGTTCGCGCGCCAAGATGAGGGTGATGGCCTCGACGGCCGCCTTGCCCGCGACATACGGTCCGTAGCCGGGGAACTGGGTGCCGACGACAGAGGTCGACAAGCCCACGAAGCAACCGCCGGTCCGTAACCGTCGAGCGGCCTGCTGGGCAACCGCGAAGGTGCCGCGGATATTGGTGCGGTACAGCTGGTCGAGGACATCCAGATCGAGCTCGGCGATGGTCGACAGCGCCAGCCGCCCAGCCGAGTTCACCACGACGTCCACGCCGCCGAATTCGGCTTCGGCGCTGTCGAACAGGGCAGCGACCGCGGTGTCCTCCGCGACATCGGCGCGCACAGCGATCGCCCGCCCACCGGCGGCGGTGATCGCCGCGACGGTTTCCTCTGCCTCGGCCGTGCGGCTCGCGTAGTTGACCACGACCGCCATGCCTTCGGCCGCGAGCCGCTGCGAAATCGCCCGTCCGATGCCGCGGGAACCGCCGGTGACGATGGCAACGCGCTCGGGCGCTCGGTCAACACTGTCTGTACTGGTCATGCCCCCTATGGTGCGGTGCGTCCGCCTCCCTGCGACAGGGGGTGTCATCCCCTGTGCCAGCGGCCCCGGATGGGGAGACTGGACGCTATGGCCTCGAACAAGTACACGGAGCTGGGTGCGTTCCTGAGATCGCGCCGTGCACGAATCCGTCCCGACCAGGTCGGGCTGGTCGTCGGCCCGCGACGCCGAGTTCCCGGGTTACGTCGCGACGAAGTGGCCCAGCTCGCCGGCGCCTCGGTCGACTACTACACCGAGCTCGAGCGCGGCGCCGGATCACAGCCGTCGGAACAGATGCTGGCCGCCATCGCACGCGCGCTGCGCCTGACCGCCGACGAGCACGATCACCTCTATCACCTGGCCGAGCGCCCGCTGCCACGGCACGGTGGACCGGCGTCGCGAGTCCATCCAGGCATGCTCGACCTGCTCACCAGGCTGACCTCGACGCCGGCCCAGGTGATCACGGACCTGCACGTCACCCTCGTACAGAACCCGCTCGCCACCGCCTTGCTCGGCGACCAGTCGCACTGGCGCGGCAAGCCCGCCAGTTTCGTCTACCGCTGGTTCACCGACCCCGAAGCGCGGCGACTCTACCCGGTAGCCGACCACGACACCCAGTCGCGCGCTTTCGTCGCCGATCTGCGTGCCGCGGCCGGCCGCCGCAGCGCCACAGACCCCGAGGCCAGTTCACTGATCAGCGATCTACTGCGCCGATCGGACGATTTCGCCGCGCGCTGGGCAGCTCACGATGTGGCCTTCCGGCGCAACGACCGCAAACGCATCAACCACCCCTCCCTCGGGGTGTTGGAGGTCAACTGCCTCAACCTCTTCTCCGAGGACGGCCGCCAACGACTGCTCTGGTTCACCCCTGCCCTCGGCACCGACAGCGCCGACAAACTCGACCTGCTGGCGGTCATCGGTACCCAGACCCTCACCCGCTGAGAGGTAGGCAGACCAGCGCTACAGAAGGCCACCACCGCCGAGCACGACCCGGAGCGCCGAGTACGCGCTCTTCCAAGTGGTGTTCGCGGCCTCGGGCCCGTGGCGCGATCCAGCCCGATCGCGCCACGGACAGAGCACGTCAGTCAGACACGTGCTCGGTGGCGACATCGAGGATCCAGGTGACACCGAAGCGATCACCGAGCATCCCGAATGCGGGCGCCCACCGAGCTGGGCCGAAGGCCTCGATGATCGTCGCGCCGTCGGCGAGGCGTTCCCACAGCGCGCCGACCTCCGCGACGGACTCGCCGCTCACCGAGAGGAAGAACCGTTCCTCGGTGATGGTGGTGCCGTTTTCGCGGCGGGTGGTGGGCGCGGCCGGGGTGGCAGCGGCGGTGTCGTGGCCGGGCACGTCGTAGGCCATGACCCGGAACCCGTTGTCGGCCAGGACCTGGCCGAACACCACGTTCGTCGCGCCGGGAAGTTCGGCGGGCATCCCGAAGTCCGCATAGGTGGCGAGGGTGAGCTCACCCCCGAACACCGACTGATAGAACTCCAGGGACGGGCGGGCCTGACCGTGGAAGTTCAGGTGGGCAACAGTGCTGAGGGTCATGGTGATCGCTGTCCCTTCGAGTGGATGTCGCCGCCGGTCGGCGACGAAGACCACACTGACACCGGTAGAGGACAGAGAAGGTCCTCTACTCGTGGCAATCTGGCAACCATGCCGATATCGACCTCGACGGCGACCTCTCGCCGCCTGCTCTCGCTGCTGTCGTTGCTGCAGGTCCGCAGGGACTGGCCCGGAGGTCTGCTCGCCGAGCGCTCGACGTCAGTGTGCGCACGGTGCGCCGCGACGTCGATCGCCTGCGTGAGCTCGGCTATCCCGTTCAGGCGATCAAAGGCCCTGAGGGCGGCTACCGGCTGCAGGCGGGCAGTGAGCTCCCGCCGCTGTTGTTCGACGACGAGCAGGCCGTCGCGCTCGCCGTCGCGTTGCGGATCGCGGTGGGGACCGGCGCGGGAATCGAGGACAGCGCCGCGCGGGCGCTTGCCACCGTGCGCCAAGTCCTGCCGTCCCGATTACGGCAGCGAGTCGATGCGCTCGAGATCGCCGCGGCTGGGACAGATGTCCAAGTCGATACCCAGATCCTGATGGATCTGAGTATCGCGATTCGTCGCGCGGAGGAAGTCCGGTTCGACTACCCGGAGGCGACCGCGCCCGAGGCTGTCGATCCGCGCCCGCCCCGCCGGATACAACCCCACCACCTCGTAGTCCGGGACGGGCGCTGGTACCTGATCGGCTGGGACCCCGAGCGTGCCGACTGGCGGACCTACCGCGCGGACCGGATGACTCTGCGCATTCCCAACGGCCCACGCTTGGCACCCCGGCAACTGCCGGGCGGGGATGTCACAGCTTTCCTCTCCGCCCGCTTCAAAGGCTCGTCCGGTGCCGATGCCTGGCCGTGCGTCGGCGAGGTGATTGTTCATCCGCCCGCCTCGCGGGTTGCTCCGTTCGCCGGCGACGCAGTCGTCGAGGCGCTCGACCAGCGGCGAACCAGACTCCTGATCGGTTCGTGGTCCTGGGCGGCGCTGGCGGCGACGTTGGCGCGCTTCGACACCGAGATCGAGGTGGTCACCCCGCAACCGCTGCGCGACGCCTTCACCGAACTTTCCGGTCGCGCGGCCCGGGCCGCGCGGACCAGCGCATGATCTGGACCGGGTCCATTTCTCGCTGTGGAACCGGCGCGCTCGTTCAGCTGTCCGGCATGGTCACCTTCACCAGTTCCTCGGAGATCTGCCAGACGCGCCGGGCGTCTTCCACGCTGACGAGGCGGGAGTAGATCTTCTGCTCTGCGGGCGGGCCGCCGAGGTGAGCGGGCCCGCTGGGCCCATACAGCCGGCCGCCCTCGGCTGCCTCGGCGGTGGCGGCGTACAGGGCCGGGAGCTTCGCGGTCTCGACGGTCCCGAACAGGATGCCGCGGGCGGACAGTGCGCTGATGAGCCTCCTTCTCGGGGTCTGCTTGGCACGGCCGACTTCTGGGCGCGCGGCGAGTAGGTTCGTCGGCGCGACTCCGGGGTGGGAAAGATTACTGGTGATGCCCCAGCCGCCTGCCCGGCTACGCCGGTCGAGTTCGAGCCCGAAGAGCCCGAGCGCGATCTTGGACTGGCTGTACGCCTTCGATCCGTTGTAGGAGTGTTCCCAGTTCAGGTCCTGCCAGTTGATGGCGCCCTGGTTCGCGGCGATGCTGATCTGGGAACTCACTCGTGCGCGACCGGCCCGCAGCAGCTCCAGCAGGTGGGCCACCAGCGCGAAGTGGCCGAGGTGGTTGGTGCCGAACTGCAGCTCGAACCCGTCGGTAGTCGTTTGCCGATCCGGTGGGGTCATCACGCCCGCGTTGTTGATCAGCAGATGGATCGGGCGTCCGTCCTGCCGCAGGGTCTCACCGAGCGCGGCCACAGAGTCCAGCGATGACAGGTCCAGGCCGTACAGCGCCAGGCTCGCACTCGGGGCGGCTTGCCGGATCTTGGCGATGGCAGCCTCGCCCTTGCCCGGATTGCGTACGGGCAGCAGCACTTGCGCTCCGGCCGTGGCGAGTCGGGTGGCGATTCCGATTCCGAGGCCGTCGCTAGCTCCGGTGACGAGGGCGCGCTTTCCGGAGAGGTCGGGGATGGTGATGTCGATGACTTTGCCTGGCATGGGTCCGCTCCTGTCGATGTGTCGCTGGTTTCGCGTGCCGCTAGGCCGGAGCTCCGCCGCTGATGAGCAGGTTCTGGCCGCTGACCCAGCGTGCGAGGTCGCCGGCGAAGTACTGTGTCGCGTCGGCGACGTCCTCGACGCTGCCGAGACGTCCTTCGATGGGGCGGATGGCGAGGTTCTGGGCCCGCGTGGGGTCGTCCTCTGGCAGGTGGGTGAACACTCCAGCGCCCTCGATCTGGGTGGGGATGATGGCGTTGACTGTCACGCCGCGGTGCCCAACTTCCTGGGCGAGCACGGCGACGGTGAAGCGCGGGGCCATCTTGCTGGAGCCGTACAGGCCGAGGCCCGCCATGGGCAGGCTGGTGGTGCTGGATCCGATGTAGATGATCCTGCCGTTGTCCTCGACGTGCTCAGCGGCCTTCTGCAATGTGAAGAAGGCACCCTTGGTGTTGATGGCGAAAAGCCTGTCGAACTGTTCCTCGGTCACCTCGGCGATGGGTTGATCGATCAGTTCGACACCGGCATTGGCCACGACGATGTCGAGCTTTCCGAACACCTCGACGGACTCGGCGAAGAGTCGCTCGAGAGCCCGCACATCGGAGACGTCGGCTTGGATCGCGACCGCGTCCGAACCGAGATCCCGGATCTCGGCCACAGTCTTGCGCGCGTTGTCCTCGTTCGCGGCGTAGTTGATCACCACGCGAGCGCCCAGCGAGGCATACCGCAGCGCGATGGCTCTGCCGATGCCGCGGGCCGATCCGGTGACGAGAGCGACCTTGCCGTGCAGATCCGTCATGTCGATCACCCTTCTCACAGAAGTGCGAGGTACTGGATGGACGTACCCACGATAATATCAGGCAACTGTCTGATATTGGTTGTTCCGGGGGAGCAGGAGGAAGTAGCGATGCGTCGTGGACCAGGCCGGCCGAAACGCGAAACACACACACCCGACCACGCACAACTCATGCGCGACGGGCTGCGGGCCTTCGCAGACCTCGGCTACGAGGCGGTCTCGGTCCGCGAGCTCAACGAGCGCCTCGGCATGGGCCACACCTTCATCCACGACAGGTACGGCTCCAAGGAAGCCTTCTGGCGAGCGGTCATCGGTCACGAGGCCCATACCCTGGCCACCGAGCTGGCACCCACCCTGGCTGTAGTTCCCGACGACGATCTGCGCTGGCTGGTCGACGCGGTCCGAGCCTTCCACCGGGCCAGCGCGCACCACCCATACCTCAATCAGGTGATCGACTACGAAGCGGCCCGCGAAACCGACCGGCTCGACTACCTGTACACGGTGCTCGAACCCGTCGAGCACGTCGTACGCCCGGTCTTCGAACGACTCGTCGCCGCCGGACGGATCCGTGCCATGCCCTGGCACGTCTTTCACTTCGTCGTCACCAAACCGGCTCTGATGTACGGGCAGGAGCCGTGGGCTCGCCGATTCGGCCGACCCGACGGCGCCGAGGACAGCGCTGCGATCGCCGACGTCGTACTCCACGGCCTGCTGACCTGAACCACGCACTGCTCTGCACTGGCCTCGGCCGCGGCCTACGTCTCCCGGGGTATCCGGATCACGGCTGTGCAGTCCCAGCCCGGTGCCCGCACAGTTGCCCCGCCTCTCGACCATGCCAAGTCGAGACGGCACTCCCCTGACGCGGATCCGGGTCTGCAGCATTGGCCGAGACCTTCTGCGGGCGCCTGTCGCACCGCGCCGGTCGGAGCACGAAGTTGTAGGCCGCCGGTCGGTGGGCCGGGGCAGGCTGTGAGCTCGCACGGAGTGACCTTGCGGTACCACCTCGACCCACCGACGTCGAGCACCGGCGTGAGCCGGGCGTATCGGTCAGATACCCGACACCGACGACGCTGGCTGACGATCGCCGGGCAACGGACACGGTGGCTTGGTGCTCGCCCGAATACCAAGCCACCCGGTATTCGCTGCCCGCAACCAGAAAGACTGCCAGGCATTCAGCTCAGCACTGAGCTTTCACCTCCGCCACAGCCACCTTCTCCGCATGCTTACAGAGAACAAGGCCCGACCTGCAACTATGCGTCTTGCGGGCCCTACCGAACGACGGCGGCGGCAACAGGTGGATCACAATCGGTGACACCCCACCCGCAGCGTGCTCGAATGGACGCAGCGGCTGTTCTTGATGACACAGGGCTGGTCGTCCAGTCCCAGGCCCTGCCAGCGACCGACGAACCCGAGGTCTCGATGAGCCCCCGACCCCTCAACCACGACGACCGGTTCTCGGCCTTCGCCGACGAACCACCCGACCCCTGCACCCGCTTGCGGGCAGAACTCGACGTCCGCACGACCGTGGTGATCTTGTCCGTACACGGTGAGGTCGACGCCTATACCCTCCAGCACTGGCACCACCTACTCGACACCGCCCTGGCCGAAGCGAGCCGGGCAGGGCTGCTGATCGTCGACATCGGCGACCTCGCGTTCATCGGCTGCCGCCCGATCCTGGACTTGGCCGCCGAAGCCCAGCAGGCCGCGATGCACGGCATCCGGATCGTGGTGCTCAATCCGGTGCCCTCGGTCGCCGAACGCGTCATCACCGTGGCCGGCCTCACCCAATGGCTCCCGCTGCACACCAGCCTCACCGACGCCCTCATCGTGAACGCGCCCCGGCTGCATCCGGTCTGCATGCACGGCGACGACGACAACGCGTTTCCTGTCGGGCCGTGACCCGGCCCATCAGCACCGGTACCAGCTCGACCAGCAGATTTCAAGATCGAGGACCAGCTCATGCAGCGCAATCGGAACTACCGCTCCTCCCGTTTCATCGAAACCACCGAGCCGGAAGAACCACCGCAGGTCCGCTGGCCAGACCCCGGTCCGCTGCAGTCCTGGTGAGACGAGGTCATGACCGGGTTGCGTAAGTCCCGACCGGCACCCGCAGCCCGCAACAGCGGCGGTTGAGAGTTTCGGGCTCTCCCCTGGCGGGCTGACCTGTCAGCTTCGCGAGGTGGGCTCTGCCGACCGAGATTGCGTAGCTGCCCAGCTGGCGAGGAGTGTGAGCCGGTCTTCGGATGCGGTGCCGGGCTCGGCGGTGTAGGTGATCAGGTTGTGCACGGCTTGGCCGGACAGGGGCAGGTCCAGGTCCTGGAATGCCAGTTCCAGGTGGCCGACCTCGGGGTGCTTGACCCGTTTGATGCCATCATGGCGGATCAGGACGTGGTGTGGGGCCCACAGTTCGCGGAACTCGGGGCTTAGGGTGGACAACTCGCCGATGAGTTCGCGCAGCGCCCGATCACGGGGCTCGCGGCCGGCCTCGACGCGCAGCAGGGCGGCCGTGGCATTGCCGGCGGCGTCCCAGTCGACGAAGAAGTCACGTGCGCCGGGGTCGAGGAAGACGTAGCGGGCGATGTTGGGGCGGCCACGCTGGTCGATGGTGGCGCCGGCGAACATCGGCGCGAACATGGCTCGGGCCAGAGGGTTGCTGGCGACGACGTCCGTGCGGCCGTTGCGTACGAACGCCGAGGACATCGTCATGGAGTCGAGCAGCCACTGGACCTGGGGCGCGACCGCGACGTCCCGGCGACGCGACGGCGTGCGGCTCGCCGGCTGCGATGACCGGGCCAGGTCGAACAGGTAGGTGCGTTCGTCGTCATCGAGTCGCAGGGCGCGAGCGACCGCGTCGAGGACGTCTTCGGACACGCCGCCGATGTGCCCCTTCTCCAGCCGCGTGTACCACTCCGTGCTCACTCCGGCGAGGACGGCGACCTCCTCGCGTCGCAGTCCGGCGACCCGGCGGCGAGTGTTGGTCGGCAGTCCGGCCTGCGCCGGGGTGATCTTGGCGCGCCGGCTGGCAAGGAAGTCCCGGATGTCGCCGCGGTTTCCGGGTTGCTGGTCCATGTCATCACGGTAGCCGCTGGGCACGGCGCGAGGGGGGGTTGAGATCACACCCCCTATAAACGCGACCTTCTCCGGTGGCGGCCATCGCGATCTCCTGGAGACCGAACGTTGCGACACCATCACCAGCGGTGATGGGAAATGAGACTGGAGGTATGCGAGATGACGAGCAAGACGCTGACAGCGCCGACGGGGGCGCTGGGCACGTGGGCCTGGGGAGACAGCGGCGAGGTGGGCGATGGCTGGTTCGGCAGCCGGATGACCGAGACCGGCCTGCGAGAGGTCGTCGAGAAGGCGCAGACGAACGGGTTCACCCTGTGGGACACCGCGGTGGTGTACGGCATGGGCCACTCAGAGACCGTTCTCGCGCAAGCGCTGAAGGGCTATGCCCGGGATGAGTACCAGCTGTCGACGAAATTCACCCCGCAGGTCGCGGGTGAGGGCGACGATCCGGTCGCGGACATGCTGAACCAGAGCCTGGACCGATTGGGCACCGATTATGTGGATCTGTACTGGATCCATAACCCCGCCGACGTGGCCCGTTGGACGCCGCTGCTGATACCGCTGCTGCGTAGCGGCAGGATCAAACACGTCGGCGTCTCCAACCACAACATGAACCAGATCGCTCTCGCCGATCAGATCCTCGGCGAGGCCGGCTTCCGCGTGGAGGCGGTCCAAAACCATTACAGCCTGCTGTACCGGAGCTCTGAGCGCGCGGGCATCCTCGATCACTGCCGCGAGCACGACGTGCGGTTCTTTTCCTACATGGTTCTCGAGCAAGGGGCGCTGACCGGCAGGTACAGCCCGGCCCATCCGTTGCCGGAGGGCAGCAGCCGCGCGGCCGCGTACAACCCCATCCTGCCACGGCTGCAGGCGCTGACGGACAGGATGGGGGCGATCGGGCAGGACGCAGGGGCCTCGGCCGCCGACGTCGCGACCGCCTGGGCCATCGCCAAGGGGACTACCCCGATCATCGGGGTCACGCAGGCGAACTACATCGACGGGTTGGTCCGAGCTGGTGGCATCGAGCTCGCCGAGGAGGAAATCGCGGAGCTGGAGGCGCTGGCCGATGCTGCCGAGGTCGACACGCGCGGCAGCTGGGAGCACGAGATGTAGCCGTCGTCGGCGGGACCGAGAGACCACGCGTGAAAGGAGCGGGAGATTCGGCCGACGCATCCGACGGCCGGACTCTCGTTCTCTCGGCTTCGGTCAGGACTGTGCGCGGGCGGCGGCTTCCTCTGCGGCGACGGCGGGGAGGGCCACACAAGCCGGTGCAAACCGATGACGGTGGGGGTCGTGTCGGCGACCAGCTGACCTGAATGGCGACGTCCCGGACGGGATCGCGCTCCCGCACCGATCATCGGGTACCTGCTCGACACCTCGAGCCTCTTCGACGCGTACGTTCAGCACGGTTGATGGTCGTAGGCGATCAATGACCGAAGCGGAGGCCTGTTGTGTGAGATTAGTGGCGGTCAACGCCAGGCGCTGGCCGACTCGGACGGCGACGCCAGCGATATCACGACCGCCGGGCAGGCACATCCCGGGCAGCGTGCGCCCCACCACCGACATCAGATCCTCCAGACGTGACCTTTGGCGTTCCCGGATCCCCCGTGCCGAGGATGTCCGGCCCCGCGATGACGGTCACACAGAATCGGCGTCCGAGTTCACGGCCGAAGCGACAGCATCATCTGCCAGCGTGACCAGCCGGTGCAAACTCGAATCCACTCCGAGCTGGACAGCGTGGCGAAGGATCGTAGTGTCGGTGTCACCCAGCAGTGCGCTCAGCAGGAAGGTCTGGAGCTTAATCTGGGAGCCCTGCGGGATGGGGTGAACTGCCAGCTGAAAGGTGATGGAGAAGCCGATCGTAGTTGCGGCGGTCATCGTCCAGGCCGAGGCGCTGGTGCAGTGGGCAACCAGAAGGTCGACCTCGTGGATCATGTCGAACAGCTGGATCTGTGCGACCAGTCGGCTGCCTGCCTCGAGCTGATCGGGCACCGCGCCTATCCAGGCGTGGTGCGCCGACATCCACTGCCCTATCGCATCGGTCCGCGACAGCACGCCCCAGAGGGCTTCCGGGGAGAGCGGCACAGTCGTCGCCCCGGCTGCGCAGACAGCGGGTGAACTACTCGTTATGCCGCTTTCGAGGACCCGTCGGGGAGTGGCTTTCCGGGCGTGGTCGCTGTGTTGCATCGTGCTACCCCACTTCATCGAACGCTACGCGCCGTTGTCGTCACGTCCCGGTGATCGGTCGGTGACGAAGTGTGGGGGTCGATCGATCGACGGAGAATGCCGCGTTGCATCGCCGGTTGACCCGGCTCGTCTTGCGCGAGGTCCCCTTATTCTTCCTCCGGCGTTTCGCCCAGCCTAGCTGTCCGGGGCCAAAGCTCAAGCTGGCGTAGCTCTTTCACGCGCAGTCCAACTAGGAGGATACGCCGTTGGTGAGGCCTCATAGAACGTGAACGGGCTACTCACTCAAGAAGGAGTGTTGGGCCTGGAACTCGCACCAGTGTGTCCGCGTCGCACGGTGCTGGATGGAATTTCCAGGCTGTCCACGTCGGAGGCGCTGATCGCAGAGACGCCTGGCTGGCCGGTTCGGACCTCGGCCTGAGCTACCTCGTATCGGTAGACCTGCGAAGGCACACCTTCGCGGGCGGAGCTGAGGGGCACGATTATCGAGAAGAGCAACCTTGCCGGCGCCGATCTCAGTGACGCGGTCCTGGGCGAACTGAAACGTTGTGCACTACGACGGTGAGACGAAGTGGCCGACTGGATTCCAACCTCCCCTGAACGCTCTAGAGCACCGGGCCCCGCGACATACAGAAACCCGGATGCCGAGGAGTGCATCGCATGAATCGGGAATCCAAGTGACAGACCCACCTGCGAGACGGCGCGCCTCCCAGGCGGATTCCCGCGCCCCGTGGTCTGTTGTTCTCCGCGGGATCCGGGGTTGCCCGCGACACTGGCTGTCCTTCAGGATCCCGGAGCCGGGCAGGCGATGACGGTGCAGTCGGGGTTCGGGGCCAGATCGCGTAGCAGTACTTCGGGATCGGCGTAGTTGAACGGGTTGAAGTCAGGCTCGGTTGTCGGCGGCTGGTAGGGGCCGGGGTCGGGGATGTGATGGTCGCGGACACCACGCATCAAGATCCGGAAGAATTCGTGATAGAGGTCGCTGGCGGCGTGGTTGGTGCATCCGAGCGGGTTGGTGTCCCCGGCGACGCCGGTCCAGGTGACGGTCATGTTCAGGCTGGGAATGATGAAGTTGTTCTGGTGGAAGGCCCCCACGATGGCATAGAGGTCGGCCGGAGCCGACGGGATCATCCGGTGTTCGATGGCCGGCATCACCGGCATGTTCCCGCCGGTGCAGGACGTGCCGCGGTTGGTCCAGAACAGAAGTCCGTAGCAGCCGTTGGTAGGGGTGGGTTCGCCGACCTGTCGCACGTAGTCGGCGGGCACGACCTGGTGGCCGTTCCAGTTGCCGTTGTTCTGCATGAGCAGTCCGAGCTTCGCGTAGTGCGTCGGGGGCATGAACAGGTGGGCGTACCCGTAGGTGTTGCCGGAGCGATCGCGTAACCAGGTGTAGGCGGAACGGTCGATTCCGAGCGGGTCGAACAGCATGCGCTGGGCGTAGTCCTGCAGATCCTCGCCGACAGCCTGGGCGAGGACGAAGGCGAGCAGATCGGGAGTGCGCTGGCCGTAGGCGAATCGGGTGCCCGGCTCGTGGATCAGCGGCTGCGCCAACGCTTGTCGAGCGATGTGTGGATCGGTGCCGGTGGTGATGACCTCGGCCAGGATCGCTTCGTCGAGCCCGGAGGTCTGGGTGAGCAGGTGACGGATCGTGATCGATCGATGGGCGGGATCACCCCAAGCCGGCCCGGTGGGCAGGTAGCGGTCGATGGGATCGTCCACGTCGAGTTCGTTCTGGCCTGCCGCGATCCCGGTGAGTATCGAGACCACGCTCTTGGTCGAACTCCACAGCGGCATCCGGACACCGTCGATCGTCGCGTCGAACGGACCGGCCGCGACCAGACAGTTGTTGCGGAATATCTTGACCGAGGTCCGCAGATGCGCACTGGCATAGGCGATCGCGTCGTGCACCGCTGTCGGGTCCAGCGCCACGGATTCCGGTGTCGCGGTGTCGAAGCCGCCGGCGACCGACAGCGCGCAGTGCGTTCCCGGCGCTTGCGCGTGCACGGTCGATGCCGGGAAGACGACGGCAACGGTCACGGCGCAACCGGCGAGAACAACGGGAGCCTTCATTGTGTGTCTCCTCACGATCGGCGATGACCGCGGTGGGTGGCGGGGACGAAGTCCCGGCCGCGTGATGGATAAGTAGGGGTGGCGAGCGTGGATCCGCGTGAGTGTGGTGCTACCAGCGGTCTTCCGCGATGAGGCGGCGATAGGGTTCGACCGCGTCCGTCGGTTTTCGTGTCAGGCTCGGGTCGGTGACGACGTCGACGGTGTAGAGGCCGAAGCGGGGGTTGTAGGTACCCCATTCGTAATTGTCGGTCAGGCTCCAGTACAGCATTCCGATGATCGGCACACCGCGGCGTTTGGCCTCGCGCACCGAGTCCACGCTGTCGAGCAGATGCTGGGTTCGGGTCAGCCCGTCGGTGCGGGGTGCTCCGTTGTCGGTCGGCATCCCGAACTCGATGATGAAAACCGGCAGACCGGGATATCTGATCGCGTAGTCTTCGCAGACGCTGCCGATCACCCGCGGTGCCTGCGGGATCTCCCACGGTTTGCCGTCGAACAGATGCAGCATCCCCTCCACACCGATATCGGGGTAATAGAAGTCGAGCCCGAGGAAATCCATGTACCCGTCGGCGACCTGGCTCAGGAATGCCGAATCGGCCGCCGCGCGCGCCGGAGCGGGCAAGTTCGGGGTGGCTTCATTGCTCGACACCTGCGCGGTCGGGTCAGCGTGTTTGATGATCTGATAGGCCCGTCGGTGCGCGGTGACGAGGTTCGCGGCCATGCGCGCGGATTCGGTCGGGGCCAATCCTCGCATCCGGGTCTCGAGCACCACATTGACCGAAGGTTCATTGAAGATCAGCCACCACGGGCACTGACCCGCGAACTCCTCGGTGGCCTTGCCGACATAGCGCAGGAACCGCTCGACCGTCGAATCCGACACCCAACCACCCTGGTCCAGGATCCACGCCGGGTACACGAAGTGATCCAATGTCACCATCGGTTGCATACCCGCGGCGAGGATCTCGGCCACGACATCACGGTAGAACGCCCAGCCCTGCTCCGACCACACGTCGCGCCGAGGTTCGACCCGCGCCCAGTTCACCCCGAACCGGAACACCCGCGCCCCGAGGTCGGCGGCAAGGCGGATATCGTCGCGGTAGCGGTGACGGAAATCGACGGACTCAAAGTATGGCTCCATATCGGGATGCTCTCCGCTGGTGATGTAGGAGCCCCAGTTCGAGGCGGGCATATCGCCCTCGGACTGGAACGCCGAGCCGGCGACGCCCCACAGGAAGTCCGCACCGGGTCCTTCGGCTTGCGCGAGTGCTGTCCGCGGTGACCAGCTCAGCGCGGCTGCCGCGATCGCCGCGCAACCGAGCCGCAGTGCGTCGCGTCGTGGAATGTCGCGCGGGTCACGCCAAGAGTTCATCGCTCCAGCCTCGCCTCCCGACAGGCTAGGTAAAACTACGGATTTCCTCGGTGCGATATAGGGAACACCTATACCTTGGGGTGATGCTGACTTTGCGCGAGATGGAGGTGATCCTCGCAGTCGCCGAACACGGCTCCCTGACAGCGGCCGCCCGATCGCTGCACCTGTCCCAGCCCTCGGTATCGCAAGCCGTCAGCGCCGTCGAACGCCGACTCGGCGGCCCGGTATTCGTGCGGCATCCCCGTGGGATGAAACCCACAGTGCAGGGCGCTGCCGCCCTGCCCGTCATGCGCAGCTGCCTGCAAGCAGCGCGCACCGTCGACCGGCTCACCACCCACGGACACAACACCGGGTTGCTGCGGGTCGGTGCCGCGTCGATGGCGTCGGATGCCGTCTTTCTCGACGCGATCGCCTCTTGGCGCGAGACGAATCCCGACATCGACATCCACGTCGAAGAATTCACCGATCACCCGTACCGCCGCGCCGAGGACGGCTTCCTCGCCGGTGATCTCGATGTCGTCATCGGCATCGGCCGCGAACCCATCGGCTCGATCGGGCACACCGAAATCCTCGCCGTAGAGGAGCTTGTCGTAGCCGGCGCCGACCCCGAAACCCTGCGCGAACAAGCCAGCGCGTGGTGGATCGCCCACCCGCGCGGACACCCACTCGATGAGGCGATGAACAACCATCACGCCGCCACCGGCATCGTCGCTCGCTATGCCGCCCGCGCCGGACACCAGTCGACGGTGATCGCCATGGCCGCGGCGGGGATAGGCCTCACGGTGCTCCCCCGCACACTCGCCTACCAGTCCAAGCTTGCCTTCACCGCGCTGCGGCCAGCGGCCCGTGTCACACTGGTCGCGTGGACGCCGACCGCCCACGATCCTACAGCGCTGATGTTCACCTCCTTTCTGCACGAGGCGTACTCCGTTGAACATCGCGGCTGACCTCGCCCCCCACCGCCGTATTCGGCACTAGAGACTGGTGAGATCGCGTATTCAACTGTCGCAAGTTCGCGACGGGTCCACTCGTCTTGTGGCTGGCATAGCTGGGCGATCTCGTCACAGAGTCCCGAAGTCGCGGCAGAATGGCGGGTATGTCAGAAGCCAACGGCCCCTTGTTGATCAAGAGCAGCGGTAATCCTGCCGAGCTCGTGGAGCTGCTGGAGTGGTTTCGGCACGAGGGTGCCCTGCGTGGGCAGGTGAGTCTGTCCCCTGAGCAGACCGGCGGTGAGCAAACGGGCGAGGTGGCGGGCGCCCTTATGGTGACAGTTGGTGCGGGAGGGGCCGCAGCGGTGCTGGTCCATTCACTAACCGCGTGGCTGACCCGCCGCCGTTCCGAAACCACAATCACCATCACGCGCGGCGATGCCGTGGTCACCGTCAGCAGCAACCGAATTCAGGCCGCTGAACTGCTGCGGACGATGCAGGATCTGCTCGACGAGCAACGTGTTGACGTTACCGAAGTCACCAGCGCTGGGACCGGGGTGACCATCTCAGGCATCAGCATTGGGGGTAACGTTGTCGCGCAAAACAGCGCCATTGCGGGCTCCGCAGCCACCGTCAACATTTTCCAGGGCATGAATGACAAGCAGGCAGCACCGGCCGTCCGCGCCATCGCGTCATCTGGTCAGGACCGAGAGGGGACGATGTCTCGCGCTGCCAGTAGCTCCTGTGGGGTGGAACCCGATGCTATGACCGCGCCAGACGCTGTATCGGGCGCACTTACGAGCAAGGCTGGCGCGGACGGTTGGCGTGCGCGTGCGCGTGCATTCGTGAGTGGATTTGCCTCGGCAATAGTCCCAATACCGGGGCCACCGCCCCACCGACCGCCAGCTGCACGGCGCATCGGGCAGAGGATGCAGGCGATGTACTCGCAGCTCGAAGCCGCTATCGACGACAAGCCGGGGCAAGGAGTCAACCGATGACGAGCCAGCCGGAGCAGTCGGCCTCCACGCCTCCACCCCCACCTGCGACGCGCTGGGCCGATCTCCCCACTCCCGCCGACCTGAAACGGTGGGAAGCGATCAGGCCCGGCACCGTTGATCGCATCCTCACGGCCGTCGAACAAG
Organism: Nocardia sp. NPDC003979; assembly: GCF_053605015.1. Taxonomy (NCBI): domain Bacteria; kingdom Bacillati; phylum Actinomycetota; class Actinomycetes; order Mycobacteriales; family Nocardiaceae; genus Nocardia; species Nocardia sp. NPDC003979. The sequence continues at coordinate 26,729 of NZ_JBSGIJ010000023.1, forward strand.
CTGAGCGACACGACCAGCGAATCCGGTGGGCTGAACTCGGTCTGCGCGCGTTCGGCACCATCAGCGGGCTGACCACAGTGGCCATTATGGCGCTGACCGCGAAACACTTCGTCGACCATGGTGCACCCCTTGAAGGCGCTGGAATCATCGGCGCCGGATCTGTCTCAATTGTTACCGCATTCATCACCCTGGGCCGCAGAAACAAGTAGCGCCGTTGCCACCTTGTCGTCCTGACGAAGACTGGTGAGGATCGGGTGCGCCCACTGGGACGACAAGTGCCGGGTCGCGGTGTCGATCAACACCGGTGATGTGTCCGCGCACGAGGTCACCCGCATGATCTCTCGCGACGGCCGTCCGACCGCGTTGGGCGAAGCGATCGCCCACTATGGGCGGATCTTCAAAACCTTGCACATCCTGCGACTGGCCGACGACAAACCGTACCGGCGGGAGGGCAAACGCCAGTCCAACCTCACCGAAGGCCGTCACGACCTGGCTCGGTCGGTGTATCACGGCCGCAAGGGTGAGATGCGCCCGGCGTACTACGAGGGCATGGAGGAACAGCTTCACGCGCTCGGCCTGGTCCTGAACTGCGTCGTGCTGTGGAACACCGTCAACCTCAACCACGCCATCGAGGCACTGCGCGAGCAGGGGTATTCCGTGCTCGATACCGACGTCGAGCGGCTCTCAGCGTTTATCCGCTCCCACCTGGGTTTGGACGGACACTACAGCTTCGTACTGCCCGACCTGGGCGGAGTCGTCCGGCCGCTGCGCGACCCCGCTCAGGTCGGACAGGGATAGGTCTCCGGGCAGGGACAGCGGGTCTAGACTGCGTTCGATTCTCACGACCTCGGACCAGAACGGCGCATCGACGACGGAATTCAGCGGCACACCCGGGTATTCGGTCAGGTCAATCCGCCGTCGGCGCGGATGTTCTGCCCGGTGACCCAGCGGCTGTCAGGGTGAACGAGGAGCGCCACGAGGTCGGCGATATCGGTAGGTTGGCCGATGCGACCGAGTGCGGTCATCGCAGCGGCCCCCTCCACGGCGCCTAGTTGCGCGCTGGCACGCAGCAGATCGGTATCAGTCGGGCCGAGCGAGATGGTGTTGGCGGTGATGCCCCGGTGCCCGAGCTCGCGGGAACCGATGCGGGTGAGCTGCTCGACGGCAGCTTTGCCGGCCGCGTAGATCGCTTCCCCAGGGCTCGGCCAATGGGTGCCGACAGTGGAGACGGTGACAACCCGGCCGTTGTCACGCAGTCGCGGCGTTGCCTGAGCAAGGGTCAGGAATGTGCCTCGGGCGTTGACGGCCATCACCCGATCCCACTCGTCGATAGTAGCCTCAGCCAGTGGTGCGCTGGTGAATACACCAGCGTTGGCCACGAGAATGTCGAGCCCGACGCCCGCGGTCCGAAACACCTCGTCCGCCGCAGCGAACCCAGCAGTGACCTGGCCGGGGTCGGCGAGGTCGACCTGCACGGCCGATACTCGCCCGTTCGATGCGGTGATCTCGGCGACCAGCGCGTCGGCGGCATCGGAGCTCGTGGCGTAGGTGAACACCACGGTGGCGCCGTCTGCGGCCAACCGGCGGGTGATCGCGCGGCCGATGCCGCGCGACCCTCCGGTCACCAGGGCGCCTCGCCCCGCCAGCGGCCGGAACGCTCTGGCAGATGGCCGTGTCGAAGTAGTCATGCCGGCAACGGTGGCATCGATCGCGGCACGAATCGCTCCGCAATCCATGAGACGCTGGTGACCATGGTCGATACCAGTGTCCGGCTGCTGCGGCTTCTCGGGCTCCTGCAAACCCAGCGCCTGTGGACCGGGGCCGAGCTGGCGTCGCGTCTGGGCGTGAATACCCGCACGATCCGTGCCGACATCGCACGCCTGCGGCGGCTCGACTATCAGGTCGACGCTGTTCCCGGTGTGGCAGGCGGGTATCGACTCCGCGCCGGCGCGAGACTGCCACCTCTGCAACTCGACGACGACGAGGCCATCGCGGTGGCCGTAGCTCTGCGCACCGGCGTCGGTGCCGGTGTGGCCGGTATCGGCGAACACGCGGCCCGCGCGGCCACCAAACTCCAGCAGCTACTCCCGCCCCGTCTGCGTCACCGGCTACACACGATCAGCGCGGTCGCCGAGGCCATACCGAACTCCCGGGATCCGGTGGAACCCAGCATTTTCCGCGATGTCGCCACGACTGTCGAGCGCAGCGAAGTGCTCCGCTTCGACTACACCGATCGGCACGACACACCCAGCGAGCGTCGTGTCGAACCGTACCGGTTGGTGCACTCCGGCGGCCGGTGGTACCTCGTCGGCTACGACCTCGATCGCCAGGACTGGCGCAGCTACCGCCTCGACCGAATCTCACCGAAGACACCGACCGGACCCCGATTCACCGCCAGAGACCTCCCCGCGCGCGATCTCGCGACATTCGTGACCCGTGGACGGATGGCCGCACTGTGGAACTACACCGCCCGAGTGATCGTCGACGCGCCTGCCGAAACCGTCGCAGCGCGCATACCTCCCGGCATCTGGACGGTTGAACCGATCGATCCGCACACCAGCGCGGTCGAGGCCGGCGCACAAAGCCCGCAACTGCTCGCGGCATACCTCGCCGCGATGGACCTCGATTTTCGTCTAGAGGCAGGCCACGCACCCGAGCTCGCGGCCGCCATCGCTACGCTCGCGGCACGCTACACGGCAGCTATGCACCCTACGGAATCACCCGGACTCCAGAGAGGCAGCTGTTCGCTGAAAGGGCTTGCCATCCCTCCTGGTTGACGCGCCGGCGCCTCTGCACGCGTTGCACCTTCGCCGACGAACTCACCGATCTGCTCAGCGACGACACTGGCCCGGGTCCGAACCGACCTCGCACCGCTCGCCGCGCACCTGCTGAAAATGAGTTCGCCGCTGTCTGGGCTGTGTTGGCTCAAACACCGCAAGGGCCGCGTCCGCGCGCCTGCGGATTTGCTGGCCGAGCTCGGCCGTGGCGAGACCGCGTTGACCCACAAGCCATTCCACACCCTTCAGCCCTGGCGCGCGGCCGCGCACCTGGAGGAACTGCTGATGGTCTGCGGCATCCCGCCCCAGGTCTATAAACAGATCTGCGCGTTCGAACGCTGGACGATCAGACATCTCGCCACCATGACCGAGCCGGAGCATGCCCGATTGATCAAGCGGTTCACCGCCTGGGACGTGGCGCCCCGGCTGCGAGCGCGAGCCGCGCACAAGCCACTCACCGTCAGCAGCCACCGGGGCTCCAGCAGCCAGATCACCCAAGTGACAAGGTATCTCGGCTGGCTCGCTGAACACGACCTCACTCTGACCGACTGCGTTCAAGCCGACATCGATGCCTGGCACGTCGAACACAACGCCCACGCCCGCAACTCGATCCGAGGGTTTCTGCTCTGGTGCATCGCCAACAAGCTCACCCGCCGATTCCGGCTTCCCACCGTCGTGATCGGCCCCGCGACACCGATGCCGCAGCAGCAGCGGATCGACCTGCTCGGTCGAATACTCACCGAGCCCGACCACCCACTGAAGTCCCGCGTCGCGGCGGCGATCGTGCTGCTCTACGTCCAGCCCCTCAGCCGCATCGTCCGGCTCACCCTCGACGACGTGATCATCGACAACGACACCGTTCGGCTGCGGTTCGTTGATCCACCGTCACCGGCCCCTGGCCCGGTCGCCGAGCTACTGCTGTCCTGGACCGACCAGCGCACCAACATGAACACCGCAACCAACCGCGAATCCCGCTGGCTATTTCCCGGCCGCCGCGCTGGGCAGCCGCTCCACCCCGAAACCCTCGGAGCACGGATCAAAGCTCTCGGCGTTCCCACCACCGCCGGTCGTGTCGGCTCGCTGCACCAGCATGTTCTCGAACTGCCCGCGCCCGTCCTCGCCGACGCTCTCGGCTATCACCACAAGACCACTACCCGCGCCGCAGCCCACGCAGCTGCCGACTCGAGCCGCTACGCCCTCGGGCCACGGGCCCGGAAACCGTTCGGCTGGGCACCACGAACCCGTCACAGTTGATTACGAGACCCTGCCAGTCCCTCACGCCGTCAGGTGGTCTCCGCGACAGCGGTCCTCGCTCGACGCGCATAGAGCTGTTGCTGGGCGCGAGCGACGACTGATCCGTCGCTCGCGACGATCTCAGTGGAGTGACGGGTCACAGACTTGCTGCCATCAGCCGTCACGCCGCGAATCGCATCAACCTCATCCGATGTGAGTTCCATTGTCGCGGTGACGGTTCCACGGCCAGCTTTGACGAACTCGATGCTTGCTGAGGTGTTCCATACGACGTAGTCGGCTCCGAGCTGCTGCAATGCCATGAGCCCGAAGAACGGGTCGGTCATGGCCGACAACGTTCCGCCGAAGGCGGCACCGTTGTGATTGCTGTTCCACCAGCTGACCCGGTGTCGGACCCGAACAGTAGTCCAGTCGCCTGCCACGTGTTCAACGCGAACGCCGGCGAAGAGCAACGGCGGATACAAGCTCATCCCGATCCGGAACGTCCGCGGCGAGATGATCTTTCCAACCAACTTGCCTCCAGGCTTCACTTTCACCCCTATCGGTCGGCCTTCACCCTTCGCCGACTCGACGTCACCGACGCTCATGATCTTAGCCAGGATTGATGCATCAATGATTGACCTAGGTGAGATCGACGAGCGACCGCACGAATTCGCGACAGTTGAATACGCGCCTCTGCCAGTCTCGACCCCCCTTATCGCGCGATCGCATGCTTGATCCACGCCGATTCCAGCGGCCACCTCCGGCACTCGAGTAGAAGCGGGCAGCGGCTACGGCTCGGCATGGGGGTCTCGTTGAGCGAAAACCACCGGATCGCTGGCCAACCAGCCCTGTTCGGCCCAGTACGATGCAACGTTGACCTCGGCGTGCGCGTGGTGGCGGGAGCAGGGTTGGCTCACCGGTCATCCGTGTCAAACCTGGCTCTGCATGATCACCGGGCTACAGCCGGCACGACACGCGCCCTGGACCGAGATGCTCACCACCGCGGCGGCGCGGCTGCAGCCGGACTGATTACGGCGAACCTGCACCTTCGACCGAGGAAGATCGAACTATCCGGGCTCGTGGAACCCGGCAGCCAGCCCGCTGCGCGGGCCGTCTGCCCCTGCCCCGTGTCCCTGAATTCTATGATCGAATCGGCGATCCGAAACCCGTAGTCCTGGCCTGCCAGCCCGAAAGATCGAGGCTAGCGCAACCGACTCGCCAGCGCTGTGCCGTCCGCCTCGTCGACACCGAATGCGTAACCGCCAAGATTCCCTTGTTGACCGGCGCGCTCGATGACTACTACCGGCGACCGTTCGGATACTGACCGGGCGGAGTGTGGTCCAGGCCGGTCAGCGGGTGCGGTGTTCCCGACGCGACCTGGTCGCCGCGGCCCCACTGCCCTGCGGTGCAGGCTCGCCCGGCCCCTGCGGTGCCTGCGGGTGCTGTCCCCATTGCCTCTGTGGCGGCACGCCCTGACCCCATTGTGCCCGCTGCCCCGGCGCCAGCACCGGACCCTGCTGGCCCGGAACTCCCGGGGGCATACCGTGCGGCGTCTGCCCCGCCCACGCTTCCGCGGGCCCGGCTCCTGCGGCGGCCGCACCCTTGCACCACCGCCGCGTCGACGGCAGCACCGCCAGCACGAACGTCACCATCGGAAACACCAGCAGCAGCAGCGACACGACCCACGGAACCTCGACCTCCGCCCCCAGAATCGCGTTCACACTCGACTGCCCGAGCACAATCTCGAGAGGGTGCCCGATGCCGATCCCGTAGTCCCTCATCTGCACCATCACCGATACCGCGTTGAGCGCATACGCACCCACCGCGCCCGCGCACCCCAACGCCACCAGCGTGGGCCCCGCACCCCGCCGCACGAACACCAACACCGCCCCCACCAGCAACAACACCGATGACACGACGTCGATGACCAACGTCAACCCCGAAACGGCCGACACCCATCCCGGCGCGAACCCGATCCCGAACATCGGCCCCTCGGTACGCACCAGCCCGGCGACGACCCCAGAAGCACCGGCCACCCCACCCAGCCCGGCGAGCACCCCGGCACTCACCCCTCTCCCGCCACCGGCCGGGCGCTGCACGGGTACGCGATACATGTCTCTCCCCAAAATCCGACAACGCTGACGAAGCGTATTTCCATCCGTGACGTGCGATCGACGCGGGGCATCGAGGCAATGGCGGAGAGCGCGCCAGCGGCCGACGAGGATACCTTGGGTGGCGATGGTCTTGTGGTGAGTTCCGCCAACCGGGACTCACCGTCCATGTCCTGCACCCAATCGGTGTGTCCCCCAAAGGTTTCGGTACACTGCGCGAACCCCGTCGCCTACTGACTTCTACATTCGCCGCTGATCACCAGCACAGTCTCGAATCGTCCCTCGCAGATGAGCCGGTCGCGGGGCGTCACACATCCACATATCCGCGCCCCCGGGTCCCGCGAATCACTCTCCGCAACACGTTTTCGGACACCAGTCCCGCTAACGCCAGTTTCCGTTCGGCTGGACCCACGTGCAAGCTTGCGTGGCATACCCCTCTACGCGGACGCCGCCGCGCCGCGGCTTGTTCCCGCGCTGTTTGGAACTGGGACGCCGGACGACCGGCTTCGACGCGCTCAGCGCGCACAGCGCATAACCGCATCGCGCAGCTTGCGGCTGCGCACGTCGTCGAGGATAGCCATGCCCAGCCGGTTCATGGTGTAGCCGAAGCCCAACCCGGTGGTCGGGTCGGCGAAACCGAAGGAGCCGCCGAGACCGGTGGTGCCGTAGGCGCGCTTGTCCGAACCGAAGCGGAACGACCCGCGAGACTTGCGGAAACCCAGGTGGTAGCGGCTCTTGGTGTGCAACACCAGATCCGGCGCAGGGACATCGTCGGCGGTCTCGGCCAGTGCGAGTCGGTCAAGGACCTGCTCCGACAGCGGCAACACACCGGTGCGACCGGCTGCGGCGCCGTACACCCGCGCCAAGGCGCGCGCGTTGCCGACACCGTTCATGCCCGGCCACTCGACCCGCAGGAACTCATCTCGCGCGGCGCGGGCGGGCGCGCCGGGTCGTGGGTTGGTCAGCGCGCCGTAGGACAGGCCGCGCCTGGCGTAGACTTCCAGGCCGATTCTCAGCGGCAGATCGCGTTCGTAGCGCAGGATGTCCAGGCCCTTGGTCGCCGAGAGTACGGCCACCCGCTCCATCGGTTCAGAGGCCGGATATCCGATGAACAGGTCGGCGGCGAGCGGGCCGGCGATCTCCTGCGCGAAGAAACGGCCGACCCCGCGTCCGGCCGGATCCACCCGTCGTAGCAGCTCGTTCTGGTACAGCCCGTAGGTCAGGGCGTGATAACCGTGACGGGTCCCCGGCTCCCAGGCCGGCTTCTGCTCGGCCAGGATTACCGCGAGGGCGTCCTGATCGGCCAGCTCACCCAGCTTCACGATCCGGTCGAGCTGCGACAACCCCGCTTGGTGATCAATGAGCTGGCGCACGGTGACATCCTGCTTGCCGTTTGCCGCGAACTCGGGCCAGTGCTTGGACACCGGGTCCTCGTAGTCGAGCAGACCCCTCGAAACGGCGGCCGCGATCGTGAACGCCGACATCCCCTTCGACGAGGAAAACACCGGCACGATGGTGTCGCGCTCCCACGGCTGCACACGAGCGCGATCGCGATGACCGGCCCACAGGTCGACCACGGGGGCGTCTCCGTCGTAGACCGCGACAGCGGCGCCGATCTCGGCGTGGTCGGTGAAGTTGCGGCGGAAGGCGTCGGCGACGGGGCCGAAACCGGCCGCCACATCGCCGTGGATGGAAGGTGCAGCGCTCATTGTGGTATCGAGGGTAACGCCCACTCCCATGTTGGGCACCTCAGCCACAAGGGAATGCGTACCGGCACGAGCCGACGAGCGTCTCCCGCTCCACCCGCGGCATTTGAGAGCAGATCCCATGAACTTCCGCAGGGAAATCCAGCGGTGCCCGTGTCCGTGCTGTGCGACAGTCGAAGGAACCACACGGTCGTAACCTTGCCAGGTCCTCGGCCGCAGTGCTGCCCCAGCCGACGCGATGGCTACCGAGTTGCGAGCGCCGTTCGTCGACCTTATGGTCAGTGCACAGTTGTTCACTCAATGCTGGTCATTCGTGGGGGAATCATGACGTTGGCGACTATCGTCGGGTTGCTTCTGATGGTGCCCGCCGCCGCGGCGGCCGGTTGCGGCGCGATTGTCATCAGCTACTGGCTGAAACTCCACCATGATCGGCAAAGTCACCAATTCGCCCGCGACTCTTCGCTGCAAAAGTCCAGTTCCCAATCGGAATCGTCGGCGTCGTGAACCTCATCGGCGTGCCGCCGACGACCGCATTGACAGCGAATGTAGTGTTCGTCGGGACCAGTTCATTGCCGCGCCGCCGGGTTCTGTTCGGCTCCCCGGGCTGAGATGTCCACGCCTGATCTGCGCTTGTACGCCGCTATCGCTTCCAGGCCAAACACCATCGATGTGCACAGATCGAATGGCTCTCGTAGCAGCACGTCTGTGATGCCCGCGCTGTCCAGCGTCGCGCACCCAAGGTCGGCGACGCACAGCATCGCCGCTCCCAGTTGGAGGACGTTCCAGTTGGTTAGACACCCCATAGGCCGGTCAGCAGTCATCCCGACTGCCTGACTATCGCATTGAGGAAGGGGACAACATATGAAACAGGACTTCTACCGGCAGCTCTCACCTTCGTGCGGACTCCGCGTCAGCCCGCTCAGTCTCGGCGCGATCACTTTCGGCGGCGCCCATGGCATGGAGTATTTCGGACACGTCGACACCGACCAGGCTGCCGAACTCCTGCACATCGCGCAGGACGCCGGGATCACCATGGTGGATGTGGCGAACTTCTATTCGAAGGGCGTTGCCGAAGAGGTCCTCGGAAAGGCGCTGTCCACATCGGAGGAATTCGCCGATCTGCTGGTGACCTCGAAGGTCCGAATGGTGGTCGGCGACGGCCCCAACGATGGCGGACAGTCCCGCTGGCACATCCTGGACCAGGTGGACAAGACCCTGGGTCGCCTCGGCCGCAACCACCTGGATCTCTACTACCTTCACGAGTGGGACGGGCAGACCCCCCTGGACGAGACACTGCAAACGATGGACCACCTCGTGCGATGCGGCAAGATCCGCTATTACGGTGTCTCCAACTACACGGCATGGCAGTTGATGAAGACGCTGATGACCTGTGAACGCCACAACTTGATCAAGCCGGTGAGCCAGCAGATCTATTACACGCCACAAGCGCGCGAAGCCGAGTACGAGATGATCCCTGCGGGGATCGACCAAGGGATCGGCACCCAGGTGTGGAGCCCGATGGCAATGGGACTGCTCACCGGAAAATATCGCCGCGACCGGCAGCCGAGCGAAGGCGCCCGGATGGTCGACGGCGACGGCTCGGATCTGCGTGTACCCGATCACGAGAACCTCTACGACATGGTCGATCGCCTCGACCAGATCGCCACCGCGCGCGATGCCACGATCCCGCAGGTCGTTCTCGCCTGGCTGCTCACGCGTCCGGGTATCACCAACCTGGTCATCGGAGCGCGAACCCCCGACCAGCTCCGAGATTCCCTCGGCGCGCTCACCCTCGAACTGACCGATGACGAAATCACCCAAATTGCACAGGTCAGTCCGCCGCCGGTCCGATACCCCTTCTGGCACCAAGCAGATCTCGCCTCCGACAGACTTAGCGCCGCCGACCGCTCGATCATCGAAACCACAGCGAAGCAGACGTAATCCTACAAGGGGCCGTCGGCGGTGAACGTCCGGGTCAGGTGCCGAATCGCCGACCATGAGCCCGGCGGCCTCGGCCAACGATCAGGCGAGGCCAGGCCGGTCGGTGAGGCTGTCCCATAGACGGATTGTGGGCAGCCTAGATCGACCAGGTCATCGCCGAGCTCGAACCGATCGTCGGGGATGTCCACAAGGCCGAGGTCGCTGCGGCAGTCACCGGCGCGCTCGATATCTACGGGCCCGGGCCGTGGATGGATGCTGACTTGGCGAGCGTGGCCGGTGTGGACCTGACCGACCTGCGCAGGCTCCGCAACCAACTCCTCGCCGCCAGCCCGATCCACCGCTCGGGGCTGCTGCATGATCAGGTGACAGCGGTTAAGCAGCCTGGCGGACTGCTGGGGCCATGATGGTTTCAAATTCGATCGGGGTCAACCGCCCGAGGCGAGCCTGTCGACGCCGGCGGTGGTAGGTGCGCTCGATCCAGGTGACGATCGCGATCCGGAGCTGCTCGCGGGTGTCCCAACGCTGCCAGTCCAAGACGTTGCGTTGCAGCAGGCTGAAGAAGCTCTCCATGGCCGCGTTGTCACCGGCCGCACCGACACGGCCCATCGATCCGACCATGCGATGACGGTTGAGCGCGCCGACGAATCTCCGCGAGCGAAATTGAGATCCGCGGTCGGTGTGGATCACGCAACCGGACACGTCACCGCGCCGGGCAACAGCATTGTTCACCGCGGTCACCGCCAGTCGAGACTTCATCCGCGTATCGATCGAGTACCCGATGATCCGGTTGGAGAAGACGTCTTTGACCGCGCACAAATACAGCTTGCCTTCGTCGGTCTGATGTTCGGTGATGTCACTGAGCCACAACTGATTTGGTGCGTCGCTGCGGAATCTGCGCTGTACCAGGTCGTCATGGACGGGCGGCCCCGGTTTGCCGTTCTTGCCGCGCCGCGGCTTGCCGAACGCGCTCCACCACCGATTCGTCGAACATATTCTCCAGGCGGTCCGCGCACTCATCGATTCACCTGCTTCGCGGGCTTCGTCGGCGAGAAACCGGTAGCCGAATTCAGGGTCGTCGCGATGCGCATCGAACAACGCGTTGGCCCGATACGCCTCGGCGACGTCGCCAGTGGTCACCGGATCGGCCAGCCACCGATAGTAGGGCTGGCGAGCGAGCTGCAGCACCCGGCACGTCACCGCCACAGGGATCCCTTCGGCGGCAAGCTCTTTCACGAGCGGGTAGAGCCTTTTCCCGGGATCTGAGCCTGCGACAGATAGGCGGCCGCGCGCCGCAGGACCTCGTTCTCCTGCTCGAGCAACCGGATCCGGCGGCGAGCATCCCGCAACTCGACCGACTCACTGCGAGTGGTCCCGGGTTTGTTCCCGTCGTCGATCTCGGCTTGGCGCATCCATTTCGACAACGTCATCGGATGGACCCCGAAATCGGCCGCGACCTGCTCCAACGTCACTCCGTCGTCTCGGTTGCGGGCGACCCGCACGACATCGTCGCGGAACTCTTTCGGATACGGCTTGGGCACTGCGACATCCTCTCAGGCTCACGTCTCGGCAAGCCATCTCGGTTGTCACCTACCCCTGCAGCAGCCCCCACCCACCGCCCTTTCACCGAACTTCGCGATGCGACCGGTTCGCCTGGCATTGCAGACTGGAACACTGGGTGGATGGAATTGAACGGCAGGCGGTGACGCTGGAGGAACTGGCAGCGCCGGGCTGGTTGGCTACGGACACTTCACCTCGATGAGAGTCGAGCGCGGCGGCACAGTGCGCGGCCTATCGCTACACCTGACCCGGCTAACACGTGACTGTCGCGAGGTGTTCGCCACCGACATCGACACCGACCTCGTCCGTCGACTCGTCCGCGACGCGGTGGGCGAGGTGAAAGAGCCGATGGTCGCGCGGGTCACCGTCTTCGACCCCCGCCTCGAACTCGGGCGACCCGTTGCTGCCGCCGACCCTCAAATTCTGGTCACCAGCCGCAAGGCGCCCACCACCCCGCTGGGCCCGTTGAGCCTGCAGTCCGCGGTCTACGCCCGCGATCTACCTCGGGTGAAGCATGTCGGCCTCTTCGGGTCGAGCATCAACGCCGGGCCGCCCAGCTTGCGGGCTTCGACGATGTCGTGTTCACCACCCCGGACGGTGTGATCAGCGAGATCGCCACCAGCAACGTCGGTTCATCCGCGACGGCCAACTGATCTGGCCGCACGCCGACGTCCTGCCCGGCACCACGATGCAGCTGATCAGCCAGACCCGCGACGAGGACGGGCTCGTCGAGCAGGTCACCCTCGCCGACCTGAACCAATTCGACGCGGTGATGGCCACCAACGCCGCGGTCGGTGTGCGAGCGGTCAGCAACATCGACGAGACCGCCTGGTCGACCGAGCACGAGATGATCGCGATCTTGCGCAAACAGTACGAATCGATTCTGCCAGAACAGATCTAGCGAATCGGCAGTTCCTCGCCCCTGTGGCTAGGCTCAGGTGCCAGCGCACAGGGATGGCAGGCCGCTCGCGGTACCCGGGGCAACGCGTGGCCATGGGGTAACCAGCGGACCTCGGCCAAGGTGAACTGCCGCGGAACCGGACCCAACACCTCCACGCCGGTCGACCACTACAAGTCTGGGGCGACACCGGAGTTCTATCACCCTAATGTATCTAATGTATCCACACTAGGAGTCTGCTGCGATCACGAGATGGCGACACAGCTCGCTATCCGAGCTGGTGAAGGAGGCTACCCATGTTTGCCAGAAGCGACAGCCGACGCATTCATACCGTCGAGCTATCTGCGCCCAATTCGCCGATCTACAGCTCCACAGGGCGATAGGCTGATGTACACGTGCTGCTTGCGACGCAGGGAGAAGCGCTGTGGGGAACGACGCCGGATACGATTCGCTGCTCGACCGGTTCAGTGTGTTCGCTTGTACACGCACCGTCGGAGCGCCGATTCGGGGGCTACCGATCTTCGGCGAGGTCCTCTGGACGGTGCCCGCGTCGCCGAAGGCGGAGGACCGACGCTTCGAGGACGCCTGGTTTCGAGCGCTCGAGGAGGTTCCGCTGCTCGATGATCATGACCGGGAGAACTCCGCTACCGCCGTGGCGCAGGCGCTCACCGAGGTGTTCTCCGCCGAGACCCGCGACACCATGACCTCGTGGGAGTACCCAACAGTCATAGAATTCTTCGAGAGGGTTGTGAAGTGCGCGCTCGAGGAGCTCGCGGGGCAGACTTTCCATGCGATGTCGGTTGACCAGATTTGTGTCGTTCTGGTGAGTCGAATTCGACAGGTCGCCGAGCAGGACGGGCTCGACACCCTGGTGGCGCAGCAGACCGAACCCGCGCAACTGCGAGTTCCGCTCGGGCTGGTGGCCACGGACGGCAACGGCTACGCATCCTTCGATCTGACCCGGGTGCGCCGGGACGTCCGCCAGGCCATCGCCGGGGTCATGTACGACGAAGCGACGACGCGGAATCGCACGGACTCGATCGCGCTGCTGGTCCACCCATTCGGTGGCGAAGGACCGTTCGATGCGCTCCCCCAACGACGTTTCACCGAAAATGCCGTTGTCATGCGGCTTTTCATCGATCAACCCGATATCCCGGCCGACGTCGTCCGACTCGGACTGCCGAGCATGCAGAGCGTCGGATTGACCGATTGGCGTCTGTCGCCCGCGTCGATCGCGACAACCACCTCGGCAATGATCGGCGCGGACGGATGCCAGACCTTGCTCCCGCCGAACTCAGCCATCGACGAGTTCTCCTTCTACACCGTCGTAGGGATCTCCGATCCGGCGGCAGCCGCCCCCGAGGCCCACGGTGCGCAGCTCCGCGCCGCGTACGTGAATGAACACCGGTTGAGCTGGACGCCGCTCGGCCATTCGCTGGGACGGATCATCCAGACCTTCCCGCTCGCACCCGGGGAGGCGATCCGAGTCGCGGTCGTGGAATGGACCCGCCGGGACAAGACCATTCGGGACGAGACCACGAAGGTGGACGAGTCTGTGGTGCACGAACTGCGTCGCGACCGGGTCATCGGCGAGACCGTGCGGGCGGGCGTGGAGGAATGGCAGCGTGGTGGCTCGGTCATGGGCGGCCTGGCCAACTCGGTCGGCGGGGCGTTCGGATACGGCGGGTTGGGCGTGTCGGCGGGGAACTCGAACGCGCTGGGCGGCAGTTATTCGACCAGCAGCGGCAGTCGTGACATCGCCGCCGAGACGAATCAACGTCTCAGTGAGCGGGTGGCGCAGGCGAGCGCGGCCTCTCGCGAGTTGTACAGCACGACGGTCGTGCAGAGCGCGCAGGCGGAACGAAGCGCGGTCGAGACCAGGGTGATCGCGAACTACAACCACAGCCACACGGTCACATTCCTCTACCACGAGATCTACCGGCAGTTCAGGCTAGCGGCGGAGTTCGTGCGGCGACGGCCCGCGATTCTGGTGCCGTTGAAGACCGATTGGCTGGACGGTCCCGCGGTCAGCGCCGCTGTCGTCAAGTATCGCCCCGCCCTCGAGCGGTCACTGCTGGACGAGCGTTTCACTGGCGGGTTCGACGCGATCGAGCGACTGCGCGCACGGGGAGGCGCTCTCGCCGATCTCGATACACCGCTGCCCGAGCCGCCACCGCAGGCCACGGCCGCGCTGCCGGAGCCGCATTTCTTCTATTTCACCTTCGAGATCAGGACCGGAGGTTTGGTCGCCGAGGATTTCGACCACAAGGTCGATCTGTACTCGATCGTCCTCGGTCTGCCGGAGGGGCACTGTCAGTTGGTCACGCCCGGGGATGGGCAACCGCAGCAGGTCATGAACAACCGGGGCGCTTTTCGGCACAAGGACGCCATGAACAGGTTCACGGTGTTCCCGCAGTGGACTCGGCCGTCGTCCGGCGCGACATTGAATTTCGTGCCCTGGGGGCTGATGAGCGGCATCATGCTGCACGTGGCTTGCCATCCGGGCGACGACAAGGGCGCCGACGTGTCTTTGTCCTATATCAAGATCTCCGGCGTCGACGCCCGCGGTCAGCAAGACGCGCAGATCTTGTTCGAGCAAGACTATTCGGACGGGCATCTGGTTTTCCAGAACAACGAATCAGAGAAGGATCGGATGTTGGTGCTCCCGGTGCGCAGGCCCACGCCGCCCGCCCCACCCGCACCATACTATTCGGCCGCCGACCTGGCCGATCGGGCAGCGGCGGCGGCCTTGCTAGAGCATTTGCGCGACAATCGTCGTTACTACAGCCGCGGAATCTTTTTCGCGCTCGACATCTACAAGCGCGCGGATTTGCTCGCCAGCATTGCGTTGTCGGACGGATCGACAGTCCTGGACCACGTGGCGAACGAGCCGCTGGAGATCCTGGGCGACCATGTCGCCTTCCCCTGCACCGACTCGCGGTGGGCCTTCGCTATCGATGAGGCTCTGGCTAGGTCCGACGCTCAACTCGTCCAGGAGGAAATTCCGGTGCGCGAGCCGGTCTCGGTGGAGCGGCTCGTCACGCTTCCGTCGCGGGGTGTGTTCGCGGACGCGAAACTTGGAAACTGCAACATCTCGGAGGAGATCGACAACACTCGGTTCTGGGATTGGCAGCAGTCGCCGATTCCGCTCGTCCCCACCGAGATCGCCCCGGTGCAGCTTCCGGTCCCGCAGTACCAGGCACCGCAGGGGACGACCCCCACGGCCCTGCCCGATCCGCTAGCAGAGGTGAAGGATCCACCGCCAGCACCCGACCCCACGGGACTGTCCGCCGCGCTGAGCGCGTTGACGACGGCCAACATCTTCCGCGACATGTCGGGTACCGCTCAGATCGCAGACCTGTTGAAACAACTGTCGGACAACAGCGTCGCCATCGCCCAGACGGCCAAGGCGGCCCAGCCGACCGCCGGGGTGACTGCTGCGCCCATCATGGGCGGGCAGAGTACGCCCCCACAGCCGACAGCGTCGGTGCAGTCCGCAGACGGCAAGCCGGGGTCACCCGCGAGCACCCCGCAGGCCGTGCCGGTCACCATGGAGCAGCGGCAAGCCCAGGACATCGCCAATCAGCTGTCGAAGCTGCATGCCGCCCAGCAGTACTACCCACCCAAGGAGCAGGCGGAGATCCGCGAGGCCGTCAAGCCTTCCCTAATGAACGCGAGCTACAGTCCAGGCGGGGACCTCGCGATCGGTGCGCCGCCGGCAGGCGCTGGCGCGACGATCCCCGCGGGCGGCCTTACGATCACCATCAACACCGCGCAGGACGAAATCGACCTCGGTTTCATACGCATGACAAAGGCCCACCTCTTCGTCGAAGCCGTCATCGACAGTCAGCCCAAGACCCCCGACGCGGACAAGCCCGTGAGCTTCGGACTCGTCCCGGTCACCGGTCAGGGTGGCGCAGCTGACCGGCCGCCACAGCCAGGGCAGTCCGGCAAGCCAGGATCGTCGTCGACCATGCGCTGGTTCAACCTGGGACCAAGCACGTACAAGTGGAGATTCTGGCGCGGCACCTCAGAGACCGGCCCCGACTGGAAGGTGCCGCCGGTCCGCTCGAGTCTGGTAGGCACGCTGCGATTCACCGAGAGCGATACCTGGCCGGCGTAGGGCGTGCCGCGGCAGCCAACCGCTGCCCGAGGGGCGATTCAGATGCGGGCCAGACGGAGGACGAGTTCTGAACCTCAGACCGACCGACCACCTGCCCGTCCAGGGTGGCGACCAGCTCATCGGTGCCAGCCACACCACCGCATCGATGTCACCGCCGGTCACCGCCGACACCATTACGCGATAGCTGCTGTCGGGATCACGAAGGGTGTGACCGAATACGCCAGAAAGTGACAATGGGGGATCCGGTAGCTGAGGTGGTGCCTGTCCCTTTTGGGCATCCGTCGGGTAGTGGAGACGTCCGGTGCGTGGCTGCTTCCCAGCGGACTTGACCCCCTGAGCTATCTGTTGATGACCACCGGCTAGGCCGGGCAAGCCGACGCCGGGTTCCTCGACGAGATCACCTTCGAGCAGTTCCTGATGCGCGTCGAACAACTTCACGACGCCCACCAACACCTCGCTCGCGGCGAGCACGCTCCGGCCCGGCCCCCGACCGCTATCGCCACCGTCTTGAGGCTGCCCACCAGTTCGACGGCCTGACGATCACCACCGCGGTACAGGCGAAAACCGCGCTGGCCAACCCTGGTTCTGGTCGTGAATCTCGGCACCACTTCGGTCGCGAATCCAAACACCGCACGATTTGGTGTTCGTGAATCTCGACGGCATCTCAGTCGGACGACCAGTCGAACCGCAGCGCCGACGTCTGCTGTTCGCCACCCGTCATGGGGCCGCCTGGCAGTGGTCAACCTCAAGCACTCATCCAGGAGTTGGCCGACAGCTCGACATGAACACCCGCTACAACGGGCACAGCACCTCACATGCCGGGCAACGTCTGTACACACCCGAAACAGGATCCGACCAAGGCAAACCCCGAACGATGAATCTTGTGGTCGTTCCACAAACGGGAACGCGTCCGGGCGGAGCCGCAGCATGCGCGAGCGGCTCGCCCTCCCTGACGAATCGCACACCGGCATACGGGTTGTCCGGGTCATCGCTGCCCACGTCCACCGCGCGATAGATAACCGAGTAGACCGCCTCGTACTCCACACACCGAGCCTATCCGCGAACACGCCTGCTCACCCGAGGTCCAGTTCCGGAGAAAACGCGCGCTCATGCCGCCTAGCGGTCCCGCGGGGGCGTGGACTCCTCGCCTAGCGAAGGGAGAACGCGTTCCAGCCACGCTGTTCGAGGTCCCCGAGTGGCAACGCGACGATCCGTCACGATGACGACTGACAACCCAGCTACAGGAGGTCAGTTGGGTACCGCCGCATTGCAACCAGGTTGGTGCAGTGGTGTCGAGATTCGCGACCAGTCACGAACAAGACGCTGTCAAAATTCGCGATCAAGCGGTGTCCGAATTCGCGATCAAAGCCACCAACCCGGACCTCCAAATCCACCACGGCGCAATTGTCCTTTCCAGTGGACCTGACGTATTGCCATCGTTCTGGCACAAGTGCGGGGCTTCTGCCATTAGCCTGACGCAGATCGTTGGTTCCGACTGTTTGCTCGGAGGTCCGGGTCGTGGGTGCTGTCGTCGCCGTTGCCGGTGGTGATGGCTGCTGGGTGGAGTTCATCGATCCGGAGGTCCGAGCTCGCTGTCGGTTGCCTCTGTTGGCCTGCGCGACAATCCGTTTCGAGATGGTCGAACCGGCGCGGAGATTCCCTTCGTTCCGTGGTCAGAAGAACTTCTCGGGATCGTGGCGGTCGGCGACGATGGGTGGGCACATCGGCTACGAATCCTGGATGGAGCGTGACTGGCTGATACATCACCCCCCGGACGACGGGGAATGGGCGGCGACCCGGACAAACTCGCCACCGTCAGCGGCCGCACCACACCGGTTGTCCTGCACATCTTCCCCGAACTGGCCGCCCGCGACGACAACCTAAGCAACCTGGCATCGTCGCCGAACAACGAAAACGCAAGCAGCGCAACCACGAAGCCAAACAGCCGCTCTATTCGGCCATCCGCCGCGACGCTCTCGCAGGCATGTCGGGCAGAGCCATCGAACGCAAGCACCAGGTCGGCTGGCGAACCGTCCAGGCCGCACTGCGATCACCGAACCCGCCCACACGCAAGAAATATCCCCGGCGCGAGCGCCCCGGCCCGCGAGGACTGGAACCACACATCGACGCCCTTCTCGCCGACGCACCGTTAATCTCCATCCGGGAGATCTGGGAACGTCTACTCGACGACCACCACCCGGCCGTCACTTATCAAGCCGTCCACGACTATGCCTTCAGCCGCCGCGGCCCGGCGCCTCGGCCACCTCTGCCGGTCAGCGGGCATTCCGCCACCATGGAAGTCATGTCTGAGCCCTCCGGCGCCACCGAACACTTTGGTGAAACCACTACTGGTCAGGTTATTCTCCTCAATGGCGTGTCGAGCTCGGGCAAGTCCAGCCTCGCACGCCAACTGCAACTCGACCTCGAACGCCCCTTCTTCCACATGGGCATCGACATGATCGGCGCGATGCGCTCACAAACCCGAACCCACGAACTCGACCCGACCGAACTCGCTGAAGTCCTCAAACGAACCCGAGCCGGATTTCACCGAGCCGTCGCCGGAATGGCCCACGCAGGCAACGACATCATCATGGACCACGTGCTGAGCGAGCCCTGGCGGCTGAGCGACTGCCTGACCGTTCTCGCCGGCATCGACGTCGTCCTTATCGGCGTCCACTGCT
Organism: Nocardia sp. NPDC003979; assembly: GCF_053605015.1. Taxonomy (NCBI): domain Bacteria; kingdom Bacillati; phylum Actinomycetota; class Actinomycetes; order Mycobacteriales; family Nocardiaceae; genus Nocardia; species Nocardia sp. NPDC003979. The sequence continues at coordinate 45,756 of NZ_JBSGIJ010000023.1, forward strand.
CTGCCGAGGAACTACAGCGCCGCGAAGAGGAACGCGGGGACCGCCCGATCGGCACCGCCGCCCAGCAGATCAAATCCGTCCACGCCCACTCAATCTATGACTTCGAAGTCGACACCAGCACCAGCTCCATCGAGGACTGCTCCGCCCAGATCAAGAAGTTCGTCGACCAAACCCCATCACCGCGAGCATTCGATCAACTTCGGGCCGCATCGAAACACTGACTTGCGTCAACAATCTGGCAGAAAATCAGCCCGGCCTTCTGCCACATACATGACACACCCCTGATCACGGCCCGAGTGCTACGTCACGTCAACTGGCATCGGACAGCAATGCTGACCTGCGTCTGGCGACCGGAAACGGCCGCTTGCGCCACCACCGACCCCGGCGCCGCGCCCGCCTGGCCGCGCTGCCGGTCCAGTTGCAGCAATATCACCTACACCGACCGCGACATCACCCAGCTGAATCGGCACATCACCGTGTTGCAGGACGACCTGGCCACGCTAGGGATCCCCACCCCTCTGCGTCACCGCCTCAGCGAGCGCATGACCACCTGAGAGCTAGCGGTCCTCCGACACGAAACGAGCCGTCCGGAATGAGAGACACGACAATGCAGCACAACAACTCTCATGCCCGCCGAGACAAGGAGCGAGGCGAGATCAACGCCGCGGCCGACCGGCTCATCGCGGGCACGGCGCAACGCAGCAGCGGCAGCCTCTCCGTTTCCACCCCCGCGACCGAGGCCTGGCATGGGGCGCCAACGACTCTACGAGCACCACGGCGACCTCGTCGCCGAGTTCAGGGCGGCGGCCGGAAGCGGGCCGGTCACACCGAATATCGCGGCGCTGCAACGACAACTCGACAACGCTCAGCTGCGGATCCGTGAACTGGAAGCCCAGCTCGGCGAGACCGCGGCGCGGAACAAGTCCCTGCGCGCGGTCATCGCCGAACTCACCCAGGAGACCTACACTGACAACATCATCCAGCTGTCCAGCAGGCATGGCAGCTGAGCCGCCACGCCTGCGCAGCTCGCGACTCAGATCATCATCGCGATCACGCCGATCACCGCCACCCCGATCAGGATCACGGCTCCCACCGCGGCGAAACCACGAAGAACAGCGTCACCCGAACCGGTCGTCGTTCCGGAGACGACACCCGGATTGGGCGGCGTCGTCGTTGCGGGGGAGGCAGCCGGATTGGACTTCGCCACGATATAGGTCACCAAACCGCAGATGGCCGCCACAGCGAGGACCAGCAGCAGGGTCAACACAACCTCAAGGGTTGTAAGGTTCATCGACTTCAACTCTCCGACAAGGGGCCGGAGTCGAATCCAGGGCACGCCGAACACCGACTCACGACCCAAGCGAAATGGGTCAAGGTCGGGATCGGTTCCAATCGAACCAGTCACTTACTCTCGGCTCTTACGCGCTATGGCTGCGAGTGGGCTGGTCCCAGGTTTCCGTCGAATTTAGCGCCTAGCGAGCATCGACTAACCCTGAGCGACAACCTCAGATCTTCGCCATCCTCAACGACTGCCGCCTCAGCACAGTATGGCACACGGCTCGAAAGTCCTCCGCCACACCATCGCTAGCCGCCGTCCGCACCAGGTCCTACACCACAGCCGCGAGCGTGAACATCTCGGTGAATCCAATGAGCAACGCGGCGTTGGTCGCAGCGAAGCCGCCCAATGCCGCAGTCATACCGCTATCGCCGTTGGCCTTGATCATGATCGATGCGCCAAGGCCGCACACGATCGCAAACAGAACGACCATCCCGAAGACGAGGGCGATCACAACAGACGGGAGATTCATCGACTCGACTCTCTCGATCGAGGGTCTGAAGTCGACACCTACACACGGCAAGCCGAGTGAATGGCCGTGTGAACCGGCGATTCTGCACGGAGGGCTGTTCGGCAGGACGAAATTCGCCAGCAGCCAAAATCATCGTGACCATCATTGACGCGGTGCCCCACATACGAATCCACGGCTTCGGCATCAAGACCTCGGCCAGGGCGCCTACGGCTGACTCCTCGACTCCGCCGACTCGATGGCCTGATCGTTCCGCGCTCGCCACTCCCCCAGCCCTAGCTGGCTGCTCACACCGCACATGCGCCAACTGCCGACTCTTCGCCCTGCAATGGCGTACGCACGTGCTCACCGCACTCGACGCACAGCACGCCCACCCGGTAGGGATCCAGCTGTCGCTGTTCGCCCCCCTCCACCGGTTTGCAACCGCCATCGGCGAGTCACGGGAGCCGGTAGGCGAAGTTCCGGTTGAGGCATTGAGTGCGCGCGCGACCTCTCGGGCAACTGCCGCCTCCTCGACCTGACCACACGAACCACGCCCGAACAGACTCCCACTCTTTGCCGCGCTCCCGATCGACGCCGAGGTACGTCGGTCGAGGAAATAACGGGTGTCGCCTCGCGCCGTCATGGGCCAGACTTTCAAGGTGGAAGACGATTGGGACGAGCTGCAGGAGTGGACTCCTGACGCCGATGACATGCACGAAGCGGTCGATCTGATCGATCAGTTGTGCGGTGCCTTGGTCGCGGTGAGCACCAAGGGTGGCGATGGCAACCCTCGTGCTTACCGCAAGAACCACAGTGAACTGGCGAAGATCCTGCGTCCGTTAGGGATTCGCCATCCCTTCCCTTGGAAGGACCTACATGACGGCGAGGAGTTCGCTCGGGCGAACTACGCCAGCTACAACGAGCGAAGAGACTACTTCAAGGCTCGCGCCGAGAAGGTCAGGGCGCTGCTTGCGACCAGAATCAACGACGACGCTGCCGGTGATGTGACCGCAGCCGTGCACGGGCTACTGAGTGCATCCGATGAGCTGATCGCACCGACCGCGCTCCGGAAAGAACTCCAACGCATGGAGTCCAGCCTGTCGAGCGATCCCAGCGCAGTCATCGGCAAATCGAAGAACCTCATCGAGGCGACCGCGAAAGCCGTCCTGGTCGAACTCGGCCAGCCCTACACGAACGACAATTTCGCCAAGCAAGTGAAGGGCGCGATGAAGGCGCTCGGAATCGACCCCGCGACCACCATCGGATATGAACACGAACTCGCCACCGTGGTCACCAGCCTGACCGAACTCACCACCGCTCTGCGGAATCTACGCAATCAGGCCGGTGATGCCCACGGATACGGCGACGACAAATTTCCAGCTGGGCTCGACCTCCGCTACGGTCGCCTCGCCGCTCGTTCCGCGATTGCGTGGGCGGCATTCATGCTCGACACATTGCATGACCGACAGCACGGTCGAACAGCGATCTGACCGGGCCGCCAACCCATATTTCAAAGCGGCGCGGTCTTCGTCTTGCATCATTCTAGCGACCCAAGAATTAACTGTTTCGCACATTCGACGGAGAATTGTGGCCGCCGACGAAAAATCTCCATCCGTGTTACAATTGAAGGTACGGATTGCCATTCTGCGCAATCCCACGTATCAACGGGAAAGGAGTTGTTTATGATTGATTATACCAAATCTCAACAGAGAACGTCGTGGCGGTCGCCGCGATATGATGGATATCGTTCGATCTATTCTTATTAAGATTATAGTCGAAATCGCTTTCCGATTTATAGGCTGATCGTAACGCCAAAGTCCAGGGTCGGCATCAACACCCCACGGGTCCGATGTCAGCCCTGGGCTGTATTGAACCCCCGAAACGACGCCGAGGACGCCGCCGGGCGCGACGCGAGGCGAGGTGAGGATGGATCGCCGATGGAGCCCGGCCGTGGATGGATGCTTTAGATACAGTTAGATGAGGGGATCGAGTGGCGCGACCAGGCGGCCGCAGACGGAGAGGATGACGGTGACCGAAGACAAGGAGCGCCGCAAAAGTCCCGAACGATCGAGCTTCTCGGATAACCACCGATGCCGACCCAGCCGTTCACTGGACTCGATTCCCTAACCCGCGCGCCGTGTAGCGGCCGATGCCCGCGTATTCGGCAAGGGACAGCAGGCGGTGAAAGTCGTGGGCGGTGGCGGGATCGTCGCAGCGGTACTGGATTCGGCCGAGGATGGCTGGAATGGTGAGGTTGGGATCGTTGATGAGCTCGGTGTGGGCTTCGATGTCGCTGACCCAGAGGTGACGCCAGTTTCGGGGATCCTGGTCGAGATGCTGGTCAGGGTTGGGGTTGAGGGTGTTCCAGCGGTTGGTGAGGGATCGGGCTACGGCGGTCGGGTCAGGCCAGGGGGCGAAGAGCCGCCCACCGTTCGAGCACCACAGCTGGACCGTCCAACTCGATGGCCTGGCCGCATAGTGCAGCATCGACGCCAGGAGCGGCCCACTGGATTCCGCCGTGCCCGCTGACGGAGATCGGAGCGATGCTCGAGCACCGTCAGCTACCGCCGGAATCGCTGTGCACCGCAGTCGGTTCGGCGGGCTGTACTCCAGCCAGAAGAACGCGCCAGTTGACGGATCTAGTCGCCCGGATTCTGGCCAGAAACATCGGGGAAGGATCTGTCACAGTGAGGCGCGATTGGTCGAGAACCCACTGCTAATAGGTGGCGCTGCTTCATGCCGGAGGCAGATTTGAACCTGCGACCTGCGCCTTATTAGGCGCCGAGCTACCGAGCTGCTCCGCTCCGGTACAACTCGACTCCGGCAGCCGCAGACTGTCGGAGTCGAGGATCTGGCGCAGGGGGTGCACCGAAACGCAAACGAGGAGCGGGCCTATGGCCTACTCCTCGCGCACTGTAAATCTACCAGCAGACGCAACGTGTCAAGCCTCGACGCGCTACGTGATCAGCAGGGTGCCTGCTCTTCTGCGGCCATCTCCGTCATCATCTTCGTGTGGCCGCCAGATGAGCTGAACGACGACATGAATGTGGATACTGACGGCCTGATTCCCTGCAGCATCACGACGACGTCGGAGTGGATGTGGTAATCGCGCTTCAGCTTCTCGATCGGGAACTGTGCGGTAAGGCTCAGCACCTCGATCCCGACCACGACGTTCATCGTGTCGAGGTCTACCAGGATGTTGTCCGAGACCTCTTCGGTCCGGTCGACGAGCGCATCACTCAGCTGGATGTAGGCTGCGCCGGCGTTGTGGTCTATTTGAACTTCTACGATCGCCATGTCGTCACCTGCCCTTCCAAGCTACTGACTTCACTGTAAGGGTCCCCCAGTGATCGGTGAACGCTAACGTCCATACCTTGAGTGGATCGTTATTGAGGCCGGGGCCGCGGTGCGCAACACCGCCGTCGTCGCCCGGGCCCTCCCACCCGCAGTTGCGTAGGGCCCTGTCAATGTCACCAATAGCGACGCCACGCTGGCGCATCCGGTTCTTCGCGTGTCTTGTCAGAATGATGTTCACGATGTGTGTTTGACCTCGAATGCCAGGTGCCGCGCCGCCGCTCCATCCACCTCGATATCGACCTCAACGAGCCCCGGGGCCGTGACCTGAATCATGGTGGACATCGCAAAGACAATCCCGATTTTGCCGTCGTACACTGCGGTCGTCTCGTCTGGCGTAAGCACGCCGCTGGCGGTGATTGGCACGCTCGGCGCAGGACTGGTCACCGTGAAGCCCAACTCGACGGCCTCCGTCCCCTCTGGGGCCCTGACCCGTCCCGCGACGGATAGCAGGTGAACGGCGGGAAAGGTCGCAGCTTCCACCGAGATGTAGCTGGCACCAACGACCGTCAGCTTGCCGTTTTCCGCCGTCGCATACTCGGCGATGAACGCATAGTCCAGTTCTGCCACTTCATGGACCCTACGGAGTCGAAGTGCCATCGGGGTGCCAATCGGCACATTCTATCGAATCCCACGCCCACCGAGCGTGTTTCGGCGTGTTGCATTCGGTCGGTCGGACCACTCTGGCTGGTAGTCGGGATGCTCGGCCAGACCGCAGCCAGCGGGTAGAGGACAACCTCCTCTGCCTCGATCTGCCGGTTCGCGCTCACCATCCCTTCGGCTTGCCGATCTGGACCAGGCCGCGAGGACCGCAAAGACTCAGATCTGCGGCGGCCACCGCCAGCCGCTCGGTAACTGATCAGGTTCGTTCCAATTCTCCTCGATGCACCATTCCTCCCAGGGCGAGCCGTTGCCGACGCTGCGCTGACCCGCACCGAGACCGTGCGACAGACCGCTGTCGAGAAACACCTGGGACAGGCGAGTGCTGGAGTCGAGCACCGGGTGTGTGCTCAGGTCCAGCTCGGACGGCGGGTGCGGCCACAGCCGGGCGACCATCCCAGCTTCGCTGAACGGGTGGGACAGATCATGCAGCGGGTGAAAACGAGTTCGAACTGCACCACCCGGTCGGTGCTGAGAAGAATGAACGCGGTGCTCCGCACATGTCCCTCGCCACCTTGCCCATCGCGGCGCATGGTGTGGCTGAGAAAGACCGCCTCGAACACCGGGTCTGCTTCGCCATCAGGTCCTGTCACCGCGACCCACAGCGACACATCATCAGGGAGCTGGCCAGACTCCAACTCCGATCTGGGCGGGGTAGTCCAGCCACGGAATGCTGGCGTTCTTCTTGTCACCGGGGCGAGCGGCGAACGCAGTATGTACCAGCGGGATGCGCGCACAGCAACAGATTCTTGACCACCCAGCGGGCGACATGACCGACCTCATCGGCAGAACCCAGCGCAAAACCCTGTCCATCAACTGCCGCACCGGCTCTTTCGCCGGGAGCTCGAAGCAGGTATTGAGGTGGCTGTTGGTCTGCGTACACAGATCGAGCATCACCCGCCACATCTTCGGGCTCATCGCGCGAGTCCCATTGCAACTAACCAGCGGAACGCCGTTGACCTCCAGGACTGACTGACCGGATCGTACTGAGGACAGCGGCCGGGTCGGTTTCTGAGCCGCGCTGGCCGACGGCCGACGCCGCGATATCGCCCGCATGTCTCCCGACGGCCAAGACATAACTCGATCGCATCTTCGTCAGCTTCTTGCTCGCCGCCACCGACTCTTACGCAATTGGACTGGAGCCGATGTCAGGTGCTGGACGAACCGCCGAACTACAGACGACATGCCATGACGGATTCGAGAGGCGCATCGTGTTGAGGTACAACAGATCCCAGCCGTCGTGACCGCCGCGTTCGGCCATATCGGGGAGCGAGTATGCATCTGAGTCGGCTGCACGTCCAGGGGCTTCGGGCGACGGCACATGGTGAGCTAGAGGTCAGTTTGCCGGGTCGATTCAGCGTCTTGATCGGCGCAAACGGTGCTGGGAAAACGACCGTGAGCGAAGCTCTATATCTTAGCCACCGGAAGACCTTTCCACACCTGTTGCGACCTGTGGCGGAGTCTCTCGGACCAATCGATCGCAGGATCAGTGTTGAGTACTCGTTTGCCGGTGACGCCACCGACGAAGGCCCACTGGACAAGACACTTCAGGCCCAGAGCGGGCGGGTCGCGCCCGGAACGGTGGCCACGAGTTGGGTTCGGTCGTTGCATCGCGATCTAGGACGCGTGCGTGCCGAGTCACTCGGCACTAGCTCTATCGAATCTTCGTTGTTGCTCATCTATTTGCCCGCCGCCCGTAATCCGCTCGATGAGCTGGCCAGACGCGAAGCGCGAATACTCGTCGAGCTGCTGCGGGCCCAGCAGCAGAACCGCGGCCGCGGCCGTGACCTCACCGCATTGCGCGCCAACGCTTCCCGCCTGTTGGAGATGCTTGCCAGCGATGGCCTACTCACAGCGCTGGAGAACCGGGTCGGTGAGCATCTGCGTGCGCTGTCGGCCGGAGTTGGCAGGAACTGGCCTTACATTCGCGGGCAGGTCATCGATGACCGTTACCTTGCCCGTGTTCTCGAGCTTATGCTTGCAGCCTTCGAAGGCCGCGAGCACGCGCTTCCCCTCGATGTGGTGGGCCTTGGCTATGTCAACCTGCTCCACATCGCAATCACGCTCGCAGCGATCCCCGACGCGGGGCTCGCAACGTCGGCGACTTCCGGAGCCCAACTTGATGACGACGTGAACGGGGACCCGCTCTCAACACGTCCGAGGATCGACGTCGCGCCGGATCAAATCAACAACGGGCCAGACCTCCAACGCGCTGACGACCGGCTACGGCAGTCCCTGGCGGAGAGTGAAAGCGCTGAGGACTCGTTCTTTCCCAGTGACGCCTTCCATGTCACTTTGGTTATCGAGGAGCCCGAGGCACACCTTCACCCCCAGCTGCAGCACTCTCTCGTTCGGTATCTGCGGCGCGAGGTTGCACGCCGCCCCGAGTTGCAGGTGGTCCTGTCCAGCCATGCAACCGATGTGATCACCTCCTGTGATCCCGAGGAACTCGTCGTCGTGCGTCGCGAACTCAACGGACGCCTCGTGTCTCGCGCCGTGTCCACGATCCCTTTCACAAAGAAGGACGAGGTTCTGCGTAAAGCTCGCCTGCACCTCGACGCCAGTCGCTCCGCGGCGCTGTTCGCTGAGCGCGTCCTGCTCGTCGAAGGAGTCACCGAAGCTGCGGTCGTGCGCGAACTAGGGTGGGTCTGGGCGAAGCAAGATACGGACAGGCAAGCCTTCGTCGATGCACTGAGCATCGTGCCGATGGGAACGAAGGTGGGAGCCTGGGCGGTGCGCCTTCTTGCCACCAAGAACCACGAACTGTGCCGGCGCATCGCAGTATTGCGTGATAGCGATTTGAGGTTCGAGGAAACTCCCACACAACCAGTTTGGGCCCGCGAGCATGACCCCGACAGAGTCCTGATAGCCCATAGCCACCCGACGCTCGAGCCTGAACTCACTCTCGGAAATGAGAACTTGATCGGGCACGCGCTCGCAGAGCTCCAAATCGATCTCCCGAGCCCCATCACCGCAGAAGCAATCCACGAGTTGTTCCGCAGCGCGAAAACATCCAAGAACTGCACACCGATACCAGCTGGCCCCGCGACGCGCCGCAAGGGCGAGTTCGCTCTCGCCCTTGCCGGAGTAGTACGTGATACCCGGCGTAGAGGCGGCCAGGTCACTGTCCCCAGACCGATCGCGGAGGTCCTCGACTTCCTCTATGCCACCGTCGCACGAACTTCGGACATCGACCTTTCCGACGACGATCCGGAGGCCGAATCAACTGACAGCACTGTCGGTCCGACCACCCCTGAGCCAGTCGAGGTTTCGTGACTACCACCGACACAGTCAGTCGGAACACCGCAGGGCTCAGCGATCAGCAAATTCTTGCCGCCGCAACCGCGTCCGACCGGGTCTTCGTCGAAGCCGGCCCCGGCACGGGCAAAACCACCGTCTCGGCGCACCGTTTCGGCGTTGCCAGGTACTCCGCCGACTCGCGCATGGATCCTCGTGCTGTCGTCGCAGTGAGTTTCACGCGCGCGGCGACACGATCCCTGACGCACCGAATCCAACGGCTGTGGGGACGGCAGGTCATGGCATGGCCACATCGAGTTGTAACTCTCGACACGATCATGAACGAACTACTCCACGAACTCCTGGGAGTAGGACTCCTCCGATGGCCCAATGACCACACGCAGCTCACCATCGAAGACAGCTGGTCATCCTTCGCGCCCGTCGCTTGGACCCGTACGAGCTATACCATCTCAATCACCAACGGTGACATACATATTCAACGCGCATTCCGGCCGACTGAACGCTCAGCCGTTCCTGCCACGGTCTGCATACCTCAACTCGAGAACGGTGTATGCACCCATGACGATGTCAGAACCGTCTTGCAGTTGGCGCTCGACGACCCCGCCATCCTGGCCTTTGCCCGAGAGCGGTTCAGCACCACAACCCGCGCGCTGATCGTGGACGAGGTGTTCGACGCCAACGACCTCGACATCACCATCATCGACGTTGCCATCGAAGCAGGTACCGAAGTCACGCTGGTCGGAGATCGATGGCAAGCCCTCTACGCCTTCCGCGGGGCCAAACCCGCACTCGTGTCTGCACTGCTCACACGCCGCGGCTTCCAAACCGTGGAGCTGACACGATCGTTTCGCTGGCAGCACCCTGACCAAGCTAGACTCGCAGAACAACTCCGTGCCCGCCAGCCGGTGAGGCTTCCGATCGCCAGCCACACCACTGACCTCGCAGGGCTCGATGTCGTCCTCGCATCGTGGTGGAAAGAACTCTGGGAACTCGGCCCTGGCGTGTTGCCCCTCGCTTTCCACGGTTTTAAAGGGGGAATCGAAGAAGCGGCCACCGTGCTCGTCCTCGACTACGTCACGCGAAACATTCTCGATCTCAACGCCATCTACATCAACGACGCACTGACATCCCTCGCCATCTCCGATCGTGACACCCCGCTGCAGATCGGTGCCGAGCTTCAGGCGATCACCGAAACTCTCAAAGGCGGTGATGACAAGAAGTCCGTGATCGAGGCATACGGCCAGCTGTCAAGGCTCATCGCACAGATCTCACCGCGACGATTGCGCCCCGCCCACGCCAGCCACACCCAAGGACTGAAGCGAATCCAGCAGCGACTGGCTTACCCCGGCCGCCCGGTGCCTGCGTTGACCACCCACCAGGCCAAAGGTAACGAATGGAACGCCGTCGGCGTACGGCTGTCCGACGATTGGCGTAAAGCAGTCGCCCGCGGCCTAGACCCCGAACGCGAAAGCGATCGAAAACTGTACGTCGCATGCACACGAGCCCACCTCCTGACAGTCGAAGTGAGCTGACTTTGCCTGCTGGGCAGCAGTATTTCGTCGTGGTTTCCACCACGACCATAGGCGATAAGCCGTTGGCAGGTATCGGGCCGACCCTCCCTGTTCAACCTTCGTGTCGAGGGCTTGCTGCCCGGCTGGCGGAAGCACCCGGGCCAGGGCGTGGGCGCCCTACTTGTGTCCGTGCTCCCAGATGAAATCAATCGGTGTGAGAATCCCCGAATCCGGATCGAAGGGAATTACCCGAAACGTTCCAGACGAGTCGACCAGTTGCCCCGCACTGTCGAACCGGACGCCCGACAGAATTCCCATGACACAGCGGCCGTGATTCCTCCTGGCATGGTCCACCTCGCCCCGGGTGACCGACACCGAATCGCCCGTGGACTGCGTCCCCTTTGCCTCCAGGTACACCGTGACTGGCCCTTTGGTCGCGACGGCATCGTACGGACCGGAGTAGCGGGTATCGACCACCGTCCAGCCCAGCATGCGGTAATGCGCCATAAGACGATCCTGCGCCTCGTTCTCGATCAGTCGGCGACGCACGGCGTCGGCCACCCTGCCCTGTCCGCCGCGCGCGGCGCCGTCCTCTTCACGTATGCCGCCGATGTGCTCGGACCACAACGATTCGAGCGCTCCGACGATATCGGTCGGCACCTCGTTCCCGCTGGCCCGCGGGGTCCAACCGTATTCCGGAATCTCCCGCTGGAGAGTGGTTTTCGGCAGCAGTTCGTCGACGTCGACCACGTGCTCCCAGACGACATCGACGTAGTTCGCGGCGCCGCCGTCAGCGCCGTAGTGACCACCGGACCAGATATTGCTTCCGACAGTGCCCGCGCCGACGATGCCGCGTCCGAAATCGCCCTGCCGCAGCAGAAAAACGCGGTCCCCCATCTCCACGCCGCCGATCCGATTGCCGGTACTCCACGCTTCCTCGAACTCGCGACCCGCAGCGGTCTCCACGACGGCATCCCGATACCGATGCCATTCGTACTCGATCGGATTCCACGTCAGCAGAAACGCACGCTGCCGTACCGCGAGCTCGTCCGCACCTGGATCCGGATCCGGTAGATACTGCACCGGATTCTGGCCGAGAGTCGGCACCGGAGATCCGATTAGGGCACGGTAGATTCGATCGTCCGCACCCAACGGCCGTCCGATCAACGCGATCTTCTCCACCCCTGGAACCGCGTCGGCCACCCGCTCATACCCCTGGAGGCGATATACGGCCACGACCACGCCCTCGAAGGAGAAGGTCGCATAGCGCTGCTCGTCGAGATTCTTCTCGGCCAGCTTCCACCGTCCACGATTGTGCTTCCACAACACTTGCTCACTGACCTGCGGGTCATAGCCCGCCCACCGGCGGCCGAGTGCATCGGTCGCGGACTCCTCGGCCGTGAACGTCCAGCGAGAACGCAACCTGATGTTGAGCACCATACGCCGAGTCTGTCACGCCCCGACGCCATCACAATCGAAAGCACTGGACTGACTGGGTTCGGTTGACTCGTGGTCGTGATGTGATGTTTTCAGGCCGTGAGCACAGGAGCTCAGGCGGCCGTCCAATACAGCGTCAGCAGCGGAGCCAAAGTAATTAGCAGGTCAAACGCTCAGGACGAGTCGCATGAGTCCGATCCGTCGGATCGGACTCCTACACCCTGATCAGTGCATCAAAGAATCCGGCCCCGCCCGCGCCCTGGCACCGGCGCCCGCGCAATTCTGCCCGAATCCGAACGATCCAGGCTCCGATACCGAAGCTGGACCAGCTATCACCTGCGACCGCCAAGGACGAAGAATAAGCAGCGGCGGACTGGCTCTTGCCGAGGCACCTCTCCCCGCTTGCCATACCACCGCTGCTCACCTGCCGCAGCGGATGCTGTTGGTACGCAAGGCGTATGCTGGCCGCACCCTCCGAGCTGCGGTTACTGAAAGGCGGGCTCGATGGATGTCATCAGATCGCCTGCGGTTGCACTCCTGGCCGCCGATCCGCTCTACCAACTGGCCACCGCTGGGCAGGAGCTGTTCCACACCAACATGCTGTACTGGCTGATCCAAAACGCCCCGGACGCCGCCAGTCCGCTCCTGCGCGAGGTGTTCGGCATCCTAGCGCCGCAATCGGACGTGTATTCGACAACCGTCGAACGCGAGTACCGGCACTGGGATCTGTTCGTGGACAGCGGCATGGGTTGCGGGAAGCTCGTAGTGGAGAACAAGCTCCATTCGCTGCCACACGCTGACCAGCTCAGCGACTACTATGAGAAGGCCCCACAGCGGCTGCGCACCGACGAGGTCGTCTACGCGCTCCTTTCCTTGATCAGGCCCACCTTCGCGCTTCCATCTCCGTGGCGGTATGTCGACTACAGCGAACTCGTCGCCCCGCTCAACGTTGCCGCTGAGATCCTCCGCGAGAGCGGCCGCGGCTTCGACGCCGACCTCATCGAGCGCTACAGCCGCCTGATCACGCTGTTGCTCACAGTCCGCGACGACTACGACGTCGCGCATGACATGGATCAACCAGTCTTGCTACCGCCACCTTGCAGGCAAGCCCTGGATGCGGCCCGCGTGCTCCCGCTGGTCGAGAAGTTGCGGATCTCCGGATTGTCCACCCTCATCGCCGCCGAAGTCGGCTCCGAAGTCGGCGTCGGCGTCGGCTTCTCGAACACACACGGTAAGGTCGAGTTCTCCACGGAAGGGTTGAGCAAACACCGGTTCGGCTGGCAATACCAGGGCGGGCAACTGCGGATAAGCGTGGTACTCAGCGACACCGCTGGTGGCCCGTGGAAAGGCCGTCGTACCGCGCGCGAACACCTGGTGCAGAAGAATTTTGGCGACTACTTCGACTTCGAAGTTGTCACCGACGCCGACCATCGCCTCGGACAGTATTCCGGGCGCAACTTGCCCTGGCTTGGCTACGAGCCCGACTTCGTCTACCGATACCGACCGATCCAGCCGCACACCTCATACGTCGAGCTGGCCGAGATGTGCACGCGACTGACTTACCACGCACGCGAATACGCTGCGACACACTGATTCTCGGAATCGCGGCCCCAACGCCTGGGATGGTCCCACCATCGAGGTCTCCGACGATCGCCGCACCGTTGCCTCCAGCGCCGCCACATCGGTCAGGTCCGACGCTGTGATAGTAGGCCGGACGACAACTGACCGTTTCCATTCGCCAATCGGGCGAGACCGCTCCAGCTACCCTACCCGCAAATCACCTCCCCCGACCTGCAACGTTTCCACGTTGCTGCACAGACCGCCTTCCGACAACCCCACCCAGAGCACATTCCGAACCGATTTCACCACGTTCGTGCTGGTGGGAGACTTGCACAGGCCTCGGCGGTTTTCGGCCTCCGCTCACCACCTCGGAGTGATACACATCATGACCGGAGTGCGAGACGGTCACGACACCTAACCCTCGCGCCGTGTAGCGGCCGATACCCGTGCATAGGGCAGGGGACAGTAGGCGGTGAAAGTCGCGGGCAGTAGCGGGATCGTCACAGCGGTACTGGATTCGACCGAGGATGGCTGGAATGGTGAGGTTGGGATCTTTCGATGAGCTCTGTGCGGGCTTCGACGTCGCTGACCCAGAAGTGAGGCCAGCTTCGGGATCCTGGTCGGACCGAGCCCATCTCCACTCACGCACGGAGCACACAGGCGACCTGCACGTTTGCAGACCACCCAGCCAAATTTCGTTCACTTTTGACCGCTCCGAAGCGGAAATCACCAACGCGGCAGACCAGCATCCGCTTCCACATACACCCCCAAGCAGCCACCGTCATGCCGCAGTGTCACAGCACCCTAGCCGTCCATCGAGCAGCCCGCCGGTGCATCGTCACGACACCGACCGAGCACGGGCGCAGTTAACGGCTTCTCGAAAACGCAGCAAAGTTGCATCCGCAGTACTCGACCCAACACACATTAATCACACAGAAATAACCGGAAACAGCGGGAAACGATGGGAAGCAACCAGGCTGCGGCGCGCACCAAAGTCCCGATCTACCAGTAGTTTTGGGCACTTTCCGGTAGCTTCGAGTAGACGTAAACCGGCGCCAGGTGGACCTCTCTCGGGGCCCGATTGCGCCTGCTCTGGCACCTACGTACCCAACGGATGCCCTGGCGTGGCAGAGACCACAAACCTCAAGCTGAAGATCCCCAGGCCTAGTTCTGCGAGGTTCCCCAGATTTCGACGGCGCGCTTCACGAGCCGCCAAGCACGTGCCGATTCGGTCGGGACCTGCGGGTGGCGACGGTGTGGGTTGGGGTCTGCGGTCCCCGCCCCACACCATCACGGTGATGGTAGTCAATTCTGTTGTGCCCCAACCTCTTCTGTGATCACCACTACTCGGATAGAGAAGCCAGCCCGCTCAGCGGAAAGGGACGACGCTTCGGACCCTGCCATCTACCAGGGCCGACGTCTGCCTGGCGCTGGATAACCCGCCCTTCCGCCCTTGGCGGTTCCCCTCGTTCCATGGGCCGACATCACACCCACCCACTCAGGAGTCCGTATCGGTGGCTCGTTCGGGCACGCTGGAGTCGAGCGCGAGGACTGGAAGGCCAGACGCGCGGCCTCGTACTCGTCGGCGCCCGCGCAAGGGTCATCTGCCACGGCAAGTAGACCGCAGGAACGGATCAGATGCGCGACAATCCTGCACAGCATCGACCCGATCCACACCAGCCCGCCGCGTGGACCGTTCGACTCCTTCGTCTTCGTCACCATGCAGGGCATCCGGCTCGAAGCCGAGCGGGCCCTCGCCACCGCTGCCGAACAGGCTGGCCACCCTCACGGTTCTGCCCAGTCGACCGGCGTACAGGGCGTCGCAGGTGCCGTGGGCGATGTCGCGGCACCGTCGGGGACGACGGCACGAACCATGGTGAGTTCGACGACGCGCCGCGCCTAGCTCATGCAGGGGCGACCTGGAGCAGTAGCATTGTTGATCTGGGCTTTCTACACCGCTCGATGCCGGATTGAGGTTGGTCGATGAGGCGTTCCAATGATGATCAGCGTGAACCGGAGTCCGTTCGTGGCTCCGGGCATTTTGAGAAGTCGTTCGAGACCTTGAGCGGCCCCGAACCTCAGCTCAATATCCAGACGCAACGCGAGGAGGACAGCGAGGAAGCGTGGGGCGAAATCGACGACTAGGCGGTGGAGGTGACCCCGAATAGTTGGTTGACGATCCTCGCGTTCTTTCTGTTCATCGCTCCAGGGCTGTTGTTCGACTGGATCAGCGCATACAGGAAGGTCCCGCGCAGAGAGAGTACCTTTGGCGAGATCTCCCGGGTCGCGCTCGTTTCCACGGGGTGCAGCGTCGTGGCATTGATGACGATCCTGCTCTGCGCAGGACTGTTTAGCTGGTGGGACTGGAAGCCGTTTCCGGTGCCTTCGGCCATGATCAAACAGCCCAGCACCTACATCGCTAACAACCTAGTGCGCGTCGGCGCCACCATGATCGTCATTGCGGTCCTTGCGCTGTTCTTCGCCTGGCTGCTTACCGTAGTCGTCTACCGCGGCGAAAAAGACAAGGTCTTCTACGAATCGGCGTGGCACCGCGCGTTCAAGGAACACCGGCCAGACGACGCGCTGGTCCACGTGCGCGCTGTCCTTACCGACGGCACTATCTGGTCCGGCTGCCTGCTCGACTTCTCCCCGGACATGGAGGTCTCGGACCGCGAATTGGTGCTGCAACCGCCGATCATGTGCAAACCGATCCATCGCGATGCACAGGGAAAACGCAATCTGATGCGGATGCCGGACAAGTGGCAGTACGTGATCCTGCGCGGATCAGAGATCGTCTCGATCGCCGTGTCCTACGAGCCCGCGACCGCACCAACGAACCCAACACCACCCTCACCCGCCGAGGTCCCGACTACTGCGCCAGCCGAAGGGACGACGGGATAGCAGCAGGTTCCACTGTCGTAGGCACCGCAGCCGGTATTCGCTACCGACGCACAGAAGGATTGCCGTCGTCACTGCCCGGACTGCTCCGTATTGGGAAGATCGACGCACGGGAGCAGCTCGGCGACGGTGCGACTCGACAGCCCCGCGGCATATCGAGTGGTCGCAGTCTTGGCCGGGCAGACTACGCACGGCCATCCTCGAGTCTTGATCGTCATCGGCGGCCAGTGTCGTTGTGCAGCTACGGATCCGGATTAGGGTTCTCGGATGAGAAGAAGTCCCGCGCGTTTGACGCTGCGTGAGTGGGCAGCCTGCGATCTCGAGACTCAGACCCGGGTGTTTGGCTGGGCTAGTCACGAACTGATGCCCGCCCACGCGTCACAGGCGATGATGGCGTTATCGGTGATACGAACGCTGCGACCCGAGATCCGGCTCCCGGACTGCCTGGCGGTATACAGGCGGTATACAGCTGGGTGGGCTTCGACAATCAGCGGCCGGTGGCGTTCATCTCCGCTGAGCTGTCGAGGTGGCGTCGGCCGGAGGTGTTCTCGCCGAACGAGTCGTTCAGTGAGCCGACAGGGCCGTGGATATCCTTCTCCACGCTGGTGGATCCCGCCTTGTGGGGCCGGGGATACGCGGGTGCAGCCAAGGTGGCCGCGTGTGAGCAGCCAATAGTCGCGGCTGCGGAGGCTTTCCACGTCTGCATCCGTGACGACAACACGCGTAGCCTGTCGGCTATCGTCAAGGTCACCGGGATCGAGGACATCGGCACTTCCATCGAGGACGGTCACCGGTGGCGACACTTTCGATGGCGACACAGCTGACTTCAGTCAATACGAGTGTCGTGAGGGCGCATAGCGCGGGACGAACGCGCATGGCCCCGACCCTGCGAGGCTGGGCGGGTGCCTGGGTGTCGATGTCGATGGCTCTGCGCCCAGCCAACCCCGTGGTCGGAATGAAAATCTCGGGTTCGACTTGCAAAGTGCAGAGAAGCAGCATGTCAGCCAAGGGCGAAGTTCTCGACCCGGTGATCGCTGCGATCACGCAGGGACGACCTTTCCGTCATGTCGTGAGATTCGAGGCTGGCGAGATGTCGCGGTGCGACCGGATGGTTGCGCGGTCGGTGTGGACAGTCGATGTCCGCTCACGCGATGAGACCGCCGCCTGGCCCGACTGCACTCCATCGCGAGTCGATATCAGCGGGTCCGGCGGCGAGCCGATACTTGTCGACACCCGTCTCGAACCCGGTGCCGACGGTATCGCCCGCGCGATCGTTTCCGGTCGAGATGGCACCGGCCCGTACGGTATCGCCAACGTCGGATTGTGTAATCGGAAGTAGGCTACGACTTGCTTGATGACCGGTACGTTTCAACGCTGCGGACCACCGTGGGAAAGGGTGTGGCCACGGGACGATGAGGCGAGAGAGTCAAAGTGGCTGCGCCAAGACGACATCGACGACCTGCGTCCGGGCAAACCATCGATCGATTCATGGTGCCGCGTGCGGCTCGCTGTCGAATACCGGAACCCGAAACTGAGTTGGCGATGATCCGCCACGCCGCGAGACTTCTCGGACAGGACGCTACTCGCCCGAAGGTGGTTCTACCGGTCGTCGACTGGGTTGTCGGTCCTCGCTTCTACCCTGGTTGCACGCCACGGCACAGTACCCGCGGCCAGCGATACCGAGAGGGCACAATGAGGCTCGACGAACTCCGCACCATAATCGCCAGCTCCGCTCCGAGCGACTGGCACCGAATCACCAACCTGGGACCCACTTACCGCGACCGCTTCGGCGCCTGGACCGGCCCCAATGATAGCTCCGGCCTCGAACACGACACTCACTCCGAGATCGCCGTCTACCGCCCGGACATCGACCTCACCATCGCCTATGGGATGTCCGAGAGCCAGCGCGACCAGAGCCTGGCGTTCGAGTGGTCGGAAAGTTTCCCCGACTCGCAGATTCGCGAGATCAGCCTCGCCGACTTCTTCTGGCGCGGGTCGTTGGTGGATCGGGTGAACTATGTCTATGTGGACGGCGCCCGGGCTATCCTGCCGCTCGGTAGCGGCCACCAGGGGCTGAAGATCACTCGCTACGACCTCGCTGTGGCGGGGCTGCTGGATCGGGTCTCCGGGCACGACGAGTTCGATCGCTACTTCTCGTTGGTGCCGTACGAATTGCAGGACTGACCGTGGCATTGCAGTTCATCGACCTTCGCCGCGGCAACGCGAGCAAGTACTCGTGGATCCCGCCGTTCGATCGCACGGTCGTCTATGAGAACGAGCACTGGTGGGACACGGCGAGTCCGTACAGCGAGGAAAGCCCCTGGTATGTACAGGTGTTGGAGGACAGCGTCGAGGTGGCCCGGGTTGAGCTCGATGATCCCGGCGGCATCAATCCGGAGTACGCGGGGGTACCCGCCCTCGGGCTGGAGCGGCTGGAAATCCAGTTCATCGAGGTAGCTGCCGAAGCCCGAGGCCGCGGTATCGGCACCCAGGCGGTGCGCGCGTTGGAGAACCGGCATTCTGACCGGCGTCTCTTCGCCTACAGCGAAGAAGCGAACGAATTCTGGGCTTCGCTGGGATGGAGGCGATTCGACCACCCCGAGGGACCCCAGTTCCACCGGCCGCTGTTCATCCAGACGAAGTAGCCGGTCGATCGACCCGCGCGGCAGGTACCCGACGTCCTCGGTCGTCCGAACAGACCCATGCACCTGGCAACCGCATCTCCGCCACAAAGCGCCAACCACGATTGGCGGCTTCACTGGTCCCATTGGCGAACAGCAGGGCACTGATGAAACAGGTACCAATGTATCTCGATCATCAAGGGCGGCTCTCCTCGGCGAGACGATCACCCAAACCCCCGGAATGACGGCTCAAGAGACGGACCGCGGCGATGGTCGCCGGGTCGCAGACACGACGGTCGTGGCGCTAGTGAGCCAACCGACCCAACCACACGCCCATGTGTCCCCATTTACGACCGGCCCACCCTTGATGCATCACACAGGTCGGGCGGCCTAACGAAGCTGTGATCGCGAGACTGCAGCTCGGACACGCCAGGCCGCCCTAAAGTGCCCCACTCGCAGAGGAAGGGCATCAATGATGCCTAGCAAGCCAGCCCGGCCAAGACCCCGCCGTGCCCGCGACCTGCCCGAGCAAGAATCCCCACGATGCGCGCCACGCCAGAAGTCTGGTTGAGATTCTCGCCGAGCCGCAAGGCCCCGCGCTGCCCTGGCGTTCGCGTTGCAGATCGACGGCGACGGCCGTTGAGATTCTCGCCGAGCTGCGAGACCCGGCGCTGCGAGGGATCTCGGCCAGGTGCTGCTACCAGTCGCCGTTGAGATTCTCGCCGAGCCGCGAGGCCCGGCGCTGCCCACGCGGGATCGCCAGGCGCCACAGCACCAACACGTTGAGATTCTCGCCGAGCCGCGAGACCCGACGCTGCCCTGGACTTCCCTGCGGATGTCCTTCCACTGCTGCCCGTTGAGATTCTCGCCGAGCCGCGAGGCCCGGCGCTGCGGCGCACCCCCAAACCCGCCCCGCCCAGCGAGGCCGTTGAGATTCTCGCCGAGCCGCGAGGCCCGGTGCTGCGGTCGGCAAGCGGTTGGTGGCGTTGCAGGAGACCGTTGAGATTCTCGCCGAGCCGCGAGGCCCGGCGCTGCTGTACATTCGCTCCTGGGCGTCCAGGAGGTACGGCGTTCGCAGGTGACGGCGCTCGTACAGAGAGCCACGGATATCACCGTCGCGGACATGCGGTCCCGGGTAGCGCGCAGACATCACTCGGTCTGCGGGTGCTGCGGCTTGACGGACCTGTTGTCGCGCAATACTTTTGCGGTGGGCGGGTGGATTCGATCGGGGTCGTCAGTGTTCAATTCGTCGGAGCAGGCTCGGCCCGGCGGCCGCGAAAAGGGCGGCGCCCCTGCATACGTTCGGCCGAGTCCGCTCCAGAGTTGCCCTCCTGACCAGCAACCCCGACCTGCGTGAACAGGCCAACGAACATATGGTCCGGCGCGAGGCCTTCGGTGCGGGGCCAGCCGCCTCGGCACATACGAAACTCGCCGAACATATGGACGACGCCGCGCGCAGACTGCAAGACCGCTAGCCGAGTGACAGGGCGGCGCAAACGGTCGGTCCGGCACGTCGAACACGAAGTCGACGGCGGCCGGGGCCACGGTCAATCGGGTGCGGGGCAGGCGGGTGATCCTTACGGAAACCTTCGATGCGCGACGATCGAACCGTCCTTAGATTCGTAGCCGTGGTCGTAACTAGGGCTCATCTACGTGGCGTCGCCGGGCTACTCCTCGGCGCAGTGCTCGCAGCAGTAGAGGCGGTGTGGGTTGTCCTCGCTGTACCGATGGCGGTCATGGGGCTGACCCGCCGACTGTCGATCAGCGGTACCCGCAGGCTCGCACAATGGGAGCGGGCACGCGTTGGTCGGTGTCTCGGATGTGCTGTCGGCCCCGCTCCGGTGAGTAGCCGCACGGTGGCATACCTGGCGGCGCGCGCCGTGGTGAGTGGGCTCGGTTGCTGCGTGTTCGTACTGGTCGTTGTATGGGCTGCGCTGAGCTCGCGAGCCCTGTCCGGCGGGGCCGGAAGCAGTGCCGAGATGAGCTGGTACGACCCGATCACCTGGACGGTGTTCGTGATCCTGATCGTCTTCTTGACCGCGCAGCTACTCCTTGGCCTGACTGCGCTGGAGCGGCGACTGGCCATGTGGGGGCTGGCACCGAGCGACAAGGATGTGCTGCGGCACCGAGTCGACCAGTTGTCGAGGACACGGGTGCAGGTACTGGAGGCGGTCTACGATGAGCGCCGCCGCATAGAGCGAGACTTGCACGACGGTGTGCAGCAGCGGCTGGTGGCGTTGGGCATGCTGCTCGGGCGAGCTCACCGGGCGCGGGATCCGGGCGTGGCGACGGAATTGTTCGTGCAAGCACACGAGGAAACTCGTCACGCATTGACAGAGCTACGCGAGGTGGCCTGGCGCATCTACCCGGTCATTCTGGACGACAGCGGTCTGGACGCCGCGCTGGAGTCGCTGGTCGAACGTTCCGCTACGCCGATCGTTCTCGACTACGGCCTGGACAGGCGGCCGAGCCCGGTGCAGGAGACAGTTGCCTATTTCACGGTGTGCGAGGCAGTGACGAACGCACTTAAACACAGCGGATCCCAGCAAATCGAGGTCGCGGTTCACCAGGTCGGCGCCACATTGACGGTCCGGGTCACCGACAGCGGGGTCGGCGGCGCGCGGGCCGACGGACGCGGTCTGTCCGGTCTTGCTCGCCGGGTGGCCGCAGTGGACGGCCACTTCGAGATCCACAGCCCGCCGGGCGGACCGACGATGCTGAGTGTGGAGATCCCATGCGGGTAGTCGTGGCCGAAGACAGCACCCTGCTGCGGGAAGGCCTCACTCGACTGCTCGAAGAGGCCCGCCATCACGTAGTCGCCGCAGTCGGTGACGGGGTCGAGTTGGTGGCGGCCTGCGATGAACATCGGCCCGACGTTGTCATCGCGGATGTGCGGATGCCGCCCACGTTCACCAGCGAAGGACTGCGTGCCGGACTGACCGTGCGGCAGAAGCATCCGCGGACCGGGCTCCTCGTGATGTCCCAGTATATCGAGAAGCGTTACGCCACACAGCTCATCGATGGCGACACGAGGGGAATCGGCTATCTGCTGAAGGATCGGGTGGTAGACGTCGACGATTTTCTCGAGGCGGTGCATCGCGTCGCCGCCGGAGGTACCGCGTTCGACCCCGAAGTCGTCCGGCGGTTGCTCAATCGCACCGGCCATGCCGAATCGCTGGGAAGGCTCAGCGGACGCGAGCACGAAGTGCTCGGTCTCATGGCGCAGGGGTACACCAACGAGTCGATCGCCGGGCGGCTGTATCTGTCCCGCAGCTCGGTGGAGAAACACGCCAACGCGATCTTCGACAAGCTGGGCGTCGCACACGCCGACGGCTACAACCGCCGAGTCCTGGCCATCGTGCGCTACCTCAGCGAGTAGTCCCTCACTTTCCGATCCTGTCGTGCGGTCAGGCTGTCGCGCGGTTGCCCCGCCATTTCTTCTGTATCCCGATAATGCGAAGGATTCGACATGAACGAGCGCATCGTGCGCATCGTCGTAGGTGCGGCCACGGCGCTGCTCGCCCTCACCGCATTCGCCGACCCCGCCTCGGCGGCACCCGACCGGCCCAGCACCGCCGCAATCGCCGCCGTCGTGGAAGCCAACCTCGGCCCGACCAGACTGCCAGGCGTCGCCGTGTCGGTCGTCAAAAACGGGGAACTGGTCCATACCGGCGGGTACGGCCGGGACTTCCACGGCGGCCCGATCACCAGCACGACTCCGATGCGCATCGCGTCCCTGTCGAAGTCGTTCACCGCACTGGCGGTGATGCGATTGGCCGAGGCGGGCACGATCGGACTCGACGACCCCGTCGTGCGGCATCTGCCGGAATTCTCGTTGGCAGATCCCGGGGCCGACCGAATCACCATTCGCCACCTCCTCGACCACAGTTCGGGCATGTCGGACAGCTCCTACCCCGAATCTGCACTACCCCAGCCGGATTCGCTGCGTGAAGCGGTTGCCGATCTGCGTCACGCCCGACTCGACACCGCACCGGGAGATCGGCACGCGTACCACAACCCCAACTATTGGCTTGCCGCGCGATTGGTAGAGGTGGTGAGTGGGCAGCCATTCGCCGAGTATCTCGACCGGCATGTATTCACTCCACTACGTATGGATTCGACGGTGGCAGTCGATACTTCGCGAGACCCGGTGCCGGGCCTGAGCGAAGGACACAACCGTTTCCTGGGAATCACCTGGCCACGCCAGGAGCCCGAGCGATTCGTCGCCGGATCGGCCGGGATCGTCACCACCGCCGATGACCTCGCTCGATGGCTCATCCTGCACACGGCACGAACGACGACCACCGTATTGTCCGCGAGCGGGATCGCCGAACTCCACCGCCCCAGCGCACCCGACGGGCATTACGCGCTCGGATGGGACAACCCCGACTCCCCCACGGGCCGACGCCAGGTATCGCACAGCGGATCATCGTTCACCTCCACGGCGAACATGGTTCTGCTTCCGGGCAGCGGGTACGGGATCGGGTTGCTGTCCAACAGCCGGATGCCGCTCGAAGCCGACGCCGAGGCGATCATGGAGGACCTCATAGCGCTGACGCGAGGCGCTTCCCCCGGGGGTTACCGCCTCCCGCTGGCATTCATCGCCGAACTGGGCGTCCTGGCCGCAGCGGTATCGATCGTTGTCGGCGGGGGTCGAAAAGCCAGGAAGGCCCGTGATTGGGCGGCGCAGCGCAAGACCATGGCATCGCACCCTCGAGTGGTCCTCGGTCTCGCCACCTACCTCGTGCCACTGCCGACCTTCGTGTTCCTACCGCGCATCCTCGAGCTGGTCACCGGCGGGCGCACGGTGACGTTCCTCCTCTTGTCCCACGTCTGGCCGACGTTCCTTGCCGCAGTCAGTGCCACCGCGGCTGTCGGTGTAGTGATCGTGGCCGCCCGCGTCCTCGCCCTCCGCGAACTTGCCACCGCCGCGCGGAGTCGAACCGGAGTCGATGACGGCGACGCATGACGTCTGTCCGCGCACAGACAGGTTCGAGACCCGACCGAGGACGAGTAGCACTCGAGCCTTAGCAGTTCGGGAAATACGTTCGAAACGTGCCGGTACACCGCCCGCACCGGCCCGGGACCAGCAGGTCTCATGGGGAACGCCACGTACGTGGGTTAGGTGCCGCCATCATGGCGGACCAGCCGCTGACTGTCGCCGGGGACGTCCCAGGCGATGACGGCCCATCGGCCGTCGCATTCGGTGGCCATGGTCGAGGCGTCCGCCAGTTCGGGGCCGACCTAGAGATCGTGCTCGATGTTTTCGGCGGCGCACGGTGACGGTAGGCCGGGTTCCTCGAAACGCAACGCCCCGGCCACGGTTTCACCGGCGTGGGTTGATGAACAGGCTGTGCATGCCCCTGGGACCGGAGTGGTGCCGGGTGATGGGTCCATGCCGGAGCAGTAGCAGTCGACGGGCAGCGGAATCTTGCGCCACAGCCGTGATCTCCCGACTTGCTAGACGGAGTCCAGGCGTTTGGCAACGACTTCCACGACTCAATTTTCCGCCGCGACCGCGAGCATCGTGTCGATCGGGACATCGCAGTAGTTGGGCGGGACCACCACTATCGGCCCGGCCTTGGTATCCAGCGCCAGCTGGGTCAGCAGGTCAGGGCGGTCCCGGTAGGCCAGCCCCCCGCAAGTTCTTGCCCTCGAAACAATCGGAATTGCGTTTGATGCAACGTTCCGCAGGAGGGCCGGGCGCCGAAGGCGCTGGGTGAAGCAGCGTATCCGAGCGTGGTCGGCGGCGGTGTTTGTACGCTGAACAGCGGCGAAACCCATCCTGCATCAATGATGCATCTGATACAACGCTTCGGCCGATTCGGTGCTGCCCGACCAGCAGATCGACACCGCGGGCGGCGCCGTTGGTCAACGCTTGCCAAGGAGCTTGGGGTAGATGGTCGGGGTCGATAACCGGTGAGAACGGCGTCGGTGTCAGCGCCACCAGTCCCCATACGTCGAGGAACTGCGGCATCGTCGCGATGATCGCTTGTGTGGCGTCGACGAGTGCGCCAGGCGAAACAGCAGTGAGGTCCTCGATGGCGGCCCGCGTGCCGAGTTCGGCGGTGATGGTTGTCGAGATCGCCGCGGCCAGCTCTGGTGCGAAGAAGGTGCCCGGTACGCTTTGGGCTATCGCGCGCCGGAACAGCCCAGCCGCCAACGGCATCGAGGCGAGCGCCGCTATTCAGCCCGCGCCCGCGGATTGACCGAATACGATGACGTTGCCGGGGTCACCACCGAAATTGTGGATGTTGTGGCGCACCCAGCGCGGGGCGGCGACCTGGTCGAGGATGCCGCGGTTATCGGACGCGCCGGCGATGTGGGCGAAGCCTTCGAAGCCGGTGCGGTAGTTGATGCTGACCACCACCACCACCACACCAGTTGCGGCCAAGACCGCGCCATCGGCGTCGGGGTCGGCCGAGTGGCCCTTCAGATAGGCCCCGCCATGAATCCATACCATCACCGGCAGCTCGACCCCGCCGAGAGCGGGAGACAATATGTTCAGCGTCAGGCAGTCATCCGAACCATCCTGGACGACGCCGACCCAGCCGCCCAGACAGAACCGGTGTGCCCGGCTTGGGGAACTGCGGGACCGAACACTGAAGCCTCGCGCACACCATCCCAGCGTTCGAGCTCCGCAGGTGCCCGGAACCGTCGGCGGCCGACCGGCGGCTGCGCGTAGGGGATGCCACGAAACACCGCGAGGTCGTTCTCCCACCGGCCCCGCACCAGGCCTGCAATTGTTCGGATCTCGACCTCGATGTCCACCGCTCCCCCTGAAACTGGCACAGTTACACCGTGATTGAAGGTTACAGCGAGTCTGTCGATACTGTTCTCTGACTTCGGAACCGAGCGCCCAGCGGCATTACGGTGCGTCTAACTCTTGCACCCGCGAGCAGACGTCGGCGACAGCGGCGGTATCCCAGTAGAACGGGCGAATCTCGCTGATCCGTCCGGCATCGACGGTGATCGTCTGCAGGATCGGGAAGTCGAGGGCGCGACCGGTGCAGCGGGCGCGGGCCCGCACGTGTGTGAGAACAACGAGCGGACTCTCATCAGCCAGGAAAGTCTGCTCGGCCATCTCGAAGCGATCCCACACCTCACTCATCGCAAGGAAGAATCGCTCCAAACCGTCGTGGCCACGCCAGATTCCGCCATAAGGAAGATTGTCGGCCTGGTACAGCACGACATCCGGTGCGAAGAATGGCGCCAGCAAGGAGAACGATGCCGAACCGGGACCGCCGCTCGCGAGGTACGCCGCCTCGGCCTCGTACATATTTCGTAGGACGGACTTGGCTGTCATTGACGATGGAGTCATGACGATCATAGTGAAGCCGAGACATTACCGTGTGCTGGCGGAAACCAGCCATGGCACTCGGTGACCGTTTCGGTGCGTCGACACCCTGGCGCCGTGCGCACATCGGCATCATGCTGCGTTAATTGGCAGGACATGGTGGTCTGTAGCAAGATGCCGGACCTCATTCACGTAGCTGATCGAGGTGGTTCTATCGGCGATCTGTGACGTCACCGATCGGTGGATCAGGACGTCACCCCTGATCCGAAGATGTTCGTATCGGCGAATTTTGACGTCGTGATCTTGGTTGCGATGCAAAGATGCGTGTGCTTCGCCCCATACACACGCGTTGGAGGGAGTCGCCGTTGCCTCGTCAGACGAAGGTCGAGCTCTACGCCGCGATCCGGCGCGACGCACGAGCAGGGATGTCGGGTCGGGCGTTGCAGACGAAGTACGGGGTCGGTTGGCGCACAGTCCAAGCCGCGACCAACACGGCATGGCCCAACGAGCGCAAGAAGTACCCCACTCGGGGCTCCAAACTCGATCCGTTCAAGCCCTTCATCGACGAGGTCCTGCGCGCGGATCTGCGGGCACCACGCAAACAGCGCCACACCATCAAACGCCTGTATGCCCGGCTGCTCGACGAACACGGCATGGACGATGTCGCCTACCAGACGCTGCGCGACTACATCGCCGAGCGGAAACCACAGGTCCGTGCCGAGGAAGGCAAAGGTCCAGCGGAGGTCTTCATCCGCCAAACCCACCGCCCCGGAGAAGAAGCCGAGGTCGACTTCGGCGACGTGACGGTCCGGCTGCGCGGCGAACTGGTGGTGGTCTGTTTGTTCGCACTGCGGATGTCGTTTTCGGGCAAGGCCGTTCACCGATGCTTCCTCTCGGCCGGTCAGGAAGCGTTCTTCGAAGGACACGTCCACGCCTTCGAGGTGTTGGGTGGGGTGCCGTTCGGCAAGATCCGCTACGACAACCTGCGCGCCGCAGTCGCCCGCGTGATCGGATTCGCCCGGCTGCGTGAGGAATCCGACCGCTGGACCGCGTTCCGGTCCCACTACGACTTCGAGGCGTTCTACTGCCGACCGGGAATCGAGGGCGCCCACGAGAAGGGCGGCGTCGAAGGTCAGATCGGGTGGTTCCGCAGAAACCACTTCGTGCCGGTCCCCGAAGTCGAGTCGATCGACGAGCTCAACGAACTGGTCAATGACTGGGATATCGCCGACGAGCAGCGCCGCATCGGCGCCCGACCCCGCACCATCGGTGAACTCTTCGCCGCCGAGAAGCCACTGCTCAAGCCGCTGCCCGACGAACCTCCCGAGACCGGGCGTTAATTCACCCCGCGGGTCGACAAATTCTCACAGATCACAGTGCGCACCAACCACTATTCGGTGCCGGTCCGGTTGATCGGCCGCCAGGTCCGGGTGTTGTTGCATGCCAGCCACCTGATCGTCTTCGACGGCCGCACCGTCGCCGCCCGCCACGAACGGCTGCCCGCCAAAGGACAGACACGCCTGGACCTGGATCACTACCTCGAAGGGCTCCTGCGCAAACCCGGCGCCCTGCCCGGCGCGACCGCGCTCGACCAGGCCCGCGCCGCTGGCAAATTCACCCCGGTCCACGAAGCTTGGTGGTCAGCGGCCCGGCACGCCCACGGCGAACGCGACGGCACACGCGCACTGATCGAAGTGCTCTTGCTGCACCGACATCTGCCCCACGACCACGTCGTCGCAGGGCTCGCCGCCGCATTGCAGGCCGGGGCACTGACCGCCGACGCGGTCGCGCTGGAAACCCGCAAGATCGGGGAATCATCACCTCCTGAACCTGCCGTCGTCGAACTCGACGAACCAGGCCCCGTCTCCTCATTGACGCGGCGCCGTCTGGCCGCGCTCCCACCGGATCGGCGGCCGCTGCCCTCGGTCGCGGCCTATGACCAGTTGCTCGTCCGAACACCGTCCTCGACGAAAGGGAGCACCACAGCATGAGCATCACCGCACCACGCCGACACGGCATGACCGATCAAGCCGCCGACGCCGCCGTCGACCAAGCCTGCCGAATGCTACGACTCCCCACCGTTCGGGCCCAGTTCAACGAGATCGCCGAGGGCGCCACGCGCGAGCAGATGACCTACCGTGCGTTCCTTGCCGAGCTGCTGTTGGCCGAATGCGATGACAGGGCCCGACGGCGAAGCGAGCGCCGCATTCGGGCTGCGGGCTTCCCGCGCGACAAGTCGTTGCGCGCGTTCGATTTCGACGCCAACCCCAACGTCGACCCCGCGACGATCCACACGCTGGCCAACGGCGAATGGATCAAGAAGGGCCTGCCGCTCTGCCTGATCGGTGACTCCGGCACCGGCAAATCCCACCTACTGATCGCGTTGGGGACCGAGGCCGCCATGCAAGGCCACCGGGTCAAATACACCCTGGCCACGAAACTGGTCAACGAGCTCGTCGAGGCCGCCGACGACAAACAACTCACGAAGACGATCGCCCGCTACGGTCGCGTCGACCTGCTCTGCATCGACGAGCTCGGCTACATGGAACTCGACCGCCGAGGCGCGGAACTGCTGTTCCAGGTTCTGACCGAACGCGAGGAGAAGAACTCTGTCGCGATCGCCTCCAACGAGTCGTTCTCCGGCTGGACGAAAACCTTCACCGATCCCAGGCTTTGCGCGGCCATCGTCGACCGCCTGACTTTCGGCGGGCACATCATCGAAACCGGCACCGATTCCTACCGGCTCGCCCGCACCGCGCAAGCCAAATCCGCCGCCGCTGGGTGACGTCAAGATTCGCCGATAGCGCCCTGGTCAAGGCTAGGAAATCGCTGAACCGTCAGCCGACGACCAGGGCTGGTGTCGGTGATCGGCCTGGTTGCACTGAACTGGCACACAGTTCATGAGATTGATGGGCAGAATCCGAGCACTCACCGCAGCGGGTGAACATCGGTGCGACGAAGAGCAGCGGGCAGCGACGGGGCAGCGGCCGACCCAATCATGTTTTGGCCCTGCGTCAATACTGCAGTGTCGCCGGTCATCGGGGTCGGATTCACGGGTCCCTTCCACCCACACCACCCGCCGCACGCGGCGACGGTCTGGCTTTCGACTCTGCCGTCGTCGAACTGGGCGGTGATATGCCAAGCACGGGCCGGGTGGTTGCAGATCGGGCATTTGCCGAAGTAGTTGAGAACGTCCTGGACTTCTGAGGCAGTGACGGTCCTGTTGCGGTTGGCCATGATCGAGTCCTCCCTAGCTCGGAGCTTAGAGCGGCGCAGCGCTGATTCTGATCGAACCCGCAGTGCGGTCGGTCACAGGCTGTCTTCGAATCGTCCCAAGACCCGCGTGGTGACGTCAGATTTCACCGATCGGGTTGGTGAGGTCCGACGCCGAACGACGGCCGGATTCACCGATAAACGACGTCAGATTTCACTGGCACAACCATCGAGGACAGCTATTCCATCCTCAAGTCTCCCCGGGGCTTCCCGGGTCGGCAGCGGCGAGGTACGCGGCCCAGCTCGTCTGGGCGAAACGAGCCCAGGTGTGCGCGGTGGTCCGGTGGACGCCGAACAGATCGCTGACCACGGCCGGGTTGAGGTCTGTGATTTTGGTCATCATCGCGGTGTTGCGTGCCGAGATCGTCGGAAGTCCTTGTGGAAGGCTGACCCGGGGCTGACACGTTCACGAGAGTGGCCAAGGACCGTGCATTTCGAGGTCGGCTTGGTGGCCGCCCCGGCAACAGATAGACGGTGCGCACCATGGAGCGCGAAGCACCTTGCCGGATTCGCTCTTCTACGAGTTCGGCAAGCGATGGTGGTAGGACGACGGGTGTGGTGTCGATCACCAGGTAGGCGTGCGCGGTATCTCGATAGAGCCGGTCGGTGGTGAGTTCGACGATGCGGACTAGCGGCAACGCGTAGAGCCTGACCAGGGCGCCGACGATACGAGTATCCAGCGGCAGTGACTGGTCGTGCAGGCAGCCTCGCAGTTGATGTTGATGGTCTTCCTGTTCCAGAAACCGTTGCGGGAAGCCGTGTTTGCGGCGCGCGATCGCGATCCTGGTGACCAAGCGGCGACGGTTGAGCCTTTCCAGGAACAAGCCAACCGGCTGAGGGTTGAGCCCGTTGGTGACCTCGGTCAGGTAGGTGTCGACGTGGTGCTGGGTGATGTCGGTGAGTGCGATTCCGATCTCATCCAGCCAGTTCAGGATTTTATGGCGCTGTGGATCCGATGCCTGCCGCCGGGGCGCGCTGCCGGAGTGTCAAGACATTGTGATCATGTTACTCAATGCGAGAGCCATTCAGCATGGCCACCGATCAAGTTACAGAGGACGGCCACCCTCTGCTTGTTGGCTCAGTCCAGCCAGTAACCGCGCTCGGCGGGACCTGACCTGAATCGGCAGTAGCGCATATCCCGTCAGATGCGCGCTTCCCGGCTATGAGCCGTGCACTACCAGCCGTCGTAGGCCGCACTGCCCGTAGATATTCCGATACGCCGCGACCGCCGGTTAGCTCGCCGTGGCCAGATTATTCGCCGCTTGCCGGACTAGACCTGCAGGTAGAGTGAGAGGTAGTGGCTGAAGCCTGCGCGGCGCGCGAACCGGACGGGTCGTCGCTGGTACTCGGTGAAGCCAAATTTGCGGTAGAGGCTGAGCGCGGGCGTATTGGTGTCCTTGATCTCACGTAGGATGAACTCGTCGTAACCGGGAAGCGCGATGATGTGCTGTATCAGCGCGGTACCCACTCCACGCCCCTGGAGGGCGGGAACGGTGGTGACGAAGCCGATCTCAGCCAGTCCCTCCCGTGCATCCTCGGGTGCGCCGAGGAATTGCGAGCGCACGATCGGGTAGCTGATGGTCCCGTGAAGGAGCCCGAGGTGGCGGCGGAACTCCGCCAGTCGCGGGGCGAAACACTCCTGATCGCCAGTGGTGACCGATGCGATGCCGGCAGGTTCGCCATCGGCGAGGGCCACAACGAAACGCTCCAGCAAAAGCATGTGCTCAAACGCTGCGGTCAATTGCTCTGGGTCGGAAGAGAAATAGGCGAAGTCCTCAGCGAATCCCCGCACCAGCACCTCGGTGATCTGTCGCCGGTAGCTCTCGCCCAGCTTGTCGCCGTGTTCGATATCGATCATCCCGTTCGTCCTTTTGTCAGCAATTTGAGTACGACGTCGACGTCGGGGGCTGTGAACTCGGCTCCCAAGGCGACCCGAATAGTTGTGAGGCCGCCGAGCATCGCGAAGTAGCAGGTCGTGAGTTGTGCTGGATCACCGTGACCGAACTCACCGGCCGCTCGACCTCGACGGATCAGGTTTTCGAAAGCGCGCCACGTAGAGCGGTGGGCGTCGTGGAGCCGAGCGATCGATGCGGCCGGGACACCGGCTGCAACGCCTTGATTGACGACGATCATGAACTCCGCGGCGCCGTCGTCGGCAGTGAGACCGGACAGGTACCGAGCGGTGAATTTTCGGATCGTCTCAACCGGGCGGCCCGGGCCGGACAGGTCCTCGGCCAAGGCCAAAAGGCCGGTCACCGCCTGGTCGAGCAGGTCGGCATACAGCGCATCTTTGGTCGGATAGTGACGGTAGATCGTGCCGACACTGACACCGGCCTCCACCGCGATATCGCGGATGGCCGATGCGGCATACCCGTGCCGGGCGAAGACGCGCACGGCCGCGGTCTGAACTGCGCTCCGTGTCGCCGCGGTCATGGCCGCACTCTGCTCAGCGGTGCGTGCCACACCTCCCCCATCTATGTAATGAACTGGTATTCATTACATAGTAGCGTGCCCGAAGCACTAGCCCCGCAATCGCGTGTCGAGAATCGTGTCGAGTCCGCCCTGGGCGATGCACGCTTGTCGGCAATACGGCGCGTTCGATGGAGCTGGTCAGACCCACGGATTCGCAGTAATTTCCCAGGGCCGCTCGTCGAGGCGCAGACCTCGCCAGATCGGAACCGTACGAGCCAGCCCGGGACACCGGAAACCGGATCGATTTGACCAACTGACCCATAGCACCGATGCCCACTCCTACGGCCTCCATGCTGATGAACGATCAGACGCACCGCGAATGGACACGCGATAGTTCAGCCAACATGCCCCCGTTCCTCATCGACTGGCAACGCCCCCGCGGCGGCAGCATCGGCGCGTACCGCGGCAACCCACTCACCGGATCCTCGCCATCACCCGCGGCCCCTTCCACACCACCCGACACCAGCAAACATCCAGCGTAACCCTGAACCGGGTGGTCGTCGGCCACCGCGCCGCGCACACCACTCGATCACCACCCTCGACCGAACAGGAGCCTTGAATGAGCACAACCCCGCCCGCGATCGAAACGAGTGCTGTGGAGTCGATCTCACGGTCCGAGTTCGCCGGACGCGAGCACCTCGGCACCGCCGGACCCGTTACCGCGTTCGCCGACAACCCGGTGACCGAGTCCTGGCGAGAGCAGTTCCAGGGTTGGCGGGGCCGATACTGGACCTACCGCCCCGACCAAACCGGGGCGCTGCGGCTGTACCCGCTCAACGTCGCCCGACGCTCCCGCACCACCCGCTGACCCCCGTTAACCTTTCACGGCGCGCGCCACTGGCTTCGGCTGGTGGTCGCGCCGTTGCCTTCTACTGCTAGGAGTTTCCGTGTCCACGACCACCATCGAGCCCGATACCTCGGCTGACCTGGAACAGGATTCCACGCCCGGCACCGACCAACCCATCGCTGTGCTCGCGCCGCTGCCCGCGGCCGCCGAGGCCGTGAGCATGGACCCAGCTGATCTGGTGATCGGCCACAACGTGCGTCCCGAAGACCAGATCGATCTCGACGCCCACCCGAAAGAGGTCGAGTCGATTCGACGGTTCGGGGTGCGTGATCCGATCCTGGCCCAGCGCGGCCCCGACGGGCACGTCGTGGTCGTCGACGGCCAGGTCCGCGCGCTGATCGCCCGCACCCTCGGACTCGCACGAGTTCCGGTCTACGTCGAGGCCACCGACCGGGCGATCGATGATCCGGAACGGTTGATCGAGCGGGCGTTGGATCAGATCAACCTCAACGACCGGCGCATCGAGTTGACCGATTCCGCGCGCGCGGCCGGGGTGGCCTACATGCTCGACCTCGGCGCCACCGCCACCCGCATCGCCGAAGGTCTGCAAATCGACACCGCACGGGTTCGTAAGGCCGGAAAGATCGGCCGATCGAACACCGCCCGAAACCTGTTGGACACCAGCGAGTTCAGTCTCGACCAGCTCGAGGTGATCGCCGGATACGAACAACTCGGCGACCACGCCGCAGTGGAGAAGCTGTCGTCGGTGCGGTGGAACTTCGACTACCACGCCGAGATGATCGCCACCGACCGTCAGCGCCGCCGCGACCGGCTCACCGCCGCCCTGCCCTACGCCGCAGCCGGGCACCCGATCCTGCACGTGGCATCCGTCGAGGTCGACCACGACACCTACGTCCCTGTCGACGACCTCGTCGATACCAACACCGAACCGGTCTCCCCTGAGTTGGCTTTGGTCGTGAAATCTGGCAGCGTTTTGTCGTGAATCTCGGCATCGTTGGGTGGGTTCCGGGCGGGATCGTGTGCATGAAAATGAACACCA
>NZ_JBSGIJ010000024.1:0-78081 GCF_053605015.1 Nocardia sp. NPDC003979
TTGTTTTTTTTTTAAAAAAATAGCCCCACAAAAAAAAAATGGTGGGGGGGGTGGTGCCCCACACCCACCAGTCCCCCGCTTGCGCGGGCCCCCCCCCCCCGGCGCGCCCCGGCTCTTCTCCTCCCCTGAAAGGGTTTACGGTGATCGAGATTCCTGTGATCGCACATCGATTCGTCGAGGTCGACGGCGTGCGCGTCTTCTACCGCGAGACCGGCCCGCGCGACGCGCCGACGCTGCTACTGCTGCACGGCTTCCCCTCTGCCTCACATCAGTTCCGCCGGTTGATGGATGCCCTCGGCGGCCGGTACCACCTCGTCGCCCCGGACTACCCCGGCTTCGGACACACCTCGGCTCCCGAGGATTTCGCCTATTCGTTCGACCGTCTGGCCGATATCACCGAAGGCTTCCTCGAGGCCCTCGGCCTGCACCGCTTCATCATGTACGTCTTCGATTTCGGTGGGCCGGTGGGCTTCCGGATCGCCGAGCGTCATCCGGAGTGGATCGCCGGACTGATCGTGCAGAACGCCAACGCCTACACCGATGGCCTGTCCGACGGCGCCCGCGACTTCATCGCGTTGACCCCGGAGACCCCCGGATCACGCGACGTGATCGGCGAGCTGCTGACCTTGGACGGCACCCGAGGTCAGTACGAAACAGGTGTCTCCGACCCGCAGGTGCTCGACCCCGACGCCTGGACCCTGGACCAGCACTTCCTCGACGCGCCCGGACGGAAGCAGGCGCAGCTGACGCTGGCCTTCGACTACCACAGCAATCTCGAGCGCTATGACGCCTGGCAGCTCTGGCTGCGGACGCACACACCACCCACCCTGATCCTCTGGGGTCGGCACGACCCGTTCTTCCCCGAGCCCGGCGCCCACGCGTACCTCGCAGACGTGCCGCAGGCAGAACTGCACCTGTTCGACACCGGCCATTTCGCCCTGGAGACCCATCTGCCGGAAATCGCTCCGCGCATCGCGGATTTCGCCGACCACGTCTGGGACACCGGCCGGCGCGATCGCTGAGACCGGTCGTCCCTCGCGGGACCTGCCAGGCGGTGGGCCGAATAGCTGGATCGGGTTCAGCCGCCGGCGAAAGGGGGGAGAACGTCTACCCGGTCGCGGAGCATAGCCGCGGGGTCGCGGGTGAGTTCGTCGCCGATCAGGAAGGCACAGACCCGGACCAGGGTGTCCACCTCGGCACCGTAGGTGGTGGCGAGGGTGGTGCGTAGGTCGGCGACGGTGGCGCCGTCGGGTAGGTCGAGTGTTTCGGTGTTCTTGCCGACCGCGTCAGCGATGGCGGCGAAATAGCGGACCTCAACCACCGATGGCTCCCATCGTGCGTTCCGGGGGGACGAAACCTGCGGCGTCGATGCCGTGCCCTGCCCACTTCTGCCACATCGCGCCGCGCCACAGCTCGGCGACCTCCGCGTCGTCGGCGCCGGCCCGCAGCGCGGTGCGCACGTCGAACTCCTGGTCGCTGAACAGGCACGAGCGCAGCATGCCGTCGGCGGTGAGCCGGGTGCGGTCGCAGGCGTCGCAGAACTTGCGGGTCACCGTCGCGATGATGCCGACGGTCGCGGGGCCCCCGTCGACCAGCCACTTCTCCGCGGGCGCCGAGGGGTCGGCGCGGCCGGCGGGCGTGAGGGTGAAGCGGGTGCCGAGGACGTCCAGCAGGTCGGCGGCGGTCACCATCTGTTCGCGCGCCCACTCGTGGTCGGCGTCGAGCGGCATTTCCTCGATGAAGCGCAGTTCACATTCCTCGGCCAGGCACCAGGCCAGCAGGTCGGCGGCACCGGCGAGGTTGTCGCGCATGAGCACGGCGTTCACCTTCACCGGTGCGAGGCCCGCGTCACGGGCGGCGCGGATGCCGTTGAGGACCGATTCGAGGCGGTCGCGGCGGGTCAGCCGGGCGAAGTCGAGCCGGTCGACGGTATCGAGGGAGACGTTCACCCTGGTCAGGCCGGCAGCGGCGAGGGCACGCACCCGATGTTCGAGGCCGACACCGTTGGTGGTCATCGCCAACGGAGTGTCGGGAACGGCGGCGTGGCAGCCCGCGATGATCTGCTCGAGTTCACGGCGCATCAACGGTTCGCCGCCCGTGAAGCGCACCTCGCGCACCCCGAGTTCCTGCACAGCGAGGGAGACCAGCCGCACGATCTCGTCGGCGGTGAGCAGTTCCTCGCGCGGGATCGGCGGCAGGCCCTCCTCGGGCATGCAGTACGTGCAGCGCAGCGAACACTTCTCGGTGATGGAGACGCGCAGGTCACGGGCGACGCGGCCGAATCGGTCGACCAGCAGCGGCGTCTCGGGCCTGCCGTCGAGAGACGGCCGCTCCGAGCGCACAGCGGGGATCCCCATCTCGACCAGCGTCATTCCTCCAGTATGACCCGTCGGGGCCGTCACATCGGGTCCGGTGCGGCGATTCGTTGCTCACCGCCAGGGCCGGGAAAGAGTGAGCAACACGATCGAACCGGGTACCGCGACGACGATTAGGCTGGGCACATGACTCACCGGCCCGCCACCGCGTCGGCGCGCAGCGTGGACGAGTACCGCGA
The DNA here is from genome assembly GCF_053605015.1 of Nocardia sp. NPDC003979. Classification (NCBI taxonomy): domain Bacteria; kingdom Bacillati; phylum Actinomycetota; class Actinomycetes; order Mycobacteriales; family Nocardiaceae; genus Nocardia; species Nocardia sp. NPDC003979. The sequence goes on from NZ_JBSGIJ010000024.1 coordinate 2,555, forward strand.
CACCGTTGCCGCGCTGCTCGCCCACCTCGCCGGCCGCACCCCCGAACAGGTGCCGGTCCCCGACGCACTCGGGCGCGTGCTCGCCGCCGATGTGAACTCCCCGATCGATCTGCCGGTCTTCCGCAATTCGGCGATGGACGGGTACGCGGTCCGGGCTACCGACGTCGCCGTCACGCCGGTGACGCTGCCGGTCGCGGGTGTAGTGGCCGCCGGTAGGCCCGGCACCGAGGTACTGCCCGAGGGCGCGGCGATGAAGGTGATGACGGGTGCGCCGCTGCCGCCGGGCGCGGACTGCGTCGTCCCGGTGGAGGACGTGCAGGCGGGCACCGACCGCATCGTCGTCGAACGCGGCCGGGCACGTGGGGAATTCGTGCGCGAGGCCGGTACCGATGTGCGTATGGGTGAGCTGGTCGCCCGGGCGGGCACGGTGCTCGCGCCGCGTCATATCGCCGCGCTGGCCGCCGTCGGGCTGCCGAGTGTGCCGGTGCTGTCGCGGTTGCGTGCGGTGTGCCTGACCACCGGTGACGAGCTGCGACCGGCCGGTTCGGTGCTGGCCCCCGGCCAGATCTACAACTCGAACGGGATCGGACTGGCCGCCGCCCTGCGCGCCGACGGCGTCGACGTGCTCGAGATCGCCCACAGCACCGACGACGCGACCGTCTTCGCCCAGGTGCTGCGGTCGGCCGTCGCGAAGGCCGACGTGGTGTTCACCTCCGGTGGGGTGTCCAAGGGGGACTTCGAGGTGGTCAAAGAGGTGCTGGCGCCGCTGGGCGGAACGTTCGGTTCCGTCGCGGTGCAGCCGGGTGGACCGCAGGGGTACACGGTGGTCGACGGTGTGCCCGTACTGAGCTTCCCGGGCAATCCGGTGAGCACGATGGTTTCCTACACGGTCTTCGCGCGGCCGGTGATCCGGGCACTCGCCGGACTGCCCGCGCCCGCGAGCCGCGAGCTGCCCCTGCTCACCCCGGTCCGCTCCCCGGCGGGCAAACGTCAGTTCCTGCGTGGCCTGACCAGCGACGACGGCGTGGAGGTCGTGTCCGGACCCGGCTCGCATCTCATCGCGGGTATGGCCTGGGCGGATGCGCTGGTCGACATTCCCGCCGAGGTCACCACGCTCGCCGCCGGTGCCACTGTGCGAATCTTGATGCTATGAGCGAGTTGTCGCACGTCGACCGCGAAGGTCGCGCCCGCATGGTCGATGTGAGTGCCAAGCCCGACACCACCCGGATCGCCGTCGCCGCAGGCGAATTGCAGACGACGGCCGAAGTCGTGCGCTTGGTCCGTGCCGACGGCATGCCCAAGGCCGACGTGCTGTCCACCGCCCGGCTCGCCGGAATCGCCGGTGCCAAAAAGACTTCCGAGCTGATCCCGCTGTGTCACCAGCTGGCGCTGTCGTCGGTGAAGGTAGAGTTCGGGTTCACCGAGACGACCATCACCATCGAGGCGAGCGCCAAGACCACCGGGCCGACCGGAGTGGAGATGGAGGCGCTCACCGCCGTCGCCGTGGCGGGGCTCACCCTGCACGACATGGTGAAGGCGGTCGATCCGGCGGCGGTGTTGAACGGGGTGCGGCTGGTCACCAAAGAAGGTGGCAAGCACGGGCATTGGGTGCGGCCGGAGGCGCGGTCAGCGTCGATCGGGGCCGCGCAGGCTCCGGCCGTCGCCGGATCGGGCGGCACTGTGGGCATCTCGGAGGCAGCGGGCTCCGGCGCCCGTTCCGCCGGCGCTGCGGTCGGCGTCTCGGAGTCGCAGCATGTTGCCGAATCACGTTCGGCCGTCGCTGATTCTCGGCAGGCCATGAACAGTGCCCCCGCCGGGTCTCGTAGTGCCGCTGTCGTGGTCGCGTCTACTGGCGCGGCCGCTGGGTCACGTGTCGACACCACCGGTCCCGTGCTCGCCGAATGGCTTGCCGCGCAAGGGTTTTCCGTGCGCGGTCCACTCGTTTACGCGGACGCCGACATCGCGGCAGGCTTGGCCGACGCACTGACCGGGGCGCCGTCGCTGGTCGTCACGACCGGCGGCACCGGCGCTTCGCCGACCGACGCAACCCCCGAAGCGACACGGGCCGTGCTCGATCGGGAGCTGCCCGGGGTGGCCGACGCCATCCGGCAGCGTGGGACGGCGAAATTCCCGCTCGCGGCGCTGAGCCGCGGGGTCGCGGGCCTGGTCGGGAGCACCGTTGTGGTGAACCTGCCCGGTTCGCCCGGCGGGGTGAAGGACGGCATCGCCGTGCTGGAGCCGCTGCTGGATCATCTGCTCGCGCAAGTAGCCGGAGGCGGCAATCATGAATGACAAGGGCACGGTCGCGCTGGCCGCGATCAGTGACCGCGATCTCGATCCCGCCACCGTCGAAAAGGCCGTGGACGGACCGGCATTCGGCGCCGTGGTGGTGTTCACCGGCAAGGTCCGCAATCACGATGGTGGCCAGGCGGTTTCCTCGCTCGAGTACTCCGCGCACCCGCAGGCCGAACGGTTCCTCCACGCGGTGTGCGCCGAAGTCGCCACGGCCAGTGGACTTCCCGTCGCCGCCGCCCATCGGGTCGGTGCGCTCGACATCGGTGGCCTGGCGATCGTGGTCGCCGTCGCCGCACCGCATCGGGCCGAGGCGTTCACCGTATGCCACGAGCTCGTCGACCGGATCAAGCACGAAGTGCCCATCTGGAAGCGGCAACTGTTCGCCGACGGACTCTCGGAATGGGTCAACGCCTGCGGTTAGACCATGCTCGGGGTGTAGCGCCAGATGCCGAGCATCGCTTGGTCGTCCAGCGGTGAGTCGCCCTCGAAGACGGTGGCGCGCAAGCGTTCCAGGGACGCGTCCGCGTCGAGGCCCGCGCCGATGAGGACCAGGCTCGACACCCGCTGCTCACCCCGCGCCCAGGTGCCCGGGGTGAACGTCACGTGGCGGCCGACCAGGTGCATCTCGAACTTGCGCCGCTCGCCCTCCACGGCGAAGGCCAGGCATCCCTTGGCGCGGAACAGGCCGTGCGGCGGGTTCTCCAGGAACTCCACCAGCGCACGGGGATTCAGTGGGCGCTCGCTGGTGAACGACACCGAGACGTAGTCGTCGTGGAAGTGGCGGTGGTCGGGATCGTCGTGGTCGTGGTCGTCGAGCAGGGCGTCGAAGCTCAACTGCTGCGCCACTTTGGGCTCTTCGCGGGTGCGCTCGTCGAACAGCAGACCCGGGTCGACCCGGCCGTGCGTGGTCGCGTAGACGGGTACCTGATCGACCCACTCGGTGATCTGCGCACGCAGGGCCGTGAGTGCCTCGGGGGTGACGCGGTCGGCCTTGTTCACCAGCACCAGGTCGGCCAGTTTCAGGTGCGAGATCAACTCCGGGTGCCGGGTGCTCGTTTCGCCGAATTGTTCGGCATCGACCACCTCGACCAGTCCGCCGTAGCCGATGCGCGGATTCGGATTCGCCACGACCATCCGGATCAGATTGCGCGGTTCGGCCAGCCCGCTGGCCTCGACAACGATCACGTCCACCGCGCTGCGCGGCTGCGCCAGCTGCGCGAACAGATCGTCGAGCTCGGACACGTCGACCGCGCAGCACACACACCCGTTCCCCAGCGACACCATGGCATCGACCTGCCCCGCGACCAGCATCGCGTCGATGTTCACCGCCCCGAAATCGTTGACCACCACCCCGATCCGGGTCCCCCGGTTGTTGCGCAACAGATAGTTCAGCAGAGTCGTCTTCCCCGACCCCAGAAACCCAGCAACGATCACCACAGGAATCACGGCACCCATGGTGCCACTCCCGCGCCCAGCCCCGCTCCATCCCACCTCTGCCCCACCACTCCCACCTCCCGCTGCGGCCTCACCTCGTGGCCCTGGGCTCGGCCTGGGCCTCCACCTGGACAAGCGATCACCACGCTCCGGTGGCGTTCGGCTCTCGCGCGATGCCGCCACCAGAGCGTGGTGATCTTGAAACGTGAACAGCCGCCCTCCGGATGGGAGGGCGGCTGTGGGTTCGGTCGGCTACTTCGTCGGGCCGAAGACGACGCCGGCGAGGGTGTAGGCCAGGTTGATGAGCTGATCGGTGACGACGCTGTTGTCCATGCCGAGGGACTGCGCCATGGGCATCAGCATGTTCATCACCGTGAGGACCGGGCCGCCGAGGGAACTGCTCAGCGACGTGATGTCGGGAACCGATTCCTCCTGGTAGGGCTGGGCCTTAGGGGCGGCACCGCCGCGTTCCCTCGGGGTGGGGGCCGGCGCGGCCGGCGGGCGGGCATTGGCACCGGGTGCGGTGCGGGCGGGGGCGTACGGCAGCGGCGCCGGGTCGGCGATCGGGGCCCGGGCCGGTGCGCGCGCAGGGGCGGGCGCTGCCGGGGTGGTGGAATCGCTGGACGGTTCCTCCACGAGTGCCGGGTTCTGGCCGGATTCGTCGCCGGTCGCGCCGTTCTCCGGCGCACCCTGGGCGGGTGCGCCTGCCGGGCCCGACTCGGGCGCGGACCCCGGCCCGTTCACCCCGGATTCCGGCCCCGCACCGTTCCCGGTCGCGTCCGATTCAGGTGCCGACCCCTCGCCGACACCGCCGGACTCGGGTCCTGACGCCGCACCCTCACCAACTCCACCCGACTCGGGTTCCGACGCCGCACCGGGCGCGGAACCCTGGCCAACTCCACCGGACTCAGGTTCCGACGCCGCACCGGGCGCGGAACCCTGGCCAACTCCACCGGACTCGGGCGCCGATCCCTGCCCGGTCCCGTCGGACTCCGGCACCGATCCCTGACCCGACTCACCCGCAGCACCGGGCGCGGACTTGCTGGTAGACGGCGCACCCCGGCGCGGCGAGGTCGTGTCGGACTGACCCGGCTTCTCGGTCGTCGAGTCCGTCGCCGCACCGGGCTCCGGCTCCTGCCCGGGCGTGGGAACCGGGGTAGCCACCGGCGCCCGACCCGGAATCGGCTTGGGTGCCGATGCCAGGGCAGGCGCGGGCCCGATCGGTTTGTTCAGCAGATAGCCGACCAATCCGGTCGTGATGGCCACCGCGTGCTGCAGCCGTCCCTCGCGCGATTCGAGCAGCGCCGCGTCCTCGGCATTGGCACCGTTGCCCATCTCCACGAAAACGAGCGGTACCCGGGTCAGGGCGGGCCCGGCCACGTCGGCGCGGGTCTGCAACCCGTTGTTCGCACCGCCGTAGGTCGCGGGCGGTATCCCGGCCGCGACATAGGCGTCGCGCACCGCGCTCGACGCGGCGAGCCCGGCTTGCGATTGGGCCTGTTCGACGGCCGGATCCGGCACCGGGAGCTGCGGCAGGATGAGGTGGAAGCCGCGCTGGTCGGCGGGTGCGCTGTCGGCATGGATGCTCACCGCCACCTCGGCGCCGGATTCGTTCGCGGCGCGGGCGCGGTCGTCCACGCAGCCGCCCCATCCGGCGTCGTCGGCGCGGCTGAGCACCACTTCGGCGCCGAGCGCCTGCAGCGAGGTCTTCACCAGCTGGGCCACTTCCCAGTTGATGGTGTGCTCGGGGACGCCGCCCAGCGACGTCATGCCGGTGGTCTGGCAGTCCTTGGTTCCGCCTCGGCCGTTGTCGACCTGGCGGGTGAGATCTTCCGCATGGGCCGGACCCTGATGACCCGGGTCGAGGAAGATCGTCTTCCCGGCGAGCTGATCGCCCTGCGCTGGTTCGGGGGCGGCGTGGGCGGTCACGGGCAGCAGCCCGGACAGCGACACCACGACCGCGGCGGAGACTGTGGAGCAGAGACCGGCCTTGATGATGTCTGGTTTCATGTTCGGTCGGCGCTCCGGAACGGAGCACCCCTCCCTTCCCATTGGTAACACCAAACCCAGTAGTTAACTCTTGCCACGTGTACAACGACAGGGCAAGCGCCGTTACCGAACTGCAATAGGCCGATAATCGCTGGTCAGGTGCCCAGATGGGCGATTTCTCGAGTGCGTCAGGCAACCTCCGGCAACTGCCGCAGCGAGCGCAGCGCGTAGTGCACGCGGGTCTTCACCGTGCCGACGGGGACCCCGAAATCCTCGGCCACTTCCCGGTATCCGCGATCACGCAGAATCACTTCGACCACGGCCGCGCGCTGCGGTTCGGGCAACCGGGCGAGCAGCTCGTCGACGAGCAGGCCGTCGACGAGCCCGTCGGCGAAATCCGGCCTGCCGCAGGGCACCAGCTCGGCGAGGTCGTCGAAACCCACATCGATCGGGCGCACGGCCCGAGCCCGCACGATATCGACGACCACATTGCGTTCGATCGCCAGCAGCCACGTGCGCACGCTGCCCTTGCGCGCGTCGAAGTCGGCGCACGCGCGCCACGCACGCAGCAACGTCTCCTGCACGGCATGCTCGGCCAACCCGCGATCGCCGAGGCTGCGCATGGCCCGCCAGTGCAGCAGGCCCCGATCGGTGGCCAGCACGTCGGCCAGCCCGTCCCTGGTACACAGTCGCGCGCAGTGCGCGTTACAGAGGTTCTCCGCCATACCGGGTTATCGCGGCCGGACCGCCCGATGACAACGCCTTAAGCGACTCTTCAGGATCCTGCTGGTGCCGTGCCGGAAAGTAGTTCCTGCGAGCCCGGCCGGGCCTGCTCCAGGAGGGGGGAGCAGGGCTGCCGGGCTCGCTCCGTTCCCGGGCCACGAAGGAATTGCATACATAGCGATTCGTGCATATGATTGCGCCGTTCGGTTCACCGGAGAGGGAAATCGCATGGGCGCAGGACACGGGCACGACCACGGGGTGTCTGCCGACAGTGACAAACGCTGGCTGGCGGGCGCGCTGGCCCTGATCGTCACGTTCCTGATCGGCGAGGTCATCGTCGGTATCGTCGCCGATTCGCTGGCGCTGCTGTCCGACGCCGCGCATATGACCACCGATGCCGCGTCCATCGCGCTGGCACTGTGGGCGATCCGGTTGGCCGCGCGCCCGCCGAAGGGACGGATGACCTTCGGCTGGAAGCGGGTGGAGATCCTGTCCGCCCAGGCCAACGGGCTCACCCTGCTGCTGCTCGCGCTGTGGCTCGGTTACGAGGCGATCCGCAGGCTGTTCGAGTCGCCGGAAGTGCACGGCGGCCTGGTGCTCGTCACCGCACTGGTCGGCGTGGCCGTGAATGTGCTCGCCACCTGGATGATCAGTCGCGCCGATCGGACGAGCCTCAATATCGAGGGCGCCTACCAGCACATCCTCAACGACCTGTTCGCGTTCATCGCCACCGCTGTCGCGGGTGTGGTCATCATCCTGACGGGCTGGGCTCGCGCCGATATCGTCGCCACTCTGATCGTGGTCGCGTTGATGATCAAGGCGGGCGTCGGGCTGATCCGCGCGTCGAGCCGCATCTTCCTCGAGGCCGCCCCCGACTACCTCGATCCCGCGCAGATCGACACCGACATCCGCGCCCGCGGCAGCGTGGTCGGCGTGCACGACCTGCACATCTGGGAGATCACCTCCGGCTCCCCCGCCCTGTCGGCGCACATCCTGGTGCAGCCGGGCCGCGACTGCCACGCGGTGCGCGAAGACGTGGCGCACATGCTCGACCACGACCACCACATCAGCCACGTCACCCTGCAGGTCGACCACGCCACCCCGGAGGTGCTCGCCATCGGCAACCGGCAGAGCAGCGCCTGCGGCGACACCCACACGGCCGAAGCGCCGCACACGCACTGACCCCCGAACGCGAGAATGCCCCACACCGGAAGGTGCGGGGCATTCTCGTGGCCGACGTTCCCGTCGACCCGGCCGTCACCGGCCGAAAGCGCTGACGAATCAGCCGCCGAAGGAGCCGGTCCACAGGGTGTCGACCAGACCGTGCAGAGCAGCACCCAGGGTGTCGAAAAGACCGTTCAGGGCGGCGCTACCGGTGTCGATGATAACGGGGATCATAAATACTCCTCTGTTTCTCATGCTCCAGCCGAGGCTGGCTTACGAATGGCATATCGACGCCCGAACGCCGCGAGTTACGCAAATTACGGATTAGTGACAGCCGTTACAGTAACCCGGTTTCGCCTATCACCACCTGCGGTTATAGGTGCGACAGCGTGTTACTTAAAATTGCATGAGAAGTTTCTGAGATTTATTTATTCACCTTTTATGTTTAGGACTCGGCGTACGCGGGAAAGGTGCGGAGAATTAGCTGATACGTAATACTTCTCTTTCTTCGGGCACCAGCGGCGAGGACTGTGCGGCCGATGCCGACGGGACATCGGCCACACCGATCGACCGACCGGCGACCATGGTCAGCACAACCTGCAGGAACTCCAGGTTCTTGCGCACCGCCCGCACGGAACGGGCCACCGAGGTCACCGTCTCCGTTCCGGTCTCGGTCTGCCTGCCCGCGAAGCGGTCGGCGAGCCAGTCGAGGACGACCGGGACGACGAGGAACTCCAGCGGCAGATGGGAACCGTTGCGGATGCGCAGGTACCGCACGGCCGCACCGGCCCGCTCGTAGCGCCGGACATGCGCGTCGATGTCGGCGACCGCGATCACCTCGTCCCGCACGCCCTGCACCACGAGCAGCGGGGCGGCCGGGGCCTTGCCGCCGGGCTCGATGTCGGTGAGAACGCGGCGCAGCACCGGTTCGGCGAGTAGTTCCGCGATGCCGCCGCGCAGGTGGCGGGCGACATCGCGGCGGGCGAACCGCAGCAACAGCGCGAAGGTACTGCGTTGTTCGGCCTCGCCGAGCAGGGCGCGGAACCGCGTGTCGAAGTGGTCTTCCAGCACAGGGACCAGCTCCGGGTAGGCGCGGCGCAGACCGGCGACGAAGGCGGCGGGGAATCCGGCGAACCAGCCGCCGTTGAGCCGGACGAACGCCGCCGCCGGGTCACCCACGGGCGACCCGGCGGCGGCGCCGACGATATCCAGCTCGGGGGCGTACTCGGCGGCGAGCTCGGCCGCCCAGGCCGTCGCCAGCCCGCCGCCCGAATAGCCCCACAGCGCAACCTGATTCGACGGTGACAGCCCGAGCGCGCCGAAACTCAGTGCCGCACGGATGCCGTCGAGCGCCCGGTAACCGGGTTCCCGCGCGGCGCCGAACCGCCCGTCGAGCCCCTCGTGGTCGGGGACCGAGACCGCCCACCCCTGCCGCAGCGCCATCGCGATGATCGGCAGTTCCAGCGGGGCGATCGAGCCGATGGTCTGCGCGCCCCGGCGCAAGGCGTAGGACGGAAAGCACTGCGGGGCAACGGCATCGATCGCGCACTGGAACGAGACGAGTGGACGGGACTCGCGCGGGTCGGCACCCCAGGGCAACAGCACCGTCGTCGCCGTCACCTCGGCATTGCCGTCGAGATCGCAGGTGCGATAGAGCAATTGCCACGCGGCGATACGCTGCGGCACCATGCCGAACAGGGCCAGCTCCACCGAGCGCGACCGCACTATCGCGCCGGGGGCGAGCGTCTCGAGATCGGGCGGGGCGAGATAGAAGGGATCGTCGGGCGGCAGCGGCGGCGCTCCATTCAGGGTGACCGCCCGATCGAGCAGACTGGTCATAGGCTGCCGCCTCCGCCGAAGAACCAGGGGTTGAACGTGCAGGCCAGCTCGGGTCCGCTCGCCGGATCGAGAGCACGCAGTGCGATGGAGGCCGCGCGCGGGGAGTACATCATCGTCAGGTGGTCGGAGACGTCCTGTTCGCAGCCGGCCTGCAAGGTGATGTTGTCGACGGTCGCGTCCGGTCCGGCGACCAGGAAGCCCAGGTCGAGGGGGTTCATCACTTCGTCGTAGCGGGAGCCCACCACGGTGTAGTGCACGCCGGGCACGGTGTCGCCGCCGGCGTTGAGGGTGGTGTAGAACGGCGAGCCGATGGCCTGTTCCACATTGGCGGCGCCGATGATCGGCCGGTAGAAGCCGAGGATGTCGATACCCGCGTTGTTGATCATGCGGCCGAGCGAGGCGATACCGAGCAGCGAGGTGCCGTGGTGGGTGCCGCCGAAGCTCACGAGCGTGGCGACCTTGCCCTGTCCCCCGTCGAACTTGAGGTAGTGGTTGGCGATGGTCGCGCCCTGGGAGTGGCCGACGATATCGACCTGTTCGGCGCCGGTCGCGGCCAGCACCCGCTCGATGAACGCGGCCACCTGGCCGGAGGATTCGACCATCGGGCCGACCCCGTTGCGGCCGGGCAGGATCGCGCCGAGCCCACCGGCCTCCAGCAGGGCGGACTTGCCGAAGTTCAGGGTGAACACGCAGTGCCCGGCGCCGGCCAGCCGCGGTGACAGATAGGAGAAGGTGTCGTAGGCGTTGAGCCAGGTGCCGTGCAGCAGGACCACCGGTCGCGGATGGGCCGCGGTGGGTTTGCAGTCCCAGCGGTTGGCCTTGGGCGGCGCGGCGTCCGGGTGCAGCAGGCCGTAGGCGAAGGCGGGCAGATAGGCCGACATCGAGGGGCCCTCACCGATGGTGTCGGAGGCACGGCTCGACGAACCCGACCCGCTGCCCGAGGAGCTGCCGGTGTCGGCGATGGCGGTGGGGCGGCCGTCGGGGGTGGTCGGCGCGGTGGCGGTCAGGTACTCGGCCAGCGAGGCGACGGTCGGTTCGAGCGTGGGAGTCGCGGCGGCCGAGTGGGTGCCGAGCGCGACGAGCGCGGCGGCGATGCCGAACGCGGACAGGGTTCGGCGAAGAGGATGCGTCGTTGCAATCAAGGTTTCACTTCCGTAGAACAGCGTCGTCGGGCAGGCGGCCCGATGCGCGTTCTGCGAATCTATGACCGGGACCACAGGGTGTCACTGCACCTCGCGCCCAGAAAACACGACCGTTCTTGTCTCGTGAACCAAGTTCTCGTCGTAGCCGACTGGAGCGCCCACTTTCGCCCTGTCTTGGGACACAATTCCAGGCATGCTCGCCGAACAAGCCACGTCCGCGTCACCCGATCTGACGACTCGCCTGCTGAGTCGCTGGCCCCAGATCGCCGAGCGCATGCTCGCCGACGGACTCGCCGCCAAAGCCCCCGCCGAACTGCCCGCCGGCCACTTCACCGCCGAGGTGCTGCCGACCATCTATGCCTGCGGCCGGGCGGTGCTCGACGCGATCGCCTCGAACCGGGAGTTCACCAAGTCGGAGGTGGCCATGTTCGTGGCCCCGGTCGCCGAGCGTCATGCCGAGGACCGGTTGCCGCTGCCGCTGCTCATCGACGCCATTCACGCATCGGCGCAGTCGCTGCTCGCGGCGGCCTCCGCGGAGGCCGAGCCCAGCGAGATGTTCGAGTTCATCCACGTGTTCAGCCGGCTGCTCGACCTGCTCCGCCACATCAATATGACCGTGGTCGAGACCTACACCGAGGTGGAGCAGTCGATCTACCACGCCGAACGCGAGGCACGGCGCGAATTGTGCTCGGCGCTGGTGCGCGGGCTACCGGCCGAGGAACTCGCGGCGCGGGCCGACACGATTCTGGCCGAGCAGTACACGGTGCTCGCGATCCACCTCGACGAGCAGCCGCGCACCGGCAGCGCGGCCAACCTGCTGACGCGCCGCCGCATCCGGGTATTGCAGCGCGCCCTCGACGCGCTGACCGGAACGACCACCCCCGCCACCTTCGACGGCACCAGCGGCATCGCCCTGCTGAGCCGCTCCGAGGCCGATGTCCTCGACGCCGCGCGTTTCGACCAGCTCGCCACGCGACTGGCCGAACAATTCGGGGTTCCGGTGTACCTCGCGGAGTTCTCGGAGGTGGCCCGCGACGACATTCCCACCGCCGCCAAAGACGCGAGCGAACTGACGGAGCTGGCTCGGCTCCGGGGTAAACCCGGCGGGTGCTACCGCCTCGACGATCTGCTGCTCGAGTATCAGCTCACCCGCCCGGGCCCGGCGCGAGAGCGGTTGGCGCAGCGCGTGATTCCGCTGCTGTCGAGCCCGCATCTCGTCGAGGCACTCGAAGCGCATCTGCAGTACGGAGCCGATCGGAAGACCGCCTCGCGACGGATTCATGTCCACCCCAATACCTTCACCTACCGGTTGCGCCGCATCGCCGACCTGACCGGCCTCGACCCGGCCGATCCCAAGGATTCACGAATGCTCGCGGCCGCGCTCACGGTATATCGCCTGGATTCCGCATAAACGAAAAAACCCGCTATTCGACGTGTGCTTCGAATAGCGGGTATTCCGTTTCCCGACAAGGAAAGTCTTTATTGCGCGGCGTACCTACAGGTAGGCGCTGCAGGTCGGCCAGGCGCCGGGGCCCTGGGCCGCGAGCACGTTCTCGGCGACGCGGATCTGCTCTTCACGGCTGGCGTTGTCGGCCGTGCCGGTGCCGCCGTAGGCCTCCCAGGTGCTCTGCGAGAACTGCAGACCGCCGTAGTAGCCGTTACCGGTGTTGATACCCCAGTTACCGCTGCTCTCGCACTGCGCCACGGCGTCCCAGTTGTTCGCCGAAGCGGTGGCAGTGGTCAGACCGGCCGGAACGGCGATCATGGCACCGGCGACAGCGGCGAAACCGAGGGCACGGGTGGTGAATTTGCGATTGAAAGACATAAGCATTTCCTGCCTGCGCCCACCGACTCGGTATTCGAACTACCGCGTCCCTGCCCCACAGGTATGTCGGGGATCCTCGAATCGCGGGGCAGGCTTTGCGGCGTTCTGCGATTCGATTCGGCTCGGGTTGTTGTTCAAGCCGTGATCGAATGTAGCTGTTTGGCAACGGAAGATCACGCACCGATCACGGACGCTTATGTAGCAAAGTTTGTCCAAACGTACGCTGTTCACCGCTGGTCGTTCGTGATAAATCCGTAATCACAGAACTGTGTTTCAGGCGGCCATTTGTGAGCGGCCTCACAGGAATTTAGTGGGCCCGCTCACGTTTCTTCCGAGCAATTCGGGCAACCCTTTGTATGAGTAGTGGCCGCGGCTCCTCAGGCGAGGAGCCGCTTCTCCGATGCCACGGCCACCGCTGCGGCGCGCGTATCGACGCCGAGCTTGTCGTAGATGCGCCCGAGATGCGTCTTCACCGTCGCCTCGCTGATGTGCAGCGCGCGGGCGATCTCCCGGTTTCCGAGGCCTTCGGCCAATTTTCCGAGGATGTCGCGCTCGCGAGCGGTGAGAGTGGGCCCAGGGTTGCGCATCTTGGCCATGACCTTGGCCGCGACCGGCGCCGACAATGCGGTCTGCCCGCTCGCGGCCGCGTGGATGGCGGCGAACAGTTCCTCGGGGCGTTCGGCCTTCAGCAGGTATCCGGTGGCGCCCGCTTCGATCGCGCGGGTGATGTCGGCATCGGTGTCGTAGGTGGTCAGCACGAGAACGTGCGGTGTCGGCGCCGGTTGGGCGGTGATGAGCCTGGTCGCGGCCACGCCGTCCATCTCGCCGCCGAGCTGCAGATCCATCAGCACCACATCCGGGTGCAGGCGCCCGGCCAGCGCCACGGCCGCCGGGCCGTCGGCGGCCTCCCCGATCACCTCGATTCCGGGAGCGCTCGACAGCAGGGCGTGCAGGCCGGCGCGAACCACCGCGTGATCGTCACAGATCAGCAGGCGCACGGTGGTGGTCATAACGGCCGATGCTAGCGGGCATCGCCCGGTACGACCGGGGCCAAGGGGATCGACACCGACAGCACCGTCCCCTCCCCCGGCGCCGATTCGATCGCGCAGGTACCGCCCAGTTGATGCACGCGCGCCCGGATCGCAGGCAGACCGTGACCGCGATGCTCGGCCGGATCGCCGACGTCGCCGGGATCGAAGCCGCGTCCGTTGTCGGCCACATCGAGAACGATCTGGTCGTCGAGGCTGGTCAGCGTGAGTGTCGCCGTGCTCGCCCGCGCGTGTTCGCGCACATTGGCCAGCGCGCCCTGGGCGATGCGGAGCAGCGTGGCTTCCACGCGCTGCGGCAGCGGCACCGGCGCACCTTCGATATGGCATCGCACCGTCAGCGTGTCGGTGGATTCGCGGTCGGCGAGCGCGGTCAGGGCGGCGGCCAGCGACCCGCCCGCGGCGAGGTCGGCGGGGGCGAGATCGTGGACGAAGCGGCGCGCTTCGGTGAGGTCACGTTCGGCGATCTCGGCGGCCGAGCGCAGATGCGTGCGGGCCAGCCCCGGGTCGGTATCCCAGACCAGGTCGGCGGCCTGCAACAGCATGCGCTGGCTGGACAGACCCTGGGCGAGGGTGTCGTGGATCTCCATCGCGAGCCGTTCGCGTTCGGCCAGGGTGCCTTCACGTCGTTCGGTGTCGGCCAGTTCCTGACGGGTTCGCACGAGATCGTCGATGAGCGCCGCCTGCCGGGCGGCCTGCCTGCGCATACCGACGAACAGCGCGGTGGTCACGGCCGCCACCGCGGGCGGCGCGAGCACCAGGTTCGGATCGAGCCAGCCCGCGATGCGCACCTGACTGGCCACCACCAGCGCGGTCAGCACGACGACCAGCGTCACCGCGGTGCGCTCGGAGAGGATGCGCAGGCCCGTGTACACCAACGGCACCGCGCACCAGGCGAAACTCGGTGCGAGCACCACCAGCACCGACCAGGTGAGCACCAGCGCCGCGAACCATACGAGCCGGCGCGACTCCCGCAACTCGCTGAGCCCGTAGAGCACCGCCAGCGCCACCGCGAGGACGACGATGAGCGGTGTCGAACGGGTCTCGCTGTGCCGGATCAGCCAGCGCAACAGCGACGCGGCGAGCAACACGTAGAACGCGCTGTGCACGATGATCGCGAGCAGACGGGTGTCCTCGCGCTGGTCACCGAGGTCCATGCGGCCACCTCCTCTCCTCGGCATTCTCTCCCGGCGCCGGGGCCCGGCGGGTCATCCGATCGGTTGACCACGGTGTCGTCCGATCCGGCCGCGCACTCCAGCCACACCGTCGATTCGCGGGAGCCGCCGGGCGAACAGGATGGATATCACCAGGCCGCGCCGCAGATCCGACGGCCGAGAAATGCTCAGGAGCAGCAATGACCAGCAAGTTCAGCACCCGTAACCGTCTCATCGTCGCCGGTGCCACCGCCGCTGTGGTCGGCGCGGGCGTCGTCGGTGTCGTCACCGTGCAGGCCGCCGATCCCGACCCTGCCACCCGCACCCCCGTCGTCGTCGAGGCCGCCGACAACAATCTGGCCACCAGCACGCACCTGTCGGTCGCCGCCGCGACCAAGGCCGCCCAGACCGCGCTAGACGCGGCCGCCAAGGAGAACCAGCGGGTGAGCGTGGCCGTGGTCGACCGCAACGGCAATGTGATCGTCACCCTGCGTGGCGACGGCGCGGGCCCGCAGTCCTACGACGCCGCCCAGCAGAAGGCGTTCACCTCCGTCTCGTGGAACGCACCGACCAGCGAGCTCACCAAGCGGCTCGAGTCCGCACCCCACCTGGCCGACATCGACGGCACCCTCTTCCTCGGTGGCGGCGCCCCGGTGAAGTCGAAGGGCGCGCCCATCGCGGGCATCGGTGTGGCAGGCGCGCCGAGCGGCGATCTGGACGAGAAGTTCGCGCAGGCCGGCGTGGCCGCTCTCGGTAGCTGATCGAAGGCTGCGCCCGGCGGGCGGACGGAGAATGATGGACCTCGAAGGAGGCATCATGTCCGCTCGCCGGGTTCTGTTCAGTGTCCTCACCATCGGCTTGGTCGCGGCGGTGGCGGTGGGGCTGTATCTGTTTCAGCCGTGGCGGTTGTTCACCACGGTCACGGTCGACGAGGCCCCGGTGGTCGCCGCCGACGGCGCCCCGCCGCCGCTGCTCGCCCAGGGCACGTTCCTCTCCCACGAACACGACACCTCGGGCACCGTGGTGTTGCAGCACACTGCCGACGGCACCGTGGTCGTGCGGATCACCGACCTGCGTACCTCCGACGGCCCCGCCCTGCGGGTATGGCTCACCGATCAGCCGGTGATCCCCGACGACTGGCACAACTTCGACGACGGCACCCATATCGATCTCGGTGCGTTGAAGGGCAACGAGGGCAATCAGAACTACGAGGTACCCGCCGGAACCGATCTGTCCTCGGTGCGTTCGGTCAGCATCTGGTGCGAGCGGTTCCACGTCTCCTTCGGCGCGGCGACGCTCACTCCGGTCTGATTCTCATTCCGCGCGACGGGCGCGGGCGCGTCGTTTGCCCTCGTGCATCGCCTGGACCCGGGCGACCGGGATGGTGTGGCCTTCGGCGATCAGGTCCGCCGGGAGTTGTTGCGGTTCCGGCATTTCCGTCGACCACGGGTCGGCGTCGGCGAGCAGGTCCGGCACGGTGCGCAGGGTGAAGTCCGCGGGCGTCACATCGTCGAGGTCCGACCAGTTCAGCGGAAACGACACGGTGACGCCCGGACGGATGCGCGGGCTGTAGGCCGCCGCGACGGTGGCGCCGCCCGCACGCGTGGCATCGAGGAACACCTTCCCGTGGCGGTCCTCACGGATGAAAGCCGTTGTCCCGACGGCAGGATCGATGCGTTCGGCCCGCGCGGCCACCGCCCGGGTCGCCGCGGCCGCGTCCTCCACGTCGATACCGTCGACGACCGGTACGAAGACATGCAGCCCCTTTGACCCGCTCGTCTTCACCGCCCCCGCCAGCCCGTCGGCCGCCAGCGCCTCCCGGATCAGCCGGGCACCAGCCACCGCGTCGGCGAACGACTGCCCCGGGGACGGATCGAGATCCAGCACGAGATGCGTTGGTGCGGGCGTTGATTCGGCCAGGAACAAGGTCGCGTGATACTCAACCGCACGCTGATTCCCGAACCACAGCAGCGTCCGCAGGTCGTCACACAGCGCATAGGTGATCTCCCGCCGCGAACTCTCCGCCCACACCGTCGTGCGCCCAACCCATTCCGGCGTGTATTTGGGCAGATTCTTCTGCATGAACGGCTCCTGCCCCGGCCGCACCCGCACCACCGACAAGGGCCGCCCCCGCAGCACCCCAACCAGCCGCTCCCCCATCACATCGAGATACGCCACCAGATCCCGCTTGGTGGCCTCGGCACCGTCGAACAACGTCTGATCGAGATTCGACATCTCGACCCCACCCCACACCTCTTTACCGGCCATCGCTCCACCCTCCACCCCACCATCGACCAGGTCAACCACCACCTGCGCCACTGAGTCTCGCGAGCCGGAGCCGTGCATCGAGAAGTGCACTCCCTTCCGCGGCACGAGTTGATGCACTGCCTGTACCTATTGGTATGTACAGTGGCCGGGTGAGCACCAGAGAGAGCCTGATCGAGAGCACTCGGTCGCTGTTGTGGGAGCGCGGGTACGTCGGGACCAGCCCGAAGGCGATCCAGCAGCGGGCCGGAGCAGGGCAGGGCAGCATGTACCACCATTTCGCGGGCAAGGAGGATCTGGCGCTGACCGCCATCCGCCGCAGCGCCGAGGAGTTACGGGCCGCCGCCGACGCCGAACTGTCCGCCGACGGCACGGCTCACGCGCGGATCGAGGCGTTCCTGCGCCGTGAACGTGACGTGTTGCGGGGCTGCCCGATGGGGCGACTCACCCAAGATCCCGACGTCATGTCGACCGCCGCGCTGCGCGAACCGGTGGAAGAGACATTCGGCTGGCTACGAACCCGGCTCGCGCGGGTGCTCGAAGAAGGGCGGGAGCGGGGCGAACTCGCGCTCGACCCGCACACGACGGCCCAGACGATCGTCGCCGTCTTGCAGGGTGCCTATGTCCTCGCCCGCGCGGCCGACGATCCACAACGGTTCGACGACGCGATCACCGGAATCCTCGGCCTACTCACGCACAGCTCGACTGGAACGGAGTAACCACCGTCATGCCTGCCCCGACCCCCGAAACCGGCACTGCCCCGGTCGTCCGCACGACCCTTCTCGACCAGGTGCTGCCGTCCCCCCAAACCCTGCACCGGGTCGAAATCCGGCGCATCACGCTCGCCCCCGACTTCGCCGGTGGCCTCCACGTCCACAACGGACCGGTCTTCGGCAGCATCGAATCCGGCTCCGCCGTCTACCAGATCGAAGGCGAACCGGCAACGATCCTGCGCCCCGGCGACGTGTTCTACGAGCCCGCACATGTCCGCATCGCGCGTTTCGACGCGCAACAGGACGGGGTCACCTTCCTCGGTTATTTCCTGCTCGAGGCCGACCAGGTCGTCGAGCTCGCGTTTCCCGACGACTGAAAACCGTCCGGCAGCCACGGCGAAGTCGTCGCCCGCCCCGATGGACGGTTTCCCGCGCCCCGTTTTGGTCGATCGCCCGGTCGTGGGCTATCGTATGACCCGCGCGGTTCACCGAGGTGAGCTGTTGTTCTGGCCCCGTCGTCTAGCGGCCTAGGACGCCGCCCTCTCAAGGCGGTAGCGCGGGTTCGAATCCCGTCGGGGCTACAGATGAGCTCCCCGGTCCACCGACCGGGGAGCTTTTTCGTGTCCGGAGACAAGGCTTCGCGTTCGCGTTGACATCGGCCCACGCGCCATTCGTACACTGTAGGAATGAAGCGCACCCTCTACACCGAGGACCATGAGGCCTTCCGTGCCTCGGTAGCCGAATTCGTCAAGCGGTCGATCGAGCCCAAGGCCGAGAAGTTCATCGAACAGCGCGCGATCGATCGCGAAACCTGGTTGGCCGCAGGCGAACTGGGCTATCTCGGGCTGGGCGTTCCGGAGGAATTCGGCGGCAGCGATGCCGGTGACTACCGGTTCAACGCGGTGCTCGGCGAGGAACTGGCCAAGGCCGGTGCGGCGATCTCGTCGTCGTTCGGCATCCACTTCGACGTGTGCGCCCCCTACCTGGTCGAACTGACCACCGACGAGCAGAAGCGGCGCTGGCTGCCGAAGTTCTGCACGGGCGAGCTGATCACGGCCATCGGCATGACCGAACCCTCGGGCGGTTCCGACCTGGCCGCGCTGAAGACCACCGCCGTGCGCGACGGCGACGACTGGATCATCAACGGCTCGAAGACCTTCATCACCAACGGCTTCAATGCCGACCTGGTGATCGTGGCCGCCCGGACCAGCCCGGAGAAGAAGGCCAAGGGCATCACCCTGTTCGTCGTGGAGAACGGCATGGACGGCTTCACCCGTGGCCGCAAACTCGACAAGGTCGGCCAGCCCGAATCCGACACCGCCGAGCTGTTCTTCGACAACGTGCGCGTCCCCGATGCCAACCGCCTGGGTGAACTCGACCGCGGCTTCATCACGATGATGCAGATGCTGCCCCAGGAACGCATCGGCGCCGCTGCCTCCAATATCGCCCATGCGGCGGCGATCCTGGACGAGACGCTGGCATACGCCAAGGAGCGCAAGGCTTTCGGGCAGCAGATCGGCAGCTTCCAGTACAACAAATTCCTGTTCGCCGAGCTGGTCACCAAGGTGGAGGTCACGCAGGCCTTCATCGACCAGTGCCTCGCCGCGCACACCACCGGTGAGCTGTCGGCCGTCGACGCCGCCAAGGCCAAATGGTGGTCGGCGCAGGTGCAGAACGATGTGCTCGACGCCTGCGTGCAGCTGCACGGCGGCTACGGCTACATGCGCGAATACCGGGTGGCGCGGGCCTGGATGGACGCCAGGGTCACCAAGATCTGGGCGGGTTCGAACGAGATCATGAAGGAACTGATCGGCCGCGATCTGGGTCTGTGAAGCAGTGCGTCGCGCCCGGTGAAGCGATCCACCGGGCGCGACGCGACGCCGGTCAGTTCAGGGTGATCGGCAAGGCGGCCAGATCGTTCTGGGTCAGCACCGGCAGGTTGCCGAGTTCGCTGTCGGGCACGGCCAGGCGCAGATTCGGGAAGCGGGCGAACAGCGCGGGCAGCGCGATCGCCGCCTCGAGCCGCGACAGAGCCGCACCGGGGCAGATGTGCGGGCCGTAGCCGAAGGCGAGGTGGCGGTTGGCCGTCGAGCGGGTCACGTCGAACTCGTCGGCGGTCTCACCGTGCACGGCGAAGTCGCGGCCGACGGCACGGTAGGACATCACCACACCCTCGCCCTTCTCGATGACGGTCTCGCCCACCGTGATGTCCTCGGTGGCGAACCGCATCAGCAGGTGCGAGACGGGCCCGTCCCAGCGCAGCGACTCCTCGATGACCTGCTTCCAGTCCACTTCCCCGGCAAGGACTTTCGCCAGCTGCTCGGGTTCGTTGAGCAGCGCGCGCACGGTGTTGACGATGAGGCTCACGGTGGTCTCGTGCCCGGCGGCGACGAGGGCCTTGATATTGCCGATCGCCTCCTCCTCGGTGAGCGCCTCGCCGCCCTCGTCCGCCACCACGAACGCCGAGGTGAGATCGTCGCCCGGATCGGCGATCTTCTTGCGCACCTGGTCGGTGAAGTACACGTCGAGCTCGCCGATCACGCGCAGGCGCTCGTCCTGCGGGGTCATCACCGAGAAGAACTTCTTGTACCAGTCGAGCAGCTGGGCGTGGTCCTCGCGGGCGACGCCCATCAAGTCGCCGACCACGCGCATGGGCAGCGGGTAGGCGAACACCTGCTTGAGGTCCACCGGGGTGCCGTCGGCACCGGCCGCGGCGAGGTCGTCGAGGAGTTCGGCGGTGAGCGCCTCGATCGTCGGGCGCAGCTCCTCGAGCCGGCGCGGGGCCAGCGCCTGCGCGGTCTTGAGCCGAAGCCTGCGGTGTTCGGCGCCGTCGACACTGAACATCGAGCGGTCGACGTCGACCATCCCGATCAGCGGCCACTGGTTGCCCACGACGCCGTCGGCGAACAGTTTCCAGGCGTTGATGTCCTTGACCAGGCGGGTGTCGGTGGTCAGCTGGCGGGCCAGGGCGTGGTCGGTGACGGTCCACACGGTCACACCCATCAGGTCGATCCGCGTGATCGGCCCCGCGTCACGTAGTCGGGCGGTCTCCCCCGCGAGATCACCGACCATGGGGTCGATGGCGATAGGGCATTGCGAACTCACGAGAAACCTCCGACGGGTCGAACAGGGGTGAAACGAACGGGCAGTGCTTGCATGCCCCGAAGGAAAGCCGAAGGTCGCCGGGTGAGCTGGTCGGCCGGAACCGCCAGGTCGACATCGGGGAGCCGGTCGAGCAGCACCTCGATCCCGGTTCGCGCGATGATCTCGGCGATCTGCTGCGCCGGGTACGGGCAGCGGTATTCGCCGTAGCTGAACGCGAAGTGCGCGTTGTTGCCGGTGGGCACGGTCTCGCCGTCGGAGAACGACTGGCGCACATGCGGATCGAGGTTCGCAGCGGCCAAGCCGAGCAGCAGCATGTCCCCGGCGCGGATGGTGCGGTCGCCCAGGCGCGTATCGCGGGCGGCCCAGCGACCGGCCAGGATGGAGGTCGGCCCCTCCTCCCAGAGCACCTCGTTCATGGCCTGGCCGACGCTGCGCCTGCCGCCACCGAGCGCGGCGGCGAACCGTTCGTCGGTGAGCATCAGCCGCATGGAGCTGCCGAGCCAGTCGGCGGTGGTGAGGTGACCCGCGGCGGCGATCGCCATCAGGTCGTTCATGTACTCCTCGTCGGTGAACGGCTCGGGATCGGCCAGCATCAACGAGGTGAGGTCGCCGCCGGGGCGCGCCTTCTTGGCGGCGACGAGGCGGGCCATGTGCTCGGCGAAACGCATGTGCCCGGCCTGGGCGTCGGCGCCGCCGTCGGCGAGGGTCTTCATGGTCAGCGCCAGGTCGGCGGCATCGGCGTCGGGCAGGCCGAGGATGCGCCCGAGCGCGAGCACGGGCAGCGGTTCGGCGAATTCTGCGACCAGGTCGGCGGTGCCACGCCCACAGAACCGGTCGACCAGTTGATCGGCGAGTTCCTCACAGGCACGGCGCAATTCGAAGTGGTCCACCGCGTCGAGCGCGGGTTCGACCATGGCCAGGTGGCGGCGGTGTTCGGCACCGGCGGTGAAGTAGATCGACGGCATCGGCCGCCCGACCATCGGCAGCAGCGGCCAGTCCTCGGGCACCCGCCCCCACTGGTTCCACAGCGACACATCGCGCGGGAACAGCACCGGATCACTGGTCACCTGGTGCAGTTCGCGATACCCGATCACCAGCCAGGCGGGGAAACCGCCGGGCAGTTCGACGGCGACGACCGGGCCGTGTTCGCGGCGCATCCGCCGGTACACCTCGTGCGGTTCGATATGGAACTCGGGACCGCTCAGCGGGACGGCGCCGGTGACCGGGCAGGCGCCTGCCGGTGTGCTCATGAAACGGTCTCCCCCTGTGGGACAACAGAATACAGGTGCTCGATCAGGGCGATGAGTACCTGTTTGCTCGATTCACGCGAGCGGGCGTCACACATCAGCAGCGGGACCGCCGGGTCGAGATCGAGCGCGTCGCGCACCGCCTCGGGGGCATGTGCTTCACCGAAGTCGTTGCAGGCGACCACGAATGGTGTGCCCTGGTGTTCGAGGCGGTCGATGGCGTACCAGGAGTCGGCGATGCGGCGCTGATCGACGAGCACGATCGCACCGAGCGCACCGGCGAACAACCGGTCCCACAGGAACCAGAACCGTTGCTGCCCAGGGGCGCCGAACAGATACAGGACGTGCTCGTCGTCGATGCTGATGCGGCCGAAGTCGAAGGCGACGGTGGTGGTCGACTTGCCCGGCACGCCGCTCGCGTCGTCGACGCCGACACCCACATCGGTCATCGTCGCCTCGGTGTCGAGGGGGCGGATCTCGCTCACCGACCGGACCAATGTCGTTTTGCCGACACCGAATCCGCCGATGATGACGATTTTCAACCCGTGCCGCGCCGTGCTGTGCAGCGGCGCCCGTGACCGCTCGGGTACGTCTTCAGAGCCTGCGAAGTCCAACGAGCACCTTCTCGAGGGTGGAAAGATCCAGATTCATCGCCGCCGACAGCGGAGGCCTGATGGTGATCTTGCCCGCGGCGAGCAGATCCGACAGCACAACCGTCGCCACGCCGACCGGCAGCCGCAGTTCGGCCGCGATCTCCACCACGGCGGTCGGCGCCCGGCACAGCTCGAGGATCGCGACCTGTTCGGAGGTCATGCCCGCGTTCGGCGCCGACTCGCTGACCACGAGGGTGACCAGGTCGAAGTCGTCGTCGGCGGGCATCCGGCCGCCGGTGAGGGTGTAGAACCGGTCGGGATCGTCGTCGCGGCCGAGCATTACGGCGTCCCCCGGCGCGGCTGGGCGGCGAGATGTTCGCCGAGCTGCTCGACCAGCTCGTGCATGGTGTGCCCGACCAGGCCCGCGTCGGCGTCCTCGGCGGCGATCACCGCTAAGTGCGCGCCGAGCCCGGCCTCGACCACGAACAGGATGCCGCCGTAGAACTCGGTCATCGACTGGCGGACTCCGCCTCGCCCGTCACCGAATTCGACGGAGGCCCCGTGCGCGAGGCTCTGGAAACCGGCGGCGATCGCGGCGAGCTGGTCGGCGCGGTCGGTGTCGAGTTCCGGGGTGTGGCAGATCTTGAGGCCGTCACCCGAGAGCAGCAGGGCGTGGCGGGTGCGTGGGGTGCGGGCGAGCAGTTTCTCGAGCAACCAGCCGAGATTGGTCGCGGCGGTGGTGGTCATCGGTCCTCCTGGGGGTCTGGTGCAGAGGCGGCGCTGCCTGTGCGCGGCTCGGTGCGGGCAGAACGTTGGAAGGCGCCGAGTGCCGAGGGTTTTGCCGGCGTCACCTGGGTGGGCGCGGGCGGGGTGAGACCTTCGGGATGGACCTGCGCGAGAGTGCTGCCGCGACGGCGTTTGGGCAGCGCCGGGGTGGTCGCCGCGGGCAAGTGGGCGGCCTCACCGGCGGGCGGTGACACCTGGCGGGCGATGGCGTCGGCCCAGCCGAGGTCGCCGTTCTCGGTGTGCGGTGCCGGGCGCGGGGTCGGTGCGTCGAACTGGCCGAGGTTGGTGAGCTGGATGCCGCCGGTGTCGGCACGCTGGGGGGCGGGCGCGGCGTGACGGCCCGTGTCGCGGCCGCGGCGTTCGGCGCGGGCGGTGAGTTCGCGCGGGACGACGACGACCACCGCCGTGCCACCGATGGCCGAGGGCCGGTACGACACGGTGAGATCGTGTTTGCGCGCGAGGTTTCCGACCACGGCCAGCCCGAGCCGGGTGCCCGAGAGGGAGGCCAGGTCGGCGCCCTTGCCCTTGTGGTCGCGTCCGCTCACGGCGGCCTCGGCGCGGCGCAGGGCCGATTCGCTCATCACCAGACCGCTGTCCTCGATGGTGATGACAACGCCCGCGGGCACTTCCGCCGCGTAGACATGCACCTCGGTGGTGGGCGGGGAGAAGTTGCAGGCGTTGTCGAGCAGTTCGGCCAGCGCGTGCATCACGCCTTCGGCGGCGTGTCCGGCGATACCGACCTCGGCCACCGCGCGCAGTCGCACGCGCTGGTACCCGGCCACTCGGCCCATCGCGCCACGCAGGATCGATTCCATCGCAATGGGTTTGGCCCAGCGTCGGCCGGTGCGGGCGCCGCTGAGCACCGCGATGCTGTCGGCGAGGCGGCCGGTCTGGGCGGTGCGGTGGTCGATGTGGAGCAGGTCGGTGAGCACGCGTGGGTCGGCGTGACGGTGTTCCATCTCGCGCAGTTCGGCGAGCATGCTGGTGGTCATGGCCTGGATACGGCTGGCGGCACCGGCGAACGCCGCGAGCGCGGCGGCACCGCGACGCGAGTTCTCCTGCGCTTCCCAGGCGTAGGCGGAGCTGTGTTCCTCGGCCTTCGCGATGCGCTGCGTCGCCTCGGCGACGGTGGCCGCCAACTGCTGTTCGGCGCGCTGAGCGGCGGCGGCGGAGAGGTCGGCTTTCGCGGTTTGGCGCAGCGCGACGAAAACCGCCGGACAGGCGATCAGCGCCGTGACCAACGCCCCGACCAGCACGGGAACGCCGATGAGAGGGGGCGCGAAAACCACGGTGAGCGCGGCGATCACCACGATGACCACTGCGGCGCTCAGTACCACGTACCCCGCCGGTCCCGCTGTCGTGCGGTCCCCCGTCGCGTGCGTCACCGACCCGACTTCCGCAGTAACCACAGGCCCCCAACCACCAATCCTCGAGCCAAACATGCAGCAAGGCAGCCCGTTTCGATAACGGGGCGAGCATATCGAGCCCTCGTCCCAACTGCCACTCGAGCAGTCAGGGTTCACCGGTTGTTGACCCGGTTGTCTCTTCCCGCGCTGGTGACAGCCTCGCCGCTGTCGAGCATCACAGCACGCCCGCGCCTGCTATGGCCGCCGCCATAGCACCGTAGCCGAGGTCGTTGGGGTGCAGATGATCTCCGCTGTCGAACTGTTGCGCCAGTCTGCTCCGGTCGTCCGGCGCGGCCAGCGCACGGTCCAGATCCACCACCGCGTCGAAGGCGTTGCCGGTGCGTATCCAGGTGTTCACCTGAGCTCGCAGCTCGTCCTTGCTCGGTGAGTAGTACACCGACCCACCGAACGGCAGCAGAGTCGCGCCGATGACGCGCACGCCCGCCGCGTGGGCCGCGCCGATCAGCTCGCGATAACCCGCGATGAGCTGGTCGGCCGAAACAACCGGGGACAACACGCCATCGGGTCCGGTGGTCCCGGCCAGGCCGATGTCGTTGATGCCGATGAGCACGATCACGGTGTCGACGCCGGGTTGTTCGAGGACGTCGCGGCGGAAGCGGAGGCGGGCGCTGTCCCCGAGCACGGTCGAGTCGGTGAGCAGCCGGTTGCCGCTGATACCCGCGTTGACGACCGCGTGCGGTTCGGTGCCCGGGTGGCGGGCGAGCTGGTCCGGGTAGCGCTGGTCGGTGTCGACGGTCGAGCGGTAGCCGTCGGTGATGGAATCGCCGAAGGCGACGGTGACCTCCCGTTCCGCGCCGGTCGCGTCGATGCCCGTCAGGTAGTACCAGGAGCGGGAGGTCTCGGTGAAGGGCGTCGCGGTCGGTTCGGCCGCGTGGTCGCCTGCGGCACGGAAGCTGGTCGTGGCAGCTTGCGCGTGCTGGGTCGCCGGACCGGTCGGACGGGCGAAGTAGAGCGTGACGGTGACCGCCTCCCCGGCGGCGACCGGGAGGGGGATCGGATCACTTGCCGCCTCGGCGCCGGGGGCGAGATCGAAGGTTGTCGAGCGGGCCACTGTCAGCGGGTGCACCGACCCGGGTACCAGCGCGGCGCCGCCTGCGCCGCGAGCCACCGTGGCACCCGCGACGGCCAGCGGTTCGGTGCCATAGCGATTCGACAGCCGGACCCGGACTTGCGGGCCGCCGTCCGTCAGGCGGAGGACCTGGCGGACGGTCTCGTCGGCAAAGCCGTCGGCCGACCAGTTCTGGGTCACCGGATGCTGGGCGGCGGCCGCCCAGACGCTCGACCACTCGGGTGCCGGCTCACGCGTGCCACAGGCGACCAGCACCAGGACGGTCACCGTCGCGAGGAAGGTGACCGCCCGGCGCGCGGGCTTGTTCATCCGAGCGACCAGGTCATGCCGAATTCGCCCAGTGCGTCGAGGAATTCGACCGGGTCGAACAGTTCGGCCGGTGACTGCGCGCCCGGTTTCGCGCCCGCGCCGATGCGGGTCGCTACCGCCACCGCGAGCTGGGCACTGTTGCGGTACGTGTCGGGCCCGCTTCCGATGCCGCGCAGCGTTTTTCCGTCGCGGTGGATGTCGACCACCATCGAGTAGGGGGCCGGTGCGGAGGGTGTTTCGGGCGCGCGTTCCAGGTCGGCCTCGGTGACGGTGCCGACCATCGCGAAGATCTCCTTCGCCAGCGCACCTTCCACCGAAGCGGCCGCGGTATGGCGCGGGATCGTCACCACGGCCGGCTGCGGGAACTTCACCACCGCGACAGGGTCGGTGGTGCCGGGCAGGAGCAGCGTGTCCCGGCGCGGCTGAGGACCGGTGCGGAATTCGCCGTCGGACCAGGAAAGACCACCACTGGTGAAGGCGTCGAGATTGCGCAGCACCGTGCGCATACTGCCACGAGAACCCTCACCACCGGGTGCGACGACATGGCTGAGCACGATCTCGTCGGCACCGCCGAGCCGCCGCGCACCGAGGTTGGCGAGCAGGTCACCGAACACGCCCGCCTCCGTGACGGCCGTGACCAGGGTGACGCCTGCGGCCTCGGCGAGCGGCCCGTATTCGTCGAACACCTTGCGGGCGAACAGTTGTTCGCCCGCGACATCCACATAGCTCGCGCCCGCGGCGACGGCGGCGCGCAGCACGCCCTCACCGGTTCCGGTGTAGTCGGGCAGGGTGCTGACGACCACGTCGACCCCGGTGAAGGCGGTGAGCAGCGCGGAGTGATCGTCGGCTGCGGCGACCCGGACAGGTACGCCGAAGTCCGTCAGCCGCTGGGCGTTACGTCCCACGACGACGGTGTCGATTCCACGACGACCCAGTTCCGCCACCACGAAACGGCCGACGTGTCCACTGGCCCCGTACACGGCGATCTTCATGTCCTGCTCCTTGTTCATTCGGTTGATGAACTCAGCGTATGAGCAGATGTAGCGACGGAAAATCATCCAGAGTCCGCAGAAGATATCCGAACGTCTTCAGCTGTAATATCCTCGGTTATGGATCTACTCAGCGAAGTCCTGGCCACCGCGCGCACCGGTGACCCGGCCTCGGGGATGTTCGTGCGGCACGCGCCGTGGGGCCGCAGGTATCCACTGATGGAAGGTGCCGGTTTCCATGTCGTCCTGCAGGGTTCGTGCTGGCTCACCAGGGCGGGGGCCGAACCCATCGCGCTCGGTACGGGGGACGCGGTGCTGATGCCGCGCGGGGTCGCGCACGGTCTGGTCGATCAGCTCACCAGCACGTTCACCGAGACCGCGGGACCCGACGACATCCGCGTGGTCGACGGCCCCGGCGCCGCTTCTACTCTGCTGTGCGGGTCGTATCACCTCGCCGCCGATCGCACCCATCCATTGCTGGCGGAATTGCCCGAGGTGGTGCACATTCCGGCCCGGCTCGGCACGCACGCGTCGTTGCGCGCCGCCGTCGACCTGCTCGCCGCCGAACTCACCGATGCCCGCCCCGGTGCCGACGCTGCCGTCCCACCGCTGCTCGACCTGCTCCTGCTCTATCTGTTGCGCGCCTGGCTCGCCGAAAGCGCCACCCACGACACCGCACGATGGTCGCTGGCGTTCACGGACCCCGAACTGTCGCGTGCGCTACGGGCCGTGCACGACGATCCTGGTCACAACTGGACCGTCGAATCGCTCGGCGCCCGTGCCGGTTTGAGCCGTGCCGCGTTCGCCAAACGATTCACCACCCTGCTCGGCGAACCGCCACTGGCCTATCTCACCCGCTGGCGGATGCTCACCGCCGCCCGGCTCCTGCGCGAGACCGACCACCCGTTGGCCACCATCGCCGGGCGCACCGGCTACAGCTCCGAATACGCGTTCGGCAAAGCCTTCAAACGTGAATACGGTGTGGCCCCCGGCCGGTACCGCGCAGGGTGATCAGTCGAGCACCGCGGTCGCCTCGACCTCGACGAGCAGGTCGGGTTCGCCCAGTGCGGCCACGCCGATCAGGGTGATCGGTTTGACCGGGTCGACACCCATTTTCGCGGCCGCGCGACTCACTCCTTCGCCCAGCAGCGGATATTTGTCGGCACTCCAGTCGACGACGTAGATCGTCAGCTTCGCGACGTCGTCGAAGGATCCGCCGATCGCGCTCATCGCGGTGCCGACATTCAGGTAGGCCTGTTCCACCTGGGCGGCGAAATCGCCGGCACCGACCGGGTTTCCGTCGGCGTCGCGGGCCACTTGAACGCACCGGCCGCCGATGCGACGTTGGAACGGCTGGTGACGGCCGTGGCGAGGGCCCGCGACCTCGGCCGCTTCCGGGCCGAGGTCGACCCGCTCGAACTGGCGACACAGAGCTGGGTGATCGGGCAAGGGCTGGCCGGGCTGGTGGCGACCGGCCCGTTGCCCGCCGAGGCACTCGACCACGGCATCCCGATGCTCACCGCCTTGTTCGTCGGAGCAGGCGACGAACCGCAGCTGTGCGCCCGTTCCGTGCGGGCGGGGTGGCGGATCAATTGAGCTGGGCGACCGCCGCTTTCGTCGCCTCGGCCAGGAGTTCGTCGGACGGTTCGGCGTCCTGCTCGGATTTCGTCGACAGGACCGCGAGGACCAGGGGCGGCCGGTTCGGGGGCCAGGCGATGGCCACGTCGAGGGCCGAACCGTAAGCGGG
Source organism: Nocardia sp. NPDC003979 (assembly GCF_053605015.1). NCBI lineage: Bacteria > Bacillati > Actinomycetota > Actinomycetes > Mycobacteriales > Nocardiaceae > Nocardia > Nocardia sp. NPDC003979. Next base: position 31,416 of record NZ_JBSGIJ010000024.1, read on the forward strand.
GCTGCCGGTCTTGTCGCCGACAGTCCAGTCGGCGGGTAGACCGGCCTTGATGCGTTTGCCACCGGTGGTGTTGGCCCTGAGCCAGTCGGCGAGCTGGGTGCGTTCGGGTTCGGCGAGGACATCGCCGAGGACGAGGGCGCGGTAGTCGGCGGCCAGGGCGGCCGGGGTGGTGGTGTCGCGTTCGTCGCCGGGGATGGCGGTGTTGAGTTCGGTTTCCCAGCGGTCCAGGCGGGTCACGTTGTCACCGAGGGTGCGCAGGAACGCCGTGAAACCCGCTGGGCCGCCCAGCAATCGGAGCACCAGGTTGCCCGCTGTGTTGTCGGAGAGCGTGATGGTGGCATGGCAGAGGGCCGCTACGGTCATGCCGGTGTCGACGTGTTTTTCGGTTTCGGGTGAGTACTCCACCAGGTCGGCGGCGGTGTAGTGGATGACCTGGTCGAAGTAACCGGTCGAGAGTGGATGCGCCTGTAGGAGGGCGCCACAGGCCAGGCCCTTGAAGGTGGAGGCGATGGGGAAACGTTCGTCGGCCCGGTAGGCGACGGTGGCGCCGGTTCCGGTATCGGTGACCGAGAGACCGAGTCGCGCACTGTACTTCGATTCCAATGCGGCGAACGGGGTGGTGTCGGCGGACGAGGTGCTCGGCGCGGCCGAGGTTTCGCTCGGGGCCGCGGGTTCGGAGGAGCACGCGGTGAAGGTCAGCGTGGCGACCGCGAGTGCGGCAGCCGCGAGGCGTCTGCGGATCGGGTGCTCGGTAGCGGAGGAAATCACCGTTGCACCACACCATCGCGGGCGGGGCGCGGCCAATATCGGATGCCGTCGGCGGCGAGTCGTGATCGATATCGCCGCAGTTCACATGCGGTATCCGAGGCGATGCGCTGGGCACTTCGCCCGGTTCGGGCGAGTCGTTGCGTGACCGCTGGTTCAATGGCCCCATGGACCTGCTGCGCCACCTCCGGTTCTTCGTCGCCGTCGCCGACGAGGGCCATTTCGGGCGGGCGGCAGCGGCACTCGACATGACCCAACCACCGCTGTCCCAGGGTTTGCGGCGCCTGGAACAGCACCTCGACATCGAGCTCGTCCACCGGACCACCCAGGGCGCCGTGCTCACCCCGGCGGGCAGGCAGTTGCTGCCGCGCGCCCGGCTGCTCGTCGACGACGCCGATCGCCTGCTCGCCGAATCCCGGCGCATCGCCCAGCTCAGCGGCACCACCCGCTTCGCGGCGACCACCGCCTTGCCGGACCGCGTGGTCACCGCCTGCGTCACCGCGTTGCGGCCCGCGGACGGGACGGTGTCGACCACGATCGGCAGCACCGTCGACCTCGTCGCCGACGTGCGCTCGGGCATCTGCGATGTCGCGGTCATCGAACATCCCGCCCTGGTCGACGGCGTCGAAGCGGGCCCCGTCGTGAAACTCCCCCGCTGGCTGGTCGTTCCCGCCGGTCACCGCACCACTACCACCGAACGCCCCACCTTCCCCATGCTCACCGGCCTGCACTTCGCCCATCCCCCGCGTCCGGCCAACCCGCCCGCTTACGACGCGCTCCTCGACCTCCTGCGTGAACGCGGCCTCGACACTCCGTCGCTGCCCGCGCCCGACGACCGCGCTGTGCTGGCAGCGGTAGCCGCCGGCACCAGCTTCGGACTCACCACCACCCCACCCACTCCCACGCCGGGCGTCGCGTGGTTGACCTTGGCGCCGCAGTCGGTCGCGTTGCGGGTCAGGGTAATTCGGCGGACTGATACGCGCGGGCAGGCGGAGGTGCTCGATCGCGTGCTGTACCGGGAGCGGTTGCGGTGACGGTGCGAATCACCCGTCTGTGCGCGATGAGGTGTATGCGAGCAGGTGTTTTGTGTGCTGATCGATATGGCACGACCGGCGTACAGGCCGAGTTCACGCGGAATGCGCAGATCGAGTCCTCGTCGCCTCGGTCGCGAGGGGTGCGTGCGGAGCACGGCGCCGGGACGGCCGCTGTCACCACGGCCGAGCGAGGCCACCGAAGCACGGACGATTCTCACGGCGGAAGCCGGCTGCACAGGGTGCGTCGCGTGACTGTTCGGAGCGCGCGGTGAGCCGTTCGTTCGACATGCTGCGTGCGGAGCCGGGGTTCGTGGCTGCCGATCGGGCTGTCCCGACAGCCACGGACAGGATTCGGGCGGTGTTCGCGGACGCTGGGTGCAGTGGGTGGCTGCATGCGCGACGGTGTGACGGTTCGGCGGCGGAGATCTCGGTGGGTGGGCAGGATCGGGTGGTGATGGCGTCGGTGTACAAGTTGCTGTTGTGCGTGGCGTTCTATCGCGAGGTGGACCGCGGGCGCATCGATCCGGCGGGCAGGCTCACCATCGATCCCGCCGACTGCACCCCCGGCCCGACCGGTATTGCCGCACTGCACGATCCGATCACACTGAGCCGTCGCGATCTGGTGACCTCGATGATGACGGTGTCCGACAACGCCGCTGCCGACGTTCTTCTCGGTGAACTCGGGCTGGCCGCCGTCACCGACATGGCCGCCGAACTCGGCCTCACCGAAACCCGGGTCGTCGGCGGCACCGCCGATCAGCACCGAAGTCTGGTGCGCGACACCGATACCCACAGCACCGCCGAGGCGTTCGCGGCGCTGACCGACAACGACGAGGCGTGGACAGTGTCGGCCTACGATCCCGCCTACGCCAGCGCGACCACTCCCGAGGAGATGACGCGTCTGCTGTGGCGGCTCTGGTCCGGCGGCGTGTTGTCTTCGGAGAGCACGGAATTCGTGCGCGCGGTCATGCGCAACCAGATCTGGCCGCACCGTGTCGCTGCCGGCTTCCCACATCGCGGTGTCGTGGTCGCGGGCAAGACCGGCACCGTCGGCATCATCCGCAACGAGGTCGCGGTCGTCGAATTCCCCGGCGAAATCCCGGTCGCCGTCGCGGTCTTCACCCGCGCCGCTCGCGCCGACCCCGACCTCCCCGTCGTCGACGCCGCCATCGGCGAGGCCGCCCGGATCGCCGTCACCGAACTCCGCCGCCCCACCCCCTGACCCCTTCGATCACCACGCTCTGGTGGCGTTCGGCTCTCGGGCGATGCCGCCATCAGAGCGTGGTGATCTCGAAGTGACTGGGTGCGAGCCGGTTCGACGGCCTAGCATCGTCATTCGTGGGTGGAGATACCGGCTTCGGCCGAGCGAAAATTGGTGGGATCGTGGCGGGGGCGCTCGGTTTGTTGCTGGCGGTTCTCGTCCCGCTGCTTCCCGTGCAGCAACAGCGCGCGAGCCTGGATTGGCCGCAGGACAAGTCGCTACAGGTCAGCGCACCGCTCGTGGACTACGTGCCGCTGAGCCTCGACCTACGCATCCCCTGCACCGCCCTACAAGGTTTCACCGGCGGAACCGTCCTGTCCACCGTCCCACCCCAAGCTCCCCGAGCAGGCTCCAAGGGCCTGGTCGCCCGCATCGAGGACCGCCCCGAACAGGGCCGCACGCTGTCGATGGTGTTGCGCGACCGCCTGTTACTGAGCGTCCCCCTCACCAGCCTTCCGACCGGTCCCGCAGCGCCTGGGGTAGGCGAAGCACCCTTGCCTTCGACGCCTGCCACACCCTCGGGGGCGCCATCGGGAGCACCGTCAGGAGCGCCATCGGCAGCACCAGCGGGAGCACCGTCGGGAGCGCCATCGGCAGGACCAGCGGGAGCACCCTCGGCGGCGCCGGTGGGGGCACCGGCAGCGTCATCGGGGGCACCGGCGAGCAGCGCACCATCGGCAGTGCCTGAGAGTGGTGCGCCAGGCGCGGCGGACGGTGGCTGTGCGCTTGTCCTCTTCTCCGATGCGGGGCGCACCAGTGCCGAGATCGTAGGAGTGGCGGACCGCGACGGCGCGGTGATGCGGACGGCTGTGCAGGGCGATGTGCGGCCGCAGGTTGTCGGTGTGTTCACCGAACTCGATCGGGGGCGGCTCGGTGATGCGCGGTTGCATGCCGAGATCGACGCGCGGTTCTCGTCGAGTCCGAGTGGGTGGAAGCTGGCGGCGATCATCGGTGCGGTGCTGTGCACACTGGTGTCGCTGATCTGCTTGCACCGCAGTGACCTTCGCGACGGCAGGCGCACCCGCCGGTTACTTCCGATGCGCTGGTGGCGATTCCGCGCGGTCGACGCGACCGTGGCGGGCGTGCTGGTCGTGTGGCATGTGATCGGGGCGAACAGTTCCGACGACGGGTACATCCTCACGATGGCCCGGTCTGCGCGCGAGGCCGGATATACGGCCAACTACTACCGGTGGTTCCAGGTGGCGGAGGCGCCGTTCGGCTGGCCGTACGAGGTGCTCGCCTGGATGAGCAGGGTCAGCGAGGCAGGCGTGTGGATGCGGTTGCCCGCATTGCTCGCCGGACTCGTGTGCTGGCTGGTACTCAGCCGGGAAGTACTGCCTCGCTCGGGAATTGCCGCGAACCGCTGGGCGGTGTGGACCGGTGCGCTGGTGTTCCTCTCGATCTGGCTGCCGTACAACAACGGTCTGCGTCCGGAACCCTTGATCGCCGTCGGGGTGCTGGTCACCTGGTGCTCGATGGAGCGCGCGGTGGCGACCCGGCGTCTGCTACCGGCCGCCGTCGCCGTGCTCGTCGCGGCATTCTCGTTGGCCGCCGGTCCCACCGGATTGATCTGCACGGCAGCACTTCTGGCCGCTTCACGCCCGGTTCTACGCACCATCGTCGCCCGCTCCGGCTCCACTCCGAGCGGATACGCGGCCCTGCTCGCACCGATCGCCGCCGCCGGAACACTAGTTCTGGTTGTGGTCTTCGCCGACCAGACCCTGGCGACCGTCCTCGAAGCGACCCGCGTCCGCCAGCTCGTCGGCCCCGACATGTCCTGGTTCGAGGAACGCACCCGCTGGGACACCCTGCTATCGGTGAACCCCGACGGTTCCCTCGCCCGCCGCTTCGGCATCCTCGCCATGCTGCTGTGCCTGATCATCGGTGTCCTCACCACTTTGCGCCACGGGCGCGTCCCCCGCACCGCCCGCGGACCGGTAACCCGCCTTCTCGCAGTGGTTTTCATGGCACTGCTGTTGATGATGTTCACCCCCACCAAGTGGACCCACCACTTCGGCGTGTACGCGGGCCTGGCCGCCGCCCTCGCCGCTGTCACCGCAGTCGCCCTGAGCCGCAAGATCATTCACGCCGCCTACGTCCGCACCCTCTTCACCGCAGCGGTCCTGTTCCTCCTCGCGGTAAGCCTCACCGGCTCAAACGGCTGGTGGTACGTCTCCGGCTACGGCGTCCCCTGGCCCGACCGCGCCCCCACCCTCGGCAGCCTAAGCCTGTCCACCCTCGCCCTGACCGCCACCGCCGCAACCCTCCTCCTCGCGCTGTACCAGTACTACCGCGAACCCCGCCCGCGCGAGCACGACACTCTGACACCCACTGGCGACCACAACAGCAATCCGCGCATGTCCGAGTGCGAGACCCGAGACTCCGCCGAGCACGACAGCGCCCCTGCCGATTCCCAGCGCGACGACCATTCGCTGTCACCCGAACATGGCGGCCAGCCGGCGGTGGATTATCCGCACATATCCGAGCGCGACAACCCAGTGGTCGACAAGCATGGCGCACCACTTCTCGACGACGAGAACGACGGTGAGCCTCGAGCCTCGGAGACCGACAGCAGGTTGCCGTTTGCTGGGAAGTGGGCTGCAGCTGATCGTTTCAAGGTCGCCCCGGTTGCGCCGCTGACTCTGGTTGCCGCAGCGCTGGTGCTCTTCGAGGTGGGTTCGCTTGCCTCGGCGGCGATCTCGCAGTACCCCGCCTACTCGGTCGGCCTGTCCAACCTGCGTGCCCTCGGCGGCAACCCCTGCGCCATGGCCGACGACGTCCTGGTCGAAACCAACACGGCCGACTCCCTGCTCACCCCGTACACCGGCACCATCGCCGACAGCCTCGCCGCCGAGAACACCGGCTTCACCCCGAACGGCGTGGGCAGCCTCGCCCCGGACCCCGGCCCCGGCCAGTCGTCCGCACCTCCCTCCGGCTCCGGACCCGGCGGTGGAGGGCCAGGTAGCGGGCCCGGCGGCGCACCGAGCGGTCCGAATGGCGGGGCAGCAGGTCCCCCACAAGGTGGACCCAGCGGTGGCGGACCTGGCGCCCCCAGCGGCCCACCACCCAGTGGCAGCGCAGGGGGCCCCGGCGCCGGCCAGAGTGGCGCCGCACCCGGCGGTCCAACTGGAGCCGCCCCCAGCAGCCCGAATGGTGCGGCGACCGGACCAGCGCCAGGTGGTTCAGCTCCCGGTGCCGGCGCAGGGCCCAGCAGCGGCGGCCCGAGTGGCAGCGCGCCCGCCGGGCCGAATGGCGCCACGGCCGGTCCTCCGCAAGAAAGCGCCAGCGCAGGAGGACCCGGTGGCGGCCCCAGGGGCCCGGCACCGGGAAGTCCGGCACCCAGCAGCGCGCCTGGTGGCGGCGCAGGGCCCAGCAGCCCTGGCCCAACCAGCGCCGCACCCGGCGGACAGAATGGCGCCACTCCCGGCGGGCAGCCGAGTGGCGACGAAGCACCGCGCGGGGCGATCGGCGGCCCGGCGGGCGCTCCCGGCGGGCCGAGCGCTGCCGCAGGACCTGGCAATGGCGCACCAGCCGGAGTTCCAGGACCAGGCAATGGCGCACCGATTGGAGCCGCAGGGCCAAACGGGACAGGGATTGCCGGTGTCAACGGGAGTACCGTGGCGCTTCCGTTCGGGCTTGCTCCGGAGCGGACTCCGGTTCTCGGTAGTTACGCCGTCGGAGAGCCTCGCGCCGGCAAGTTGGTCACCCAGTGGTTCCGGATGGATCTGGCAGCGGTGCAGCGTGATCCGGCTTACCGGGTGTTGATCCTCACCGTTGCCGGACGTATCGAAGGAGTGGGCCCTGATGGGGCGCCCATGCCGGGACAGCGGCTTCGCGTGGAGTTCGGGCAGGAGGCCGGGGGAACGTTCTCGCGGTTGGGCGAAGCGACCCCGCCGAGTGTGGGCGGCGCACCGGGGTGGCGGAATCTTCCAGTCGCGCTGGACCGTATTCCCTTGGGCACCAACGCTGTTCGCCTCATCACCGAAGGAGACCCCGATCCGATGCAGTGGGTGGCACTCACCCCACCACGCCTGCCGAAACTGACAACGCTGAACACGATGGTCGGCGAGGAGAACCCGGTGCTCGCGGATTGGCATGTAGGACTGGCTTTCCCATGCCAGCGCCCCTTCGATCATCGAGCAGGCGTGGCGGAGATGCCGATCTGGCGCATCCTCCCCGACAAACTCAACGCCCAGGTCTCCGAGACCTGGCAGGGCGACACCGGCGGCGGCCCCCTCGGCTGGACCGGCATGCTCATGCGGTCGCAAACCATCCCGTCCTACCTGGCCGACGACTGGACCCGCGACTGGGGCGAACTCCAACGCCTCACCCGCCTGATCACCGCTCCCCCCGCCGAGATCACCATCCACACCGAACCCACCTGGGGCTGGTCGACCGCCGCACCGATCAGAACCAACTGACCGCATTCGACCGAATAGCTCGGATCGCGACCGGAGCCGAATGCTCGGGCGCGAACACGACTCGCGGAGAGCGGTGCGGTGCGCGTGGCCCGCACGCACAACCAGCCGAAACAACGACCGCCGCTGTCCCTCGGGGCAGCGGCGGTTGTTGTTTTTCGGGACGACCTACTTCGGCGGTGCACCACCGGCCGGCGGCTCCGCACCGGGAGCGCCCGGGGGCGCGGCAGCGGCGGGTGGCTTGGCGCCGGCGGGCAGGGGCTTGCCGATGTGGGGTGCCATGTCCGGCATCAAACGGATCGCCACCTGCTCCCAGGTGCCCCAGTTGTGGATGCCGATGTCGGGGAAGTCGAAGCTCACGTTGGTGTAACCCAGTGCGGTGAGGCGCTTTTCGAAGGAACGGGTGTTGGCGAGGGCGATCGCTTCCAGCGGCATGCCCTGGGTGATCGCGTCGATGGACGACAGATCCTGATCGGCGGGCTTGGCGCTACCGGCGGAGATGTAGAGGCGGGTGTTGTTCGCGATCAGCTTCTCGGCGAAGCCGTAGGGGTCCATCCGCCGCCACTTCTCGCTGCCCGCGGGCGCCATCGCCTCGATGTTGTACCCACCGCTGGCGATCATGGCCGCACCGAGCGCCTCCCGCATACCGGGCATCGACATGTGCAGGTACCCCGAGAGCGATCCCGCATAGCTGAACTGCTCCGGGTAGTAGGCCGCCATCAACAGCGCCGCACTCCCGCCACTGGACAGCCCGAGCACACCGTTGCGCGTGGAACTGAATCCCAACCGCGACTTCAAGGCCTCGGGCAGCGTCTTGGTGATGAAGGTTTCCCACTGGTAGGCGGTGGTTTTGCCCTGGGTGTCCTCCCAGCCGCCGATGGCCGAACCGGAGTCGGCGCTCGGCAGCATCGACCCGTCGGGGTTCACCCCGTTGAAGCTGCTCGGCTGCTCCCAGTCGGCGTAGAAGCTGGACTGCCCGCCGACCGGCATCACCACATTGATGTTGAACTTCGCCATCTGCGCCGGGATGGAGGTGTGCTTCTCCCAGCCGTTGAGGTCGTTCTCGGCCCGTTCACCGTCGAGCAGGTACACCACCCGGTCGGTGTTGCCGTCGGCCGCGCGCACGATGCGCGTGTTGATGGTGCCCATCGACGACTCGACCGCGAAGTCGATCGCGTTCGGATCGGCGTCGGCACCCGCCGGAACCACCGTCCCGAACGGCAGCAACACCGCCGCCGTGACCCCGATCAGGGTCCGCCGGACCCGCCCGGATCGGCGCGCAGGCGCCCCTCCCCCGTTTACGCCACGCATGATCGACCTTTCGCTGACGCGGCCACGCCGCTCCCCACACGACCCGCCCCCACGGCGATGTCCTGCCGCGCAGCATAGCGCGCCCGGCTACCACCGGCACATACCGAATTACGGTGCGACGCAGCCACCTTCACCGGCCTGGGCTTTCACCACGGCACGGGTGACGATCCGGGCGCTACGCTGGTGAGGAAATTCGTGCCGCGACCCCGGCGGCCCCTGCAGAACGGGACCCCGTGAAGCTCGCTGTACGCCTGATGTTCGTGCTGATCCCAGCCTTGCTGCTTGCCCTGCCCTGGTGGACCCTGGTCTGGGCACCCACCGGCGGTACCGGAACGCTGTTCTGGATCGGGACCGCCGTCGCCGCGGCCCTGTTCGCCTGCCTGCCGGTGGCGATGTTCCTCGGGCACGGCCCGGCCCAATCCGACCCGGCGGTGATCGTCGGCGACGCCCTGCTCGGGGTGTCCTGGGTGTTCTTCGCCTGGTCGGTCATCGGCGTGTTCGTCCGCGGCGCGCTGACGGTGATCGGTGTCGACGACCCCGCCCGCCCGGTCGCCGCCGGGGTGGCGATCACCGCGCTCGCCCTCACCGGCTGGGGCGTGTACGAGGCACGCCGGGTGCCGCGCGTGCGCACGGTCGACGTGGCCATCCGCGGCCTCGCCCCCGGCCTCGACGGCCTGCGGATGGTCGTCGTCACCGACACCCACTACGCCGCGCTGAACCGCGTGCGCTGGTCGGAGAAAGTGGTCGACGTGGTGAACGGCCTCGAACCCGACATCGCCTGCCACGCCGGTGATCTCGCCGACGGCTCGGTCGAGAAACGCCAGACCCAGGTCGACCCGCTCGGCAAGGTCGTCGCGCCGCTCGGCCGCTTCTACATCACCGGCAATCACGAGTACTTCGGCGACGCGCAGGGCTGGATCGACTACATGGCCGCCCTCGGCTGGCAGCCACTGCACAACGAACACCGCACCCTCACCCGCGACGGCGACCGCCTGGTCATCGCCGGAATCGACGACCCGACCGGGCGCGGACTCCCCGGTCACGGCCCCGACCTGCCCGCCGCCCTGACCGGCGCCGACCCCGACCTGCCGGTGGTGCTGCTCGCCCACCAGCCCAAGCAGATCGCCGACGCCGTCGCGGCCGGGGTGGCCCTGCAGATCTCCGGTCACACCCACGGCGGTCAGATCTGGCCGTTCCACTACCTGGTGCGACTGGACCAGCCGGTCGTGGCCGGGCTGAGCAGGCATGCGAACAACACCCAGCTCTACACCAGCCGTGGCACCGGGTTCTGGGGCCCGCCGCTGCGGGTGTTCGCACCCAGCGAGATCACCGTCCTGGTGCTCCACCCGGAGCCCGCCTGAACTGTCAGCGATGCGGCTGGGTGACCTCGCTCGGCAGCGGACCGCTCATCGCCACACCCGACCCGGTCCAGCTGTAGGTGATCGCCGCCGGGCCACCCTGCGGCGCCGCGAACGGTTCGTCACCGACGAGCCACTTGTAGTTGACGGTCACCGAGTTGCCACTCGCCCCGGCGACATAGGTGAACGCGTAGGCCTCGGAAGTCGCTGTGCCCAGGTACTTCCCGTCGTGGAAGAACATGATGTGAATCGGTGCACCCGCCGAATTCCCACCGACGGCGCGCACCCACAGCAGCTCACCACAGCTGCCCGGCCGGTCCTCCGAGGCCTGCGAGGCGGCCCAACCGTCACCGAGCCCGGCGAGCGCGGTGCGCACACCGCTGGAGCCCGGGTCGACGCACCGGTCCGGCCCGCTGATGTCGTCGGCGGGCGGCGTGACTACCGGCGGCTCCGTATCCGACGGCACCGGTGAGTCGATCACCGGCGGCACCTCAGCCGACGGCCTCCCCGGCGACGGTATGCCCGGCGACGGCGAAATGGTCTGCTCCACAGGAGGTTCCACCGGAACCGAAGACGTGGCGGTGACCGAGGTCGTCGGGCGGACAGTGCCCCCGTCGTCCCCGGTGCAGCCCGCGACCATCCCCGCCGCCACCGCGATCAGCGCACTCATCCGAACTGCGTTCTTCATGATTTCCTCGATTCCGGGTCCCCCGCACGCTGTCGGCGCGGACAACGACTCCATCGAGACTCTCGCCGGGCCCGTTAGGCGAAAAGTGCGAATCCCAGCCCTAGGGTGCGAAATCCACACCCTCCGCCCCACCGGCTGTGACGTGCCGATTCGACCTCCGCGCCGAGCAGCTTCCAGCGAGTGGTACCGAATGAAAGCATCGGCGCGCGATCGATGGCACTGTTACCGTGAAACGGGGGCATTCGTACCGAAAAGGCTTGCCCCGCAAGCAGTGTGATGTGCGAGCGATGAGGAGACCTGAATGGACGACGTGGCACTGGTACTTGACCCCGCAGGCGCGGATATCCAGGGAGAATCCGCGCGGATTCGGGCACGGGGGCCGGTGACGCTCGTCGAGCTGCCGGGTGCGGTGCGGGCGTGGTCGGTCACCGACGCCGCCACGCTGAAGAAGCTGCTGGCCGACCCACGGGTGTCCAAGTCCGCCACCAAGCACTGGCCCGCGTTCGCCGCGGGTGAGGTGCCGCCGGACTGGCCACTGTTCCTCTGGGTGGCCGTGAACAACATGTTCACCGCCTACGGCGCCGACCACACGCGCCTGCGCAAGCTTGTCGCACCCGCCTTCACCCATCGGCGCACGGTGGCGATGCGCCCGATGATCGAGAAGATCACCGCGGGCCTGCTCGACGAACTCGCCGCCGTCCCGGCAGGCGAGGTGATCGACCTGCGTGAACGCTTCGCCTACCCGCTGCCCATCCAGGTGATCTCCGAGCTGATGGGTGTGCCGGACTCGCTGCACGCGGGCCTGCGCAAGTGCGTCGACGGCATCTTCGACACCTCGCTGAGCCCGGAGGAGTCGCAGGCCAACTACATGAACATGTACGGCATCCTCGGCGAACTGGTCGCCTACCGCCGCACCAACCCCGGCGACGACATGACCAGCCTGCTCATCACCCACCGCGACGAGGACGACGGCACCCAGCTCACCGAGCAGGAACTCGTCGACACCTTGCTGCTGGTGATCAGCGCGGGCCACGAAACCACCGTCAACCTGCTCGATCAGGCAGTGCATGCTCTCCTGACCCATCCCGAGCAGCTGGCCGCGGTCGGTGACGGCAAGGCCACCTGGGCCGATGTGGTGGAGGAATCGCTGCGCTTCGAGGCGCCGGTCGCGCATCTGCCGCTGCGGTTCGCCGTCGAGGAGATCCAGCTCGAAGGCGTCACCATCGCGGCGGGCGACCCGATCCTCGCCTCCTACGCCGGGGCGAGCCGTGACCCGAACCTGCACGGCGACACCGCCGACGACTTCGATGTCACCCGGGTGAACAAGGAACACCTGGCCTTCGGCTACGGCGTGCACCGCTGCCTCGGCGCGCCGCTGGCCCGGCTCGAGGCCGAGATCGCCCTGCCCGCCCTGTTCGCACGCTTTCCCGGAATCCGATTGGCCGGTGCCACGGAGGAATTCGGTTCGGTGGCCAGTTTCATCTCCAACGGCCACGCGACCCTGCCGGTCCGCCTGAGCTGAGGTTCCCCGCCTCCCATACCTAGATCTGCTAGGGTCATACCTAACGGTTCTAGGTATGGGAGTGCAGTGCGCATCGACAAAGACCTGGTAGCGGCTTCGGCGACGCCGCTCGTGCTCGGGATCCTCGCCGACGGCGAGTCCTACGGCTACGCCATCCTCGAGCAGGTGAACACGCTGTCCAACGGCCGCATGCAGTGGACCGACGGCATGCTCTATCCCCTGCTGCACCGGCTCGAACGGCTCGGCTACGTGTCCTCGGCCTGGCGCGTGTCCGACAGCGGCCGCCGCCGCAAGCACTACCTCATCACCGACGCGGGCCGCGCCGCCCTCGCCGAACGCCGGGCGCAGTGGACCGTCGTGGCCGAGGCCCTCGACCAGGTCTGGCGCGGCATCAATCAGCCGCCGGCCGCGGCGCAGGGGTGGGCGTGATGGATGCCGAACTCGACACCGCGGTCGACCTGTGGCGCGGTTATGTCCAACGGCACCGGGTGATCTCGGTGGCCGATGTGGACGAGATGGAAGACCATCTGCGCGAACAGGTCTCGACATTGCAGGACGCCGGTCTCAGCAGCGAGGAAGCGTTTCTCGTCGCGGTCAAGCGGATGGGCAATGTGGACTCGATCTCGCGCGAGTTCGCTCGTGAGCATTCCGACCGGTTGTGGAAACAGCTGGTGCTGATGCCCGAAGACGGTGGGCGCCAGAGCAATCGGGAGCTGATGATGGTGAACGCCATCGCACTCGCCGCGGGCGTGGCGGTGAAGACCGGGATCACGTTCCTGCACGAGGAGACCCTCGCCCTCAACCTCAGTCTTCTCGTCCTGCCTTTCCTCACCGGGTATTTCGCCTGGAAGCGGCAGGTGAGCGCGGCGGTCGCCCTCGCCTTGATCGTGCCGTTCGTGCTTGCCGCGCTCGTACTGAATCTGTACCCGTTCGAGGACGGCGGTTCGACGGTGGTGCTGGCGGGCATCCACGCCCCGATCGCGCTGTGGCTGGTGGTCGGCCTCGCGTATGCAGGCGGTGACTGGCGCTCGGACCGTCCGCGCATGGATTTCATCCGGTTCACCGGCGAATGGTTCGTCTATCTCACGCTGCTCGCCCTCGGTGGTGGTGTGTTGATGGGCCTCACGGCTGCCGCGTTCGATGCCCTCGATTTCGATATCGAACCGGTCATCACCCGCTGGATCATGCCGTTCGGCGCGGCCGGTGCGGTGATCGTCGCGGCGTGGCTGGTCGAGGCCAAACAGAACGTGATCGAGAACATCGCACCCGTGCTCACCAGGGTGTTCACGCCGCTCACCATCCTGATGCTGCTCGCCCTGCTCGGCGCCTTCGCCACCACCCGCAGCTTCACCGGCATCGACCGGGACCTGCTGATCCAGATGGACCTCATCCTGGTCCTCGTGCTCGGCCTGCTGCTCTACACGATCTCGGCCCGCGACCCGCTGGCACCACCCGCCTTCTTCGACCGTGTGCAACTGGTGCTGGTGTTGAGCGCCCTGATCGTCGACCTGATGATGCTGGCGGTCATGGCCACCAGGATCGCCGAATTCGGTTCCAGCCCCAATAAAATCGTCGCGCTCGGCATGAATGTCGTGCTGCTGGTGAACCTGGCCTGGTCGGCCCACCTGAGTCTGCGATTCCTGCGCGGCCGAACCCCTTTCACCGCGCTGGAACACTGGCAGACCCGCTACCTCCCGGTCTACGGCGCCTGGGCGGCGGTGGTCGTGGTCGTGATCGGGCCGCTGTTCGCCTTCGCCTGAAGGTTTTCACAAGAAAATCGCTGGACCGGCCGTGACAGGATCGGTCTGTGCTGTTGACGATCTCCACGACCCACTCCCCGGCGACCGATCTCGGGTACCTGCTGGTCAAACACCCCGACCGGGTGCAGTCGTTCGCGACGACCGGCGGCACGGCGCATGTGTTCTACCCCCACGCCGAGGCCGAACGGTGCACGGTGGCGCTGCTGCTCGAGATCGACCCCGTGGAACTGGCCAGGCCGGCGAAGGGTCAGCACAGCTCGGCGCTGGGACGCTACGTCAACGACCGGCCGTACGTGGCGTCGAGCCTGCTGTCGGTGGCACTGGGCAAGGTGTTCCGGTCGGCGCTCAACGGCACCAGCCGGGACCGGGCCGAACTGGCGGGCACGGCGATCCCGCTGGAGATCGAGGTGCCAGCGGTGCCGTGCCGAGGTGGGAGCGAGATCGTCGAGCGGCTGTTCGCACCCCTGGGCTGGCAGGTATCGACCACCACCGAACCGCTCGACCCGCAGTTCCCGGAGTGGGGCGACTCGCCTTACACCCGGCTGCGGCTCACCGGGACCGTGCGCCTGGCCGAGGCGCTGAACCACCTGTACGTGCTGCTGCCGGTGCTCGACGACGCCAAGCACTACTGGGTCGACGCCGACGAGGTCGACAAACTGTTGCGCGCCGGTTCCGGATGGCTCGGCACCCACCCCGACCGCGAACTGATCGCCCGGCGCTACCTGGCCGGTCGGCACTCGCTCACCCAGTCCGCGCTCGAACGCCTGCGCGCCGCCGACGACCAGCTCGAGCCCGAAACCATCGAGGACCCGGTCGAACTCGTGGAGGCCACCGAGCGCAGGACACCGCTGGTGAAGTCGCGCCGCGACGCGGTGCTCGCCGCACTCGCCGAAACCGGCGCCACCCGCGTCCTCGACCTCGGTTGCGGGCCGGGCACTCTGCTGCTCGCACTGCACGCCGACCAGCGATTCACCGAGATCGTCGGCGCCGACGTGTCCAGCGGTGCGCTGGCAATCGCCGAGCGGCGCTTGAAGTTCCATCGCATGCCCGACCGGCAGCGGGCCAGGATCACCCTCGTCCAGTCGGCGCTGACCTACCATGACGACCGGCTGCGCGGCTTCGACGCGGCCGTACTGATGGAAGTGATCGAACACGTCGACGAGAGCCGGTTGCCCGCCCTCGAGCGCGCCGTCTTCGGGCACGCAGCGCCCGGCGCGGTCATCGTGACCACGCCGAACGTCGAATACAACGTGCACTACGAAACTCTCGACGGTCACCGTCACGACGATCACCGATTCGAATGGACCCGTGCGCAATTCGCCGATTGGGCCGCCCGCGTGGCCGATACCTTCGGCTACACCGTCGACATCCGTCCCGTCGGCGAACACGACCCGCGCACCGGCTCCCCCACCCAGCTCGCTCTCTTCCGTAAGGCCGCCTGATGAACATCGACCTTCCCGAGCTGTCGCTCGTCGCCCTCGTCGGCATCTCCGGCTCCGGCAAGTCCACCTTCGCCCGCGCACACTTCAAGCCGACCGAGGTGCTGTCCTCGGACTTCTTCCGCGGCCTGGTTGCCGACGACGAAAACGACCAGACCGCGACGAAAGACGCCTTCGACGCGCTGGGGCACGTCGCGGGGATCCGCCTGCGTGCCGGTCGACGCGTGGTCGTCGACGCCACCAACGTGCAGAAGCGCGCCCGCGCCGAATTGGTCGCGCTGGCACGGTCTTTCGATGTGCTGCCGGTCGCGATCGTGCTCGACACACCGGAAGCGGTCGCGTGGGAACGGACGCGGACCCGCACGGATCGCACCTTCGAACGGCACGTCCTGCGGCGGCAGAGCCAGGAGCTGCGGCGATCGCTGCGGCAGCTCGGACGCGAGGGGTTCCGCAAGGTTTATGTGGTGAGCGACCCGGCCGACGTCACGATCTCCTACGAGCGGGCCTGGAACGACCGGCGCGAACTCACCGGACCGTTCGACATCATCGGCGACGTGCACGGATGCCGCGCCGAATTGGAGTCCCTGCTCACCGAACTCGGCTGGGTGCTGGTGCGCGACGAGGCCGGACGTCCCGTCGACGCGACTCACCCGGACGGGCGCCAGGCCGTGTTCGTCGGCGATCTCGTGGATCGTGGACCGGATTCACCGGGAGTGCTGCGGCTGGTGATGGGCATGACCGACAGCGGCTACGCACTGTGTGTGCCCGGCAATCACGAGCAGAAGCTGCTGCGCAAATTGCGTGGCAAGCAGGTGACGGTGTCGCACGGACTGGCCGAGACACTCGAGCAGTTGGCGGCGGAGCCACCGGAGTTCGTCGACGAGGCGGCGCGGTGGATCGACAAGCTCGTCAGCCACCTGCGGCTCGACGGTGGGCGGCTCGTCGTCGCGCACGCGGGACTCAAGGAGGAATACCACGGACGCGCCTCCGGGCGGGTACGCGACTTCTGCCTCTACGGTGAATCCACCGGGGAGACAGACGAATACGGTCTTCCGGTGCGGTATCCGTGGGCGCGCGACTATCGCGGCTCGGCGATGGTGGTGTACGGGCACGTGCCGACACCGAAGGTGGAGTGGGTCAACAACACTGTCTGCCTCGACACCGGCGCCGTCTTCGGTGGTGAGCTGACTGCGCTGCGCTACCCGGAGAAGACGTTCGTCGCGGTGCCCGCCGAGCGGACTTACTACGAACCGGTGAAACCGCTTGTCGCCGAACCGGTTCGTGACGACGAGACGCTGAATCTCGCCGATGTCACCGGGCGCAGGCACGTGCGTACCGACGACGGCACCGTCATCGTCGACGCCGAGAGTTCGGCGGCCGCACTCGAGGTGATGAGCCGGTTCGCCATCGATCCGCGTCTGCTGCTGTGGTTGCCGCCGACCATGTCGCCGCCGTCCACGTCGTCGGTGGAGGGGTACCTCGAGTACCCGACCGAGGCGTTCGCCGACTACCGGGCGGCGGGCGTGGACAAGGTGGTGTGCGAGGAGAAGCACATGGGTTCGCGTGCCGTCGTGCTCGTCTGCCGCGACCAGGCCGCTGCCACCACACGTTTCGGCGTCTCCGACGGCAGCTCCGGTGCGGTGTACACCCGCACCGGCCGGTCATTCTTCAGCGACGCCGCCCTCACCGAAACACTGCTCGCCCGGGTACGGGCCGCCGCCGGGACACTGTTCGACGAACTCGACACCGATTGGCTGCTGCTCGACTGCGAACTGCTGCCGTGGTCGGCCAAGGCGGGCGGGTTGATCCGCACCCAGTACGCCGCGGCCGGTGCGGCCGCACGCTCCGCCCTGCCCGCGGCGCTGGCCGCATTGGCAGCGGGCGTCGACCGCGGTCTCGACCTCACCGCCCTGCGTGACCGCACGGCCGCCCGCGCCGCGAACGCCGACGACTTCACCACCGCCTACCGTCGATACTGCTGGCCCACCGACGATCTCGACGGCGTGGCGCTGGCACCGTTCGCCCTGCTCGCCGCCGAAGGCACCACCTTCGCCGACCGCGATCACGGCTGGCACCTCGACATCTGCGACCGCCTGGTCGCCGCCGACCCCACCACGTTCCGATCCACCGACCGCCGCGTGGTCGACCTGTCGGACCCGTCCGCCGAAGCCGAGGCCACCACCTGGTGGCTCGACCTGACCGGCTCGGGTGGCGAAGGAATGGTCATCAAGCCCTACGCGGGCCTGTCCACCCGCACCAAGGGCAAACTCGTCCAGCCGGGCATCAAATGCCGAGGCCGCGAATACCTCCGCATCATCTACGGCCCCGACTACACAGCCCCCGAACACCTCACCCGCCTACGAGACCGCAACCTCAACCGCAAACGCGGCCTGGCCCTCCGCGAACACAGCCTCGGCCTCACCGCCCTGAACGCTGTCGCCGCCGGCGAGCCGTTGTGGCGGGTCCACGAGCTGGTCTTCGCGGTCCTCGCCATGGAGTCGACACCCACCGACCCCCGCCTGTAGACCCGCCGCCCGCCCAGCCGGCGCGGGCGGTGTCACATCCGAGGACGGGGATGGGTTGGGAGACAGTTCTGTGGCAGGGTCGCAGGTGTATCCGCGGAGTCGCCGTGGGTGCGGCAGAACTGTTGAGAGATCAGAGAATTGACTGAGTTGGATCTGTTCCCATTGCCCTTTCGTGCCGCCCATGTGGCGTGTGTCGCGCCTGTTCGGACGGTGCGGGAGCTCGAGATGATGCGGTTGAGTGCGAGTATCCGCGCCAAGCCGGAGTGGTATCGCAAGCGCGAGGATGCCGAGGTCGTGGCGCGGTGGTCGCGGGAGGCGGCCGAACAGGGGATGACGCAGGCTCAGATCCGTTATGTGCTCGACGAATTGGGGTATTACGCCGAGCTTCGTAATGCGGAGCGCGGGATCGAGGTGTCGGCTGTCGACGGGGTGTGGCAGTCGGACTCGGTGGTCGACGAGGATCTGCGCAAGCGGTTGGCCGAGGCGGTGCACGTACTCGAGGAAGTGCCTGCGGCGGAACTGGATTGGCATCCGGGATCCGACGGGCAGGTGCTCGATCTGGTGCATCCCTCGATGTACTGCCTGGTTCGTGGCGTGAGCCTGCCCGAGGACGCACCGTGGCCCGACCCGGAGAAGAACGCCGAGTCGGCCTCGCATTCGAAGAAGTTCCAGTGGTTGCCCACCGATGTCGAGGTCGGCGCCGACGGTTGCGTGGCGTTCCTTTCCTACGTGAACAACGTCGACCCCGACCGCCATCAGGAGCTCGCCGCCGTCCTGCCCGAGCTCTTCGGCCGGATACTCCCCCTGTTGGAGAACGTGCTCACCGATCTGCGCGCCCCGAAACGAGTGCGCATCGTCGCCGACCCGTTCGGCTGGTACGAGGACACCGAACCGCAACCCCCGGAGGACGACGACGAGGCGGCCGAGGAAGCGTACGAGGAAGCCATGGAGAAGTGGTGGGAGGAACGTCAGCCCACCATCCCGGACGCGCCCGAGTTCCAACCGCCCGAGCGGGACGACACCCACACCGTCACGCTCAGCGGCCGCCGGCTGCAGGTGATCGTCAAACTCGCCAACATCCACCTCACCCCGGACAAACCCGAATATCCCGGTGGTTCATGGCATGTCGAGGCCATGCTGAACGAACGCATCGTCGCCACCGCCATCTACTACTGGGACAGCGACAACATCACCGAAAGCCTGCTCGGTTTCCGTACCGCCATCGACGAGCCGTACTACGAGCAGAACGACCGCACCGGAGTCCGCGAGGTCTACGGTCTCGACGACGAGGACGCGCTCAACCAGGAACTGGGCTCGGTCCGCACCACGACCGGCCGCTGCGTGGCCTTTCCGAACATCTACCAGCACCGCGTCGCCCCGTTCCGGCTCGACGATCCGACCCGAAACGGTCACCGAAAGATCGTGGCCTTCTTCCTGGTTGACCCGTCGGTCACCATCACCTCGACCGCCGACATCCCGCCGCAGCAGCCGTGGTCACCCACCTCGACGATGACCAGGGCCCAGGCCGAGGAATTCCGTGAACAACTGATGCACGAACGCAAGTTCTTCGTCGACGAACACAACGAGGAATACTTCGAGCGGGAGTTCTACCTCTGTGAGCACTGACCTACTTCGCGTGGCGGCCGACCTCGTCGAGGTGGGTCAGCGCCTGCCGGTAGGACTCGAAAAGACTTGTCTCGCAGTACGGCACGCCGATCTCGTCGCAGAAGCCTGCGACGATCGGCTGTGCGTGACGCAGGTTGGCGCGCGGCATCGACGGGAACAGGTGATGTTCGATCTGGTAGTTCAAGCCGCCCATCGCCAGGTCGACGAGGAAGCTGCCGCGCACATTGCGTGAGGTGAGGACCTGACGACGCAGGAAGTCGGTGTTGTCACCCTCGGGCAGGACTTCCATGCCCTTGTGGTTGGGCGCGAACGTCGAACCCATGTACAGCCCGAACAGGCCCTGCTGCACGGCGATGAACACCAGCGCTTTGCCCGGCGACAGCACCAGGAACGCCGCCGACAGCAGACCGATGAAGTGGGCGGCGAGCAGCGCACCCTCCCAGACGCGGTTCGCGATCGGCCAGCGGAACACCGCGACAATGCTCTTCCAGTGCAGGCTGCCGCCCTCGAGCAGCAGCAACGGGAAGAACAACCACCCCTGGTACCGGAAGATGAAGCGGCGCCAGCCCTTTCCGGTCCGCGCCCGCTCGCCGGAGAACGCCAGCACCCCCATCGCGTCCGGGTCCATGCCCTCGGTATTGGGGTGGGCGTGATGGCGGGCGTGATTACTGGTCCACCAGCCGATACTCAACCCGATCGCGAGATTGCCCGCGATCAGGCCGTACAGGTAGTTGGCCTTGCGGCCCGCGAAGATCTGCTTGTGCCCGGCGTCGTGGCCGAGGAAGGCGATCTGCGAGAACACCAGCGCGAGGAACGCCGCGACGAGCAGCGTCCACCACGAGTCCCCGATGACGAAAAACGCCGCCCAACCAGCGACGAAAGCCGCCGCGGTGAGCGCACTCTTCCACCCGTAATACCGCAACCGCCGGTCCAAGAGGTTCGCCTCCCGGACACGACGCAACAGGACCGAGAACTCACTGCCACGCACGGGGACGACATCTGACGCTATAACCACCGCACAAGCATGGCGCATGGAGGCCACGGCCGGGTGAACGGGTTGCAGATCGATGACGACCGATTGCCTCAGCGCCGCCAGAAGAAGTGGTGGACGACCCCGCTCGGGCTGGCAACCTCTTCGTGCTGGAAGCGGTCCGCCAGTTCGGCCGGGCTTTCCCACAGCCGCTCCCCCGCGCCCAGCTCCACCGGGGCGACCGCGATGTGCAGCTGATCGATGAGGTCGGCGTCGAGGAATTCCCGGACCGTCGCCACGCCGCCGCCGATGCGCACGTCCTTGCCGTCGGCGGCGTCGAGGGCTCGCGCCAACGCCTCTTTCGGCGAGGCGTTCAGGAAGTGGAAGGTGGTGTCGGAGAGCGTGAACGAAGGGCGCTCGTAGTGGGTGAGCACGAAAACCGGTGTGTGGAAGGGCGGTTCGTCACCCCACCAGCCCTGCCAGTCGTAGTTCTCCCACGGACCGCGCGCGGGGCCGAACTTGTTGCGGCCCATGATCTCCGCGCCGATATTGCGGGCGTAGTCGCGGGTGATGTAGTCGTCGAGGCCGTAGCTGCCGCCCGGCGCGGTGCGGTTGGGCCAGTGCGCGGTGGCGCCCGCCCAGAACATGAAGTCCCCCGGGTCGGCGTGGCCGAACGGCCGCTCGCGGCTCTGCCCCTCACCTGCCCCGTACCCGTCGGTGGAAACGCTGAAGTTCTGCACCCGGACCAGCTGTGCCACGGCGACACCCCTTTCTGATTGCGATCTGCAAGCAGTTGCGACGGTAGCCTAAACTGATCCCGTGACGCAACCAGTTTCAAAGAACAAGCTGCCGGTACCGCTCGGCAAATCCGGGTGCCCGATCAACCGGAGCGTCGAATTGCTCGGCGACCGCTGGAGCATGATCGTGCTGCGCGACATGATGTTCGGCGGGCACACACACTTCCGGGAGCTGCTCACCAACTCGATCGAAGGAATCGCGTCGAACGTGCTGGCAGCGCGGCTGGCGAAACTGGTGTCGGCCGGTTTGCTCACCCGCCACGACGATCCGTCGCACCGGCAGAAGGTGGAATACCGGCTCACCGAGGCCGCGATCGATCTGGTGCCGGTGTTGGCCCAGCTCGGCGCCTGGGGCGCGCGCTGGCTCGAGACCACACCGGAGCTGACCGTGCGCGCGGAACTTCTCGCCGCGGGCGGACCACCGCTGTGGGAGCGGTTCATGGCAGAGCTGCGCGCCACGCACCTCGAGGGCGCACCCACCCCGCGCGACGGCGTCCTGGCCGAGCTCACCGCCGCCTACGAGGCAGCCAAGTCCTGACCGAGCGCCCCACACCGGGCCCGTCACGTGGGACTACCCTCAGCCGAGGCCGTCCGGAACGATGCGAAGTTTTTGCGCGATGCGGGCGAGGGCTTTCTGATCACTCGTGCTGAGCGAGTCGAGGACGGTGCGGCGCACTGAACGCAGGTGGGTCGGAGCTGCCAGACGCACGATGTCCAGGCCGGCGTCGGTGAGTTCGGCGAGGGTGTAGCGACCGTCTGCCGGGTCGGGCGCCCGGACGATCCAACCGCGCTGTTCACAGCGCTTGGTGACGGTACGCCCCTCCATACGAATGAGAGCATCATGAGCACGGTTACCTTCGGCATCAGTCCCGGCGCAGGCGAGAAGCTGCACCGAGCGCTCGGCTACAGCAGCGCCGTCCGGGTCGGCGACCGGGTGGAGACCTCTGGTCAGGCCGGGGTGGATGACGAGCTGGTCGTTCCCCACTCGCTGGAGGACGAGATCATCCAGGCTTTCGACAACGTGGAGCGAACGCTCGCCACCGTTGGCGCCACCTGGAGGGACGTCATTCACGTCAACTCCTACCACAAGGTGGAAGCGGGAAGCGGCGTCATCGGAGACGGTCACAACAGGGTGATGGCCGAGCAGTTCCGTCGGCGGCTCGGCGGCCGCGCGCCGATCTGGACCGAGACCGGGGTGACCGCGCTCGGTCTCGCCGCCATGCGCGTGGAGATCCGAGTCACCGCCATCGTCGGTTCCGGAAACTAAAACGCCGCTTCCGGCGACTGAAAGCAGCGACTCACTCGCGAGTACTACCGAGAACGCTCCCACGGAGTGATGTGGCGCGGCTCGGCTCGTTCGTAATCTCGCCGTACCGACCAACGGCGAGAGGACAATTGATGATCACCCCCACCGAGCGGAGATCGCCGATGCAGCGGCTCCGGGTGCCGGTTCTGCTCGTTGGGACGGCCGTGTTGCTGATCGCCGCGCGGGGCGTGGACGCGCTCGTTTCGGATGTGCCTGTGCTGCGGTTCTTCCTAGGAATCGGCGCGGCGGTCGGGGCGATCTTCGCTTTCAGGTGGCTTACCTGCCGTGTCGAGAAACGTTCGGAGGTCACGGAATTGGCCGCCGCTGGGCGGTGGCGGGGGCTCGGGCACGGTGTGCTCATCGGAGCCGAGGCATTCCTCGCGACGATGGTGCTCGCGGTCCTGTTCACCGACGCCGACATCACCAGTGGCTCGTTCGGAGCCTGCCTGGGAGTGGCGGGCTCGATGGCTTCGGTGGCGGTTACCGAGGAGCTGCTGTTCCGGGGCGTGGTGCACCGCATCCTGGAAGAACGGACCGGCAGCATCATCGCGATCGCGGTCTCGTCGCTGATCTTCGGCCTGACGCACTTGGTCAACAACAATGCGACGCTGTCGGGTGCTCTGGCCATCGCGGTCGAAGGTGGTGCGCTGCTCGCCATCGCCTACACCGCCACGCGGTCGTTGTGGCTGCCGATCGGCCTGCATTTCGCCTGGAATTTCACGGAGTCCGGCGTGTTCGGCACCGCGGTATCCGGCGCCGACGGCGAACCCGGCCTGCTACGCACCGTCCTCTCCGGACCGGATGTGCTGACCGGTGGGGCATTCGGTCCGGAGGCGAGCCTCTTCGCGCTGCTGTGCTGCCTGGTCCCGGCGGTGTGGATGCTCCGCGGTGCGAAGCTCGTCACCCGGCGCTGACAGTTCACTTTTGAACCTCCCGGAATCCCGCCTCCGGCCGAAATAGCCTCAGCGGCTGCATTTCTCGCTTTCGTTCCACGAGTTCATTTTGCTGGAACAGCAAGTTTACGTGCCAGATCGTGTGCGATCCGGAAACACTGAGAGTGTCCCGATCAAAGGAGTCTCGATGAGCGCCACCCGTGCGGTCACCTCCTGGAACAGGACCGGGAGCGCCGAATTCGGCGTGCCCACGCCGCCGCGCCCCGCTCTCGGCGTCCGCCGACTTCCCTGGACAGGAACACATGATCACCACAATCCGGCCGTCACCGCACCGCTTCCGCCGAGCCGTATACGCGATGGTGACCGGCACGCTGGCTCTGCTGCTCACGGTCGGCGCCGCCGCGTGCACCACGCCGTCCTCCGCCGACATTCCCCCATACGCCCTTGCCACCCACAACGATCCGGAATTCGACAAGACCTTCCGGCACGAGTTCGCCGAAATCGACGGGGTGCGGATGCACTATGTGACCGGTGGCAGCGGCACACCGGTGGTGCTGATACATGGTTGGCCGCAAACCTGGTTCGGCTGGTGGCCGATCATGCCGGAGCTGGCCGAGAACCATACTGTCTACGCCGTCGACCTGCCCGGGCTGGGCGACAGCACCGGCTCACCGAGCGGCTACGACAAAGCCACCCTGGCTCGGTACGTGCACACGCTGATCGCCGATCGGCTCGGGGTGCGTGACGCCCGCGTCATCGGGCACGATTTCGGCGCCGCGGTGGCATTCCAGTACGCCACCCAGTTCCCCGCCGACACCGCACGTCTCGGCTACCTCGACCTGCCGCTACCCGGGCCCGCGATCGATGCGGCCACATACCGGTCGATGAGCTGGCATATCGCCTTCCATTCCCAGCGGCGGGTCCCCGAGGCAGTCGTCGACGACGTCCGCGAATATCTGGCGCTGTTCTATCCGCAGGTCTCCTTCGGCGGATCAGCCTTCGGTGGCACCTCGGACCGATCCCCGTTCACCGACGCCGAGATCGACGAGTACGCAAGGACTTACAGCCGACCCGAACAACTGGCAGGTGGCTTCGAGCTCTACCGCGCTCTCGACCAGGACGTCCGCGATGCCGTGGCAGCAACACCGACACAGGTCCCCACGCTGCTCATGACCGCCCAGGGCCAGCTCGAGTCCGTCCGGACGACCGCGGCCCCACGGATGACCAATATCGTGCGGGCAGTGGATGTGCCGAACGCGGGCCACTGGCTCATCGAGGAGAACCCTCAGTTCGTCATCTCCGAACTGCTGCGCTTCCTCGCCGGATGAGCACGGCGGAACTCGTCGACAAGTGGTCTGGAGTTCCGGAGTCACGACAAAAACAGGTAAGGCCCGGTCATTGACCGGGCCTTACCTGTTATTTCTGTGGAGCTAAGGGGACTCGAACCCCTGACCCCCACACTGCCAGTGTGGTGCGCTACCAGCTGCGCCATAGCCCCGTGTTCTGTTGTTTCAGCCGCTCTCGCTGCTGCCTGAATGAAGTTACACCATGGTTCTCCGGGAGAACAAATCGGCTGGTAGATGGCGAAAGCGGGGCGATTCAGGAGTGAGTTCGGGGCCCAGGGAGGTGGGCGGGCGGCGCGGAGGGGGTCTAGGATGTGCGCAACCTCACGTGGGTCAGGGGGCGAGGCTGGTGACCCAGTTTTCGTCGCGCCAGTCGACGGTGGTTGTTCCGTCGTAGATGGTGGGGGTGGCGGATTTGTTGCCGGTGCGGGCGTCGAGGTCGGCGAGGGCCGATTTCGCGGCGGCCGCGGCGGCGTCGCGCTGGGTGGCGTGGGTGATGCAGGCGGCGACGGATTCGGGGGCGCCGGATTCGGTGGCGAGGGTGGCCAGGGCGGGGTTGCTCAGGTCCTCGGCGCCTTCTTCGGGCTGTCGGTCGACGAACAGGGCCTTGTGGAACTTGCCGTAGGTGGGGCCCGAACCTGTTTGGGCGACACAGAGATTGGCCGCGATGGCGCGGGTGGAGTAGTCCTTGCTCTTGGACTGGTCGTCGAGGAACGCGACGAGGTGGTAGTTCACGGCGAGCTTGCCCTCGTCGATCTTCTGGGCGAGTTCCTGGCCGTAGCTGGTCTCCATCACCCCGCACGCGGGGCACAGCGGGTCTTCGAAGATGTCGATGGTTTTCGCGGCGTCGGGGCGGCCGAGCCGGATCACCCCTTCGGGCGTGGTGGTGACCTGCACCGCCGCCTCGCGCACAGCGCCGTAACCGTCGTTGCGGACGGCTGGTGGTTCGGCGCTCCACTTGTAGACGGCGAACACGATCAGCCCGATCACGACGAGGGCCACCGCGCCCAGCGCGTAGGTGGTGTTGCTCGACACGGGACGTGGTTTGTGCGAAGAACCGGCTGTGCTCACCCGTCCACTCTGCCTCGAGCTGATATCGGCGCGCCGCCGGGCACGCCGATATCGGCTCTGCCAGCTATTTCTCCGTGTCGACCGGACGACGGTTCGCGGGAACCATGCCGTCACGCACGACGGGTGACCCGTCGGGACCGTCGCAGGTGCATTGCGGGTCGAGGCCGTCGCCGGCGTGGTCGGGGTGCTGCGGGTCCTCGGGATGCACGATCCGCGACGGCTCGGGAGTGAACAGCCACACCGTCGCCGACACCGCGAGCACCGCCCCGGTCACCGCCATGCCGACCCCGAACGACGTGCGGTCGGCGACCTCACCGATGACGATGGGGCCGAGGACCGCGCCCAGGTCGGCCGCCATCTGGAAGGCCGCGAGGACCGGCCCGCCGCGCGCCCGGCTGCCGAGCACATCGGCGAGCGCCGCCTGCTGCACCGGGCTGAACATGCCGGAACCGATGCCCGCGACGAACGAGGCGAGCAGAAACCACGGCAACGACGGCGCGAAACCGAGCGCGCCGGTGCCGACCGCGCAGATCGCCGAGCCGAGGATCAGGAACGGTTTGCGGCCGAGCCGGTCGGATAGTCGACCCGAGGCGAACAGCACCGCACCGTTGCCCGCCGCGAACACGGTGAGCGCGACACCGGCCATGCCCGGTTCCTGCCGCAGGGTCTCCACCACCAGCAGCGGGACGAACGCCATCCGCACACCGAACACCGCGACACCGCCGGCGAAACTCGACAGCAGCACCGCGCGATACGCGGGCTCCGACCAGCCCTGCCGGAAGGTCAGTTCCGGTGTGGTCGTCGCACTGTCGTCCTTCAGGACCGGTGACTCACGCAAACCGGCGAACACGATCACGCACACGACGAGCAGGGCCAGCGCGTAGATGACGAACGGGGCCCGCAAACCGAGCCCGGCCAGCGCACCACCGACCAGCGGACCGACCAGCGAACCGATCAGGAAACTCGTCGAATACACACCGGACACCCGGCCGCGCGCGGCAGGCGGCGAGACCCGGATGATCAACGCCATCGACGAGACCGTGAACATCGTCGACCCGATCCCGCCGAGCGACCGCAACACCAGCAGTTGCCAATACGTCTGCGCCAACGCGCACGCACCGGTCGACACCGCGACGATGAGGATGCCCGCCAGATACACCCGTCGCTCGCCGAGCTTCTGCACCAGGCGCCCGCTGGCAGGGGCGAACAGCAAGCGCATCAAGGCGAAGGCGCTCACGATCGCCGACGCTGCCGCGATACCGACCCCGAACTCGCGGGCGTACTGCGGCAGCACCGGCGCCACCAGCCCGAAGCCGAGCGCGATCACGAACGCCGCCGCGATCAGCACCCAGATTTCGGCGGGTAGTCGAACCTTTGTCGCGGTACTCACTCGGTCAGCGCCTGATTCACCATCTCTTCGGCGGCAGCCTGCACCTGGGTCAGATGCTCGGAACCGAGGAAGGATTCGGCGTAGATCTTGTACTTGTCCTCGGTGCCCGACGGGCGGGCGGCGAACCAGGCGTTCTCGGTGGTCACCTTGAGCCCGCCGAGCGGAGCGCCGTTACCACGCGCGGTGGTGAGGATGCCGGTGATCTCCTCGCCGGCGATCTCGGTGCCGGTGATGGCGTCGGCGCTGAGCCGCGCGAGCTTGGCCTTCTGCTCGCTGGTGGCGACGGCGTCGATGCGCGCGTAGGCGGGGCTACCGTGCTGACGTTCGAGCTCGCCGTAACGAGCCGAGGGGGTCTGACCCGTGACGGCCGCGATCTCGGCGGCCAGCAGCGCCAGCAGAATGCCGTCCTTGTCGGTGGTCCACACGGTGCCGTCCATCCGCAGGAACGACGCGCCCGCGCTCTCCTCACCACCGAAAGCCAAACTGCCACTGAACAATCCGGGGACGAACCACTTGAACCCGACCGGCACCTCGTACACATCGCGCCCGAGCACACCGACCACCCGGTCCACCATCGAGGACGTGACGACCGTCTTGCCGACCTTGGTGAGCGCGTCCCACCACATCCGGTTGGCGACGAGGTATTCGATCGCGACCGCGAGGAAGTGGTTGGGGTTCATCAGGCCGCCGTCGGGAGTGACGATGCCGTGGCGGTCGGCGTCGGCGTCGTTGCCGGTGGAAATGTCGTAGTCGTCCTTGATGCCGACCAATCCGGCCATGGCGTGGCGTGAGGACGGATCCATCCTGATCTTGCCGTCGCTGTCGAGGGTCATGAAACGCCAGGTGGGGTCGACGAACGGGTTGACCACCTCGAGTTCGAGATCGAAGCGCTGCCCGATCTCCTCCCAGTAGTCCACGCTCGCCCCGCCCATCGGGTCGGCGCCCATGCGGATGCCCGCGCCGCGAATCGCGTCCAGGTTCAGTGCGTTCGGCAGGTCGGCGACGTAGTGGTCGAGATAGTCGTAGCGCTGCACATGGGTCTTCATCGCCTGTTCCAGCGACACCCGCTTCACCTCGGCCAGGCCGCCGCGCAGCAGTTCGTTGGCGCGCGCGGCGATGGCGTCGGTGGCCTTGGTGTCGGCGGGACCGCCGTGCGGCGGGTTGTATTTGAAGCCGCCGTCGCGCGGCGGATTGTGCGAGGGGGTCACCACGATGCCGTCGGCCTGGTGCTTGGTTCCGCCCTGATTGTGGCGCAGCACAGCATGACTCAGCGCGGGCGTCGGGGTGTAGCGGCCGCGCGCGTCGATCACGGCGGTGACGTCGTTGCCAGCGAGGACCTCGAGCGCGGTGGTCCAGGCCGGTTCGGACAGGGCGTGGGTGTCGCGCGCCAGGTACACCGGACCGGTGATGTCGCGGGTGGCGCGGTACTCGACGATCGCCTGGGTGATGGCCATGATGTGCGCCTCGTTGAACGCGCTGTCCTCGCTGGACCCGCGATGACCCGAGGTGCCGAAGACCACCTGCTGGCTCGGTTCGGCCGGATCGGGCACGCGGCTGTAGTACGCGGTGACCAGGTGAGCGATATCCACCAGGTCGGTCGGGCGGGCGGGCCGTCCGGCGCGATCGTGGGCCATGGTGGGTGTTCCCTTCCGTGTCGGCTGGGCGCGGCTGGTCATGAGGATCATGCGCACAACCAGTTGGTCAGGGACGCGGCGGCATACACCGAGGCCAAGCTCGCCGCGACACTGATCGCGACGTTGCCCAGGGCATACACGTAGGCGCCCTCGGTCACCAGACGTATGGTCTCGTAACCGAATGTGCTGAACGTGGTCAGCGCACCACAGAAACCGATTCCCGCGAACGCCAGCAGAGTACTGCCCGCGCTCGCGCCGATCAGGCCCCCGAGCAACGCCGAACCGACAATGTTAACCGTCAACGTCCCCCACGGCAGCCCGGCCGGGAACCGCGCCGAGACCGCCCGATCGACGAGGTAACGCGCGGGGGCGCCGAGCATTCCACCCGCGAACACGAGTGCCGCGGTCATCGCCCGCCTCCCGCCGTGGGAGCCCACATCGCGACCATCGGATGGCCCCCTTCCGTCGTCGGATTCACGTGCTCTGTCCCACGCTGCCTGCCGCCCAGCGGGTCCCGATCATGGCGAGCGCCATCGCGCCGAGGCCCGCGAGGACCGAGAGACCGAGATAGGCCACGGCCGTGCCCGGCGAACCGGTGTCGATCAGTGTACGAAGCTCGAGGCCGAAGGTGGAGAAAGTAGTGAACCCGCCGAGCACGCCGATCCCGAGGAACGGGCGAACCAGCATCGGCGCGGACCAGAACTCGGTGACAACGACCATCAGCACCCCGAGGGCGAAGCAGCCGACCACATTGACGGTCAGCGTCGACCACGGAAATTGCCCAGGACGCACCGGCCACCACTGGCCCACACCGTATCTGGCCGTGGCCCCGAGACCACCGCCCACCGAGATCGCCGCGAGGACGGCCGGGTCGAGCGCCGGGGGCCGCGATGCCATGCACTGCCCTCCCCTGCTAGTCCGACGGTGGTCGTTGCTCATGGTATCGAGTACCCCCGACAAACTAGCGCGCGGTGCGTGTCCGGCAAACCCCCAGCAGCCACCTCGCGCGAACGCCGATGGCCCGGACCGAGTCTCGGTCCGGGCCATCGGTTTACGACAGGTGGATCAGTGCGCGAGCACCATCTCGCCCTCGGCGGGCGCGGGCACCTTGTTCGGCATGAGCACACCGATCACGATCGCGCCGAGCACGAAAGTGGCCGCCGCCCACCAGAAGCTGGTGGTGTAGCTCTCGATCGCGCCCTGGGCCATGGTCAGTGGACCGGGCTCGTGCGCGGACACGTAGTCGGTCATCGCCGAGGCCGCGATCGTGCTGAGCAGCGCGGTGCCGATGGAACCGCCGACCTGCTGGCTGGTGTTCACCATCGCCGAGGCGACACCGGCGTCGTCGTGCTGCACGCCTGCCGTCGAACCCTGGAACGCCACCGACATGGCGCCACCGAGGCCCAAGCCGAGCAGGACGAGCGCGGGCAGGATGTGGGTGACATAGCTGCTGTCGAGACCGATGAAGGTGAGCCACACCATGCCGGCCGCGGCGACCAGGAAGCCGCCGCTGATGACGACCTTCGGCCCGACCTTGGGCAGCAGCAACGAGGGCGCGGTGGTGGAGGAGGCGACCATGCCGAACACCATCGGCATGAACGCCACACCGGTCATGATCGGCGAGTACTGCAGCGACAGCTGCATGTAGTACGTCAGGAACAGGAAGATCGCGAACATGCCGATGCCCATGATGAACACGGTCAGGTAGGAACCGGCACGGGTGCGGTCGGTGACGATGCGCAGCGGCAGCAGCGGGTGCGCGACGCGGGTCTCGATCCAGACGAACACCGCGAGCAGCACGGCGCCGCCGATCAGGAAGGCCAGCGTGGTCGGGTCGCTCCAGCCGTGGGATTCGGCGTGCGAGAAGCCGTAGACGATGCCGAACAGCGCCGCGGTGACGGTGATGGTGCCGGGCCAGTCGAGCTTGGGCCGCGATGCGGCGTTCACGTGCTTGGCCAGCAACAGCACCGCACCCACCAGCGCGACGGCGGCGAAGATCAGGTTCACATACATCGCCCAGCGCCACGACGCCCACTCGGTGAGCGCGCCGCCGAGCAGCAGGCCGATCGCGCCACCGGCACCGGCGACGGCACCGAAGATGCCGAACGCCTTCGCGCGTTCACCGGGTTCGGTGAAGGTGACGGTCAGCAGCGAGAGCGCGGCGGGCGCGAGCAGCGCGCCGAACACGCCCTGGCCGACGCGGGCGGCGACCAGCATCTCGAAGCTGTTGGCCGCGCCGCCGATGGCGGAGGCGACCGCGAAGCCGACCAGGCCGACGATGAAGGTGTTGCGGCGGCCGAACAGGTCGCTGAGGCGGCCGCCGAGCAGCAGCAAGCTGCCGAAGGCCAGTGCGTAGCCGGTGATGACCCATTGGCGGTCGGCGTCGCCGAAGCCGAGGTCGGCCTGGGCGGCAGGCAGCGCGATGTTCACGATCGTCGCATCGAGCACGACCATCAGCTGCGCGATACCGAGGACAGCGAGCACCCACCAGCGCAACGCGTGTGAGCCTCGCCGGTTCCCGGTGTCCGCACCGGACGCGGGACTCGTCCCCTTGTCGAGTGTGGTGGTCATGACTCCCCTTGCAGGTCTAGGTCGGTAGTTTCGGTGGCATAATCGGAGATACACCCTCCGCTTCAGTCGAAGCTACCAGAGTAACGGAGAAACCACCTCCACTTAATCCGGCAATGAGTAGGATGCACCTGTGAATCACGCCACGACGACTGCCGCAGCACCCCGCAGGCTGCGCGCCGATGCCGCCCGCAATCAGCAACGCATCGTGGTCGCAGCCAGGGAACTCTTCGCCGAACACGGCCTGGAAATCACCCTCGACGACGTGGCCGAGCGCGCGGGCGTCGGCGTCGGCACGGTCTACCGCCGCTTCGCCAACAAGCGGGCACTCATCGTCGAGGTGTTCGAGCAGAACATGGTCGAGTTCGCCGACGCGGCCGACGCGGCGACCCGCAATCCGGACCCGTGGTTGGCACTCGTCGAGTTCTTCGAACACGCCTGCAAGCACCTGGCGACCAACCGCGGCTTCGGCGAGGTGGTGCTCGAACTCGAAGAGGACCCGACCCGGTTCGCCGAGATGCGTGAGCGGATCCGCCCGTCGGTGGCGGCCATCGTCGACCGGGCGCGCGACGCGGGCGCGGTGCATCCCGACATCACCACCACCGACTTCTTCGCGCTGATCCACATGGTCAACTCGTTCATGGAGTTCGCCGCACCGGTCAATCCCGACGTGTGGCAGCGATACATGGCCGTGGCACTGAACGGCGTGCGCACCGACGCCGTGCCGCGCAGGCCGCTGCTCGCCCCGCCGCTCACCGACACCGAGGTGGAGCAGGCCAAATCGGCCGCCTGCCTGGGTCGTCGCCGCTGATTTTCGTTCCCTCAGTAGCGCGGGTCACACTTGGTCCTCTACAGTTGGACACATGACCAAGAACACCTGGGTGAACTGGGCTGGCGAGCAGCGCTGCGCACCCGCCGTCGTCGCGACGCCGCGTGACGTCGATGAACTCGCCGGGATCGTCACCGAATCCGCGGCGCGGGGCCGGACGGTGCGTGTCGCCGGTTCGGGCCACTCGTTCACCGACGCCGTGCTCACCGACGGCACCCTCGTCGACCTCGGTGCCATGAACAAGGTGCTCGACGTCGACACCTCGACCGGCCGCGCGCGCGTGCAGGCAGGGCTGACGCTGAACGCGGCGAGCCCCCTGCTGCACGAGCACGGACTCGCCTTCCCCAATCTGGGCGACATCGACACCCAGACCGTCGCGGGCGCCACCGCCACCGCGACCCACGGCACCGGCGCGCGACTGCGCAACATCTCCGCGGCGCTGCACTCGGTGCAGGTGCTGTGCGCCGACGGCAGCGTGGTGGAACTGAACGAGGAGACCGATCCCGAGGGCTGGCGCGCGGCGCGGGTGAGCATCGGCGCGCTCGGCATCGTCACCGAGGCGACCCTGCAGCTCGAGCCGTCGTTCGTGCTCGAAGGCGTGGAACGGCCGCTGCCGCTGGCCGACGTCCTCGCCGATCTCGACGAATTCGTCGACGGGAACGACCATTTCGAGTTCTTCGCCTTCGCACACAGCTCCGTGGTGATGACCAAAGCGCTCAACCGCACGGACGAGCCCGAGCAGCCGCGGGGTGCGCTGAGCGAGTGGATCAACGACATCCTGCTGTCCAACTATCTCTACGACGGCCTGTGCCGGGTCGGTCGCCGCGTTCCCTCGACCGTTCCGCTGATCCATCGTGTGGCCACCGTCGCGGGCAGCAACAACCGTCAGCGCGACCGCTCCTACCGCGTGTTCGCCACACCGCGCCTGGTGCGGTTCAACGAGATGGAATACGCGGTCCCGCGCGCGCACGCGGCCGAGGCGGTTCGCGAGATGATCACGCTGGCAAAGAAATTCGGTACTCCCATGCCGATCGAGGTGCGCTGGGTGGCGCCCGACGACGCCTTCCTCTCCCCCGCGAGCGGACGCGACACCTGCTACATCGCGGTGCACCAGTACCAGGGCATGGAATGGGAACCGTACCTGCGCGCCTGCGAAGCGGTCTTCGACCGGTTCGACGGTCGTCCGCACTGGGGCAAACACCATTTCCAGACCGCCGAGACGCTACGCGGACGCTACCCCGACTGGGATCGGTTCGCGGACGTGCGCAAACGCCTCGACCCCACCGGGGTGTTCGCGAACGACTACGTGAACCGGGTTCTCGGTTCGCTCGACTGAGGCGGACACCGCAGGACAACACCGTAGCCGCTCCCACACACGCACGGGTTGATGCGATGATGGCGGTGATATCCGAAGCGCCACAAGCACTTCGCCCCTGCACCGAAAGGGCGACCATGGCCCACACACCCTGCGTGTTGTTCGTCTGCGTCCACAATGCGGGCCGATCACAGATGGCGGCGGGCTTCCTGCGCGCCATGGCCGGCGATCGCATCGAGGTCCGCACCGCGGGCAGCGAGCCCGCCGACGAACTGAATCCCGTCGCGGTGGCGGCGATGGCCGAGATCGGTATCGACATCTCCGGCGAACGGCCCAAGCCGCTCACCGACGATGTCGTCGGGCTGTCCGACGTGGTGGTGACCATGGGTTGTGGCGAGGTGTGCCCGTATTTCCCCGGCATCAGCTATCGCGACTGGGTGCTGTCGGATCCGGCCGGGCAACCGATCGAGGTCGTGCGCGGGATCCGCGATCACCTGCAGATCCTGATCGGCAACCTCATCGCCGAACTGGTGCCCGTGCCCGCGCGCTGATGTCCGATTCGTTCAAGACGACCGGCCTTCGCGCCGAATACGCTGCCGGACATGACTCCTCAGCTCGACGCCATCTCGATCATCGTGTCCGACATGGCCGCCTCGGTGGCCTTCTACCGTGCGCTCGGCCTGCACTTCCCCGAGGGATGTGAGACCGAGGGGCACGCCGAGGCTCACCTGTCCGGTGGGATGCGGCTGCTGCTGGACACCGAGGCGACGGTCGCCTCGTTCACCCCCGGTTGGCAACCGCCCAGCGGCCCCGGCCGGAGCAGCCTCGCGTTCCGCTGCGCCGATCCGGCCGAGGTCGACTCGCTGTACAAGGAACTGGTCGGCGCCGGATACCACGGTGAACTCGCGCCGTGGGACGCCTTCTGGGGCCAGCGCTACGCCGTGCTCGCCGACCCCGACGGGCACGGTGTCGACCTCTACGCGCCGTTGCCCAGCGGATAGGTCGACCAGCCGTGCGGGTCGCGCAGGCGCCGCCGGTACCGGCCGAGCACCTCGCGGACCTCGTCGCTGACCGGCGGTTCGCCGTCCAGCTTGGTCCACAGGTGGGCATCGTGCTCGGTGAGTTGCACGGGTCCGGTGGTGGCGACGTCGACGACGAAGGTGAACTGTCTGGTGCGCGCACCGTTGCCGGACAGATAGTCGAAGTCGCCCAGGTAGTCGGTGATGCCGGTGACCTCGAGGCCCGTCTCCTCGGCGACCTCACGGGCGAGGGCGTCGTCGAGTGCCTCGCCGTGCTCTACGACGCCGCTCGGCAACTCCCACCGTCCGCTGAGGAAGTCGGATCGTCGGCGGCGCAGGATGAGTACCCGGTCGTGGCGCACGACGACGGCGCCGACGACAAGTCGGCGTACTTCGTCTCGTTCGGCCTCGATACGCAGCGTGGTGAACACGGATTCGTCGATCATCGGGTCACATCCTCTCGTCGTGGTTCGGACTGGGCCTGGCACATGCGACGGGGCGTGCACTGTGAGCATAACTTCGTATCGCAGTTGAGCCGAATGAGACTTTCCGGGCACCCTCAGCCGGGCTGCAGGCTGCGCACCGTGCATCCGCCCAGGTCACGGACGTCCCGGGACAGATGCGCCTGGTCGGCGTAGCCGTGCATGGCCGCCACCTCGGCGGCCGGAGTGCCCGCGCGGATGGTTTCCAGTGCGCGTTGAAATCGGAGAATCCTCGCCAACATCTTGGGGCCGTAACCGAATGCCGCGAGCGAACGGCGGTGCAGCATGCGTGCCGACAGTCCCGCGCGGGCAGCGGTGTGGGCGACCGATTCGCCCGCGGCCATGGCCTCGGCGATGCCGGTGAGCAGCGGGTCCGGTGAGGGTGCTGCCGCCGCGAGGTCGACGGCGACGGATTCGAGAGCCACAACGCGGTCGGGCGAGTTGTCGACCCGATCGAGCAGTGCGCGGGCGGTGGCGGCGGGCACGATCGTGTCGAGTTCGACGCGCTGGTCGAGCAGTTCCACGGCGGGCACGCCGAGCACAGCCGGTGCGGCACCCGGGGCGAACCGGACGCCGACGAATTCGGCGGCACCGGCACGCACCCGTGCGACACGGCTGTCCGGGCCCGCCACCATCAGGGTGCCCTCGGTCCAGATCAAGTCCATGCAGCCGTCGGGGAACACGCCGGCCTGGCCCGCGCCCCCGCCGGTGCGTTGCCAGACCACCGCGCGATCGACCCGTGACCGACGTTCCCGGTAGCCCATCCCCCGACGGTAGTACCGCCCACCGACACACTCGGTTCCGCCGGCGGCCGCCCGTCCGTAAGATCTGGCAACACAACGTTCGGCTCGGCGGAGGGGTGGCTGGATGCAATCGGCAGGCTCAGTGCACGGGCGACCGCGCGTGGCGGGGTTTCCCGGCGCGGATATCGACCCCGAACCCGATGTGTGGTCGGGCGCGGCGCTCGACGACGACCGGATCCGCGCGCTGGCCGTCGGCGCCTACTACGGGCGAAGCTGGGGCGCCTACTGCGACAGTGTCGCCTTCCTGCCGGAGGAGCCCGGCAGTTCGGCCACACGCCGCGAGACCGCGATCGAGGGTCTGCACGAATCGTGGGGCGTCGACCACGCCGAGGACGCGCGCGACACCATCCGCAGGCTGCTGGCGGGCATGCACGCGCCGCTGTTCGAACTCGTCCACCCGCTCGCCGTCGCCGCGGCCACCGACACCGGGCGGGTCGACCGTTCGGGGCTGGCCGACGAGCACCGCGAATTCCTGCACACGCTCTCGGGTTTCCGTGGCTACCGGGGTCCGGCCGGTATCGACCGGGACTACGACGCCTGGTTGCAGGCCATCAAACTCGGCATCACCGACAACCTGCCCGCACCGCTGCAGAACGACGCCACCGCCTGGGATCTGGCGCGGCTGGTGTTCATCGCCCGTGCCTCGTGCACCGCCGGGTATCTCACCGAGGACGAGGCCTTCGAGCACATGCTCACCGGGCTCGACCGGGCGCGTCAGCACTATCGCAACTGGCGTCAGTTCGGCGACGGCTTCCTCACCGGAGCCATCTTCTGGGCCGCCACGCAGGATCTGTCGGCCGCGAAAAGCCAAGTGGCGGAACGGCGCCGGATGATCGCGGGTCTGCACCTCCGTCCGTCGAGTCCCTGGCGACGGGTGGCGCTGCACGCGGGGGCGCCGGTGTTCAGCCCGGCATGGTCAGCATGATCCCGACCGCCTGACGGCGAAACGGTTCGTCGGCGACCATTCCGAGTTTGCGTCGCTCCACCAGCAGTTGCCACTCGCCGAACAGGTCGGCCGAGGACGGCAGCGACGGCGCGATCGATCCGTCGACGTGCTCGATCTCGCAGGCCAGGCGGATCGCCTCGGCCATCCGCTCGAAGTCGGTTGTGGTCCAGTCGTGGAAGTCCAGATCGGTGCCCGCACCCGAAATCCGCAGCGTCACCATGTTTTCCGCGCCCGACCGCACCGAGGCGCCGGTGAGTACGGACACCGGGAACTCGTACATCGCCCACGCGGAAACGAACAGCAACCGCAGGGTGGTGATCACGAGCAGGCCCGGCGCGCCCTCGTGCCCGGCCTGCGCCAGCTCCAGGACGTACTCGTCCGGCCGGGCGGCGGCGTGCAAGGTATCGATCTCGCGGGCGCAGTTGCCCGCGTGCCGCATGCGGGCCGCCGCCGCACCGACATCGGGTCGTCGCGGGCCGTTCGGGCCGAGAAGCGGGCGCGGCGGAACAAGACTCGGACGTGGCGGGAACACCCGGCGCAGACCGACGAGATCGCGTTCGACCGCGCGAACCAGCACCTGGGCCTGCTCACGCAACCCCGTCTCCAGGAACACCGGAACCGGATGCCGTTGCGTCGCTTCACCACCGACCACGAACTCCGCCGACCGGAAGAACAGCAGCAACGCCATCTGCCCGTCCTCGGTGGTCGCCAACGCGATCCGCGCGAGTTCGGCCACACCCACGTCGAGGGCGATCTCGTTGTCGGCCCGCAGCGGCGTCGTCACCAAGCGCCCGTTCGCGTACCGCACCGCGACCCGCGCACCCCATACCTCGATCACGCCCGCGTCCCTCCTGCCCGGCCCCCGCCTGGCTGGATCGTACCGAGCTGGTAACAACGCCCTCACACAGATGGCAGGCTTACCCCATGTCCGAAGACGAAAACCCGACCGAGTCACCCACCGAGGCGACCAAACGCAAGTTCCGCGAAGCCCTCGAACGCAAGAACGGCAACGCCTCCGTGGCCGGCGCCGCCCAGAACGAAGCCAAGCTCCGCGGTACGTCCGCGGCCGCGGGTGGAAAGCGCACGTTCCGCCGCCGCGCGGGCGGCTGATCCCATGAAAAAGCCCCTCACCTGCGTGTCAGGTGAGGGGCTCTTCAGTGGAGCTGCCGGGAATCGAACCCGGGTCCTCCGCCGCGTCTTCAGGGCTTCTCCGTGTGCAGTTCGCTATGTCTCTACTCGGATCTCCGGGTCTCGCGAACAAGCTCGGATGACGATCCCAGTCGCTGTTGGATGTCCCGCCCAGATCCGCGACCGACCTGGACGGTGATTCCCTCTAGCTGATGCCAGTACCCGGGTCGAGGGACGAACCCGGACTGACAGACACGCTTCGCTACTTAGGCAGCGAGAGCGTAGTCGCGCTGATTGGAATCGGCGCTTAATTGGTTGCAACGACGCTTACGGTGGTCTCTTGCCTGCACCGACACGCTTCCCCTGAATCAACGTACGCAGTCGAAACCGTTCAGCCCCGTACGTGCCCGCACCGTGCGGGCTAGTCATATTAACACCCGTGCTTCCCGGTTTCTTCCCCTTATTTCTGCCAGCGCGGGGTGGCGTCGTGGTGACCCGGTAGCGAACCGGCCAATTGGTCCGGCACAGTCGGTGGGGGCGAGTATCGTTCTCGATCGGTCGAACCGGGAGAAGCGAGATCGCCTGGGCGGCTGGACCAAGGAGTTGATTGATGGCATTCCCCCGTCGGCGTGGGCTGCGCCGGGTCGCGGTGATTCCGGCTGTTGCCGGACTGGTGCTCGTCGCGGCGTGTTCGGCCGGTGAGTCGGAACAGGCTCCCGGCGTGAGCAGTCAACCCTGCCCGGGTTCCGCGCACCCCGATCGCGGCTGCCTGTACCTCGGAGTGCTCTCGGACCTGGCCGACGGCCCGTTCTCGGCGCTCGGTTCGTCGATGAACGAGGGTCAGCTCGCGTTCTGGAACCAGGTCAACGAGTCGGGTGGGATCGGTGGCTACGACGTCGACATCACCACCCACAGCCGCAACACCTCTCTCGACCCGGGCAGGCATCGTGCCGGCTACGCCGAGATCGAACCGAATGTGCTCGCCCTCGCGATGAGTTTCGGCACCTCGCAGACCATCGCGATGCTCAACCAGATGGACGCCGACAACATGGTGAGCACCGCCGCCACCCAGTGGTCGGGCTGGAACTACCGCAGCGCCGACCGGAACCTGGTGCTCAGCGCGGGCTACTCCTACTGCACCGAAGCGGTGATGGGCCTGGACTGGTTCGCCGAGAACCACTACGCGCCGACGAATATTGCGGTGGTGTCCTACCGGGGCAACTACGGCGGCGACTACGCCAGCGGCGCGCTGAAGTGGGCGCTCGCGAACGGCGCGACCATCGCCGACCGCATCGACACCGGACCCAACGGCGAGGTGGGCAACCAGGACGGGCCGGTGCAGGAGGTGCTCGCCGCCAACCCCGATCTGGTGATGCTGGCCACCGGCCCTGCCGAAACGGCCGAAATCGTGGGCAAGCTGGTGCGTGCGGGGTTCACCGGCCGGTTCCTCGGTTCGCTGCCCACCTGGAACGCCGCCCTGCACCAGACCGCCGCCGCCCCGGCGCTCGCCGCCCGCTACAACTACATGACTCCCGTCGACAGCTGGGCGGGCGACAGTGTCGGCGCGCGGAAGGCACGCGAGGCGACCGATCACGAACCGTCCAACTTCGGTTATTCGCTCGGCTGGGCCATCTCCTACCCGCTCAGGGCATTGCTCACGGAGGCGGCGGAGCGCGGCGAGCTCACCCGGGAGGGGCTGCGGCGGGCCGCCGAGGGGCTGAAACCCGACGGGGAAGGCATCGTCGCCATCCATCCGGTCGGTGCGGACGCGCCCGATCTGAGCAAGGAGTGGACCGTGGTGTTCCAGCCCGACGACAGCGCGCCGATGGGTGCGCGGCCGATCGCGGTCGGCTACCAGGGTTCGACACTGGCCAGGCTCGGACTGCACGAACCCTGCACCCGGTTGTAGATCTCAGCCCGCGGCGATCATCGCGACCGCCGCGAGCGCGAGTACCAGCCCGAATTTCTGGGTGCGACTGATTCGTTCGCCGAGCAGAACCATCGCCAGCAACACGGTCGCCGCCGGGTACAGCGAACCGATCACGCTGACCACCGACAGCATCGCCCCGTGGAAGGCGTAGAGCAGGGCGGCGTTGGCGATCACGTCGAGCACGCCGATCCACAACGCCAACCGCAGCGGTTCACCGTGCAGACCGGCGAACTGACCGGCGGCCAGAGCGCAGATCCACACCACCGCCGTCGCGGCGCCGCGCTGGCCGAGCAGCGGCCACAGCCCGGCGGCGGGGTCGGTTTCGTGCAGGAAGAAGAAGGCGAATCCGAACGCGGCGCCGGAACCGACGGTCAGCAGGGCGACGCGACGGGAGAAGCGCAGTTGCCGTCCGCCGATGATCTCCTCGGTGGTCTCGTCCGGTGCCTCACGGCTCACTAGTACGACCGCGACGAGCGCGAGCGCGATACCGGCGATCGCTGCCGGGCCCGGGCGCTCACCGAGGAAGAAGCCCCCGACCACCGGAATACCGGCCACCAATACCGCCGTGACCGGGGAAACCACCGCCATCGGCCCGTCGGCCAGCGCGGCGTAGAACCACCACACCGCGAGCCCGCTCGCCACACCGGCGGCCAGCCCCCACAGCATCGATGCCGTGTCGGGATGCCCGCCGACCAGCGGTGCGATCAGCAGGACCAGCAGCACCGACCACGGATACGAGACGACGACGACCCGCAGAGCGGTGACTCTGCGGGCCGAGATGCCGCCGAAGAAGTCGCTGACTCCGTAACCCGCCGCCGCGATCAGGGCGAGGACGACGGAGATCAACGCATGCCTTTGACCCGCCGACCGATCTCGCGGGTGACCTCACGCTCGGCCTGGCGGCGAGCCAGATCCTGGCGCTTGTCGTAGTCCTGCTTACCCTTGGCCAGAGCCAGCTCCACCTTCACCTTGCCGTCGGAGAAGTACATCGACAGCGGCACCAGCGTCTGGTTGCCCTCGCGGGACTTGCCGACCAGGTGCTCGATCTCACGCTTGTGCAGCAGCAGCTTGCGGTTACGCCGGGGCGCGTGGTTGGTCCAGGTGCCGTGACTGAACTCCGGGATGTGCAGGCCACGCAGCCACACTTCGCCGTTGTCGACCGTCGCGAAGGCGTCGACGAGCGAGGCCTTGCCCTCACGCAAGCTCTTCACCTCGGTGCCGACCAGCGCGATCCCCGCCTCGTAGGTGTCGAGGATCGTGTAGTTGTGCCGGGCCTTGCGGTTGGTCGCGATGACCTTCCGGCCTTTCTCCTTCATAACGGTCAACTGTAAGTGACGGCGCCAGCGGTTTATTCCATGGCCGGATCAGGCGCGGGCGGCGGCCCTGGCCAGTGCGCGGTCGCGTTGTTCCTCGAAGCGGCTGGCCTTGACCTCGAGATCGGTGAGATAGGCGTGCAGTTCGTCGCGGGCGCGTTCGCCCTCGGGGCCGAAGTCGGAGCGTTCGAAGATCCGCCAGGTGCGCAGCACCGGCTTCAGCACGGTGTCGAGGTGCTGGCGCAGGTCGTAGACGCCGTGCTTGGCGAGCAGGACCGCGTTGCGGCGGAAGTTGGGCTGGTTCAGGCCTGGCATCTGGAAACGCAGGATGACATCGGTGATCGCGGCCATGGCGGCGTCGGGGGTGAGGTCGAGGGCGGCGCCGCACAGCTTGCGGTAGAAGATCATGTGCAGGTTCTCGTCGGCGGCGATGCGCGCGAGCATCCGGTCGGCGATCGGATCGCCGCACAGGGTGCCGGTATTGCGGTGGCTGATGCGGGTGGCCAGCTCCTGGAAGGTGACGTAAGCGACGCCGCGCAGGAACTGGGAACCCTTCTCCGGCTTGGCGATACCGGCGGTCATGTGCGCCATCCGTGCCTGTTCCAGGGCGACCGGGTCGACCGCGCGGGTCACCACGAGGTAATCGCGCATGACGATGCCGTGCCGGTTCTCCTCGGCCGTCCAGCGCCCGACCCAGGTGCCCCAGGCATTGTCGAGGCCGAAGGTGTCGGCCAGTTCACGGTGGTAAGAGGGCAGGTTGTCCTCGGTGAGCAGATTGGTGATCATGGCCGCCCGCGCCACCTCACTGAGCCTGGATTGCCCCGGTTCCCAATCGATTCCACCCATGGCGGCGAAGTTGCGACCCTCGTCCCACGGCACGTAGTCGTGCGGGTTCCAGTCCTTGGCCTTGGCCAGGTGGTCGTTGAGGTTGTCCTCGGCCGTCGATTCGAGCTCGGCGAGGATGTCGCGGTCGGACAGGTGGAGCTGCATCTGGTGTCACCTCGAAGTTGCGGGAGAGGACTCGGAGTCCGTGCCCCTACGATCGGCCCAGGTCGTGGCG
Source organism: Nocardia sp. NPDC003979 (assembly GCF_053605015.1). NCBI lineage: Bacteria > Bacillati > Actinomycetota > Actinomycetes > Mycobacteriales > Nocardiaceae > Nocardia > Nocardia sp. NPDC003979. The sequence continues at coordinate 73,920 of NZ_JBSGIJ010000024.1, forward strand.
GGCGTCGGCACAGTCGCGGAATACTGTGTGCGATCACAGTGGGCCGCACCGTCGGCTAGTCCGCGGGCAGCATGGGGCCGAACTGGTCGATGCTCAGCGGTAGGTGGGGCCAGGGGGCGGTGTCGGGTGTCAGTTCGCCGACCACCGTGACCCCGGCCGCGTCGAAGGCGGCTCGCGCCCGGGTGACGTGATCGGCGGAGGTGACGAGCACGGCCGAGGTGAGGTTGTGCTCGCTCATCAGGGCGGCGGTGTGGTCGGCATTGCCGATGGTGGAGTCGGCGTGTGGCTCGCGCAGGATGCGAGCGGGGTCGATACCCGCGTCCTCGAGCCAGCTCGCCATGGCGTCGGCCTCGCTGCGACCCGCCTGCGGGTTGCCGCCGGTGACGATGATCGGCGACCACGGTGCGAACACCGCCTGCACGTAGCCGGTCCGCAACCGGCGCAGCAGTTCTTCGCGCATGGTGCCCTCCGGGGTGAGTCCGTACCCGAGGATGACCACCGCGGTGTCGCCGCCGTACGTACCCGGCACGGTGGGCGCGACGATCCGGCGCAGATCCTGGATCACAGTGACCACCGCTGGTTCCGCCGACACCGATTGTGCTGCGGCACAGACGAATCCGGTTGCGGTGAGGGCCGTGCACACCCCTCGGATCGCCCACTTGGTCCAGACCATGGCCGTCGCCTCCTTGCGCGGACCGATCACCGTTCGATCGGTCGAGGAGGCCAACGGTGCGCCGTGGAAGGCGGCGCAGGAAGGGCTATGACGGGCGGCTACCGGAATTCACAAGGGTGTGGTGGGCGGTGCTGGTCCGCGCCATCACAAACATTACGGTCGCCGCCGGTCAGCCACCCGGACGCAACAGCAGATAGAGGGCGAGCGCGGACGCGAAGACGAGGACGAGCGCCACCGTCGACCAGCGCGGTCTGCCCCGGTGCACCGGGCGGTGGCCGCCGAGCAAGGACGGTGCGACCGCCGGGTCGATATGCCGATGCGGCATCGGCGCGGGGGCATCCGCGCCACCCGAGCTCGACCCACCCGACGTCTCCGACTCGGAGCCTTCACCATTGGCCATGAATCGACACTAACGCGGCACCCCCTGATCCGTCGCGAGTTCCCTTCCCGCTAGTCGCCCGCCAGCGTGGCCAGCACCCCTTCCCCGTACCGGGCCAGTTTGTTCTCGCCGACCCCGGCGACGGTGCCGAGCGCGGCGAGGTCGCCGGGTTTGCGGGCCGCGATCTCGCGCAGGGTCGCGTCGTGGAACACCACGTAGGCGGGCACACCCTGTTCCTTGGCGGTGGCCGCGCGCCAGGCCCGGAGGCGTTCGAACAGTGGCACATCGGCGGCGGGCAGATCGGCCGCGGCCTTGGCCGCCTTGGGTGCGCGCGCGGGCCGGGTGGGGCGTTCGGGTTCGCGACGCAACGCCACCTTGCGGCCCTCGAAGAGCACCTCGTTGCCCGCGTCGGTGAGGGCGAGGACGCCGTATTCGCCCTGTACCGCAAGGAAACCGCCGGCCAGCAGCTGACGGACCACCCCGCGCCACTCGGTGTCGCGCAGGTCGGTGCCGATACCGAACACGGTGAGCTCGTTGTGGCGGTGCTGGGTGATCTTCGGGTTGGTCTTGCCGAGGAGGATGTCGACGAGGTGACCGGCACCGAAGGCTTGTCCCCGTTCACGTTTGAGACGCAGCACCGTGGAGAGCAGTTTCTGCGCGGGGACGGTGCCGTCCCAGGTTTCGGGTGGGTTCAGGCACACATCGCAGTTGCCGCAGCCCTGTCCGGTGGGCTGTTGACCGAAATAGTTCAGCAGTTGCGCGCGTCGGCAATTGACCGTCTCGCACAGGGCGAGCATGGCGTCCAGGTGCAGTTGCAGTTGCCTGCGGTGGGCGGCGTCGCCTTCGCTCGAGTCGATCATCTTGCGCTGCTGCACCACATCGGCCAGCCCGTAGACCATCCACGCCGTCGACGGCAGTCCGTCGCGGCCCGCGCGGCCTGTCTCCTGGTAGTAGCCCTCCACCGACTTCGGCAGGTCGAGGTGGGCGACGAACCGCACGTCGGGTTTGTCGATGCCCATGCCGAAGGCGATGGTCGCCACCACGACCAGTCCGTCCTCGCGCAGGAACCGAGCCTGGTTCTCCGCGCGCACACGGTTGTCCAGACCCGCGTGGTACGGCACCGCCCGCACACCGTTCTCGTTGAGCATGGCGGCGGTCTTCTCCACCGAATTGCGCGAGAGGCAGTAGACGATGCCCGCGTCGCCGGGATGCTCGGTGCGGATGAACTCGAGCAGCTGCCGGTCGGGGCGGTTCTTGCCCTCGATCCGGTACTGGATATTGGGCCGGTCGAAGCTGGCGACGAACTGCTTCGCCTCACCCAGATCGAGTCGTTCGACGATCTCGGCGGCGGTCTTCGCCGTGGCGGTGGCGGTGAGCGCGATGCGCGGCACATCGGGCCAGCGTTCGTGCAGCAGCGACAGCGCGAGATAGTCCGGCCGGAAATCGTGGCCCCACTGCGACACGCAGTGCGCCTCGTCGATGGCGAACAGGGCGACCGTGCCGCGATCGAGCAGTCGCAGTGTGGATTCCAGGCGCAGGCGTTCCGGCGCCAGATACAGCAGGTCAAGCTCGCCCGTCACGAACTGCGCCTCCACCGTGCGGCGCTGATCGGGCGACTGGGTGGAGTTGAGGAACCCGGCCCGCACCCCGAGTGCACTCAGCGCGTCGACCTGGTCCTGCATGAGCGCGATCAGCGGTGAGACGACGACACCGACACCCGGGCGGACCAGCGAGGGCACCTGGTAGCACAGGGATTTGCCGCCGCCGGTCGGCATCAGGACGAGTGCGTCACCGCCGCCGATGACCTGTTCGACGATGGCGGCCTGGTCGCCACGGAAGCTGTCGTAGCCGAAGACCCGGCGTAAGACCTCGTCGGCCGTCTCACCGCGTGCGGGGGCCGCCGCCCGGCCAGGGGTGGCGGGGGCGAGGTCGTCGAAGTGGAAGCCGCCGCTGTCGTCGAAATCGTGTTCGGAGACGTAACCGCCGCCCGACGAGTAGGGGTCGTCGGGCGGGAAGTCTTCCGGAGGGAAGTCGTCGGGGGCTGTGGCGCCGGAATTGCTCACCGGGCCATCCTACGAGCGAGCGCCGGGACCGCAGCCCCTCCGCCGACCCCGATCACGGCCGTGACCGGGATCCGCTCACATGTGGATAACTGGCCCTCACGCCCGCAAACGGGCAAGGACCTCGGAGTGCAGGGGGCCATTGGTCGCCACCGCGTCGCCGCCGTGCGGGCCCGGGCGCCCGTCCAGGGAGGTGAACGTGCCGCCCGCCTCGCGGACCAGGATGTCGAGTGCCGCCAAGTCCCACAGCGAGACCTCCGGTTCGGCGGCGATATCCACCGCCCCCTCGGCCACCAGGCAATAGTTGAAGAAGTCGCCGTACCCCCGGACCCGCCACACCTCGTCGGTGAGGTCGATGAACTTCTCCCGCAGCCCGCGTTCGTGCCAGCCCGACAGCGAGGAGAACGCCAAGCTCGCCGAATCCAGCTCGCCCACCGCCGACACCGTGATGGGTTTCGGAGCACCGGGATGAACCTGAGCCCACGCCCCCGACCCCGCCGCCGCCCACCAGCGCCGACCGAGTGCCGGGGCGCTGACCACCCCGACCACCGGAACACCGTCCTCGAGCAGGGCGATCAGGCTGGCCCACACAGGAACGCCACGAACAAAGTTCTTGGTCCCGTCGATCGGATCAACCACCCACTGCCTGCCGGTGAACTCGGCATCACCGCCGAACTCCTCACCGAGAACGGCATCATCCGGGCGTTCGGCACTCAGCACCCGACGGATCACCTGCTCCACCGCGAGGTCGGCATCAGAGACAGGTGTGAGATCCGGTTTCGAGTCGACCTTCAGGTCCACGGCGCCGAAGCGCTCCTTGGAGATGGCGTCGGCCTCGTCGGCCAATCGAAGAGCAAGGTCCAGGTCAGCGGAGTAGACAGCCACGAGGGGAGTTTATGGCGAGCCACAACCGCAACTCGAATGGGATTCCCCGAGTCCGCCATGACCGCACTCCCAGCCCCGCACGACCCGACCTCGAGGAGGGTCCGCCGCGAAGCGGCGAAGCCCTAGATGCCGCGCACCTGGTAGAGCTAGCCCTCGAAGTTGCAT
>NZ_JBSGIJ010000025.1:0-71834 GCF_053605015.1 Nocardia sp. NPDC003979
GCCCCCGTCTTGTGTTCGCGGATTGGCAGAGGTTGGCGGGGGTCGGGGCCGCTGCCGCGCGACAGGGCGCCCTGTCGCGTGCCGGGTTCTCCGCATTCCGCCGCGTCATGGGCGTGAGCTGGCAACAGGTCGGCGCGGTCGGGCACGCCCTGGGCTTGACCACGGTCGAACAGCAACACGCGTGGGAACCCACCGCCATGCCGTGGACCGAGCAGGTCGCGCACACCCTGTCGAAGCTCGACCGGACCGAGTTGTCGGCGCGGTGGAAGGCCGTCATCGACACCGACTTCGCCACGGTGTCGATGCCGGTGATGGTGCTCCAAGCCGCCGGAATCACTCCCGACGACATCAACCGCCAGCTCCCCGTCCTGCCCGACCGGATGGTCGAGCTCGCCGCAGCCGCCCTCGACACCCGCCTCACGGAGCGGGTAGTCGGCGGCGTTGATATCGACGCCGCGATCGAGGCCACCGGCGCCGGTGCCCACACCGAACACGACCCCACCGATCCCCGACCGGGCCCGACCCCGGATCAACACACCGGACCCGAGATCGGGCCGGGGCCGTGAACCGCCGCGCACGGTCTCTCCAGGCCGTTCCGGGAGCACTGAACACACAGTCGAACAACAGGATTGGAGAAACCGGTGAGTCATCCCCTCTCGGGTGCCGAGGATCTGCCGTCGTGGCAGCTTCGCCTACTCGAACGCATCCAGAACACCAGCTACGACCACTACCGCACCCTGTTCCACGGGTCCCCGCAGTACTCGCCCGCCCACGGCCCGAGCGTTCAGCTCGAGACATGGCGGACCCACCTGAGGGCGTTGGACGACGAGCGCGGTGAGATCGAGCTACACGCCCACGCCCGCGGCGTCCCGCAACGGATGATCGACTACGCCACCGACACCGGCGCCAGGGGAGCACGCTGGGGGGATACCCCCGAAACAGCAACACTGCGAATGGCCCCGCCGGGGGCGGATCCGGCACGCCTGCACCTGCTGGACCAGCTCGCCGAGGACGTGTGGCGTCTGGAACACACCGCCCTGGTCCGCGCGGAGTACCTGCATCGCGTGCACACCGGTGGGTTGCCCGACAACGAGTCAGGCGAACGTCAACTCCACGACAACATGGCCGCGCTGTGGCGCCGTGCTACCGGGACCGCGGCACTGATCAACGTCCAACCCGGCGAGGCCGAGCAGCTGTGGGACCGCAGCCCGAGCTCGTGGCAACAGGTGGCGGAACTGACCGCGGCCTCCTACACCGATGCCGAACTGCGGCAGCGGTTCACGGAAATGTCGTGGAGAGGGATCGAAGCCGACGTCTCGCGCACGTTCGACAACCTCTCCACCACGACCGTCACCGATCTCGGCCCGCCCACGCCCTGGGAGTTCGCCCAACGTGCTGAGCAAGCCTTGGCCGCGGTCAGCTTCACCGACGGCCTGGGCTCGCGCGCGGGGCACGGTATCGGCACCGCGGTCGAAGCAACCGGGGTCGCAACAGGCGCACGGTGGGAGCCAGACCCGGACCTGGAACCTCACCCACCTGATCGGAGCATGGGCCCCGGTGTCGATCAGGGGGTGTGGTGATGACCAGCAGCGCTCCAGGACCTGACGAGTCGGCGGCCCAGTGGCAGGGCCGCATTCTGCGGCGGATCCAGGAGTTGGCCGCTCAGCATCGGGAGGTCGCTGATGCCGGACCTGCCATGTTCGACGACGGCGTCTCCGGTGGCAACGAACAGGTGTGGAACGAGCGACTCGAGCTGCTCACCGTGCAGCGCGAGCACGCCGAGTACACGGCCATGCTGGGTGGGGTCGACCCGGGTTGGGTCGTCGATGCTCGCGAGCTCGGCCAGCGCGGCGCGAACGCCCCGAAGCCGGGCGTGGTTCGCCAGCATCCCGCCCGTGCGAACCAAGCCCAGGAGTTCTACCTCGACATGCTCGAACTGGATTTGTGGACATTGGAACGCATGGCCGGCCTGGAAGCCGCCCGCATGGACCGAATCGAAACCGGCAAATGGACTTTCGACCATGATCCAATCGCAGTCGCGCAGTTCGCCGACAACATGACAGCACTGCACACCCGGGTGACCGTCCTGGCCGCCGCCGCCCAGCTCACGCCGGCCGAAGGTGAGAGCTTGTGGGGGCCGAGCGTGGAAGGGATCCGCCGCGTGCACGCGGTCACCTTCGCCGCTTACTCCGAGCAAGACCTCGCCCAAGCCTGGAATGGCTATGCCCGCGCCGACCCGGCGTTGGCGGTGCCGCCGTATGTTCCGCAAGGTCCCGACGTCGGCGCCGCCCTGGTCGAGCCACCGACACCGCGCACGATGCTCGCTGATGCGACGAGCGCGTTGCGGTCCCAACTCGTCGACACCGCCATCCGCCAGGCCGACCCGACCGAACTGGCTGCCGAGAGCACCGCGATCACCGCCGTCGTCGACGCCGCCCTGGGCGAAGACAACGCGTGGTCCTGGGAACCCGATCCCGACCCGGTTCCCGGACCTGTCGGTGAGATCGGCACTGATCCCGGCCCAGACCTATAGAACCGCAGCACGATTCGTGAAATGTCGGCGTCACGGCCAGGGGGAACTGGACCTAGACGACCGAACCTGCACCGCTGGGACCTCACCACACCCGTTGAGGGTGTGACGTTTTCTCGATCCGAGGAAGCACGATGCCCCACCGTCTCCGCGAACAACCACCTTCACCCTCGAACCCCACCTCACCGTCGCGCCGGTACTTGTCCGGGAGCATTCGATGAGCTGGGAGACCCGAGGAACCAGTTTCACCGACCCGGCCTACTACCGTGACGCCGCCGACCACGCCGAAGCTCAACTGCGCGCCGACTTCGCCACCCACCACCAATTACGCGAGATCGCCGCATACGGGGAAACCCCCGCGCAGGTCGTCGAGTACACAGCACGCGCGCACCATGTCGCCCGTCAGTGGCTCCAGGATGCCGCGCCCAAGCACCAGCAGTTGTGGCACGAACTCGCCAGCGCGGTCGAGGCCTGGACCGCGAACCCCGAAGCCGCGCGCCTCGAGTTCGGCCAGCTGCAGCAATCGTTCATCGAGGACGGCGCTGGGATCGACGCGAGCACCATCCGTACGCAACGGCAAGCCGCGGAACTGACCGGACACCTCGAACCGGTCAACGACCGGTCAACCCAAGACGGCGCCCGATGGCGACCTCGCCACCTGAGCGTGGTCCCCGACTCCGGCGCAGAGAAAACACGCTCGGACAGCGTGGTCGACCGCGCGCTGGGCGGGCGAGCCACACAAGAGCTGAGCATGGCCGAGATCGAAGCGATCATCAACGGCTCCGACGAACTCCTCGCCGCCGAGGAAGCCCTCGGTGACCTCGACACCGGTCAAGACGAGATCACCGCCCTGCTGCCGGCCGCCCAACGCAACGCCTACCTCACCCCCACCGTCGCGATCGACCAGTTGCCCGCCCAGATCGTCGCCGTGCGCCGGGTCCAAGACCTGGCCGCGCAACACGCCCGCCTGGCAACAGAATTCGACGAATCACCCGAAGGCAGCCAGGTCCGCATCGACCAGTTGGAGCGGTTGATGGACGGCGCCAGGCACGCCCGCCGCGCCGCCGCCCGCGCCGGGGTCGACCACGCTGAGATCACCGCCGCCTACCAGGCGGGCCTGGCCGGGCACTACTGGTCGCAGCAGCCCGGGGCGCCGCGGCTGGCCCAACTCGAACACGTCCTGGGCGAACGCGACACCGCCGTGGCCGAACTCGACGCCCTGCGAAGCCAACTCGGTCTGGCTCCTGACTACCCACCTGCGCTCGCGCTCGCCGCAGGCGCTGAGAACACCCACCCGGCCCCCAACACCGCCCCGCCGGGTGGAGCGGTGATCTCCAGCGCGGTCGAGGCTGCCCTGCCCGATGCCGATCCCGCCGCCGACTGGGCGAGCCCAGAACTCACCGGCGTCATCGACGCACCCCGCCACGCGCCCGGTGTCGACCCCCACTTCTGAAAGGACCAGGTCAATCATGTTCTCTCCCCGAGAAACCCGCCGACGCACCAAGTCCGGACTGGGTGAAGAAGCCAGCATGCTGATGATCCTGCTAGCCCTGCTCTCGATCCTGATCGTGCTGTGGGCGGCACTGAAACTCGGCAGCTGGCCCGCCGGGCAACCTATGTCGTGGAACCCGTTCTCCGCGTTGCTGTCGGTCGTCGCCGGAGACAAGCGCTGGCCCTGGCAAGCAACCCCGATCGCGGTCGTCCTGCTCTGCCTGACCGGCGCAGGTGCAATCCGCGGAGCCCGATCATTCAACGCCGGTGGGGAGGTCGATGCGGCAGCACGGACCATGCAACCACCAGGCAAGATCCGCATCGCGCGCGCCGCCGACAACCTCGCCGACAACCAACGCCTCCTCAACGACGCCCCACCAGGAGTACAAGCGAATCCGGGACCGCTGTTGGGGCGCACGGTCATCGGCGACATTGCCCTGCATGTTCCCGCTGAACTCGGTGTCACGGTGACGGCTGGTCAACGGACCGGCAAGACGGTGGCGTGGGCGATCCCTGCGGTGCTCTCGGCGTGGGGGCCGTGCCTGGCCACCTCGAACAAGCCCGACCTGTACCGGCACACCGTCTACGGGCGTGAGCAGGTCGGGCGAGTGTGGGTGTGCGACTTGCAGGCGGTGACCGGGCAGGTGGTGTGCGGGTTCTGGGTGAACTTGTTCAACCAGGTCACCGGGTTGCCTGCGGCGCGCAAGCTGGCCGGGTTCTTCGTGTCCGGGTCGGCGGGTTCGGCGAACGAGATCGCGAACGCGAAAACCGATGCCTACTTCGACGGCGGCGCCCAAGAACTGTTCGCCCTGCACATTTTCGCTGCCGCGTGCGCGGGTGGGGACCTGCACCATGTCGCGGAATGGCTTGGCCGCGACCAGGACCCGACACCAGCGCTGATCCTACGCCACTACGGCCACGACCGTCCCGCCGCCCGCATCATCGAATGCCAAGGCCTCTACGCGAGACAGCGCGACGGCCTCTACGACATGGCGCGACGGTTCCTCAACGTGCTGTCGGATTCCGGTTACGCCCAGATGGTCACGCCCCCGGTTCGGAAGCTGTTCCAGGTCAGCGAAACCAGTGCCAAACCTGGGACGGCGCAACGGAATCTGTCGGGCAGGGCGGCTTCGATTCGTAACGGGGTCCTGATCGAGTCAACCGAGCAGCCCCGCACCCATTTGTTGCCGGAGTTCGACCCGACCGCGTTCGTCACCTCCAACGACACCCTCTACCCGTTGTCGATGACCGGACCCGACGGTGCCACCCCGTTAACCGCCGCCCTGGTCGGGCAAGTCCTGGAAGCCGCCCTGACCGCGGCGCGGGCCCGCCCGGATGGGCGGTTGGCGGTACCGCTGTTGTGTGTGCTCGACGAGGCCGCCAACTGCGCCCGCATCAGTGAACTGCCCTCGTACTACACGTACGCCGCCGGGTGCGGAATCATCCTGATGACCATCCTGCAAGTCCTCGAACAAGGCGAAAACCTGTGGGGCGTCAATGGTTTGAAGACGATGATGGCCCAGTCGATCGAGGTCTACGGCGGGTCCATCGCCTCACGCGACTATTTGGAGCACTGGTCGGCGATGGCCGGGCAACACGACGTCTCCGATCGCTCCCGCACCTACACCCCCGGCGGGATCCAACGCAGCCTGTCCTGGCGCGCCGAACCCATCCTCGACGTCGCCATGCTCGCCGCGCTACCGAAAGACCGGGCCCTGGTCCGTCTTCCCGGCCACGGCCCCGTCGTCGTCCGCAAAATCCCGTGGTTCGACAGCGAGTACGCGCCGCTGGTTCGTATGTCGATGCAACGGTTCGAAGGGGAGCCGGTTTCGCTGATCAAAGTCACTCAGCCTGCCACGGGGGAGGGCAGTCGTGACTAGCCCGACACCGGCGGCGGGGCCGATGCCGCCGCAGTTCGTCCATTTCACCGATTTCGCCAGCAGGTGGATGTTGCCCACGATCAGTGTCCGGTTGGCGGAAGCGAACCGGGAGAACACTTTCACGTGGTGCTCACGGTGGTGGGCTCATCGCCCGGTCGCGGTCCGGGTCGCGCATCTGCATACCGCGTTCGAGGCGATGCGCCGTGCCAAAGCCGGATCGAGCCTGAGCACGTTCCTGCTCACCCATTTCGACCCGCACGTCAACCTGATCCTCGACGCCGCGAACGGCCCCCTGCACCGCTGCACCCGTAATCACCATCAGGCGACACCGTCGTTGCCGTTCGATCCTGTCCCGCCCGGTTGGTTCGGCACCACAAGCACCACCACCACCACCGTCGATGATGACAAACCGGCGAAGAAGTTCGGCCACTACAGCGAGTTCGTGCAGCGGTGGTTGTTGCCGGTGGTGTCGGTGAAGATCGCCGCGAACAACCGGGAAGGCCAATACACCTGGTGCCGACAGTGGTGGCGCCACCAGAGCGTGGCCATCCGCTTCGCCGGACTGCACGCCTGCTTCGAAGCCGCGGTCAATGCCGAGGACAAGCAGGCGATGAGCGCACTGTTCGTCCGCCACATCGACCCCCAAGTCCGGTACATCCTCGACGCCGCCAACGGCCCACTGCACCGCTGCACACCTGACCGCCACATCGACAGCCCAGGCCTGGGTGGTGAACCGGTTCCGTCGAATTGGTTCGGCATTGCCGGGTCATCGACACCGGTCCACCAATTAGGGTTCGGCCCGGACTTTCGCGCCTTCACCGAAGCAGGTGAGCCGCAGTGAGTATGGCCAGCGCGACCACAGTCCAGAAACGGGTCCTCAAAGCGCTGCAGAATCAGGCCGCCGACTCCCAAAAGCTCCTGACTACCCAACGCACCAGCGGCACCGAGCCGACAACGGAATGGACACTGGATTTCCAGGCGCGGGCGATGCTGCACAGCGAGCTCGGCGCCGCTGCCATCGCCGGTGGGGTGCCGGTCGAATGGGTCGATCAGGCCCGCGAACGCGGCACCAAAAGTATCCGCTGGAACACCAACCTGTTCCTGCGCCGCGCGGCCCCGGTCGATCGGAAAGCGCTGATCGACAACCTGCGCACCGACATCGACCAACTAGCGCGAATCACCGGAATCCATGCCGCCTACCGACCCACTGCAGCCGCGCAGAAAACCGGCACTGCCGGCGTCGTCGACGACGACCTCGACAGCCTGTGGCGACGATCTGCCCAACTCGGTGTCCTGCTCGGGCTCGATGCTGACGAGGCCCGACAACTATGGCCACACGACCGGTGGATCGAAACTGCTGCCTCGGCAGCAGCGGGGCTGACCGAAGCCGCACTCGCCCACCAGTGGCGGGCGATCGTGGCCACCGACCTCAGCAGCTGCGCTGTGCAGGCGCGTGCCTTGGCCGAGGCCGGCATCGACCCCGAATCGAGGATCGCGCCCCGGAGCCGAGCGCAGTGCTCGACGTTCTCGGCGACAACCACGTTCGGGTGATCGGGTTGTTCTCCCACGGACCCGGTGCGCAGATCGACGCCGCAATCGGCGCGACCGGAGTTGGTGCGCACCAGCTCGACAGCGGGTGGACCACCCAGCCGGTGTTCAGTGACCCGCAAACCAACTATCCCGGGATCGAGCGATGAGTCGCCCGTCATCGCGGCCGCGTCTGGTCTCGGATCTACCGGGACCGCAGGCAGAGGCACTCAATAACATCCATGACCTGGCTCGCCGTGCCGGTGCGCTGCGTCGAAGCCAGCCGTATGCCGCCGAACTGGTGCGGCTCGAACACGACCGCAGTATCGCCGAGATCGTGGCGACCAGCAGGGCAGTACCGGCGGTGTGGATCACCCAAGCCCGCGAATACGGGCAGGCGAACCGGGCGTGGCAACCGACCACGGTGCTGCGAGACCCGCCGAAGAACAACGTCCCCCGCCGCGGCTACGGCCGAGTAGTTGCCGACACCAACCGGCTCATCGACATGGCCACCGTGTCGGTCCTGCGTCACCACCATCTGCACCACGCCGGGATCGAGGGAGAGCCCGAACCCGCGGTGGCGCAGCAGCTTCGGCACAACATGGTTGCGATCCGTACCCGCATCATCCACACCGCCGCCGCGATCAACATGAGCCCGGCCCAACGCGCGCGCAGCACGACGGTGACCGATGCCCACCTCTCCGAACGGCTCGCCACCCACCACCGGCTCGCCGTCGACGACCTGACCGCGCTCTGGCGCGACCTGGCCACCCCCGCGATCGCGGCGAGTGTTCGCTCATCGCTGGCCAGCCTGCGCCGCACCACCACCCCACCAGCCGGTACCGACCCCGGTCTGCCGATGCCACCGACTGTCGAGGAACTGATCACCCGCACCCACCTGCAACTGGCCGGCGCAACCCCCTTCGACGATCCCTCGACCGACGGGCAGCGAATCGAAACCGCAGTCCAGCTCGCCTTGCCGCCCACGACAACAGAACCCGACCACCACAACGCCGAAACAACGGCCGGGCCGCCACAGGATCGTCCACTCACGCCAGGACCTGAACCGTGACGAACCGTCAGCCCGACCGCAGGACTACGCCACCACCGACGGACCAGTGGTCGGCAGGAACCCGCCAGGTGCAAGACCGATCGCAGCGCCCACGAGCAACCGCGTGAGCCGCAGCGGGAGAGAAACCGCCCTGCACCGCGGCCACCTCAGCCCCAGACAACAGCTTGGAGACCTTTGCGATGACTACCGTCGATCTACCGCCGATCCCCGCTCACCACAATCAGGTGGCCCAGCCGCTCTCCCCATCCGGTGATCCCACCGTCGCCTCGTTGCGCACCGCGATCCTGGGCACCGAACCAGACATGCACCAGCGGGTGCGTGCCGTCATCACCGAACTCGGGGACCGGCCCGGCACAGGCTTGACCTATCCGGCCGAAGCGAGACTGGCACCGAACCTGCTCCGGGCGACCATTGCGGGGCTGGGCGGGTCGGCGACCGCGATCGCCGCCGACACCCGGCTGCGCGGGGTTCTGTGTGAGTGGGCCGCGGTCTGTGCCCCGCACCTGCTGCCGGTGCTGACCGGGCATCTCGATCTGTCGATCGGGTCGATCAGCGCCCTGGGCAACAGTTCCGCCTACCAACGTGACCTGCTCACCGAACTCGACACCGGTCAGGCGGTCGGAGTGTTGTTGTTGACCGAGCTCGGTGGCACCAACGGCGCCGACCAGCGAACGACCGCGACCTGGGACGGCATCCGAGATGGGTTCTGGCTCACTTCGCCGGACCCGGCCAGCTGGAAATTCATGCCCAACATCGCCGACCCGACAACACCGAAGACCGGAGTGGTCACCGCCCGCCTGATCATCGGAGGCCGCGATGAAGGCGTCCTGCCCTTGCTTGTGAGGTTGCGCACCGACCAAGGACTCGCACCGGGACTGCACGTCGCCGTGCTCCCGGATAAGGGCTGGGCCCCCATGGATCACGCGTTGATTGGCTTCGAGAAGGTCTTCGTCCCCGTTGAGGGTTTGCTCGGCGGGACATGGGCAGTGATGGGCCCGGACGGTTTCGAGTCGAGGGTGCCGGTGCGGGCACGGTTTCACCGAGCGATCACAACCCTAGGACAGGGACGACTCGACCTGGCGGGTGCGGCCGCCGCCGGTGCGCGGGCGGGGCTGGCGGTCACGGTCAACTACGCTCGGCAGCGCCGACCCGGCGGCCGGACTCTGATGGTGGAGCGGGGCACGGTCCGCCGCGACCTGGTCTCCGCACTGGCAGCGACCTACGCCACCAGCGTGCTGGGGCGCCACGTGCAGGACATGGCCGTGGCCGCACCGGTAGGAGACCCGCTCATCGGTGTGTGGTCGATGCTGGTCAAACCATTGCTGGCCTATACCGCTCACGAGGTCTTGCTGACCTGTCGGCAACGCAGCGGCGCCCAAGGATCGTTGCGCATCAATTGGATCCAGGACTGGATCGGCAACACCGAGGCCATGATCACCGCCGAAGGCGAATCACAGGTGCTGTGGAAACAAGCCGGACAACTCACCTTCGACATCACCACCTTGGCACTGCCCGCCACCGCCTCGCATCTGCCCTGGCACATCCGGATGCTCACCGACCGAGCGGCCACCATCGCGGCCGGACTCCGACGCGACGACATCACCCCGGCCGGGACCGCACTCGATCGCGACACCGCCGCGATCGAACTCTCTGCCGCCACCAGCGAACGACTCGCGGCGACCGCGCTGTGGACCGCCGCGTCCTCCGCCAACGACGACACCGCCCGAGGCCTGCTCGAATCCGCCACCGCGGTCTACACGCTGGAACGAATCGTGGCCCGCGGAACCTGGTTCGCCGCGCACCGGCAGATGACACCCCGGCGCGCCCAACGCGTCCACCGCGAACTCCACCATCACCGCCGGTACCTGGGAGCGCACCTGAGTGAGTTGGTCGACGGATTCGGCATCAACCTCGACGCCTTCGATGCACCGATGGCCGCCCCCGACTACCTGAACTGGTGGCAACGCTGGACCGGTTGGTCGAGCCCACCAACCGACACCGCCACCCGGCCGGTCAGCGGCCAGGTGCGGCCATGACCACGCACAAGGTGGTCGTCGTCGGGGCCGGGTTCGGCGGACTCACCATGGCGGCCGAGCTGAAACACGCCGGCATAGGCGAGTTCCTGGTCCTCGAAGAAGGACCCGAGGTCGGCGGGGTATGGCGAGAGAACACCTATCCGGGCTGTTCCTGCGACGTCCCCGCGCACCTGTACTCCTTCGCGTTCGACCCCTACCGCGACACCCGGGTCCGCTACCCGGACCAGCAGTCGATCTTGACCTACATGCGCGAGGTCACCGACCGCAACGACCTGCGACCACACCTACGCTGCAACACCACCGTGGTGGCCGCCGACTACAGCGACACCGACCGGACCTGGACCCTGACCACGAGCAGCGGTGAGCTGATCCGCACCCGCGCGGTCGTGTGGGCGCTCGGTCAATTGCATCGACCCGCGATTCCTCGCATGCCAGGGGCGGAGACCTTCACCGGGCCTGCGTTCCATTCCGCACGGTGGGACCACACCGCCGACCTGAGCGGAAAGATTGCGGTCGTCGGCACCGGTTCCTCAGCGGCACAGATGATTCCCGAACTGGCTCGGATCGCGGCGGGCGTCACGGTGTACCAACGGACCCCGCCCTGGGTCTTGCCCAAGCCGGCCGCCACGTTCGGGCCGGTATCGCGGTGGGCGCTGACGCATGTGTCCGGTGCACACGAGCTGTACCGGTCAGGGATCTATCACGCCGCCGATCTGGTTCTCGCACCGATCATGCGCGCAGGATGGTCGGCACGACCCGTCGAACTCCTCGCACGAGCCCACCTCCGACGACACGTGCACGACCGCGCGCTACGCGCCAAACTCACCCCGCACTACCGGATCGGGGAGAAGCGAATACTGCTCGACAACGGCTACTTCCCAGCGCTGACCCAGCCACACGTCGAACTCGTCACCGACCCGATCGACCGGCTCAGCCCGAACGGAATCCGCACGATCGACGGCACCGAACGCCACGCCGACGTCATCGTCTGGGCCACCGGATTCCGAGCCCCGGAATTCCTTGCCGGAGTACAGATCCGGGGACGCGGCGGCGCAGACTTGCACGAGCAGTGGCGGCGCGAAGGACGACCGACCGCCTTCTACGGCCTTGCGGTACGCGGCTTTCCGAACCTATTCATGATCGCGGGCCCACACTCGTTCACCCCGTCCAACAGCAACCCCTCGATCAAGCAACACCAAGCCCGCTACATCATGCGCTGCCTGGCGCTCAGCACTCGCTGGGATGCACCGGTCGAGGTGACCGAATGGGCAATGGCGAACTACCTCGAACACCTGGATCAGGGGCTCGCCCAGAGCGTCTGGTCCGGTGGCGTGGCGACGCCCTGGTGGAAACGCGCCGACGGCACGATCACCAACGTATGGCCTGGATCCATCAGCGGGTTCGAGCGTGCGATCCATGCCAGCGATCCAGTCGCATCATTCATCAAGGTCGATGACTTGGCTAGCTCGCACTTGTTCCAGCGTCAGGGCGCGTGAGTTCCGGTGACGGAACTGGAAAATGCTTTGCGGCAAGTAATTTCGGCCGGTAGCCTGCACTGTCGCAGGTGTTGTCATGTCAGCCGGTCCACGTATTCAGAAGGATGTCATGCACGCAGAGTTCGATCCGACGGTTTTTCTGCCCGGGAGTGAACGACGGCTAGTCCGGGAGCACCAGGTGAGGACACTCGAGTGGGCGGCGGCCCGTCAGCGTGGCGAGCTGGCTGAACCTGTACCGAAACCGGACCCTGAACCGTTTCTTCTGATGGCGGGGGCGTCCGCCGAGAAATGCGGGCGGCTTCTAAAAATACTGTCGCCTGAGGTTGCGATATCGACATGGTGGGAGTCGCGATCGAAATACGCTGCCGCGCTGGGGCATCACACCCTCCTCAACAGGTTCCTGTGGGTGTTGGCTGTCGGTGCTTCCGGTGCTTCGGAGGACTCGGCAGTTATCAACCAGTACTTCCTGCATGCGGGACGGTGGTGGATCGCATCGAACTTTGCTGACACCTTCAGTTCCCACGATGAGGAGCTTTCGGTCGGTCTGCAGCAGACGCCGGGACGCGAATTTTTGTCCCGAACAAGCTCCCAGAACATCAGGTTCGCGTGGGTGAACAGAATGATCTGCACAGAAATCGGACGTCAGATCGAGGCTGATCCGGCATTTGCTGAAATACTGCCGGATTTCACTGTCGAAAACGTCACGCGATCACTCGATATCGCCGACAGATTTGGGATGCGAAACGTAGATGGTGGTAGCGGACTGTATCCCACACCAGTGACCGACTCGGCTACAAGATTCATTGCTGACAACCTCTCAGTGCAGGCGGGCTCTCGATCTCACGCAAAATTCGAGAAACTTGCTGTTTCGCCGGACATCAATGGAAGTCCTTGGATCGAGTTCCCGTCCGGCGTCGCGCCGATCGCTCTCGGTGCAGTGCGATTGGAACAAGACCGGGCCATGCTGAAGGCAATCGACGACAGGTTCCTGCGCCACCGGAACCATAATGCACATGACCTGAGCAAAGGGGAGCTCTATGAGCGAGTGAGTCAAGAGTGCGTGCGCCATTCACTTCCATGGCTGCGTACCCGAGAGCCGAATCGTCCAGCGGTCATCAAACTGGCAGGAAAGAAAGACCCCGACATCGACTGCATGATCAGCGACCGGCGGATTCGGATAATCGGTGAGGTCAAGGCGATGGAAGTCTCTGATGCGATCACGACCTCCTCAAGCAACTTCGAGAAGCACGTGACAAAGCTCGCTACGCAGCTCCAGGTCCGCCTGGATGCTCTCGATGCCGGGACTCCGGTCACCGATGCCGATGGTCGAGAATTCATTGGTGGTAAGGATACTGTCGGGATCGGGATAGTTCTGCACAACTACTGCGGATCGTTGACCTTTCCTGACATGCTGCAGTATATCGACGCTGAGGTGATGAGTGACCGGACAGCTGTGGCGGAGCTCCACTCGTGGGTGATCGTACTTTCCGCGATGGCGTCAGTCCGCGAATTGCGGGATTACCTGCGCTATCGACACCGCCTCCATCGGCTCGGTGTGGTTGCAACCGATGAATGCGACATAACTGTGGGTTTTCTCAATCCGCACCGCGGTGAGAACGTGATCCGCTTCTTCGAAGCGCGTGCGGCTGGCAGTCCAGAAGTCAAGAAACTCTTTTACCTGAATGGTTTCGCTGTCTCGGGTGACGTCGCTTCCGAACAGCCCAGGCCGGCCACCCCCGCCGAGTGGAAGCACATTCTCTACGAGGCGGCCCAGCCGGTTCCGATGTGAGCGGCGGCTTCTCGTCGGGTAGACCAGGTCTTCCATACCGAAGCGGGGAGGCTCGGCGTGGGAACCGACGATGGTGTAGTGGATGAGGGCCAGTGTGGGAGCTGTCTGATCGAGTAGCAGCGATATCGCAGTCTCGTTCTCGCGCATCGGTTCCTGCTGAAACGGGGGCGACGGTGGTTGGTCACGGTGCCCGCTGATCGCGGTGCGTCACCAATATGCTATGCCGGGCCATTGAGGGGAACCCCAGCTACGAGCGCGGAGAACCAGGGCACAATCAGTGTCGTTCATCGATGCGCACTCGGGGAACCTGAGCCTGCGCCCGGACCAGGTGGGGGGATGTGAACGTAACCAGTGGTGGTACGACGGTACCAAATACGGGTGGTGCGGCTGATGCTCAGGCGCGGCAGGCACTGGCGCCTCGGGTGCGGTCGCATCTAGGTGAGTCGGCAGCGCGTGTGGCGACCTTCGCGGTCAACGCGAGCCTGATCTACGCGCTTCTAGCCTGCGTGGTCGCGCTCTGGCGGCTAACGAAGTCGTCGTGGGTCAAGCTCGACTTTCAGCTCATGATTGACCACAACGACGGTGCCGACCTGCTGGCAGTGTTCGCCACAATGGTGATCGCATTGAACGTGGCCGCGTGGTGGCCACGCTCGGTCAATACCCAACCTCGGCCTGCCGATGCCGTCCCGGACCGGGATGAGCACGAGACGCAAGCGGCACTATATGCGCGTTACCTCACCCTGTCGCAAGCGGCGCTGCTAAGCGGATTCGGCGCTATCGCCGTGGGTGAGGCATCCTTCGTCCACGCCGTGGTGGTGAAAGGTGAACTCCTGACCGGTCTCGCCATACTTCTGGTCGCGATGGTCATCGCGGTGTTCAGTCTCGACGCACAGGCCGGTCTCCTCGAGGGCAAGGACCTCGAGGACAAGGTCCGCCGAGATCGCCGCGATGCCGACCTTGAGCGGCTACGCCAGCTCGTAGGCCAGGCCCAAGAGGGCTCGCCCACCCTCGACAACCCGCTCGCACGATGGTCGGACGCGAGAACAGCCGCGCGATGGTCCGGCAGCGCTGCAAGGCTGTGGTGGCTCAGCGAGGTTGTAGGTATCGCCGCCGTCATGCTTGTCGTTCCCACAATCGGGCTGACCTACGCCAGCCGCCGCGACGGATACTCTTGGAGCCAGATCGCCGGGACGGTACCCCCGGCTCGTACTTCTGTTCGTCATCCTCGGCGCTCTGAGTGTCACGATGATGATCGCGACGACGGCCGCACTCGTCTACCGACATCACGTCATGGCGGCCGCGTACGCGTTGCACGTCATCGCCATTCCGACGCAATTTTCCGTACTCCTGGTCGGGCTACTCCTCGGAACAACCGCATCGGTGAATCGCTGGATCGCCGTCGCGTGTGCGCTATGGATGCTTTGGTCTCCAGTGTTGATCACGTGGCGAGCCTTGGCCAAGAGTCCACAGCAGATCGGCGTTTTCCCCGGAGGTGTGGCGCGTCGACTCGTTCGTACTGCGATCCTGTCCCGCATAAAGCAGCTGACGGCCCCGTCCACGGCCCAGACACCAACGACTCAAATGACCGGATGGAGGCTGGCGATACGGCCGTGGAGATGGCGCTCCGCGTTCATCCGCTGGTACGAGCACGCTTCCGGGGTGAACCGGGCATCCACCGAAAGTGTCGCTGTTTCTCCCGCCGCGGAGCAGCCAGCTTCGGCTCCGGCCGCATGATCGGCCGCTGGGCCGCCTGCGCGAGCGGACCTTCCGCCGCGACGGGATCCGATGTAGTGAGCACCACATCAACCGTTGATGTGATGCTCGTGCGCGGCGTTCTGCAATCGTGCGGCGAGTCAGGGTTCGACCCGAGCCGGTCTGTCCGGTTTCATCGGCGATGTAGCTTCCCCACGGCGGCGTAGCTACACACCGTCGACCGCGGCCACACACCGAACCCGGCCAGGCACTCGTCGTCGTTGCCGTGGTCGGGCCGCCACAGGTCTGCGGTGACCAGGCCGGGATCGAGTAGCAGCAACGGTGCGAGCATCTGTTCGACCTCGTCGCGATCGCGTGGCCGATACCGGATGCCTGCCGAGGCCAGTGTTTCGACGGCGGTGTCGATGTCGCTGTCGTGCAGGTCGGCGGCGGTGTGGGTGAACACCAGCCAGGATCTGTCGGGTAGATGCTGGAGTAGTGACGCCACCAGTGCGGGTGCGTCGGAGAGGAATTCGGCGGTCCCGGACAGGCATACCGCGATCGGTGTCGAGATATCGAGTCTTGTCGTGAGGAGTTCGGTGATGCTGGCGAAGTTTGTCAGGTCGGCGGTTGCGAACGTGGAGTTGGGCCCGGTCATCAGGGCGAGGGCGTGGGCGGCGACGTAGGGGTCGTGGTCGAGGTAGAGGGTGCGAGCGCTCGGGTTCTGGTTGGCGGCGACGTCGTGGATCTGGGGTGCGTTCGGGTATCCGCAGCCGAGTTCGACGATCTGGGTTATCCCGTGGTCGCCGACGAGGTGCTCCATCGCGCGCAGCATGAACGCGCGGGCCTGGGTGACCGCGACGCGGAAGGTGGTGTTGGCACTGAGTTTGTCGGCGATGTGGCGGTCGATGAGGTAGGCGTCTTTGCCACCGTGGATCGCATCGAAGACCCTGGCTGGGTTGGGCTCCCTCGCGTCGAGTATGCCGTCACGGTGGGTACTCGTGGCGGAGCCGGTGCCGGGTGTGCAGGTGTCGGCCACTACGGTTCCTCGCTGATCTCGGTGATCTTGTTGACGCCGTCGGGGTCGGTGGCGGTGTGGAAGATCAGGGTGGCCAACAGCTCTGGTGCGGCGTCGGGGCGTTGTTCGCGGACATGGACCTGCCATCGTGCCGGTGCGGTCGGCACGATGGACACGCAGTACTTCGTCCCGGCTGGGACGGTGTCGATTCCGGCCTGGATCACCTCGGCGGAGGGCACTTTCGCGTCGGCGGTGACGAATTCGCGGGCCGTGGTGCCGGATCTTTCGACGTAGTAGGCGTGTTGGAAGGCGAAGATCACCGAGACGGCGTTGGTCGTATCACCAGGGTCGGTGCCCGAGGCCAGCGCAGGCGTGCGGGTGTGCGGGCAGTCCGCGATCGCGTAGGTGGGTGAGCTCGGCGCGACGACCGAAGGTATGGGCAACGGGTCGGGCAGCGGTGTCAGCGGCGCCTCGGTGGCGGGTGACTCGGTGTCGGGCAGTACCAGCGTGATCACGACCAGGACCAGCAAGGCGATGCCGAATGCGGCGGCGAGCCCAGCGATGACCCGGCCCGGGCCTCGGTCAGCGCGCGCGGGCGCGAAGCTGCGGCCGACCTGCCGGAACCCCGGCGGCGCTGCCGGGGTCCCGTGATCGGTGTCGCGGTGGTCGGTGGGCTGGCTCCAGTCCGACCAGTCACCGACCCACCCGTCCTCGGTATCGGATCGGTCGTCGGGATGCTGGAGTTCGTCGTCGGGTTGGTCGTCGTCGCTGTCGGCGGGCGGAGTGTATCGGCGCAGATCCAACGGGCTCTCGCTCACGACGGCACCGCCCCGATGACCGGGACGACGACACCTGCCGGGTCCCCGGCGATCGAGGCCGGGGCCGTGACCCCTGCTTGGGTACGCGGCTTGTGCTCCCCCTCGTCCCCGGCTGCCGACTGGGCTCCCGCGGGCGGGACCACTGCGGTCGTGGGCGCGCCCGCGGTGTTCGGCACAACCCCTGGTTGTCCGGTGCCGCCGGGCCCGGTCGGTGCGGCTGGCTTCGGGTCGGCCGTGTTCGGGCCTGCGGAGGGCTCAGGTTTCGGCGCGGCGGCCGGGGAACCCCCGGCATTCGTTCCGGTGCCAGTACCGGCTGCGGCACCGCCTGCGGGTTTGTCGGAACCGCCGAAGTTGATGACCGGTGCGGCTGGCGTGGTGGTGAGGTTCGTGGCGGCGGTGCCGCTGTTGGTTGCCGCTGGTGGGATGGTCGCGTTGTCGCCTGTGCCGGTGAGCGCGGCGGTGATGGTGTCACCGGCTTCGGCGCCGAGGGTGTCGATGGCGTGCGTGGCGACGCCTGCTCCTTCGGTGATCAGGGTGGTCAGGACTTCGGCGCCGGAGGTGATCAGCTGGGTGCCCACGGTGGTGGCGGCTTCGATCGCCGCGGTCCCGAGGGCTTGTTGCATCGCGATAACAGGGTCGGTCGAGGTTGCGTTGGTGTCGGGCGCTGTGGCGGAGGCGTCATCGCCTGCGGTGGTGTCGTCGGTGGGCAGGGAAGGGTCGCCGGTCGAGGGGCCGCCGCCGGTGCCCAGGCTCGACTTCGGGGTTGTATAGGACTTCTCGCCGAGCTTGCTGCTGTAGCTGTCGTAGTCGGCTTGGGCGCCCTGCACAGTGGACAGGGCGCTGCTGTACATCTCGCGGGCCAGGTCGATCACCTGCGTTACGCCTCGGTCGTTGGGGGAGACTTTCAGGATCTGGCGGGCTTGGGTGGCGAAGTCGTCGAGTTCGGCATCGAGCGCGGCGGAGGCGGCGGTGTTGGTGCCGACCGCGGCGTCGATCAGCGTGGCGAAGTCACCGGAATCGGCACTGCTGTCGACGATCTGGGTGCGTGTGCCGCGGATCGCGGGGATTGCGGTGTCGGCCGCCGCTGAGGTCCAGGTCGACTCGAGGTCCGTGGCTCTGACCCGGTGCGGGGCTTCGGTCGCGTCGAGTTGGGTGATCGCGGTGTTCAGCAGGGCGATCGCGTCGGTGGAATCCCCGGTGCCGTCGAACGCTGCCCGCAGTTCGGTGATCGGTTTCGACAGGTAGGTGATGATCGCGTCCGGATCCGGTGCCGCGGTGCTGGTGGCGGGTTTGGTGCGGGTGACCATCACTGTCCTTCGGAGATGGTGGACAGGTTCGCGGCGAGCTGCTGGTCGTGACTGACAAAGCGTGTTCGGCAGGTCTCGACGTGCCCGGCCTGGTCAGTGACCGCGTTCGCGCAACCCTCGAGGTGGGTGGCGTGCTCGACCAGCGCTGCGATGAGCTGGGTGCGGAACTCGGCGCCGATCAACCCCAGACCCGGAACTGCGGCGGCGGCGGCGGTCGTGGCGTGGGTGGCAGCGGTGAGGTCACCGACAACCTGGGTTCGTGTCACCGTCACGAACTCCTGCGCGGTGGTCGGGTCGAAATCGAGCGACATGATGCCCCCTTCGAATAGTGGTGTGGAGATGGACGAGTCCGGTCGAGATGTCACAGTGACGAAGGATGTGCACGCGCAGGCCCGCCTGCCGATGGCGGCCAGCGCCGAACCGGTTGGGAATATGGGCTCGTGCTCGGGTCCGTCGGGGCCAGCAGTGCGTCGATGTCCAAGACCTGCCACGTCGCGAGGTTGAGGTGGCGGGCGCCGAGTGCGGCGGCGGCGATCGCTTCGACCAGCACGGGCCGATGGACGCCGAACCCGCTGTGCTGGTGCGGTCGCAGACCGTAGTGGGCCAGCAGGGCGATGAGGTCTGTGCGGGCTCCGTCGACGTCGTTGCTCAGGTCGAGCAGCGCCAGCGCCGTGGAGCGGCTGGTGTGGCGGCGTTCCCAGCGGCGGTTCAACGCCGCGACTGCTCTGGTCGGCTCGAATCGGCGTAGGTGGGGCAGCGGATCGAAGGCCGCCATCGCGCGAGCGCGTCGCCGTGCCTGGTTCAACCCGGTCACGAACTCGCGGTGGACGCGGTCATGGAATCCGTGATGGATGAACAACTGCCAGGCCAACACGGCCGTATGTATCCGGGCCTCGCGGGCCAGGGTGGCGTCGGTGGCTGGGAAGCTGAGGTAGGCCAGGGCAGTCGCGGTGGACGACAAGGCCAGTCCGGCGATGGTCGTGTGGGCGATCGTGTCGGGCAGGCGCGGTTTCGACTGGCCGCGCAGGACACAGACCTGCCGATCCGGGCGGGGATTGCGGGTCGTCATCAGTTGCCGATCATGGCGTTCATGATGGTTCCGGCGCTGGTGGCGATGGCGCCGCCGATCATGGCTCCGGCGATCATCTTCGGCGATTCCAGGCCGCCGCCGGTCCATTTCTCCCACGCGAACTTTCCGCCCGCGTAGGTGATGGCCACGACCCCCGACAGCAGGACGAACCAGGTGAGGTACTGCACCAGCTGCAGGATCTTGTTCGACATCGGCGGCGCCTCGGGGGTGGGGTTGCTCAGCTGTGCGAGCAGGTCGTGACCGGCGGCGAGCACAACGTTCATCAGGTGGTCGGCCTTTCGAGAATGGGATGCGACACGGTCAGCGGGTGGGGCCGCTGACGCCGGGCTGGCGTGGGATCGATGAGGTCGACGGCGCGGAGGTGTTGCGGTGGATGCCGGGTTGTTGCGGCGCTGCGACCGTGGCGGGCACGGAAGGATCTGGAGGGTCGGGGAGAGCAGTCGGTGGGGAGGCGATGTGTTGGGGGGCTCCCACCACCTCACCCAGCGAGGGGCCTGGGGAGGTGGTGGGAGCGGGCAGGTCCACGTGACGGAACGTGGACGTAGTCGAGGAAAGCCCCGCGGCCGGCGTCGTGGTCGGCGCTGTGGTGGTATTCGAGGTCGAGTGGCTCGCGTGCAGGGGTGTTCCGGCGGCGTCGTGGGCGGCGGCGGCCAACCACGCGCCGGCCCATGCGGCGGGGGAAGGACCGTCGCCGATCGGCCGTGAGTAGGCGTCATGACGCATGCCCGTTTGCCAGAGCCGCACCCAGGTCGTGAGGTCGAGCAGGGCGTGGTTGTCGGCGATCTCACGGCGCACGACGTCGAAGGCCGCCGCGACGAGTCGATCCGAGGTGGTTGGAGGGATCAGCTCGGTGATCGCGGTGGTGAACTTCTCACCCAGCATCGCCACTGCGGCCGCGGGGTGAGACAACCCGACAGTGCCCAACTGGGCGAGGGTAGCCGGATTCAGGACCGAGGCCGCCAGCACGTGGACCGCGTTCAGCCCGATCACGCCGACCCGCATCACCGCCGCCAACGCCGCGTTCACCTCGAGCGGGGTGCGGGGATCGGAGGCCTCGGCCAGCCGCTGGGAGATCGACTTCGACGGCGACACTTCCCATTCGGTCAACGAGGCCCCGGAAACGTCGTCCTCGACGGCGGTCGAGACGGCCTCGAGTGAGGTGTAGGCCAGGGCTTGCCCGATCGAGACCAGCGAGGCGATCGGATCACCGGCCGACAGCAGCGACTGCGACGCCACCCCGGCGGCCGCCCGCAAGATCGCCGACCCGGTCGGTGTGTCGCAGGCCAGATCGCCTGCGACACACAGATTCGCCACCCGACCGGTCAGGGCGCCGTAGTCTGCGACGATGTCACGTTGCGGGCCGATGCCGCCACCGGAGGCCACCGACGGAAACGGCGCGGCGGGCAGCAGCGCCAGATGTCGACCACTGGTGCCCGGTGCCGGGGCCGGGGCGAGGGCATCGGTTCCCGGGAAGACTGGGGCGCCGGGGCTGCGGGTCGGGTCGGCCATCAACACCACGGCCGCGACCGCCTCGGCAGGCACGACCCCCTGTCCCGCGCCGACCTGCTGAGCCACCAGCGAAACCACGTGCGCGCCTTGGGAATAACCCAGCAGCGCGACACGGGTCTGCGGGCACGCCGAATGCACCTGCCGCATCATTGATTCCGTGCGTACGACACCGGTAGCGACCGATTCCGCATACGGCACGGTTGAGGCGCCGACCGCGCCGCCGAACCCGGCCGGATACGGCACATACGCGCGGTCGACCAAACCGGGATCGCTGGCCGCGGCCATCATCGGACGCACCGCCAGCGACAGCATCCCGGTGTCAGTGCTCGGCGCGGCATCCGGTGACGACTCGCCGGTACCCTGCACGGCGAAGACATACAGCGCAGGGCACGCGCCCAGCGCGAGGACGGTTGAGGGCGCCGCGGCCGGGGGCGAGGACGGTGCCCCAGCCGCTGGCGTGGCTGCCGTGACCATTACGGCCACGCCGAGGACGGCGGTGACCAGGCGGGCGGGCATCAGGGATGCTCCGGCGTGTGTGCCGTTGCGCCGAGACCGGCCCACCAGATGCTCAACGGGACGCGTCGTCGGCCGGCGGCGAGGTCGGTGAGGAGTCCGTCGAGCGCCACGGCGAGCTCGAACAACGGGCCCCACACCATGATCAGGCTGGTCGCTGTATGGGAGTCATCGAGCCGCGCGGCGTATCCGGCCATCCGTGCGAGACTCATCGCGACAGTCTCGGTGTGTGGGGGAGTCGCGATCGACGGTACAGGCAACGCTTCGGCGACAGCGGTATCGATTCGGCGCATCTGCTCGGCCCGTGCCGCGCTAAGCCGTTCACCAGCCAGCCCCTCGGCGCGGGCGATCTCCACCAGCTCGACAGCGCCGGCCAGGATCGGGTCGGCCAAGTCCTCACCCTCGCTCCAGCCCAGGACCGCACCGAGAATTTTCATGCCGGTCGGCAGCGGCGAATCCTGTTCGAATGCAGTGGAAGTCATGACGGCGGCTCCTGAAAATGGCATCGATCGGTCGAGAGAGGCTGCGGGCACAGCGATGTCGGTGTCCGGTCGGCCGGGGCCTGGCCGACCGGACACACGGTGGGGTCAGTGGCCGGCGTGCAGGGCCAGCACACGGGTGAGCACGACCGTTGCGTCCTGGCCGTAGACGGCTTGGCCGTGCAGGCGGTCGAACAGCCGCGCGGCCAAGGCGACGTCGCGCGGGGAGGTGGCGACCACCTCCCCGGTCGCGGTTTCGGACTCCACGCGGGCGGTGTCGTGCAGGACGAACTCGGGTGCCGGACCCACGAAACGCGCGTTGAGCGGCACGATCCCGATCCGCACGTGCGGGCGCGCATCGAGCTGGTCACGCAACGCGAGGATCTGCTCGGCCATGATCTCGCTGCTGCCGACGACGTGATGGAGCGCCGATTCCCCGATCAGGAAATGGAAGTCACGCTCATCTCGGTCCAGGATCTGTTGGCGCTTCATCCGTGCGGCGACCGTCTCGTCGAGGTCGTCGGGAACTTCGAGCACCCCGAAGCACTCGGACAGGATCGCCCGCGCGTAGTCCTCGGTCTGGACGAGCCCGATCACGATGTCGGGGTTCCAGGCTCGCTGCTGGGTGACGCGTTCCTCGATCGCGATCAGGCTGCGCTGCAACGGCGCCAGCCCGTCGACGGTGTGGTCGTAGATGCTGGTGTAGGACATGATGTTCTTCCTTGCTATTCGGTGTGGAGCGACCGGTCAGTCGCGGTGTGCTGTGGTCAGGCGGCGTCGAGTAGGCCGCGAGCGGCGTCGCGGGTGATCGTGTAGACGAGCTCGAAGTCGGCCAGGGCGCCGGGGCGAGGCGGGCTCAGCCATACCCGTGTCGGGTCGCCCGGGGTCGGCAGCGGGATCGGGGAACCCGGCGCGGTGCGGATGGCTTGCACCTTCGAGCCGCGCGGGAAGATGTTGATCAGGCGCGGGTCCTCGGCTCGGATCGCGGTCGTCAAGAACATGCGCTGCCCTGTCGCGGTGTTGTGCACGATTGGTGTCTGAATCCTGCTGTGCTGCAACTGGTCTGCAACCTTGTCGGCGAGCCGGTCGCAGACCTGGATGCCGTGGATCTGGTCGGCGGGCAGCACGATGTTGTCGTGGCTGTCGAGCACGACCCGCCAGCCGAATTGCCGGTAGGCGGCGCAGCGGTGCGCGGGCGTCTCGGTCACGGATGTAGCCACAGGACCTCACAAGGCATTCGATGTTTCGGTAGATATCCATCGCTGACTTCGAGGGCAGTGATGGAGGTACGAGGATGGATCCGGCACTCGCGCAAGAAGTTCCGCACAGCCGAGACACACCCGCTGAAGTCGGCGACCAGCCCGCCACTGATCACTCGCAGGTGAGTGTCGGGCTCATCGGGGCGGGGTGATCCAGACCGCGGCATGGCAAGCTCCGGCGCCGCTTATCGGCAGGCCAGGATCGTGGAGACCACGACCTCAGCGCTCGGCCGATAGGGATCCAAGGGTTCGTGCGGTAGCCAACGTCGCGCCGGGTCACGGGGCGAGGGCAGCAACACCTCGTCGCCCTCGGCAGCGAGCACCGCCCCGGTACTGGACAGAGCCGCGAAGCTGGCACCGCCGCGTAGGTGAGCGGGTACGGGACCGGTAAGGATGGTCAGCCGTGGCTGGGTGGTGTCACTGCGTACGATCACCGGGCCGGGCCACGGCAAAGCCGCGACTACTCGCTGGCCGAACGCGGAGGCCAACTCGATGGCGCCGACGGTCCCGACCCGCAACACGATCTGGCTCGTGGATTCCCGAACGAACACATCGAACCCGCAGGAGTTGCGGTAAGAGCTGGCACGGTGAATCACCTTGTCCACCGCCAGGAAACGCGTGCTGGTCATCGCGCACCGCCCTGCTGTAGGAAACGACGGACCGCGTCGAGGACCGAGGTGGTCGTCGGTCGTTGCCGACTGGTCGGGGGTGACTCCCATGCTCGACACGAGCCAGCGTTGCCCGCAGCGGGCGTCGGGAGACCGATCCGGGCACCGGAAGCCAGCACCACGACGCCGTTGACCCACAACCGCGTAGCGTCAGGGAGTGCCTCGATCCTGCGGTCCGAATCGGTGAGGAACGTCCACGTCCCGGACTTGGGATGCGACACGATCGGACCACAACTCACCTCCACACGCCCGAGCTCACTTCGAACCCGTCGGCCGAGAGCGCTGGGAACCATGACCGCCTGAACCCGCCCAGCCACGACAACGATCTGGCCGGAGACTGGATCAGGCACGGCCGGCAACTGGCACACCTGCTCGTAGTAGGCGCATCGCGCAGCCACGGTGACGCCTTCCAGCTGCAGGGCGTGCGCGCACGGACCTGCGGTCGAACGCTGGGCGGCATCATCTGGGTGACATAGGGTTGTAGAGCTCGTGAGGTAGGCCGTCATCGGGTCCTCCACGGTCGTGGCGGGTGGGTATTTCGGATCGGGTGCGAGGCAGCCCCGCACGTCTATTTCTGGCGGTGGGAGTCGACCCGTCGTACTTGGACAGCCTGCGGTCCACGGTCGCTGTCGGTGATCTCGAACTGGACATGATCGTTCTCGGAGAGCGCGCGAAAGCCCTGTCCGATGATCCCGGAGTAGTGGACGAACACATCGGGGCCGGCATCGCGCGCGATGAACCCGAAACCCTTCTCGGCGCTGAACCACTTGACAGTCCCGGTGATTGACATGTGTAACTTCTTTCGTTGAGTGACGCCCGCGCGCGGGGCCGGGCTTGTTGGGTGGGTACACCCCCCGGGGGAAGGACCGTTCACCGTGCGGCTAGGGCTGCCAGGATCGACACCGGGGACGGTCGGTACCTATCGGTCGGGGCAGCCGCGTGCCAACGCCGAGCGGGATCATCGGGTGAGGGCAGCAAGATCTCGGCACCTTCGGCGACCATCGTGGCCCCGCACCGATCCAGGACCGTGGTCGTCGGCACACTGTGACGCACATGCGTCGGAATCGGCGCGGTGAGGAACGTCCAGGTCGTGCGGTGACCGGCAGCGAGGTTGATGATCGTTGGAACAGGGAGCTCCAGCCGTCTAGTCAGCTTCGGGGCAAGCGGAACCGGTACGACGATCGCGCCGATGCTTCCGGCCGCGACGAAGATTAATCCGCTCCCTGCGCGCAGGAATGCAGGGAGCCCGCAGACGGTGTTGTAGTAGTTCACCTGCCCCACCGCAGCGGCGGGAAGCGCGGCGCGTGGCTTCAAGGTCGGGAATCGGGTCACCGCGGACCGCCCTTCGAAAAGTTCTCGCTGACAGCGGCGATGACCATCGACGTGGTCGGGCGCAGGTTGTAGCGCGGGGCGACGATCCACTCCCGACGCGTCGCCGCGTGCTTGAGTGGGCTCGGCAGCTCGATGACCGCGTTGGAGGTCAGGACGAACACCCGGTCACGCACCGAGGCGGGAAGGCCAGCTTGGCGGTATTCGGCCGCACAGACTCTCGCTGATCGTGGTGGTGCGCCGAGAGACCCGTTACTGCCGAGTGTCGATGCGGGTAGGGGCGCAAGGGCTTGGCTCATGGGTCCGGTTCTCCTAACAGTGCGATTCCGGTACTGGCGATGTCGAGGTGCGCGGGGCTGACCTTGAACGGGTTGGCCGGCTTGCCTCTGTTTGTCTAGACAACCAGCGGTGTGCGTCCACGCCTATGGGTTCGGCGTCCACACCGCGTCCACATCCGCGATCGCACGGCGCGATTTCTGGCCGGTGTACAAGAAATGGGTGTGCCAGATAGCCGATGTGGACGTTGGCGTGGCGCAGGCCTCGGTACGGGTAGAGGAGTTGATCGCAAAGGATGCGTGGCCTGATCGGCGGGCCTTGTGCCGGGCTGAAATGCACTCGGACGTGCAAATGCACTTGCAGGTCGCCAAGCTGGGAACGGACGAGAGTCCCGGGCTTCCACAGAGTGTCCACAGGCTGGAATGATTCGCCGGTATGGACGGTCACGCCGTTATTGTTGGTGCACAACTCCGAGCCGCTCGGGAAGCGGCAGGCGTCTCCTTGTCAGTGGTGGCTGGGGAACTACACCGGGGAAAGTCCGCGGTGGCCTACTACGAGACCGGTAAGCGCGCTGCGCCACCGGATGTCATAGCGTGGTACGAGAAGCGGTTCGGCGGGTTAGCAGATCCTGTGGCTTCCCTCGCCGACCTCGGAAAGGCTGACGTGGAACGACGTGCATTCCTGCGTAGTGGCTATTCCACCGCGTTGAGTGCTTCGATGGTCTTGCCTGGGTCGCTGGAGCGGTCGGGACCGGTGGTCAGGTCAGTGCCGTCGCTTCGCCGGGTAGGTGCTTCCGATGTCGAAGAGGTCCGCCAGATCATGGTGTTCTTCTCCCAGATCGATCAGCGCCGGGGCGGAGGACACGGGCGCAGCGCGGTGGTCCAGTACCTGAGTGAGGAAGTTGTGGCCTACTTGCACGGGTCCTACCCCGATGATCGTGTGCGTCGCGACATGTTCTCCGCTGCGGCAGAGATGGCGTACCTAGCCGGCTGGATGGCGTTCGACAACGACGAGCACTACACCGCTCAACGCTACTTCGGTACCGCCACCAAACTTGCCGCAGAGGCAGATGACGAACCGCTGGCGGGACATATCCTGCGCGCGATGGCACATCAAGCGATAGACCTCGGCCACCACAGCGATGGGCTCGCTCTCGCAGAAGCCTCGGTGAGCGGTGGTCGCTACCGCACCGCGACACCGAAGGAGCGGTCACTGCTGATGGTCGTATACGCCAAAGCGCTCAGCGCGGCCAACAATAGCCGCGCGGCGGCGACCGCGCTACTGGCCGCCGAAGAAGATCTCGCCTCGGCCTCGGACACTGTCACAGAGCCAGCTCGCGTCTACTTCTTCTCTGAGGCCAGCCTGGCCCACGAGACCGGCTGCGCGCTGCGCGACTCCGGCGACCTACGCGGCGCCGCGGCGCAGTTCGAGGTGAGTGTCCGCAAGCGCAAGGCATCGGCCTTCGCACGCACGCACGCGGTTACTCTCGGCTACCTCGGATCAATCCAGGCCCGCCAGGGCGATCTGGAACAGGCCTGCGCGACGTGGTCGTCGGCGCTATCAGCGATGGGTACGGTCCAATCGGGACGTACCCGCCGCGTCGCCCGCGACATCCGCGCCACAGTCGCGCCACACCTCGGCGCGGCCGTTGCGGGCGTGGCGGAGGTCCATCAACAAGCCGCTGAGTATCTTGCAGCACAACAAATCTAGGGGAAGTCATGAGTGACGAGACATTCGAAGTCGTGCCGATTGCCCATGTCGTCGGAGGGCGCGCAGAACCGACCGACGACCATTGGGCCGGCACTGAGGCGATCATCCGAATTGATGACCCACGTTTCACCGAGGACTCGGTGAAAGGCCTCGAACAGTTCAGTCACCTTGAGATCGTGTTCCGATTCCATCTGACCGACCAGAACGACCTGCACTTCGGTGCACGCAGCGCCCGCGACAACCCCGACTGGCCCCAGGTCGGCATATTCGGCCACCGAAACATGCGCCGGGTAAACTGGTTGGGAGTGTCCCGTACCCGGCTGCTGCGGGTCGATGGCTTGGACCTGCACGTTAAGGAGCTCGATGCCGTCGACGGGACACCAGTGCTCGATATCAAGCCATGGTTCGCCGAATTCGGACCCCGAGGCCGGATCGAGCAGGCGCCATGGTCCATCGAAATGCTCCGCGACTATTACTGACCACGGACTACCATTCCTCGCCGTTGAGGCGCGCGAAGTACGCGTCGTCCGCTGCTTGGATCTCCGCTTCGGTCAAGCGAGCACGTTCAGTGCTCGATGTCTGCGAGGGCTCTCCGTTCAGCCCCTCGATACCCAGTCGTAGCTGTGGGTCTGCGGTCTGGAGAAGCTTCGCGGTCTGGGTTTGGATATCTGACCGTGCACTGCGGTGGATTTCTACGAGTGCGTGGCTTAGCTGCGAGGAGCTCCAGGACATTGCGCTGGGTGCGATCTGCAGTGAGGTGATGTCGCCGTTGGCGTCGACTTCGATCGATACGCCTCTCGCGGTGCCGCGGCCCCGTAGCCGCGACAGGGCGGTGGAGAATTCGTTGGCGCTGCGCCGGAGGACGCGGAGGTGCTCTTCGAGTTCCCTGTCCCAGTCTTCGGTCGAGCTCACGGTTGACCGTCGCCTTCATCGTCGACGAATAGGGAACGAATCTCGGGCTTGTTCGAGATCATCTCGATCAACCACAGAGGGGACTGTCCGCGGTGGTTCTCGATGCGGGCGTCAGCACCCCGGTCCCGCAGCAGCCGGACGACCTCGGGTGTGCTCCAGGGGCTGCGGAACGCGTAGAACAGGGGGGTGTCGCCCTTGTCGTCTTGGGCGTTGGGGTCAGCGCCTGCGTCCAATAGTGTTGCCACGGTGTCGATCCCGCCGTATTGGGCGGCGAAGTGCAAGGGAGCGAGCCCGGCTTCGTCGCGGTCGTTGGGGTCATAGCCCTCGGCGAGCAGCTGCTGGATCTCCGCGGCGCGGGCACCGTTGGTGTCGGCGGCGGCGTAGTGCAGTTCGGTGCGTCCCGCGCGGTCGCGTTGGATTTGTGGCTTCTTCGGTTTTTTCCACACAGTCGACCCCTTTTATCTCGGCGCTTCGTAGATGTGTCGGGAGTTTCCGGGCGCGTCTTCGATTCGATAGAAGCTCGGATTGTTGACGTAGTCCCGGAATTCGGCCCACGTCATGTTCTGTCGCAGCGCTTCTTCGCGTAGGCGCCAGAATTCGTGACCTGCTTCGTGTCCCATGACCGGTGTCGAGTTGACAGGGTACTTCATGCCGTTGGCGCCGAGATAGTACTCATTGCGTGCGTCCATCGGGAGTTGACGGATCGCTGGGTCGGCGTACTTGCCGCTCACTGGGATGAGCACGGTGGGGTCGGTGGCGCTGAGGTAGAACTCTTGACCGTTGACGGTCACTTTCGGTGCCGCCTCCTGCACCGGTCTGGTCGTGGTCACTCGCAGGTACGGCCGGGTCCGCGACAACAGTCGCAGGTCGTCCAGTGTCAGGGGGTTGATCGCGCCGGTCGCCTCGGCGGTGGCGAGCCCGGCTTGGGCGGCCAGCAGCGGGGACAGTTCGGCGACCGAGCGGGCGAACGCGCCTGAGGCCGCGACGACCGGCAAGCCGGTCATCTGCGCGGTGGTCGCGAGGTTGCGGCACAGGGTGGCGATTCTGCTGCCCACGACCGCCGCTCGCGCGGCCAAGGCCGCGGTTCCGCCTGCGGCGGTGAGGCCGAAGCTGTAGCTGGCCAGGCCCCAGGACACGACTTCGCCGATGACGAAGACCGCGGCAAACTCGCCGAGGAGGGTCAGGATCTCCTTGCGGGTGTTCTCGATCGCGAGGGCGTAGTCGGCGCAGGATTTCGCGAGGATCTTGAACTGGGCGGTGAGGGTTTTGCCCTGGTTCTCGAGGATGGTGATCTGGTCGAGGATCTGCTGGACTTCGGGGGTTTGCTGTCCGCTGATCGCGTCTCGGGCGGCTTGGAAGCTGTGGTAGGGCAGCAGTTCGTCGCCGTAGAAGCTCCACTGGGTGGCGACGTTGCGCAGATTCTCGGGGTTGCCGCTGGGCCACACCTCGCCCTGGGTGTACTCGGCGATCTTGTCCCACCACGACGGCGCCTCCGAGCTGCCACCGAACAGGGCAGGCAAAGTGATCGGTTGCATCCACGCCAGCGAGCCCGCGCCGAAGGCCAGGTCGGTGTCGGCGCCACCGATGACCGAGAGTTGGTTGGCGTTGGCGTGGTTGGTCGCGGTGACCTCGAGCAGGTCGTGCATCTGGGCGAGCCCGCTCACCCAGGCCGCGGCCGCGGTCATCGCGTCCTTGGCGGCGGGGTCGAAGCTGGCCGACCAGTCCCGGCCGGGCTTGTCACTGCCCGCGCAGCCACCGTATTGCTGCAGGTTGGCGGCCATGGCACGGATCTTGGCCGACGCCAGGCCGTGGGCGTTTTTGAAGACGGTTGCCGCGGTGCGGATTTCGGTGGGAGTGACGATCACCGGCGCCATCTACGGCCACATCCGGGTGTTGTGGGTGATGGCTCGGGTGTAGTTGGTGTGCGCGATGCGGGCGACCTCACGTAGTTCGTCGAGGTTTTCCTGCATCTCATCGACGCCGGCGACCCATTTGTCGTGGGCGGCGCGCTGGGCGGTCGCGGCCTCGCTGGCCCAGCTCAAATGCAGCTCGGCGATGCGGCGTTCGACATCGGTCAACCAGCCCGCGACCTCGGCCCCGAACGCTTGCATGGTCGTGATCGCGGCGTCGAGCTGTTCGAGGTCGACCCGGAACCGGTCATCGCCGGTCACGGCAGCTGTCCGTGGAGGCGCTCGGTGGCCGCGGCGTTGGCCTGGTCTTGGGTTTCGTAGGCGTTGGCGGCCTCGAGGAGCTTGTCGGCAGACTCTGTCAACGCGGCGGCGACGGTTTCGGCGCCGGCTTTCCATTCCAGCCAGCTCTCCTCGTAGGCGGAGGCGGCCTTGCCCTGCCAGCCATCGGCGAGGAGTTCCTTGCCGATGGTGTCGTCGAGCTTCTTCACCCGGTCCCGGATTGCAGTTGCTTGGCCGGCAACGAACGCCGCGGTGCTGCGCAGCGCGCCGACGTCGACATGCAGCTCACCCTCACCCGACACCAAAGATTCCCCCTCGTGCTCCAGCCAGCGCCGACGAACCGTCCTCTTACCCTTTACCCTGTTGGACGCACCCGGTTCCGGTTCCACAGACTATCGAATCCGACGATGTGGACGCGCGAGTGCGAGCCGACCTCTACCTCCGATAGTTCTTCAGCACCACTGACATCGCCGCGCGAGACGGTGTCAATGCTGGCGCACTGACCCAACTAGCCCGCGACTACGAGTTCCCCTCCGCGCGCCTGGACGGCGACCATCTATCAACGTTGTCCCGTGCCTGGCTCCACCAGCAATACATCACGCAAGGCCGCACACTGTCCGAGTTAGCCGAAGAGATCGGTACGTCCTGGAGTTCCCTGGCCAGACAGGCCCAGCGTCACAACATCCCGCTGAGTCGGCTCGAGAGCCGACTCAGCGGTGAATCCACCTGCGCTCCAGCCGAAATCGAGCATGTACCCGAGGTGTTGCGGTCTGTGCTTACCATGACCGACTGGATTGCTCGACGCGACGAACTCGCCGAGACCAGCCACCACCCCACCATGGCCGCCGCGGCGGGGGAGTTTCGATATACCGGGCCAACTCCTTAGAGTCCCAAGATCGGCCAGTCGTCATCTCTGAGCCTTCAGCTGGTTGTGCCGGGATAGGACTGGCCACCGAGATAGGCGTCCATGTTGGCGATGATTCCGGCGATCCGGTCGTGTCCCCACTCTGCGACGGACGCGTTGGACAGAGCGCCACTGACAAAGTTCAGCACGAAGCAGTCCCGCAGGACCAGGTAGGGCTCAAGCAGGTCGTCGAGCTCGTCGGGCAGTGGGAAGATCCCGGCATAGCCGTCGAGGAAGTCCCGAGTGAACTTCTCGTAGGCGCCGGGAGTGGTGTGGGCGATCCGGTGGATCGAGGAGAGCACGGTCGCGATGTCGAGGATCGGGCTTCCCCATCCGCAGTCGTCGAAGTCGATGACCCCGACGCCGCCGTTCGGCAGCGCGATCATGTTCTCGCGGTGCAGGTCACCGTGGATCCGTGTGTGCTCTGACGGGTCGGTCGCGAGCGCCTGGGTTACCCGGTCAGCGACGGCGCGCAGGGTCTCGCGGCCGTGGTCTCCGAGGTTCACGGTGGCGTCGGGGTCGGTCAGCGCCGCGCCTTTGAGCAGGATGGTTTCGTAATCCCATGTCGGCCGGTCGAAGGCGGGGATGTCGACGGTGGCGGCGTTGCGGTGCAGGTGCGCGGTGGCCGCGCCCATCTGCGCGGCGACCCCGGGCTGCTGATACGGCGGTTCGGCGGTGCCAGGTACCCAGTGCAGCAGCGCGAGGGTGGCGGGCTGGTCGTGGCCGGGAACGGTGACTGGCACGACGTGATCGCCGCTGGACGTGGTCACTGGTCCGGGGACTGCGACGCCGCCGGATGCGGCGAGGCTTTCGAGCCAGGCCATTTCGCTGCGTTGCTGGTCGGCGGGTCGACCGTCGCGGATGGACAGGCGCGCGACGTAGGAGGTCTCGCTCCTGATTGGGGTGACCCGCCAGACGGCGTTGTCCTCGTACTGCTGGAGCTCGAGCTCGGCGGTGGCCGGGATGCCGTAGTGGATCGGCAGGGCGGCGCGGGTCAGACCGTCGAGAACACCGAGCTGGTCGCTGTGGCTGAGGTCGGAGAACGTGGTTGGTGGCACGGCTTCCTCACGGGTTGGGTTCCGGCATGGTCAGGCCGGGCGGGGGCAGATTACAGCTTGGGGCGCGGATCGATTCGGGGTTTCGATGGCGCGGGCGCGCGTAGCGGCAGAGTCACAAGGATACGGAACCTTGCAGCACTTGAACAGGCATTTTCGTTCCGGCGGCCTGTTCGATGAGGCCCAGAAACTGGTCGCGGTAGGTGTCCCATTCGAGAGCGAGCGCGTCGCGATCCGGGCGATGGGCCGCCGCGTCGGAGTCGGTGGCGGTGAGCAGTTCGCGGATGTGGGAGGCGCACGCGACGATATCGTCGACGGGGACGAACTGGGCTGGCCCGCGGCCGCCCGCGCCGTCACGGTGGCCGGGGATGTCGGTCAGGATGAGCGGCAGGCTGTGCTGGCGGGCTTCGAGAACTGAGATGGGCACGCCTTCGAAGCGGCTCATCGAGACGAACCCAGCCGCGCCGGCGAGCACGCTGTCGACGAGGTCGCGCTGCCAGACCGCACCGAGCCAGACGACGCGATCGGCGATGTCGAGTTTCGCGGCGAGCTGGCGTAGCGCGATGGTCTGATCGCCGTCGCCGATGATGACCAGGCGGGCAGAGGTCGTGGTGTCGGCGAGCGCGCGGGCGAAGGCGCGCAGGAGGCTGTCGTGGCCCTTGTGTGGGTAGAGGCTCTGCACGGCAACGACATAGCGGTCCTGCGCCCAGGCCGCGCTCGGCGGCGTGACAGCGCCGGTGCGGGGCTCGGTCGCGTTGGTCAAGGTGGTGACCTTGGCGGCCGGGATGCCGACGTCGTCGAGGAGGAACCGGGTCGAGCGGCCGCCGACGGCGACGATGTGGTCTTCGCCGAGGGAAAGGACACGGTCGAGCAGGTTCTTGCCGCGGCTGCGCAGGTGGGAGTAGTCGGAGTGGCAGAACCGGACGACGGTGCGCGCCCGGCGCAGGGCGGGCCGGATCGCCGGATAGAGCCGACCGTCGCCGAATTCGAGCACCACGACCTTGTCGCGGACCAGCGCGGCAAGGAACAGATTGCGGCGCAGCCGGTTTCGTGGTGCGACGACCAGCTCGGCAGCGACGGGGAGTTCAGCGACGAGGGCGTTGTCGCGGCCGGGGTCGAGCACGCAAACGGTGACCTCATATCCGGCATCGAGCAGGACGCGGGCGTGTGAGAGCAGGACCCGTTCCAGGCCGCCGACGGTGAAGTGGCGCAGGATCAGGACGATCCGGTTGGTGGACATCGCGATTCTCCTTGATGAGGGGCTGGGCCCGCCGCCGCGGGCAGGCCCAGCCAGGGTGATCAGGCGGTGCGGTGGACCTTGTGCTGGGCGGCCTGGGCCAGGGGGCGGACCTCGAGCAGGTCGATGTCGACGTGCGGGGGCCGGGTGGCGCACCAGACGATGATCTCGGCGATGTCGGCGGGAACCAGCGGGTTCTCGACGCCGTGGTAGACGGCGTCGATGGCGGCTTGGTCGTTGTCGAATCGGGCGCGCATGAACTCGCCGCCACGTTCGTCGCCGCGCATCATGCCGGGGGCGACTTCGGTGATCCGGACGGGTTCGCCGTTGAGTTCCAAGCGCAGGGTTCCCACCATCGCGGTGAGGGCGTGCTTGCTGGCGGCGTAGGCGGCGCCGCGTTCGTAGGCGACGCGGCCGACCGTGGAGCCGAGGAACACGATGTGGCCGTGGTTGTCGATGAGCTGCGGGAGCAGGGCCTGGGTGGTTCGCAGGCTGCCGACGACGTTGGTGTCGTAGGTGGCGTGCCAGTCTGCGACGTCGCTGTCGGCGATGGTGGCTGCGGGCGTGGGGATCCCGGCGTTGTTGACCAGCAAGGTCAACGGCAGCGGGTGCTCGGCGACGGTGCGGGCGAGGTCGGCGACGGATTCGGCGTCGGTGACATCGAGGTGATGGTGGGCGATGCCGGTGGCAGTGGGAGCCTCGGTGCTCAGGCGGCGTGATGCCGCCAGCACGGTGTAGCCGGCGGTGTGGAGGGCGTGTGCGGTGGCCGCGCCGATGCCGACGC
The DNA here is from genome assembly GCF_053605015.1 of Nocardia sp. NPDC003979. Taxonomy (NCBI): domain Bacteria; kingdom Bacillati; phylum Actinomycetota; class Actinomycetes; order Mycobacteriales; family Nocardiaceae; genus Nocardia; species Nocardia sp. NPDC003979. The sequence goes on from NZ_JBSGIJ010000025.1 coordinate 34,571, forward strand.
TCGCGCCGGTGACGACGGCCAGGCCGCGCGATTCGGTGGTGGACATGGTGTGCCTTCCTCAGGTATCGGATGGGGTCGGATCGGAGTTCATGGGTGGCCTCGCGCGCGATCGCGTTCAGGTGTCGAGCAGCCAGGCGTGGGCGGGGTCGGTGTGAAGGGCGAAGTGGTCGTCGATCTCGCCGTGGGCGGCCCACAGGTAGTAGAGGTCGTGACCGCCGGCCGCGGCGATGGCGTGGTAGCCGTGGGTGACCGTGGTGAGGCTGGTGCCGGTGACGACGGTGCAGCGGGCGTCGGCGACGGTGTCGTCGTATGTGAGCACCACACCGAAGCCGGTGGCGGGGCGGACCCGGAACGCGAAGGCCTCCTGCAGCGCGGTTTCGCGGGGAGGGTCGCTAATCGAGTGGCGATGCGGCGGGTAGGTCGACCAGCGGCCGTCGCGGGCGATGGTCTCGCCGAGCAGCAATCCGGAGGTTCGGGGCGGCGCCAGCAGCGTGGTGACCTCACGTTCCCAGCTGCCGTGTCCGCGCGTCTCCGGTGCCACGGCGGTGACGCGGGAGGCGGCCGGTCCGGTGGTGCGGTTGTCACGGAGCGGGGCTTGGACCTGGACCAGGTCGGCGCCCTCTGGTCCGGCAGTGATCGTTGCCGCGGTATCGGCGGGCAAGTACCAGCCGGTGGCGGGCGCGGTGAAGGGGTCGGCGCGCTCGGCGGTGTGGGTGTCGTCCCCGCTTCGGGTGGTGAGGTGGCCGGCGATCAGGATCAGCGCGGTCTCCTGGTCGGGGCGGGCCTCGATGGTGAGCTGCTCGGCCTCGGTGAGCAGATGTCGTGTCAGAGTCAGGCCGTTGGGTGTGCGAGCCAGCGTGGTGGTCATCTCGATGCTCCGAACGTCGTGGGATCTGGAATGGGCAGGGCCTGGTGGGAGAGGCTGGCGGGGTGGATGGTGGCGCCGGTGGCGACTGCGCACGCTGCGGCGGCCGCGGTGGCGAAGGGTGTGCGGTGCTGATCGGCCAGGGCGACGGGCAGGGCGGCCAGCATCGCGGTGTCGGCGCCAGCGTGGGTGCCTGGTTCGCGCGCGATCTCGTAGCGGGTGCTGGGGCCGGTGCGAGGGTGCAGGTAGACCAGGTGGGGGCCGGTGTGGGCGTCGTAGTGGATCGTGAGGGTGCCTGTCGTGCCGAACAGGTGGCAGGTGTAGCCCTCGTCGTCAGCGTTGGTGGTGAGCGTGTAGCGCGCGTGCACGCCGGTGTCGTAGGCGATCTCGGCGGCGATCGTGTCGTGGATATCGGTGCCGGGCAGCCACTGTGAGCTGCCTGGCTGGTAGTGGCGGTGTTGCAGGGTCGCAGTAACGGTGCACGGGTATGCGTGCAGCCACCAGGCGATCAGGTCGAGGTGGTGGCAGGCCTTGGTGACCTCGAGGCCACCCGACGCGGCGCGGCGGCGGTGCCAGCGCTGGAAGTAGCTGGCCGAATGAGAAGCGTTGAGCCGGTAGTGGAATTCGGCGTCGGCGACCGTGCCGATCAGACCGTCGGCGAGCATCTGGTGGACCTGGGTGTGGACGTTGGTGAAGCGCAGATTGTGCGCGACGAGCAGAGTCGTCCGGGTCTGCTGGGCGGCCTTTACGAGGGCGAAGGCGTCGGCGGCGGTGGTCGCCAGCGGCTTCTCCACCAGCACCGCGCACCGTGCGGCGAGGGCTCGCTCGGCGACGTGGCGGTGCTCGGCATCCGGTGTCGCGATGACCACCAGGTCGGGGTCGGTGTTGCCGAGGACCCGGTCGAGGTCGTCGGGTGCGGCGATACTGCCCGCGAATCGATGAGCGGCATGGTGGAGGGCATGCCGGTCCCGGTCGATCACGGCGACCAGTTCCGCTTCGGCGACCTGCGGGCCGAGGTCACCGTTGAGCCACGGCAAGTACAGCTTTCGGGCGCGAGCTCCGGCGCCGATCAATACGACTCGCATCAGTGTTCTCCGTGCGGGCAGTCCGCATCGTTGCGGACGAGCCGGCCGTCGAGCACCACCGAGGCCAAGGTCAGCTCGGCATTCCAGACGGTGAGGTTCGCGCGGGCACCCGGCAGCAGTGTCCCGATCCGTGGGTAGCGGCCCAAGACCTTGGCTGGTGTCGCGGTGGCCATTGTGAGGACATCACCGACTGAGGCGCCGGTCAGCGCCCGCATCCGCGGCAGTGTGCTCGACAGTGCGACGACGCTGCCGCACAGGCTGTTCGCCGTGGTTGTGGTGGCGTAGCCGTCGTGTACGCGTCCGGTCGCGGCGCCGGTGTGGAAGGTATGTCCTGACCGCAGCCCCATTCCGGCGGTCGCGTCCGAGACCAGGCACAGCCGGTCCGGGCCGAGGCAGCGCAGGGCGATGGTCAGCAGCTCGGCGGGTAGGTGGTGGCCGTCGGCGATGAGTTCGGCGGTGAACTCGTCGGAGGCCAGCGAGGCCTCGAGCAGGCCGGGGATCCGGTGCACGCCGGGCCTGGTGAGCGCGGATTGCCCGCTCCACAGGTGCGCGAGGTGCGTCGCGCCCCGGTTCCGGGCGGTCTGCAGCTGAGCCGGGGTGGCCTGGCTGTGACCGACCGAGACCCGCACACCGTGGTCGACGAGGTAGGAGATCAGCATGTCGGCGCCGGGTAGCTCGGGTGCGAGGGTCACCATCTGCAGGAACGGCGGTAGCGGCGTCAGCTCGGCGAGTAGCTGGCCAGGAGTCCGCAGGTGAGCCGGATCGTGGGCTCCGCGCTGGTCGGCGGCCAGGCAGGGGCCTTCCAGGTGCACACCGGCCAGGGTCGGCGCTCGCTCAGCGGTGAGCAGATCGGTCGCTGTGGCCAGCGCCGCGGCAGTGGCCGCGGCAGACGTGCTGGCCAAAGTCGCTAGCGCGGTGGTCGTTCCGGCGCGCAGATGAGCGGCGAGGATGTGGTGCCAGGCGGCCGGGTCGGATTCGGTGAAGTCGTGCCCGCGGGCACCGTGCAGGTGCAGGTCGACCAGGCCGGGCCCGACCAGGTCGCTGGCGGTGTCGAGCACGCGCGGGCGGTGGCCGCACCCGGTCGGGTCGGCCGCGATGGTCCCTTCGCAGATCGCGATCTGTCCGTGGGCGGCGTGTGTGGGGTCGGCCAGCAGCAGGTTGGTCGACCGCACGATCAGGCAGCCGGGCGGCTTCATGCCTGCACCATCGGCGCGTGCCGAGGCGCGCTCACGCAGGCGCATCGCGTCCCGGTCTCGGTGCCGGGTAGGTGACGGTCATAGGAGCCGCCGTCCCACAGGTAACGGGTGCCGTCGGCGATGAGCGGATCGGCCAGGGCGCGGGCGACTTCGGTGTCGAGCGCCCCGGCCAGCGCCTCGGCGAGACCGATTTTGCGCAGGATGCCGAGCTGGTGCAGCCGCTGGGAGTGGACCTGCTGTTCGACCTCCCGGATCTGGCGCGGGATCGCGATCGTGTTCGCGGCCGTGGCAAGGACTTCGCCGAGCATGTTCGCGCCCGCGGCGCCGATGAACAGGTCCGCGGCCCGCATCCACGGCTTCAGATCCGGCTCGTAGGCGCGGACCTCGACCGTGTCGTCGTCAGCCCAATACTGTTGCAGTGCACGTAGATCCGCCGGTTCCAGGTAGGGGCCGGTGACCAGCAGTGCCCGATCGAACGCGTGACGGCGGGTGGTCAGTGCCCGCGAGAGCGCTTGCCACAGCTCGCCTGCGCCCTGGCCGCCGCCCATGGCCGCGACCACCAACCGCTCCTCGGCGTCGATGCCGAGTCGGGTGCGGGCCTGGTCGCGGGTGTAGGGGACCGGTTCGGCCAGGTAGCCGGTGTAATGCAGCCGTTGTGCGGCTTCGCCGGTGAGCCGGTAGTACTCGGCGAGGTCGAAGACCTCGGGGTGGATGTGGACGTTGAACTGGCAGTAGTGATCGAGCACCCACGGGCCCCGGTGCTGAGGGCCGAAGTACTTGCGCATGGTCTTGTCTCGGTCGAACAGCACCCCGCGCAGGCTCAGCACGGCATGGGTGGGGTAGCGCGCTTCGAGTGCGGGCACCAGCTCGTCATCGGTTCCGCGCGGGATGTGGTCGCTGATCAAGACATCGGGCCGGTAGTGCCGCAGGAACGTGGTGATCAGGTCGGCGCGAGCCTGGTGCAGGGTCGTTTCGCTGATGGCCAGGCGCGGGCGCAGGTTCCATCCGCTCGGGTCGTCGAAGTTGGCGAACGAGGGGATCTTGACCAGGTCGACCTGGTCTGGCAGCAGGTCCAGGCCGCGGTAGGCGCCGGTGATCCCGGCGATCGAGTACATCTGCGGCGAGCGCAGCAGGTGCTGTGCGACTTTCGCCGCTCCGGAGGTATGGCCGAGAGACCTGCCGTTGTGCCAGTACAGCGCGACAGTGCGCGGGTGGAGGGTCATCGCGATACTCCTGAGGATCGGCCGGCGGCGATGTCGACTCGTCGGGCGTTGTACTGGGCGGTCGCCGGGTCGGTGTCGGCATCGAGCGCGGCCTGGAACGCGGACAGGCTCCAGCTCGGGTCGACCTGGATGCGCGGCAGGCTGTAGGGGTGGCCGATGTCGACACGGTGGTGCTCGTCGGTCGCCATCGCCAGCGGGTAGACGCGCGCCACGGCACGCTGCACGCGCAGGTCGTAGGCGCCGTAGGGGTAGACGAACATCGCCGGTGGAGCGCCGAGCAGATCGGCGAGCGTTTCCCGTTCCCCCAGGACTTGCCAGGCGAGCCCGAGGTCCGTTGCGGTGGTGAGGCGTTGGTGGGTGTAGCCGTGTGCGGCGACGCTGCGCCCGCTCGCGACCCATCGGCGCACACCGGCCAAGTCCGCCATCAGATCGACGACATGGGGTGTGAATCGCGGCCGGTCGGGGGTGAGGTAGCCGCCGCACACGGCCATGACTGCGGGCAGCCCATGCTGCTCGAGGATCGGCAGGACTGTGGTGATCGTGTTGGTGTAGCCGTCGTCGAAGGTGAGCAGAACCGACCGGGATGGTGGGCGCGCGCCGGCGGCGAGCATCCGGTGCAGGTCGGTCTCGGTCAGTACCGTGTAGTGCTCGGCGAGCAGTTGCATCTGGGCGCGGAACCGGTTGAGGGGCACCGACATCGAGTCGGTGACCGCGTCGTCGACCAGGTGATACATCAGGATGTGCATCGACTCTCCTCGCTCAGGTCGTGATGCCAGGCGATGGTGCGCGCCAGGCCTTCGCGCAACCCGCAGGTGGTAACGGCGGGAAACAGCGCGCGCAGTCGCGCCGGATCGGCGTGGGAGTGGGCGACGTCGCCGGGGCGCGGCGCGGTGTGCTCGATGGTGAGTTCGCGGCCCAGGAGATCGGCGATCTCGGTGGCGACCTCGAGGACCGAGTGCTGGGTGCCGAAGGCCAGATTCACCGGCCACGGACTGCTCACCCGGTTGACGATCGCGGCGCCGATCACCTGGCACACCGTGTCGACGAAGGTCCAGTCCCGGGTCTGGGTGCCGTCACCGTGAACCACGATCGGTTCTCCGGCCAGCATGGCGGCGATGAACCGGGGAATGACCGCTGCGTAGGGATGTCCGGCGCGCTGGCCGGGCCCGAAGACGTTGAACAACCGCAGCGGCAGGACCGGGAGCCCGAAGCTGGCGTGGTAGGCGCCCAGGTAGGCCTCGGTCGCCAGCTTGGTCACCGCGTACGGACTCACCGGCATCGTCGCGGAGTCCTCCACACGTGGCAGCCGAGGGTTCGCTCCATACACCGACGACGAGGACGCTGCGATCAGCAGCGGGCCGTTGGCGTGGCGGCAGGCCTCCAGGACCTGCAGGGTGCCAGTGGCGTTGGCGTGGTGGCTGGCCAGCGGGTGCTGAATCGAGCGTGGCACCGATCCGAGCGCGGCGAGGTGGACGACCGCGTCGGCACCGGCGACCGCATCGGTGACCGCGTCAGGGTCCAGGATGCTGGCAAGACGGAAGTCGATCGCGGCTCGGTCAGCAGCCAAGCGCTCGACGGTGCCGGTAGAGCAGTCGTCGATGACGGTGACCGCGCCGATCGCAGGGTTCCGCAAGAGCTGGTGAACCAGATTCGAGCCGATGAATCCGGCGCCGCCGGTCACCGTGATACGCAGGCCCGCCTTCACAGCTGCTCCACGGTCGAGCTCGCGGCGACGCGGCCGCGGCAGTCGAAGACGAACGCGGCCTCGGCGGCGATCCGGTCGTAGTCGAAGCAGTCGTGATCGGTCAGCACCACGGCCGCGTCGGCGGCGGCCAGCTCGAGAGCCAGGTCGTCGACCAGGGTGATCCCGGCGGCCGCGGACGCGAGCACGAACGGGTCGCAGGCCACGACGCGGGCGCCGCGCGCGGTGAGTAGTTGGGCGACCTCGACGGCGGGGGACTCGCGGACATCGCCGCTGCCCGGTTTGTATGCCAATCCCAGCAGCAGGATCTGCGCGCCGGCGAGGTCACGGTCGCGGGCGCGTAGGGCGAGGGCGAGCCGTTCGACGACCTGGGCCGGTCGGTTGTTGTTGATCTGGGCGGCCAGGTCGATCAGCGCGGATCGCCCGCCGGTGTGCTGTTCGGCCCACCAGGACAGGTAGATCGGGTCGACCGGCAGACAGTGCCCGCCGATGCCGGGCCCGGGGTCGAAGGCCATGAACCCGAACGGTTTGGTCGCCGCCGCGGCCAGCGCCTGACGGAAGTCGACGCCGGCGCGGCGCGCGATCTCGGCCAGCTCGTTGACCACGGCGATGTTGACCGCCCGGAAGGTGTTCTCGAGAAGTTTGGCCAGCTCGGCTTCTTCGCACCGGTCCACCAGGACGACTCGATCGACCAGGCCGGTGTAGAACTCCGCGACCCGGGCCAGGGACACCGCATCGATCCCGGAGACGACCTTGGGTGTCGTCGCGACGGTCCACTGCTGGTTGCCCGGGTCGATGCGCTCTGGGCTGAAACCGAGCCCGAAGTCGGCGCCGCGCTTCAACCCTGATGCAGATTCGAGCACGTCGCCCAGGATCTGGGTGGTGCCTGGGTAGCTCGTGGACTCGAGCACCACCAGCGCGCCCGCGCGCAGGTGGACACCCACCAACCGCCCGGCTGCCCGGATGAACGCCAGATCAGGTGCTCCGTCGGCCAGCGGCGTGGGCACGGCGATCACCGCGATGTCGAACCCGACCAGGTCGCGCGGCCGCGACGACGGCCTGTACCTGCCGCCGCTCAGGGCCGACTGCAGTGCGTTGTCGGCGACATCCTCGATCGGCGAGCGGCCTGATTTCAGGTCCTCGACCTTGGTGCGGTCGGTGTCGAATCCGATGACATGGTGACCGGTCGCTGCCGCATGCAGGGCCAGCGGAAGCCCGACGTAGCCCTGCCCTACCACCGCGACGCGCATGGGACGCACACCGACTCGTGAGGATGCTTCTCGACTGCCGATCAGGTCCTGGTCTGCCGCGGTGGGACTTCCGTGATCGGGCTCGACTTCGTGGGTGACTGGTGGGGTGCACGAGACGATCTGAACCATGGATGCCGCCTTCCGGACGCGGGTGGCCGTGTCGTCTCCGCAGGCACTGGCTCGAACCGTGTGCTCTGCGAAGCGATCCGGACCAGCCGTGGCTTTCGCTAGTTCATCGAGGATTCACCTGCTGGCCCGACGCAGGTAAGCGGCGGAGCCGGTCGGCTCGACTCGTCACTTCGATGACAGGTAGCGCTAGTCAATTTCGTTGGCACCGACCGTTTCCCAGTGATCTGACCGAGGACCTGGGAACGTGGTCGACAACAGATGGCCACTGAATGGGATGGAGCTGTTGCGTGAGTCCGCAGCGAAGTGAAATCGCGCCGGAGATCTGGGAGTCACCGCAGATGCGGCGGGCGCTGGCTGCTCGCGATCTCAAGGTCGTTTTCGACCTGCTGCAGCGCGCCGGAATCGGCCAACGCCAGATCGCGCGGATGACCGGCCTACACCAGTCCGAGGTCTACGAGGTGATTCGCAAGGGTCGCCGCATCCAAGCTTGGGACGTCCTGGTGCGCATCGCCGACGGGATGGGCATCTCGCGCGGCTACATGGGGCTGGCGTTCGACGATCCACTCGCCCACAGGCTCGACCAGGCGGCCGCGGCCTGCACCGCCGATCCCACCGAGCGCGAACAGATCAAACAACTGCTGTCCCACGCGGCCAACGTCACGATGGGCACCGACGAGGGCACCGCCGCCATCTGGTGGCAACCCCTCGACGCCGACGCCGAACCTGCGCCCGCGCCCAACAGCATCGGGCAAACCGATATCGACCGCATGACCTCGCTCACCGCGGCCATGCGCACCCTGGACTATCAGTTCGGCGGCGGCGCTTGTCGCGACGCCATCGCAGCCCAGGTGCGTTGGTCCCAGCAACTACTCAACTCCGACGGCAGCGAACGCACCCACCAGCAGTTGCGTTCGGCCCTCGCCGACATGCACAACCTCGCCGCGTGGACCAGCTTCGACCTCGGGCTCTACCGATCGGCCCGCAAACACTTCCAACGCGCCCACACGATCGCGCACAAGGTCGGCGACCACTCCCTGGCGGCCAACGTGCTCTACCGCGCCGGCCGCCTGCACCTGCACCGCGGAGGAGAGGCGAGCCACCACAACAGGCCCGATCCCGAGATGTATCGAGTGGCGCTGAAGTTCTTCCAGCTCGGCCAGCTGGAGGCGCAGAACGCCGGTTGCCCACTCACCGTGGCGATGCTGTGCGCCAACGAGGCCTGGGCCTACGCACTGCTCGACGACCGCGCGCAGATGCAACGCTCCCTCGGCCGCGCCGAGGACGAATTCACCCGCTCGACCCCCGACAACGTCCAAGCCTGGATCCAGTTCTTCGGCGAGGCCGACCTCAACGCCTCGTTCGGCGTCGCCCTGACCGCTCAACCCTCGCCGACAAGCGCGGACATACAGGCAGGCATCGCCCACCTCACGCGCGCCATCAGCATGCGAGGGCCCGAGATGACCCGCAGCCGATGCTTCGAATCCACCGCCCTGGGATGCGCGTATCTGCGCGTGGGGGCAACCGAACTCGGACTACAGGCAGGACGACAAGCCGTCGCCGCGGCATCTACAGTGCGGTCCGTGCGCACCATCCACCGACTCAAACCACTACACGACCTCGCCCTCGAGGCCGCTCCGGAACCGGGCCTGCAAGATCTGGCACGGTCCATCCGCACGTTGCAGGAGTCGGTATGACTGTTCCTTCCTCGCGACAGGCTGGCGAAACAGCGGACTGGACCCGCACCGTCTTGGAGTCGGCGTGCGCGAAAGTCGGCCTCGACGCCAGCGGCGCGGCGCTGGCGAAATTCACCAACAACGCGGTGTACAACCTCGCCACGAGCCCGATCACCGTCCGGATATCCGGCTCGACCGCCATCCGGCAACGAGTGGACAAGGTCATCAGCGTCGCTCGCTGGCTGGCCCGACATGACGTCCCGGCGGTTCGGCTCGTCGACGACCTCCCACAACCTCTTCACCTGGACGAGCACACCATCACCTTCTGGCACACCGTCATCCCCGCCGCGGCATCCACATCTCCTCCCAACGGCGTCGACCTGGGCAAGATCCTGCGTCGCGTTCACGCGCTGCCGCCACCCGCCGACCCGCTGCCCTTGTGGGACCCTCTGCAGGCGATAGTCCAGCGCGTCCGGGAGGAGCAAGTCCTCAGCCCAGCCGACCATCAGTTCCTGCTCGACACTATCGAGGAGCTTTCCGAGGGCCTCGCATCCATCGAGCCGACGCTCCCCCTGGGACCGATTCATGGCGACGCGTTCACCGGCAACCTGATCAAAAGCGGTGCGGGCGCAGTCATCTGCGACTTCGACGGCGCAGCATATGGTCCTCGTGAATGGGACCTTGCCCCCGTCGCCGTCGGGCATCTTCGGATGGACTACGCCACCAACTTCCACCGGCAGGTCGTCGACACTTACGGTGTTGACGTGACCGCGTGGAGCGGGTTCCCGATTCTGCGGCGCCTACGAGAGTTTCAACTGGTCACGAGCGTTCTGCCAGTGCTGTCCGCCAATCCTTCGCTGTATGAGCAATGGCGCCACCGCTTCACCAGCTTCCAGCGAAATGATGGTGCGCGCTGGTCGCCGTACACCTAGAAGGCGCCGCATCAGTTCACTCGCCGAGGTGCTGGCCGGGTGTGCTGTCAACTGTGGTCAGGCAGCCTAGGAGGCCCGTATTCGTCGGAGGGTGGCGTGTCACTGGTCGGTCAGTGGTACACGAGGGTTGGGTGTGGAAGTCTGTGTCTGTTGCGGTGGCGTAGCCCACTGGTGATCAGCCAGCGCAGGGTGACGGTGACCGCCCCAGTGCCCTGCCTTGGGCGACCTGACGGGCGGTCTTGGCACCCAGCAGTGCGTTGGGCGCCGCGACTAATTTCCCAGCGACCGTGCCGATGCGCTTCCACTCATCAGCGTTGGCGCCGTTGGCGATCCGGCTTGCTGCGGCCGCGTACCGATGCGGTCGGGTCGGTAGAGTGTGGCCGTTCGCGTACCCCAGGCACCTCGGCGAAGGGTTCCAATGGCGATCACTGACTCCGACATCTCGGGCACGCTCGCCGCCTATTTGGAGAACCATCAGGCCGAGGTCGAACACCTATCCGAGCCAATAGGGTTGCTGCGCAACGGACAAGACTTCGCCTCGCGACGAACCTTCCCCATGCATGTGACTGTCGGCGCACTGCTGGCCCGGCAGCATGCCGAGGTCCTTTTGGTGCGCCACAAGGCGTACGGAGGAATTCTGTTGCAACCAGGAGGCCACCTCGAGCAAACGGACGTCACACTGCTCGATGCGGCTGTGCGCGAGCTGGCGGAGGAAACCGGGATCGACCCCGAGGGGGTTGTCCCAGCGTCACCGAACCCCGTCTACGTCGAGTACGGCCGGGTTCCGGCTCGGCCACTCAAACGTGAACCAGTCCATTATCATTTGGACTTCGGGTACTGCTTCGTCGCAGTCCACGCTGATATCGGACAGATTCAAGAGTCCGAGGTGACCGATGCCGCTTGGTACCCCTTCGCCGAGGCCGAGCGCCTCGTTGGGCCACGGATCGCGCGAGCGCGCCATGCCGGCCCGGGCAGCGGTCAGCGATGAATGTCCCGGTTCTGAGAAGTATGGAGAGCCGCTCACCGCCTCCCGGCCGGCGTGGTAGCCGGGGGAGAAGCGACGACTACCGCCGCATTGCACGCAGCCCGAATCAACAGTGGCTCCCGTTGATCGGGCTGCAGCAGTTCGGTCCACGGCCCTGTGCTCGTTGGGGAGCCGGTTGTCCGACAGGCAGATTTAGCGGCGTTGCGAAGCGCGGAACCCTGCGACGGTCGAACATGTCACTCCCATCTCCGACTCGAGGCGTTCCAGTTCGGTGATTGCTTGGTCGAACACTGCCATCGGGTCGCGTTGAGCTCGTCGATAGGCCGTCATTGGATCCATCTTCAAACTGCTGGCTACCCGCTGCTTCTCCGAGCTCTTGGAAGGAACGTAGTCCGCCAATACTCCCACCATCTGATCAGAGCCCCCGCCGTCGATGATGATCCCGGTCCGGGTCGACAGCCGGATGTTGGCTGGATCGATGTCTCTGGTGACCAGGCAGGTCGGCAGGGGTGGCGTCTGACGATCTGCCAATCCTAGGCCGAGGCCGTCTGTGAGCCGGACATGGACGAAGTCCCATGCTGCGTTCCACGCCTTATCGGCGATGGCGTCTGGGGTCTCGTTTCCACCGATCTTGAGTACGCGACGACAGGCTCTTATCTCGTCGGAGTTGCCGCAGAACAATCGGACGGCGGCGGCAATCTCATAGGACCCGAGCGCGCCGAATTCATTCTCGGCCCAGCTCGTCAATCGCTCGATCGCCCACGGCATGCCTCGGTGCTTCCACTTAGCGCGAGTTCGATCGAGGTGGCAGATGTGTAGCACCGTCGCGTAGCTCACGAGCACAGCGCGCAGAGGGTGATCTGTCAGCAGAGGTTTACCGACGACGCTGGATTGCCGCGGCCAAGCTTTGTCTCGGTTCACCGGTGGGTGGCGATTGGCGAAGGCGCGGTCGATCTCAGCGGCGGTCCAGGAGAACATCCGATCGCACGCGACCGCGAGCGATTGAGCGCGACGGGGATCGTGCTTCCCGGTGCGTGTCCAGGAGGATTCATTGACTGCAAATCCGTAGACAACATCGACCGTTTGAGAGCGGTGCACTGCGAGAGGGAACTGGTGGAGCAGTTGTCGCAGGGCGTCGCGATCGACTTTGCCGGTGCCGAAAAAGAACTTCTCGATGTCGATTGCGACATTGGTGTCCAGAATGACCCGCTTTGGGGTCACCACCTTGTCGGAATGGATGCCAAACACTCGGTACGGACCGATCTCCATCACTGCTTCTTCTCCTCGGAAGGCGCCGTCCATCCAAGGGACGAGGCGCAAAGGGCCAGCCCCTGGTCGCCGAGCCTACGGACGAATCTGCCTGCAGTAAAAGGGATATCGAATGCTTCGGTGACGGCGACAGTACGGCGTGGCTGGTATCGAGGGCCAGCGAAACCGGCCCCGCGTGGTTCGGTGCTGGAACTACGATGTGAATCTAGAGACGTTGCGCTGTCAGCGTCGCGTCCGAACCGAGCTGAGGTGTGCGATGGAACGAGTCGATCTGGACCAGGTGTCCTGGGCGTTGTTCTCTGTCGATGTCGAACTGAACGGTTCTATCGTTCGGGCTGACTCCGATCCCGGGGTCATCCAATGGTCTGGTTCGGCCCGCTACACGGTCGGCGCTGAAGACTATGACGAGCAAGACTTCCCCGAGGGGGAGGATGCCCCCAGGTGGGACACGGCCATCGCGAAGGGGCGAGCGTTGTCCCTGCATGAACAGCAGCAGGACTACGCGTGTTGGTCGGTGTTGCAGATGTCTGGTGTCCTGGTCGATTTGGGGACGCTAGTCGGCGACGTGGTCGAACAGCTCGACAGCATTTCCGCGGACTATGAGGCCTTCAGTCCGGTCTTCGCGGGCAATGAACTGCATCCGGATCTGCTCGAGATGGTCGAGGGATTCGGCAACCGCGTGGTGCTGATCGACCGCGTGAACCTCGCTCCGGCCTGGCGAGGCGCGGGGGGTGTCGGTCGGGTGCTGATCAGCCGCATTTTGGGACTGTTCACCTCCACCGACACAGGCGTGGTGGCCACGATTCCCTATCCGATCGTCCTCTTCGACGAAAGCGCTCGTCTTGACTTGGAACAGCATCCTCGCTTCGGCGAGGAACTTGAGCGGGTGCGAAGAGTGTGGGCGTCCATTGGATTCAGGCCGTACAGGAATGACATCTGGGTGATGGACCCGGCGAAGGTCCATCACGACAACGGCGTTCGCGCGATCGAGGCTCGCCTGCCAGGCCTTCGGTGAGCGTTGCCCCAGGGACACTGCCTCGCGGATCTCGCCGAGATTCTGACCTGGAAATGGTAGACGACGTCTCCAGTGCATAGAGCCTGGCGCGGTGTAAACTAGCAGCCGTCCGCCATGCCAGGATACTGAGGTGATACATCACTGCTTTCGGGCCTGGGTGCTGGTTGCCGACGGTCCAGCGTCTGTTGACGGAACCAGCGCTGGCTGCCGAATCGTTTGCGCCAGTATTATTCAGCTCTTAGCCGCCGTACTGCGCAGCCGCTATCGTTGGGAATGTCTGCGGCAGAGGTAGATTCACCCACCCGGTGCTGTTCGGTGGATTCAGAGTATCGGCCCGTTGGTCGGCTGCAGTCGGCCCTTGTCTGGTCCAGCGGCACTGTGGGAGGTATTGCTCGCGAGAAAATGAAACCGATCGGGATTTCGATTGCTGTGCGTCACTGCAGCTTTCGGGTCGATTTGCCCAATCGCACGGCGTAGCGTTGTGGATTGACGAACAACACGGATGAACAAGCCTGGGCATGCGACGTATGTCAATTGGAGACCACCGTTGAGTGGGATGAAGAGCTTGAGCAAGACACCGGCCTACCGGCTTTCGCAGCCCCGTTGGCCGGCCGGATGATCAATATCTGCGACGAGTGCGCAGGCGATCGGGGGCCGCACGAGCTGACCGACTTGGCTTACACCATCGCCGAAAACGGGAGGCCTGGAACGCGAGATCGCTGAACGTCTTCCTCGTGCGGCCTCACCTCAGGCTCGGACGCCACGAGAGCGGTGCGGCGGGCGCGTGGATTGTGGCGCCAGTGGAATGGGGTACGACGGTGTGCCCTCGGCTAGACACAGGTCGTGGTTCCTGGCCGAGTTCGTGGCCCGACGCTAATCGGGTTGGGTGATGAATCGCGCGATCGTTTCGAGGCCGGGGTCGTAGCCGTCGGTGGTGTCGACTCGCAGTTCCGGTACGTCCATACTCACCGGCACGAAGGTGGGAGCCGCGTCGTCGCCGGTGGTGATGGTGGCCAGGTGCCCGGCGTCGTTGTGTGCGCGGCGGTGCGGGTTGGTCTCGGCACGGTGCGCGATCCGCTTGCGCAGTACCTGGTGTGGTGCGGTGCAGTGGATGATGCGGATCTGGGCGATGGTGCCGAGCGGCATCAAGTTCGGCCGCCAGAGCCGATCTTGAAATGCCGCTTCGGCGATGACGGTGACTCGGGCGCGGGCGAGCAAGGTCAAGACCTCGAAGAAGGCGTGCAGGACGGGGATGTTGAGATCGTCGTAGCCGGTCTCGTCGGGGTTGGCGGTGGCCATGACCATGCCCTGTTTGATCTCGTCGCGGATGATCGCGGGCACGCCGATGTCGGCGGCGAGCGCGTGGGCCAATGTGGACTTGCCGGACCCTGGCGGGCCGCTTACGACGGCGAGGACGGGCAATTCCGGGGAATTGCGTTCGATGGTGGCCATGCCGCATTCTGGCATGTCAGACCCCCTCGCCGGTCCCGGTGACCCCGATGGACGAGGTGAGGCGGAATGCGATGAAGCCCGGCTGCCGGGTCAGGGTGTCGTATTCGGCGGGGTGGGTGCGGGCCATCTCGGCGCTGGGTCGGTGTTCGGTGATCGCGTCGATCGTGAATCCGGTCGTGGTGAACTCCGCGCACCAGGCTTGCAGTGGTTGGTGCCAGAAGCGGTGGGTGATGCCGCACGACCATCTCTGTTCGACCCAGCCGGTGTCGAAGTAGCCGCCGCCGGTGGTGAGCCAGTCGGCGGTGGGATGACTGGTCGAGATGATCAGGTGCCCGCCGGGGCGCAGGACGCGGCGCAGTTCGCGCAGCAGCGCGATCCGGTCGTCGATGTAGTGGATGACCAGGGCGAGCAGGCACACGTCGACGGAGCCGTTGGCCAGCCAGTACAGGGGTTGGGTGAGGTCGTGTTGGCGCACGGTGATCTGGCCGGCGGCGTGCTGGCGGGCGAGGCCGATCATGTTCGCGGCCGCGTCGATGGCGATGACGTGCGCGCCGCGGGCGAGGAGTTCGGTGATGTAGAGGCCGGGTCCGCATCCGGCGTCGAGGACGACGCGGTCGGTGAGATCACCGAGCAGGTCGAGCACGGCGGGCCGGTCGTAGTAGGTGTTGTAGGCGCTGGTTGCGGCTTCGGCGGCGAACGCGGCCGCGTGCTGGTCGTAGGAGGCGGTGACGGTGTCGGCGGTGAGCATGGGCTACCTGACCTTCGCGGGTTGACGGTGGACGGAGTGGTTTTCGGGCAGTAGCGCATCCAGCACGTCGTAGTCGGCGAGCTCGCCGCGAACGAAGCCGGGGTACAGGGACCGAACCGCGGCCTCGTAGACGTGGACCGGGGCGCGGCGGCCGGAGCCGATGAGCTGGTCGAGGCGGGCGTCGAACTCGGTGAACCAGGCGCGGTAGTCGTCGATCTGGGCGTCGGTGCTGGGCCAGGTGGCGAACAGGTGGCGGCGAGCCAGCGTGAACGGGGTCGGACTCGCGGTGTAGGCGGTCGAGACCGCGCCTCGGCAGGAGGGCACCTGGTGGTAGACGCTGGTGGTTTCCCCGAGGTAGGCGAAGCGGTAGCCCAGGCGCCGGTGCAGGGTCAGCCACAGGTCCCAGTCCTCGCAGTGGGCCATCGACTCGGTGAACCGGGCGCCGGTGTCGGTGAAGTTGCGGCACACGAGCGAGCCGGTGTGGATGTAGTTGGCGCACAGCAGGAACCGGGCGTCGAACTCGTAGTCCTTGCGCGGCAGCCAGCGGACCTCGCGCGGCGGCGCTTCGATCCACCGGTCGCTGACCAGCGCCCCGCCGTAGACGGCGTCGGCGCTGCCGCGGTTGAGCACGGTGTGCGCGGCGCGCAGGTGCCGGGCGAACACGACATCGTCATCGTCGAGGAAGGCAACGAATTCACCGGTCGCCGCGGCCAATCCGGTGTTGCGGGCGGCCGAGACCCCGTAGTGGTCGCTCTCGATCAGCCGGATCGGCAGTGCGGTGCGCCAGCTGTCGACGACAGGGCGGGCGGGCAGGTGCCCGCCGTCGTCGACCACGATGACCTCGAAGTCGGTGAGTTCTTGGCGGGTGAGGCTGCGCAGGGCCCGGTGCAGGGGTCCGGGCCGGTTGAAGGTCGGGATGATGATGCTGATCATCGGCTCGTCCTAACCGGGTCGAGCAGTTCGCACCGGAGCAGATCTCGGGCCGCCGCGGTGGCCGGGTGCTCGGCCGGGCCGGTCATAGCAGCGGCGCGCTGCCCGGTGACGGCCGCCATCCGGTAGAACTGGGCGCGCTCACCGGTGGTGGTGAGGGTCACTACCTGCCAGACCGTGTCACCGTCGCGAGTCACCTCGAGGGCCCGCCCGTTCTGGGCGTCACTGATGACGATGTTGCCGCCCGGTAGTGGCTCGGCGCCGCCGGCCAACGGGCAGAACAGGTTTTGCGGCGGGTCAGCGCGGTGCTGCCACACGATCGTGTGGTCGACGGGGTCGAGTTCGAGGACACGGGAGTAGCCGTGGCGTTGACCGTTGTCGAACACCAGGAGGTTCGCGTTCGGGAGCAGGGTCGGTTGGTGCTGGCCGGACAGCTCGCCCGGCCCCCACCACCAGCGCACCGCACCGGCGGCCAGGTCGAGCACGGCAATGGTGTCGAGCTCGCGCATCGACACCAGCACGTCCCCGGCACCCCAAAGCCCGGCTGGGTGGGCCCCAAGGACCTCGATGGTGTTGGCGTGCAACAGATCCGTTGGCGAATCAGGCAGGTCCCGCAGTAGCCGCGACGCGGCGCGCCCCGCCCGCAACGCGCCAGCGGCGGCCAGGTCGTGATAGGTCGCCAGCGCGGCAGGGTGGTGGGGGGATCGGCGGCGGCGCTCGATGTGGCTGCTGATCAGCGCGGACAGCACCCGGTCGCTCGTCAGTAGGTCGAACAGCGAAAAGGTCGCCTTGGGTGCGCCGGTGTCGTCGATGACGGTGATCGCGTTGTCGAGCAGAACGAACGCCCGGCCCGATCCCTCAACGAGTCTGGGTTGCTCGGTCAGGACATACACGGTGCCGGTGTCGGTGACGTGCAGGTCGTGGTGGACGGGCAGCTCGACGCGCCAGATCGGGGTGGAGTCCGGTGCCAGTTTCAGCAGAGAATGCAGCGGCACGGTCGCATACAGGGCGCCGTCGGCGCCGAGCTCGACGTGGTTCCAGCCGCGCAGATACCCCGGCGGTCGGGTCTGCGGCGCGGGTTGGTCGAGGTCGCTGCTCCAGGCATGGACGATGCGCGCGTCGCGGTCGATCAGGCACGCGACCGGTCGCGGGTACGTCGCCGACGGCGAGAACAGGAAATGCGTTGTCTCGGTGTCCATCAGCGCCCCATCGCCTCGAGGCCGGACTCGAGCCGCACCGCGGCCGCCATCTCGCGGGCGACCTGATCGGCCACGCGGGCACCGATCTCGGCGCTGGCCTTGTGCGCGGTGTAGACGATCCCCGAGCCGGTCGCGGCATCCGGGGGCAGGGGGAACACGTCGTAGCTGAACCGGCGCGCCGTCGACACCACCGGATCGGTGGCGGCGAGACCGGCGCGGGTCGCGGCCGGGGCAATATGCATGGTGAGGCTGGATTCGACCATGCCCGCGTGGTGGTCGTCGGTGCGGGCGACGCCGGTTTCTGCCGCCAGGGCGTTGCGGAACGGCTCACCTACGACGTCCCACCAAGCCACGATCATGATCCGGGCATCGCCGAACGCGGTGGTGACGATCCGGGCGGCCTCGCACAGGAAGCTGAGGTTGTCGATCGCGGAGTTGACGATCACCACCTGCCGCGCGCCGTGTTCGGCCAGGGCGGTCAGGATCTCGGTGACCAGTAGGGTGAAGGTCGATCCGGTGACGGCGAGGACGCCGGGGAAGACCCCGCCGAGGCGTTGAGGCGGGGTGGCCACCCCGTAGCCGATGCTCGGCGCGATCGTTGCGTCGAGGTCGGCGGCCAAGCGTTGGGCGAAGTAGTCGCTGATCATCGTGTCCGCGCCCAGGGGCAGGTGCGGGCCGTGGGGCTCGACGGCCCCGATCGGCAGGACCACCAGGCCCCGCTGTCTGCGGGTATCGAAGTCGTGCCAGGTCATCTCGGTGAGCAGCATCGTCGATCTCCTCATGATGCGGGCAGGTGTTGTGGGCGGTAGGTTCAGGCGTCGGCCCAGCCGAGGCTGGGCACGACGGTGGGGCGCAGGTGCTCGGCCAGGCGCAGGTTGAGGAAGTCCTCCTTGTTGGCGCAGCCGGAAGCGGCTTCACACGGTGCCCAGGTGTTTTCACGCAGTTGGAGGTCGAAGTTGGGGTCGAGGACGTTGCCGTAGCGGTGGCGGCCGAGGGCGGCGTAGCGCGAGCACCGGTAGAGGTCGCCGTGGATGTCGATGAACACATAGTCCGAGCCGGCGCGGCACGCGCGATCCTGCGGTGAGGTCAACCCGACCAACGCGGCCTGGGTGAGTTCGGGGTCGCCACCGCAGGCCGCGACCGCGGCGAGCACGTCACCACCGGTGCGCAGCACCGGCACCGCGGCCGTGGTGTCGGTGCCGGTCTCTGTGTCGGAGGGCACTGAGGGGTCGTAGCCGAGGTCGACGTTGAACCGCAGGCCCGCGGCGTCGGCGGCGGCCTTGACTGCGGTGATGGTGGTGGTGTCGTGGTCGGCGAACAGCAGGGTGTTGACCACGACGAAGCAGCCGTAGGTGTCTTGGGCGAACCGGGCGGCGGCGATGAACTTATCGAGTGGCATCTGTCCGTCGTGCCAGGTCAGCCACAGCGACAACTTGCCGAGATTGGCCGTGGCCTCCAGTTTTGGCAGACGCCGTTGCAGCAGGGAGGCGTTCGATAGCAGTTCGACGAACCGGACGCCGGGTTGGCGGGTGAGCCACGCGGCGCGGTCGAGGAACACCGGGGAGGCGAACGGTTCGCCGAGCGTGCCGAGCCGGACATCGACCGGGAAGGGTCGGGTGCCGATCCAGTCGACGATGGCGGCGAAGTCGTCGCGGTCTTGCTCGGTGCGCCAGTCCTGGCGGTTGCTTTTGGCCCACTCGCCGGTGGAGACACAGTAGTCACAGGAGAAATTGCACAGCCGCTGGGCGGCGACGTACCAAATCCGCACGGGCCGTTGCATGTTCATCATCTGGTGCCTCATCCGAAGATGGCGATCGGCGCGAAGTCGCGCGCGGGAAAGTCGCGGGTTTGGTTGTGGCAGCGCCGGCACACGAAGTCGTCGGCGGCGGTATCGACGCCGAAGACCTTGCGGCGTGCGAAGACCGCGGCGTCGCTGGTCATCAGGTCGCGGATCGACCCGTCGGCGATGTTGCCGAACCGTTCGCGCTGGTAGTAGTCGTTGCAGCACAAGAACAGGTCGCCGCCGACGCTGAAGCTGGCGTGATGGACCGGGTACCCGCACCCGGTCAGTGGGCCGGTGATGTGCAGGTTCTGCGCGAACTCCCCACCGACGTCCCCGGCCCGATCGCACATCAGGTTCGCGGTGACCGTCGCGCCGAGCGGGGCGTAGCGGCGCCGTACCCCGTCGAGGTTGGCCGCGCCGCGCTCGCCGACACCGTTGACCCCGATCTGCACCGGCAGGCCGGCCGCGAGCGCGGCCTCGACATTGCGGGTGCTCGCGGCATAGCTGCGGGAACCGGTCAGGTCGGCGAACTCGACCGGGTCGTCACTGGGGAGGTTGACCACCAGCGTGCGCACCACCCCGGTCCGGGCCAGCAGTTCGATCTTCGGTGCGGTGAGCGCGGAGGCGTTGGTGTAGAGCGCCAACGGCATCCCGTACCGGGCCAGTACCTCGACGCGCTCGGCGAAGTGCCGGTCCAGGGTGGGTTCGTTGAAGAACTGGAACGTCACGTAGTCGATGCCGCCGTGGGCGACCAGCTTGGCCATGATCTCGCCGAACACCGCCATCGACATCGTCTGGCGCGGCTTGGGGTCGACCGCGACCGGGCAGCTTCGGCATCCCCAGTTGCAGTGGGCGGTGACCTCGATCTCGCCGGAGACCAGGTGGTAGTCCCGGCACAACTCGGTCGGGTCCTGGATCCACCTCCGCGTGACGGCTTCGTCCACCAGGGTGGCGCCGAACCGGTGCGCGAGCTCGGCGCGGTCGCGGGGACGGCGCGCGCAGGCGATGAGCAGGTCGAGCATGCGGGCATCGGTGTGCCAGTCGACGCGCCGTTCGAGCCCGACGATCCCGAACACGGCCCCTTCGCCGGGCGGGTCGCTGTGCGGGTCGGTCGGCCCGGACGTGTCTGAGAAATACCGAACCGGTGGCGGGGCGCCGGGATCGACGCGCGTCAAATACGGCGAGGTCTGTAGGGAGGTGGGAAGTCGAGTCATCGTGCCCCCTGAAATGCGCGTGCGGTCGCTCCCGGTCCGGGGTGCGAGTCGGCATTGAGCGGGGCGACCGTGCGTTGCGGTGGGCCCGCGAATGACGATCAACCGAATGTAAGCTCTGCCACACAAACAGTCAACCACTTTGCTAGCAAAGTGCTGTGCCGATTGTGCGGTGTGCTCCTGCTACCGTGACTTGCGTGGCTAGCGAAATCACCGACGAGCGGACAATCCAAACCCGGATCGCCGACGACATCCGAGCACGCATCGAACTGGGCGAATACGCCGCGGGCGACCAGCTGCCGACCTATGAGGACCTGCGCACCACCTACCTGTGCAGCACCGGCGTGGCCCGCAAGGCCATTGACTTGCTGCGCCAACAGGGCCTGGTCATCTCGCGCCAGGGCAAGGGCGTGTTCGTGCGCGAGCGCGCCCAGCCCAAACGCCACGGCATCGAACGCTATGCCCGCTCGCGATGGAAGTCCGGCGGGACCGCCATCCACGACGCCGAGGCCGGCGGGCAGGGGCTGTCGGTCAAACAGCTCTACCGCGAACTCGGCGAAACCCCCGCACCCGCGACCGTGGCGGCCGCGTTCGGCATCGCCGAAGGCGACCCGGTGTGGGTGCGTAAACGCACCACGGTGGTCGATGGCCGCCCGCACCAGCTCGCCGACTCCTACTACCCGCTCGATCTCGCGCTGGGCACCCTGCTGACCGAGGAGAAGTCCGGCCCCGGCGGCGGTTTCGCCCGCCTCGACGAGGCCGGTGACCCGCTCGATGAGATCAGCGAGGAGTGGAGCGCGCGCATGCCCAGCTCTCCGGAGTCGGTCGCGTTGCAGCTGCCCGGCGGCACCCCGGTCCTGGATTTGACCCGCGTCGTCTATGACACGACAGGCCGCGCGGTGGAGGTCATGCTCGCCGTGATCGCCGCCGACACCGTCCGTATGAGCTATCGCTTCCCGATCCCCGACTGAGAACCGCCCAGGTAGGAGACCAGAAATGTCGGCATCCGAGATTCCCGACGTCGTGCTCAACGACGGAACCACCATCCCACAACTCGGCTTCGGCGTCTTCCGCGTCCCCGACGACGAGGCACCTCCAGCGGTCGCGGCCGCGCTCGAAGCCGGGTACCGGGCGATCGACACCGCCGCCTACTACAAGAACGAGCCCGGAACCGGCGCGGGCATCGCCGCGTCCGGGATCCCTCGCGACCAACTCCACGTCACCACCAAGGTCTGGCACACCGACCTCGGCTACGACACCACCCTCGCCGCGGTGGACAAGAGCCTGGCCAACCTCGGCCTGGACTACCTCGACCTGTATCTGATCCACTGGCCGGTGCCGTCGCGGGAGCTCTACGTCGACACCTGGCGCGCGCTGGAGAAGATCAAGAGCGACGGCCTGGCCCGCTCGATCGGCGTCTCGAACTTCCCGCCGGCCCAGATCGAACGGCTTCTTGTCGAGACCGACACCGTGCCCGCGGTCAACCAGATCGAACTGCACCCCCGCTTCGCCCAGACCGAACTGCGCGACTTCAACGCCCGCCACGGGATCGCCACCCAGGCATGGAGCCCGCTCGGACACGGGCAGCTCCTCGACGACCCGACGGTCAACGCGATCGCGGCACGGCACGGCAAGACCGCGGCGCAGATCCTGCTGCGATGGAATCTTGAGCTCGGCAACATCGTGATCTCGAAATCGGTTACGCCGCAACGAATCCGGTCGAACATGGAGGTCTTCGACTTCGAGCTGGCCCTCGACGACCACGACCTGCTCGCGACCCTGGACACCGGCATTCGCACCGGCCCGGACCCGACGGTCTACGGCGCCGTGCCCAGCGGCACCACCACGTCGGCCTGATCGACCGCGACCCGGCCGTTGACCAGTTCGGCACCGCCCGGTCCCGCCGACGGTGGGTACGTCAAGCGCGTATGTGTGTACTGCGGGCAACCGGTTCGCAGCAAGACCGGCGTGGATTTCCACGTTTCGTGTCGGCGACGTGAAGCCGAGCGGTCGGCGCGCCGCGAGGAGAGGCGAGCTGCCGGTGAACCTGCGGTCTGCGTGCAGTGTGGCGGTGAAATCAACTTTGACCAGGGGTTCAGTGGGCGGTGCCAGGACTGTCGAGAGCGGCTACGCTACATCCCCAAGCCGCTGCGCAGCGCCCTGGTCGCCCGCGGTGCCCGGTGCGTGTACTGCGGTGCCAAGGCGATGTGTATCGACCATGTTCGACCGATCGCCTACGGCGGCGACAGCTCACCGGAAAACCTGGAACCCTGCTGCGCGGACTGCAACCTGGACAAGAACTGCCAACCGATCGCGCGATGGTTCACCGGCCCCGAGGCCACACCGGTCGGGCGCCGAGCCATGGCGTACAGCCTGGCCCGCAGCGCGAAGGTGGCCGCGGAGTGGACGCGGCTGACTGGGCAGCCCTGACCGGCAAGTTCTGCCGCCCCGGCGCGAATCGGCGGGGCGGCAGAACGTCAGGGTCGGTTACTCCTCATCCTCGTAGTCGTCATCGTCGTAGCCGTCGTCGTTGCGATCGGCGGCGGCCTGGGCCCGATCGTCGAAGCCCGACGTGGCGGTAGGACTGCTCGGGTCGGCTGCGGCTGCCGCCGAGATCCGGTCGGCGTCGTCGTGGCTCATCGATCCTTTACTCATCGCGTACCTCCGATGTGGTGGCGGCTCCGGGCATCACCGGCGTGCGACGGGCGCTCGGGCAGCCGGATGGGCATGACTGGGTTGTCGTCGGCCGCGCGGTCATAGACTCGCGCTCCGACTCCCGGCGTCGGCAAAGCCTGACGCGAGCCTGGAGCAGCCGCAGCTCGTTGAGCCGGGCACCACCAAAGGTCGGTGCCATCTCGTAGAGAGGAAGTACGACTGGTGTCCGGCCGCGACTACACCATCACCAGTTCCCAGCTGACCAGCGGCAGGCAAAGCCGGTCCCGGCCGAAACTCCGGCCGGGACCAACCTTCCTCGATTGCGCTGGTCCCCAACCCACTTTGGGGCACCGCTCACGCTACCGGCTGGTGTGACCTGCGTAAACGACCATGGCCAGGGGTGTCGGCGGACAGTTCTGGTATGACCGCGGAGGCCGCTGATTCTGCTCGACCTCACGCGACCCGATGGCCTCCCAGTTCGACTTGTGCGCTGCGTGTCGATCAGGACGTTGTTCACCGGCTCGATGATCGGGGGCCTATCGGCCGACCAGGGATCTGTCTCGACAGTGCGGCGGCCGCAGCCCAGCGAGATGTGCGGATGCTATTTCACTGCCACCTGTATCCCGGCGCCGTAGGCCTTTCTCAAAATAGTGACCACACCCCTACGACCAGCACTGATGTCACGTCCCCATCCGTCAGGAAACCGGTCGGGAGCACCGACTCAGCCCCGGTGCCCATCCGCGACTGGACACGGTGTCGAACTCCTCGGGCGGCCCGATGTGGAGACCGGGCCGCCCCTAAGACACCCGGTGTCACGACCGCAGAACCGCACGGGGAGCGCCACGTCGAATCGCCGCTGTTCCAACGACGGTTTCCACCGGTTCCGCGCACCCTTGGCCACGAATCGTGAGTATCGGACGTTAGAGAGTCATGGCAATCGTGGCCGACACTGCGATAACGTGCGGGCCTCCTGGCACGTTTGACGCCTCCCGTTCGCTGTCGTAGCCGAGATGGATCTCGAATCAGGCCAGATCGCTCCACGACCACGGCTCGGCAGGGCAAGGGCTTCCATCTTCGGGTTTGCGGCCGAATCGGAACCGATCTCCCTGGCCTGGCGAGACTTTCAGATATGAAGGGCGCGGGCGGAATGATTCGAGCTGAGGAGCTCGCTCGGTGGCGGCTTCCACCTTCTTGATTGGTGATGGTTCCGCCATCTGCGGATCAGGCCCTTCGCTGGTCTTGGCTCGTAGCTGAGCCAACACCTCGGCAGCTCGGTGCGAATTGCTGAGTCCGAATTTGGCGGCGATCCGCTGCGCGAACGCCTCGACGTGCCTGTCAGTCTCGACGTGCCTGTCAGTACGGAACAGCAGTTCCTCCAGTAGAGCCGATGCCTGCCCCGGGTCGTTGAGGACGAATTCTTCGGCAATTCGTTCGGACAGTGGCGACACATGGTCAGACGGGGTTAGTGAACGCCGCATCCATTTCAACAATAGGGTCACTGCCGACAGGTTGTTGATGTCGACCTGGCGGGCAGCTCGCTTGGCCAGTACATCCGCTTGTTCGTGGGCACCCAACATCTGCAGCTGGAACACCAGGCCGCTAACCCAATGAGCATTGGCGTCAATGTCGTAGAGAAGGACATCGGCGCCAGCACGCCGAGCCAGGGCAAATTGCTCCTCGTAGGCTCCGACCTGCGGTAGCTGTTCCAGCAGCCAGCAGACCCCCCGTGCATTGTCGAGCACGGGCTGTCTGGCGGCTCGCTCGGCGAGCGCCCACACTGACCCGGCGCCTAGTTTCCGCAACACTCGCAGCAGCGAAGCCAGGTCTTCGGACGGAATGTAGGGAGGTAGAGCGTGAGCGGTAGCTCGCTCAGCTAAGGTCCTCGCCTGGTCGCGCGCGTCTGTCCTGCGCAAGTGCTCGAGTAGCCTGGCCACCCACCCCAAGTCGTCGAAGCCCATACGAGTGACCACCCAACTCGCGGGGCGCCGATCGCGAGGGAAAATCGCGTGCAGTTCGGTGACGAGGTGGTGAGCAGCACCTGAGTGACCACGGCCTGCGGCGTTCTTCCACAGTTGCGCGGCCTCGCGATACAGGCCGAGATCACATGCTGCGTCACCGAGATCGTATTGCTGGTCGGGGTAGGCGTGCGCTGCGGCGGCGGCCCAGAAACTGAGCGGTGGTATCAGGCGC
Source organism: Nocardia sp. NPDC003979 (assembly GCF_053605015.1). NCBI lineage: Bacteria > Bacillati > Actinomycetota > Actinomycetes > Mycobacteriales > Nocardiaceae > Nocardia > Nocardia sp. NPDC003979. The sequence continues at coordinate 60,063 of NZ_JBSGIJ010000025.1, forward strand.
GAGCGACGACGGCGACCGTACTGATCGAGGTATTCAGCTAGCTGATACGCAGGCTCCGCCGTACCCCCGCCGTAGGTCTTTCGGCTATCTCGTAGGCGGTCGTAGGCGGAGGTGAGTGGCCCTCGTGTGCCTTTGCAGGAACGACTGGTCTCGGCCACGGAAACTTCGAACCAGTTCTCGGCCCTTTCGGCCCATTGGGCGTCGCTGAGGTAGTCACGTGCGGCATCGCTCAGCAACGCAGCCGGGATAGCGTTGATGTGCCCTAGCCGTCCTAGCCGTACCGCGTCCATTGCGACTTCGATCAGCGCCCGCGAAGCATCCGTAACCTGATACCTGTAGCGGTCGATAAGCTCCGGACCGCCGGCGAGGTACTGTGCTACCTCTCCGTTCACGGCGCGGTCACAGGCCTGCGCCAGCCGGGGATCCTGTTCGGCCGCTAGGCGCATCGCTGCCAGATCGTCCCCTGTAAACGCCGCTGGCACCTCGATGATCGTCTCATGGTTGAATAGGCGGCGGGCAGGTGAGCCAGGATCGGCGCACAGCGCGGCGTAGTGCTCGCGCCAGAGACTGCCCAAGACCAGGATCGGTGCCCGACGTGGGTCGGAGAGCGTTGCGTCGAGGATATTGGCGGTGGCCTCCTGCTCCTCGGCGCTAACCGAGAAGAATCGCTGGGTTTCGTTGAGCCAGACCACGGTGTGCGGGCCGACGTTCTTCAGCGAGGCAACCAATTCCTGACGGCGGGTCGGATAGCGCGGGTGCCACAGCCTCCACTCGCTCTGCGGCAGCATGGCCAGCGCCTCCCACAGTGCGCGCGTCTTACCCGTCGACGATCCGCCCAGCATCACCGCGATCGCGCTCTCGCCGCCGATCGCGCGCTGCACGACCGCAGCCAGCCGCTCGTCATGTGGGCGAGTCACGTACGGCGGCAGTGGCGGCAACTTGCCCGCGTGATCGGCGGTGATCAGCGCGTGCACTTCGAGAGCGAATGGGTCTTCTACTTGAGCAATCGGCACACCGACCGATTCGCTCGTGGCCGGGACTTCGATGGCGGCGGCCTTTCGGTTGGCCGCTGTGGCCCGTGCAGCGGCCTCGCGGCGCCGCTCCCATTCGTTCTTGGCCTGAACCATCTCGCGGTCCGGTGTGTCTGAACTTTCGAGCAGATACCCGATCACGCAGGTGTAGCCGCGCCCCTTGCGCGGGACAACGCGATCGGTGTCCTTCTCGCCCAGCCACCCCTGGATCGTCTTCGCTGGAACCGTCCGGCCGATGATTCGCGTGGTCACCGCAGACAAATGCTCAGCGCTCGGTTTGCCCGCCCGGGCGTGCAACCGGTCTAGCGCGGCGAAGAAGCGATGGTCGGCGTCGTCTCTCTTCCCCGTCACCGACAGCGGGTTCCTTGCGGCCCGCGCTCACCGCCACGGTGGCGAGTCGCAGCGACTCGCGAATTCGTTCGTGCCTGCATAGAGGCACTTTAGCCCTTCCTCGGGAAGCGTTGCGGGGCATCGGATCGGATGCACTGGAACCCGGGAAATCACTACGAGATCGAACGGGAGCATTCCGATGACCATCCCCACCAAGGTGCTGCTGCTGGTAGGCATCGCTCTACTCGCGGTCATCGCCGGGTTCGCCGCCGGGGTACTGGCCTACGCCAACGGTGCCACCGCGCTCGCGAGCATGCGTGAAGCCGCGATCGGCTTCGGAGCTAGCCTCACTTTGTTCCTCGCCTTCATAACCGTCTACACCCTGCTCTGATCCACAGCACAGACGACGCCGCGCCGCTCCTACCTCACAGGGGTGGCGCGGCGTCGTCTGTGCTGTGTCAATAGGCCCCGAAATGCTTCGTGCAGTCCCGGCATCCCGTGATCTACCTGGGGCCGCGATCTGTGACGCCGGCACCCGCCGAAAAGACGCCGGAATTCACTGGCACAACCAGACAACAACGCTGCCGGCGGCGATGAGCAGACCGAGACGGAACCACCCGCGTGCTGGCCGAGACACGCACGCAGATCCCCGCTACACCTGGCCTACGACCTGCGTGGCCTGTTCACCGCCGCCCCCCACCCCGCTACCGGCCCGGCTACCCGACCGCGCTGTTCACCACCGTGAGCGAGCGCATCTGTCTCGACGGCACCCAGTCCGTGCTCGACCTCGGGTGCGGCACCGGCCAGATCGCGCTGCGCCTGGCACCGCTGGTCGCCCACCGGTACGCGGTCGACCCGATCCCCACATGCTCGACGAAGGAGCCGCGCTCGCCGCCACCGCCGAGATCGACAACATTAGCTGGCGCGAGGGCGACTCCTACCACCTCGACACCCTCGACCTGCCGGCTCTCGATCTGGTCACCATGGGCGCCAGCTTCCACTGGACCGACCGAACCACCCTGCTGGACGAACTCGACCAGCGCCTCACCCCGGCCAGTGCGGTCGTGCTGGCCAACGGCGGACCCCAGCCACCGCCACCGCACCGCCCTGGCACGACGTCGTCACCGCAGGGCGCACCGCCCACCTCGGTCCGCAGCGCTGCGCCGGCACCGTCACCTACATCCGACACCTCGTGTCGTATGTTGTAGGTCACCGGCCGAGGTCGGTTCCCGGTCTCGGCTTGTTTCCGTCGGGGTCGGTGTTTCGGTCTGGGCTGAAATCCTCGGCTGTTGAGCTGAGTCCAGCTCGTGCGTAGTCCTCGCGTTGTCGTTGCGGTGGTGAGAGGGTTCGTCGTCTCTGTAGTTCTGCGCGGTGGTCAGCGAGTGCGGAGCCGAGGCCGTCGTGTAGCGCCACGGCTGCTTGCTCGCGTTCGGTGGCAGCGCTGCTGGCTGCGCGTGCTTGTTCTGCGAGACGGCGGTGTTCGTCCTCGGTGGCGGCGTGTTCGGCGCGGGCGAGTAGGTCGTTGGCGTGACGGTTCGCTGCCCGTGCGGCGTTTCGGATCCGCTCGTGCGTTTCGCTGCGCTCGCGGTGTTCGCGGACCAGGGTGTTGATGTGGGCCTGCAGGGTCTTCCGCTGGCGGCGCCGCGTCACTGGCAGGGCGTCGAGGTCCTCTCGTGCGGTGTCGAGCGCGTTCGCGGTGGTGTGAAGCGCTCGGACAGCGGTGTCGAGTTCATGGGCGTGCCGGTGCGCGGACAGTTGTGCGTCCTCGGCGGTTCGCCGAAGTTCGGCCACGACCGGATCAGGCATAGTGGCCACGTCGTCACGGCGAATCGGGGCGAAGATCTCGGCTTCGGCAGCGATATTGCTCAGCCGCTGAGTAAGCCCATCGATCGCCTCGGCGAGCTCGCGATCCGAGAGACGTTGCAGGGGATCCAGGACTGGGAGTGGTTGTTCGCGGATCGGGTTGTCGGTCAGCCATTGCTCGATGAGTCTGCGACCGACCTGATCGAGTGAGCGCCAGTCGCGGCGCAGCATCGCTAATGCCGTCGGCGCAGGGTGGGTTTCGGCGATGTGTGCGCAGCGTGCGGTGAGGTGCACTGCGGGGTTGTGTTCGGGGATGCCTGGTCGTTCGTTGTCGCGGCAGTCGTGGCATAGGCCGTCGTCAGAGATCCTGGGCGGCACGGGAGAGCTCGCACTGCCGGGACGCTCGATGCTGCAATCGACACACGGAAGACCGACGATGGCGGGTATCGCGGCCAGGTCGTAGTCGATCGGATAACCAACCGCTGCCGCTCGGTCGCCGTTCGTCGCCGCCAGATTGCGGTTGTCGTGCGTGTCGGGGTCGGCAAGGTAGGTGTCGACCACGTCGTTGCCCGCGGCCCGGATCGGGTCGAGAACAGCCGGTGTGATCGTGGGGTCGACGCGTTCGCGGTGGTCGTAGACGGGCCGGGTGCGGTCGTGGTCGGGTTCGGTGTCACGGCGGAAGGTGCGCGGATCTGTCGAGGGTGTGCAGGCCTGGATCAGCGCCTGGTGTTGCGGGAATTGTTGGGCGGCCCAGCGGAGTCGGGCTTGCGCGACGGGGAAGCTGTACTGATAGAGAGTTTCCGAGACGGCGGTGAGAATCGCCTGTTCATCGTCGGACAGTCCGGTGTTGAAACTGCGGAACTCAGCGACAGCGTCGGCGACTCGCCCGGTCGCGAACAATTCGGCGATGCGGTCGATGCCGGTGGGCTGGTCGCTATCGGTGGGTTCGCTGATAACGGCGGCGACACGAGCATCTTCGGCTTCGGGCTGGGTCGGCTCCGCTGTAGCGACGGTGGGCGTGGGTGCGCTATCGACGTCCGGTGCGATCGGTTCAGGCGTTGCCGGTTCTGGGCGCTGGGCAGGTGATGTTGGTGTCGGCGTGTGGTGGTGCAGCGCGTCGATCCGCCAGGCCAGAGCGGCAGCGAGTTGATCAGGACGCAGCGGTGCGGCGTCGTCGGGTTGGGCGCCTTGGAGTAGTTCGTAGGCGGTGAAGAGCAGGTCGCGGGGGGACCAGGTGTTGGTGGCGCGTTCGACGGCGGCGACGACCCGAGGCCAGGCCGGTTCGGTGGTGAGGTGTTCGGCGGTGTCGGTGCCGAGGACGGCTTCGAGGTCGGGTAGCCAGTCGGGTCGGAGGGGGTCGGTGCCGGTGGTGTCGAGGGCGGATGGTTCCAGTTCCAGGCGCGCCCACAAGGCCGCGGCGGGCATCTCGTCAGGTAGTGGTCGTTGTGCGGCGGCTTCGGTGAGCAGGGTGGTGATGTCGAGTCCGGCGCGGTCGGCGAGGTCGATTTTGTCGGCCACGATCGGCCACAAGGTGTCGGTGCTGATTCGCGGATCGATGTCGTCGACGACCTCGGCCCACCGATTGCGGGGCAGGGTCGGGTCGCCGTAGGTGTCGATGACGCGTTGTTGCAGGCGTTTCTGGTGCAGGCGTTCGAGGTCGGTGTAGCGGTCGGGTCCGGCGGGTCGGGTGTCGGTGTCGGGGACACCGAGTCCGGCCCGCCACACCGCGAGCTCACCCAGCAACGCGGGATCGGTCCCGAGCAGTGGCCGCGTCCACGCGGGTACATTGCCCGGCGTCCACCGTCGCGCGGAGTCACGGATTTGTTCGGCAAGAGCGGCCACAATCCGTTCGCGGGCCCGAACAGGTTCGGTGAGAGAGTCATCGGTGACGCCGTGGGGTAGTCCCGGTGTCCAGGGCAGTGGTCCTGTGCCGGCGGAATGGGCGCCTGTCGGGTCGAGTCGCCAGTCCAGCACCGCAGCGGGATCATCGGCGGTGTCGAGTTCCCGTTTGCTTGCGGCGGTTCGGAGTGCGGCGATGGGGTCGGCGCCGGTGAGTGCGATCAGGGCCAGGTGCTGACGCAGGACCGGGTAGGCGGGGCTGTCGGTGAGGTCGGGGTGGATGGTGTCGGCAGCATGGTCGAGTTCGGTGAGACGGTCGCTGCCGAGGGCCTGTTCGGCAGCCAGGCCGAGGGTATCGAGGTAGATATCGACCGCCCGCCCGATGCGCAGTGCCGGATCCAGGGCGTCACGAAGTTCGGTGTGTGCGGATTTCTGGGCCCCGTCGCGCGCCAGAACGCGCTGTAGAACTTCTACCGCGGTGCGTGGGTAGACGGCGGGTTCGGTGTAGATCGAGCCTTCGGCGCCGTCGAGGGCGGTCGCGACGTGCGCGTGGTTGGCGTGGATTCCGCGGGTCATCGCGACGTAGAACTGTTGGCGGGATTCGCGCCCGGACAACGCGACATGGCAGGTTTCGGCGGTGATTCCCTGCGCGGAATCGATGGTCGCGGCGTATCCGAGGTGCACTTGGGCGCGCACGTACTCGGCCGGGAGCCGTACGGTGTTGTCGCTGTCGGTGCCGCCGCGTCGATGCGCCACCGTCAGTGAACCGTCTTCGTGGACGGCGGTGATGGTCCAGGAGTAGCCGTTGCGAACCCAATCCGTCTGGCCGAAACGCAGCTTCGGGTTGTTGCGTCGGGTACGCACGGTGTCACCGACAGAGCCGCAAAGCCCGTCCGCGAGGACCACTTCGGTCTCTGGTTTCGTACCGGTTCGGGTGAGTCTGTCGGCGCGGGCGCGGGCGTTGAGCGCGGTCACGACCTCGTGGGTGGGCGCCAACATGACCGCATACCGACCAGCGTTATGGTCGGCGGCCCAAGCTGTGTAGGTGTCGTCGTAGACCGATCCGGTGTGCCCGGCGTGGATGCGGTCGTTGTCCAGATACCAGGCCAATGCGGCTGGGTCGCCCTCGCGCAGCCCGATCGACGCGGTTGCTTCGCCGGTGGAGGCGAACCGGACGACGTGGGACAGCGTCAGGGTGTGTTCGGGGGAGGCGGCGTTCATGTCGGCGTCGGCGCCACCGGCGTCGATCGCGGGCAGTTGCTTGTCGTCGCCGATGCAGCGCACCGTGGCCCCGCGTCGGGACAGGAACCGCAGCAGTTGCAGGCGTTTGGTGTTGCCGAGTTTGACGTGCTCGTCGACGATCACCAGCGTCGTGTTGTCGATATCGAGGACCCATTGCGGCAACGACGGCGGATGATCCCGCATCATCGTGGGCGAATCCGGGCGGGGGGAGTGGCGGTTGAGGACGTCGAGCAGCTTGTCGACGGTCTCGGCACGAGTACCGATCGACTCCCCCAGAACAGCGGCCGCCGCGGCCGTGGGTGCCATCCCGAGGACGGTGCCGCCGCTGGAATGCCATGCGCTGGTGAGAACTTGCATCGCGGTGGTCTTACCGGTGCCGGCCGGAGCGTTGGCGGTATGCACCCGCAACCCCGACGTGGCGAAGGACGAGATGACACCGACCTGGCCGGCGTTTAGCGGCCGATCAGGATGCGCGGTGTTGTATTCGGTGACCGCGTCGGCCAGCAGTCCGGGGGCCAGGGTGCGGGCGCCGGGTTCGATGGACAGTTCGATGAGTGCGGCTTCGACGTCGAGAGTGGTTTGGGTGGTGTAGATCTGGGAGTTCGGACGAACGTGTACCGGGGTGCCGTCGCGGTGGTGCAACCAGGCTGGCACCGCTCGCAGCTCGGGTTCTTCGGTGAGGTCGGGATCACCGCGCGCGACTGTAGACCGCGGTGAGAGGGCGGCGGCGACGACTTTGTCGGGAACCCAGGCCCAGTCGGCGGGGCTGATCCGGCCGCGGAGCTGGCGTTCGACCTCGGCCCGCAGGTTGAACGGACGCCACGTCGAGCGCCTCTCCGACACGGCGGCCAGCGCACGTTCGGCGGTGGCGGCGATGAACGCGGCGTCCGGATCCGGACGCGGTATCGGTGGCACCGACACCGCGGCCACTATCACCGCGTCAACTGGCTCACGGCCACCGAGCACCGTGGTGGCTTGTTCCCGCCAGGTTTGCCGTTGCTGGGTGTGTGATTGCGGGAGGTGTTTGGCCGGGCGGGTTTCCAGCGTCGCCCGATCGGCCAGGCCGTAGACCTCTTCGGGGGTGGGTTCGCGGCCGAAGGTTGCCTGGAAATCGGCGGTGAGCTGGTCCAGGCGCGCGTTGATCGCGGTACCGCGTTGCGACCAGGCGTGGATCAGTTCTAGAGGGACACCGATGACTTCGCGGATCGGGACCTGGTGGACGTCGCGGTCGGCACGGGTTTCGAACTGCAGACCGAGGGCGAGTTCGAGGTAGTGCTCGAGGCGGGAGTCATAGATCTCCGAGACCGTGACGGCCGCTTCATGGAACAGACGTGAGTCGATCGTGCGCCATTTACCGTCCAGGGTGCGGACTTTGTTGGCGACTAGGACGTGGGTGTGCAGGTCGGGATCGCCTGCGCGGCTGTCGCGATGGGTGAAACAGGCCGCGACGATGCCATCGACTTCGGCGTGGCGGACGCCGTTGCGGCCCAGCCGGGTGATCACGGCGTTGCGCTCCAACCACGCCAACGCATCACTGATCGCGCGCTGGTGGGCAGCCTCCAACCGCCGCGCCATATCCGGTGGTCCCAACGCCCACAGCACAGACACACTCTTCACGGGGGAGAAAGTGATCTCGAGACCGGCTAGCGCGGTCTGGTTGACGCGCGAGTTCTTGGCGACCCAACCCGACAACTCTCTCGCGTTCAGGGGTGCGCGACCGTACTCGTCGGTGAACATTTCGGTCGCCACGTGTGTGCGAATGCGTGCGCGTTCGTCGTCGGAAATGGCGGCAGTGGGTTCCATATTCCGTGCTGAATTATGTGCACGATAGGCCTGAGAACAACGCTTCCGATACTCCGAACGAACCTCATAGGCGGCGAACTTGTTGCCCAGTTTCGTTGCCTTCTCGGCCGCTCGGGTGGCGTCACGGTCGCTTGCGCCGAGCGCGATCTGGCGTGCGTAGACCTCGGTCCTGATCTGCTCGCTGTTCGGGTGAAGACCTTCCCCGAACAGCGATTTCATCTGGGACTCGGTCACTTCCGACCCGGCCGTGAGGTCGAGTGCGCCCAGTCCGGTGCCGTGCCAGCGTCCGGGTGCTTCACCATGATCGGAGTAGTACTGCGACAGCGATGACCGCCCGCGAGCGGTTCGGTCGTTGGCGGCGGTTTGACGCAGATAATATTGATAGCCGTTTCCCGCGGCGACTCGATGAATAGTCGCGACCATACCTCCATGAAGCATCAATGAATTATGTTGCCGCAAGCGACAATTAATTCGGTTCGACAACTCTGGGCAACGATGGACAACTATCGACACGGGCGTTATCGGATCGTTATCCGAGATGCCAGATGTCTGCCCTTTGAAAAGGTGCGGAGAAGAGGATGTGTGGGGGTGATGGGGGTGAAAGCGGGGGGGCGATCGTCAGTGTGCGGTGCGCGGAGCGTGAGGTTGCGGGTGCGTAGGTGGGGTGGCGTAAGCGATAGGTGGTCGCGGGACATGGAAGCGGAGGGGAGGTGACCGGCCATATTGCCGAGGGCGGGCCCGCGACCGTCGCGGCGGGCCCGCCCACGGGACCGGGCGCGGCCGCAGCCGCAGGGCGCGTTCGTTCAGTCGGCTGGGAGCGCGTCCCATGACCAGGGTGTGCAGGCGTAGCGGCGGTGGTCGATGGTGACGATGTCGCCGACCGAGAGGGATCGGTGGCGGTGTTGGTACCAGCGGCGCGTGTGCTCGACGTCGGCGGGGTGGGGGTGGTCGTTGAGTGCGGCGAAGATGCGGTCGAGGACCGCGAAGTCGTCGGCGTCGCTGGGATTGTCGAGCAGGAACCGATCAGCCAACAGGTAGGGGTCACCGGGTCGGTGACCGTAAATCATCGAGCGAGGATCGGCCGCCAGGTGGACGGTGATCATCACCTGAGTGAGGCGGCGCCGACGTTGACGGAGGAACCGGCGGCGAGCGCGGGTGTGACGGGCGCGGTGAAACACGGGCGGGCCTCCTCGAGGTGAAGCGCAGTGGCTGGAGCACCGCGGATCTGGCGGTGCCCCAGCCGACTACGTGCTGGGGGGTGGGTCAGGCGGCGACGAGTCGACGCTCGCGCGGTGTGGGGATGTGCAGGCCGAGGTGGACCCGGCACTGTGTGCAGAACCCGTCGTCGTGAACGGGGGTGTAGCGGGTGCAGCCCTCACACCGGCCGGGCCGCTGGCCGGGCGGCACCACCGGTCCGCGGCGACGCTTCGACGCGGTGGGTGCCGAGATGTACTCAGGATCAGCATCGTCTTCGACCTGTGGCGGGGCGCCGGGCAGGTCGGGGTGGGCGGCCAGGAACTTGTCGATCACTGCGATCAACCATTCCGGTGCCCGACGGCACACCTCGGTGATCAACCTGTAGGCGGCGTCGTGGTAGTGCTCGACGAAGTAGGTGCAGTAGGCGACGGCGAGATTGGTGACGGTGAACCCGTCGGGGAGTGCGGGCAGGCCGGTGCGGTTGTCGCTGCGGCAGTAGTCGCAGAGCCCGTCGTCGCTACGCATCACCCCGTCGCGGACGTGGATGGGGCGTTGGTCGGTGGTGGGGCGTTCGATGAAGCACGACACGCACCGCCATCCGGCGACCGGGGTCATCGCGGTGGCGAAGTCGTCGAGACCGTTGCCCTGGAACACGAACCCCTCGCGTCGGTCGGCGCGTGAGCGCAGCCCAGTGCGTTCGGCGGCCCAGGCGTGGGAGTGTTCGGGGGACTTCACCGTTTCACCGGCCAGGGCGCGGTCGTGGTCGCGTTGGTCGGCGACGTGCACGCAGTATTGGTGATCCCACATCGCCTCGGACAACTCCGCGGGCAGCGGCGCACGGTCACCGGGGCGTCGCGGAGTCCACCCCCGCGGCGCACCGGCGGTGAAGGTGACTCCGCGCGCGATCAGCTCAGCCCATCGTTGGCGCAGGCGGGCTTGCTCGACTACATCGGTGTCGACGAACAAGCTCTCCCGCATATACGCGGTGACCTCGGCCGGTTCCGGCTCGGCAGGGCGACGCTTGCCCCGTGCAAGGACGCGGGCCCGGATCTGCTCGGGGTCCAGGCGGGCGGCGTCGATGCGGCGGGAAGCGGGCATGGTCAGGCGCGGCAGCGGGTTGCGCCAGGTCCGGATGGATTGGCGGGGCATCTCGGCGGCGGCGAGCTGGACCTGAAACTTCGCGAACTCCTCGGCCACGCTGGTTTTGTTGGTTCGGGCGCGGGTTTCGATGAGCTGGGCCAGGGCGTGGTTGTCGTGGGAGTGCAAGCCGGGGTCGGTGTCGGGCACCAACCGCACCAACCGTTCGCGTTCGGTTTCGTCACCGGCGGACCAGCGGGCGCGCAGACGTAGCAGCGCGGACTCACGTGGGTAGAGGGTGAAGCACTCGACCATGAAGTCCAACAGGTCCCAGTCGGCGTCGGTCGCCAAGTCCAACGCGGGCCGGAACATGGTGATCGCGGCTTTGCGGTCGGTGTCGAAGGTGAGTTCGATCGCTTCGATCGCATCCAGGAACGACCTCGTATCCGGCACCGCCGTCACCGATTTGGTGGCGGGCTCGTCAGATGGCGGCTTGGCGCCGGTGACATCGGAGGCAGACAGAGTGAGATCGTGCCAGTCGAACCCGGGCTCGACACTGTATGTGGCGAGCGTGGTCGTGGGGGAGACGGTGGATGCGTGAACGGACACAGCTGTTCTCCTGACTGTGGATGGCGAGGATAGTGCGGCACCCAGGCGCGCTGGAACTGTCACGCTTTTCGCGAAATAGGGGTGCCGGGCTGGGGTGGGCCCAGCCGAGGGCTGTTCACCAGGACAGCGGGCGACACGACGGCGGGAACGCGCCAATTTGCGTGCGGGGGCGAATTCCCCGCGCACACCACCGGACCGCGGCCATCGCTGGGTCGGGCGCGGGGGGTTCGTTTCCGCCGGGCGCGGGCCCGACGGCGTGGCGCACGATGGCCTGGTAGCCCTCGAGCGGCTGGGCCCATCCCAGCACGGTGCCCCGACCCACCACCTACCTCCCCGCTCGCCGCCGCAGCGGTATGGCAGAACCGGGTCAGGTCACAACGGGTCAGTCACAACGGTGGTTGTCCGAAAGCACTCACACCGACACCGGCCAGCGCCGGCTCGGCCCACGCCTGACTGCCCCTGGCCGCCGGGGCGGAGGAGACCCACGGATCAGAAGCATCCGCGCGGGGCGCAGCTGCGGTGGAGTCGGCGGTGCGGGTCGCGCGGGTCGTCGTGGTGTCGGCGCCGAAGCCGTTGCCGTTGTTCGGTCTGCGTCCGGTGCGGGTTACTTGGGCCTGGGCGAACCGCAAGCTCGGGCCGACTTCGTCGACCTCGAGCTCGAACACGGTGCGTTTGTCCCCGTCTCGGGTTTGGTAGCTGCGTTGCTTGAGCCGGCCGGCGACGATGACGCGTGCGCCCTTGGTCAGCGTTAAGTAGACCTCTTTCGCCGCTGTCCATAACGTCCGTACGGTTTGTATTTGGTCGGTAGTTCCTGCTACATAGACACCTCGTCTTGTTGTGT
>NZ_JBSGIJ010000026.1:0-68987 GCF_053605015.1 Nocardia sp. NPDC003979
TTCGAGATGCCCACGGCGGTCCGCAAGGAACTGTTCTACGGCTCCAAGGAGGCCAAACAGACCTTCGCCGACTACTACGTCGACGTGCGCGCCCTGGCCGAGGAGATCGGTCTGATGAACCCGATCGCCAAGAAGGTCTGGAAGCTGCTCGGCATCGATGGTCCGTCGAGCCGCTACCGTTCCGAGCCCAAGCGCTCCGCGAAGCACGCTGCCTGAGACGATAAATAGATGCCCTACGTTGTAACCCAGTCGTGCTGTAGCGACGCCTCGTGCGTCTACGCATGCCCGGTGAACTGCATTCATCCGACTCCGGATGAGCCGGACTTCCGTACGGCGGAGATGCTCTACGTCGACCCGGCCGCGTGTGTGGACTGCGGCGCCTGTGCCACCGCGTGCCCGGTCGACGCGATCACCTCCTCGAAGAAACTCACCGAAGAGCAGAAGCCCTTCATCGAGATCAACGCCGACTTCTACCGCGTGCAGCGCTCACGTCCCACGCTGGCCGCACCGGTGATGCCGCCCGCCATCGACACCGAGCGCTCGCCGCTGCGGGTGGCGATCGTCGGGTCGGGTCCGTCGGCGATGTACGCCGCCGACGAGCTGCTCACCCAGCCCCGGGTGGCGGTGACCATGTTCGACCGGTTGCCGCAGGCCTACGGCCTGGCCCGGCTCGGTGTCGCGCCCGACCACAAGCGCACCCGCAAGGTCGCCGACCTGTTCGACGTGATGTCGAAGCAGGACGACTTCGGCACCTACCTCGATGTCGAGATCGGCACGCACATCAGCCACGCCGAACTGCTCGAGCACTTCCACGCGGTGATCTACGCGGTCGGCGCGTCGGCGGATCGCAAGCTGAACATCCCCGGTGAGGGGCTGCCCGGCAACGTGTCGGCCACCGACTTCGTCGCCTGGTACAACGGTCATCCCGACCACGCGGAGGATCGGTTCGATCTGAACCAGAAGCGCGTCGTGATCGTCGGCAACGGCAACGTCGCCCTCGACGTGGCCCGCATCCTGACCGTCGACCCGGCCACCCTCGCCGATACCGACATCGCGCCCTACGCCCTGAAGGCGTTGCGCGAGAGCAAGATCGAAGAGGTGGTCGTGCTCGGCCGCCGCGGTCCGGCCGAGTCGGCGTTCACGGTGCCCGAGTTCGTCGGCCTGCTGGCCGCCGATATCGACATCGCGATCGAGGGCGAGCTGCCGCCGGTGACCCCGGAGCTGCCCTACAAGGTGGAGCAGAAGCTGCGTCTGCTGCACAGCGTGGCGCAACGCCCGTTCGGTGACCGCAAGCGCATCGTGTTCCGGTACCTGTCCTCGCCCGTGGAGATCCTCGGCGCCGAGACGGTGACCGGCGTGCGGGTCGAGCGCAACGAGCTGGTCACCGACGCCGAAGGTCGCACCAGCGCGGTGCCGACCGGCGACACCGAACTCCTGGAAGCGGGCGTCGTGCTCACCTCGGTGGGCTACCGTGGCGTGCCGACCAAGGACCTGCCGTTCGACGACGCGCGCGGCGTGATCCCGAACGAGGCAGGCCGGGTGCTCGACGCCCCCGGTGGCGATGTCGTGCCGGGAACGTATGTGACCGGCTGGATCAAGCGTGGTCCCACCGGGTTCATCGGCACCAACAAGTCCTGTGCACAGGAAACCGTGCAGCAGCTCGCCGACGACTTCAACCGGGGCGCGCTGCCTGATCCGGCGCGTGCTGCGAGTGAATTCGACAAGCTGGTGCGTTCGCGTCGTCCGCAAGCGGTGGCCGGTGGGGCCGCCGCACCGCGCGCGGCGAGTGGCGGCATCAAGCGCCTGCTCGCTCGCGGCTGATCGAACAGCCGAAGGGCCCGCTACACCGACTGCGCGGTGTAGCGGGCCTTCGTCGTTCTCACCGAGTGGTGCTCACTGTGCGGTGAAACCACCGTCGACGGTCACCGCGGCGCCCGTGACGAACGATGCCTCGGCGCTGAGCAGGAACGCGCACAGCGCCGCGATCTCGGCGGGCTGCGCGATACGCCCGATCGGGTGCATCGCCGCGATCGCCGCCTCTCCCTCGGGAGTGGCGCCCATCGACGCGCGGAACGCCGGGGTGTCGACCGCGCCGGAGACCAGCGCGTTCACGCGCACACCGGCAGCCGCGGTTTCCAGCGCCACCGACTTCGTCAGCCCGACCACGCCGTGCTTGGCCGCCACATAGGGCGCCACCGAGGCCATCCCGACCACGCCGAGGTTGGAGGCGTTGTTCAGGATGGCGCCTCCGCCGGAGGCGATGATCGCGGGCACCTGGTGCCGCAAGCCGTAGAACACGCCGGTGAGGTTCAGCTCCAGGTCGGCGCGCCAGGCATCGTCGCCGATCTCGGCGACGGGTCCGAAGGCGTTCACCGCGCCCGCGTTGTTGAACGCGGCGTCGAGCCTGCCGTACTCGGTGAGCGCGGCCTGGGTGAGCCGCTCGACATCGGCGTCGACGGTGACGTCGGTCGGCACGAACAGCGCGCGCCCGCCCTCGGCCCGGATCTGCTCGGCGACCTGCTCGCCCTGGTCCTTGCCCCGGGCGCCGAGTACGACGGCCGCACCCTCGGCCGCGACCCGCAGCGCCACCGCCTTGCCGACGCCGGAGCTGGCGCCGGTGACGAGGACGACCTGGTCGGCGAAACGAGTGGACATGCGTAGTACCTTCTCTCCCTTGATGTTTCGGAGCCCGGTGGATCGGCCTCCCGGACTTCGAGTCAACCGTCGGGCAGCGGTGCGTGCTGGCGGGTTTCGGCCGTTGCGTTGACATGTCACGCTTTCCGGGGGTTATACAAATCGAGCTTTTGGTTTTTCCGGCACGTGTATGCGAACCCGCAGTAAATGAATTGATTACCGGTCGGTAATTACTGTCGCAGCCGTGATAACAAACCGAAAGAATGTATTTTTGCTCGACTTCGGACGATTACTCCCGGGTAGCTGCTTCTCGGAGTCTGTAAGCGCTCGCGCGGACGTTCAGGGGACTGGACGGTCGACCTCATGGGGCTCTACCTGCGAATATGCGCCCTCTTGCATCCGAGGTGGAGTGTCGGGTATCAATCTCACAGCAATTCGGCCATGTTGCCGTTAATCTAGGCGAGCTGTTTGGAAGACGACCGCGGCCACATGAGTGCGCTCGCGTGCTGGACGTGGTCACGGTGCGTTGACGGGATAGCAAAACAATGACCAGAGGTCTGGGTTTGAGCATCGGCACGGTCAATGCGATTTCGGCGGTTGTCGCCGAGGATCCGGCCAAGCCGACGGTACGCGCACGCCGTACCGCCCTCACATTCGACGAAGCGGGCCGCCCCCGCATCGGCGCGATCAACGAATTCGCCTCGGCGATCACGGATTTCGCGGACCTGAGCCGCGAACCGGAGCCGATGGTGATCGCGGGGCGTTTCTACTCCGCCACCAACCTGATCGCCGCCGTTGCCACGGGGCTCATCGAACTGGCCGAGCCGGCCGCCGGGGTGGTGCTCACCTACCCGGCCACCTACACCGAGAAGCAGGTCGCCCTGCTCGGTCAGGCATTACACCTGGCGGGTGCCGGTCAGGTGCTGCTCGCGCCCGAACCGGTGGCCGCCGGCGAATGGCTCGAAGTCGAACACGGGCCGCTCGCACCGGGATTCGTACTCGTCTACGACCTGGGCGCCAACAGCCTCGACCTCACCGTGCTGCGCGTCGGTCCCGACTGGCCGCACCACCCGATGGTCGGCACACCCGTGCGGTCCACCGACTTCGGCGGAAAGCCGCTGGGCGAGATGGTCGCCCGGTATGCCGTCGAGTCACGCAACGGCCGCGCCACGGCGACACTCACCTCGATGGTGAACACCGACAGCCTGCGCGCCGAACACATTCGCGACACCTTCCCGCTGGTGAGCAAAACCGTTGCCGCCGCGGGTCTGCGGCTGGCCGACATCTCGCGCATCCTGCTCGTCGGCGGGGCCACGCGGCCGCCGGAGGTGGCGCGCACCCTCGCCGAGCTCGGCGTCCCGCTGGTGACCGTGGCCGATCCGGGTCAAGTCGTCGCGGCGGGCGCGGCCGCCCTGGCCGCCCGCACCTTCGCACCGGCCCAGCAGAGCGGCAACTCGGCGCCGCACGTGGCCGTCTTCTCCAGCGCCGCCGTGGTTTCCGCGCTCGCGATGTCGGCGATGACGGTGTTCGGCAGCCCGTTCGATCCCGGCCTGACCCCCGTCCTCGAACGGTTCCCCGCCCTCGGCGTCCCCGCCGACGCCCTGCTCTACGACATGAGCGCCGACCTGCTCGCCGCCCAGACCACGGGACTGGTCAACACGATCGACCCGGTCACCGGCAAGGTGCGCGTCGTCAGCGCGGCCGCGCGCACCGCGTACGAGATGATCGTCGGTGCGGCGTCGGGGGCACCCGAACGTGGGGCATCGCAGGCGGATTCCGAGGGTGGCGAACGGTTCCGGGCCGGCGGCGACTGCCGTTCCCCAGTTCTGGCTCGCACGTCCTACGGCGACCCCGCCCACTTCGTCAACCCGCTGCCGTTCGACAAGCCTTCCGCCGAGTCGCCGACCAACCCCGGCCCCGGGCCCATCACCAACCCCGGTCCCATCACCGACCCCGGCCCGATCGCCGGTGTCCCCTCGCCGGGATCGCCCAATTCCGGAATTCCCGCCGCCGGAGCCCCGACCCTTCCCGGGGATACCTCCCTCCCCGCGCCCGGCACCGGTGCTCCCGACACCTCGCCTCCCGCCACAGGTGGCATCGATATCGGCGTGTCCGACGGAATAGGCAGCGGTGCGGGGACTTCCGACAACCCGTACAACCCCGGCGGTACCGGCGGCATCCCATCCGGAGGCACGTCCGGCGGTTACCCGGGTGGTACCGGCGGAACCGATTCGGGCGCGTCGACCGGCGGCACGACCGGCGGAACGTCGGGCGGCGTCTCCGGCGGGACATCCGGTGGCGCGTCGGGTGGGACTGCCGGCGGAACATCGGGTGGGACCTCCGGCGGTTCGGACGCTGGCGGTTCCACGGGCGGCGCCTCTGGTGGTGACTCCGGCGGCGCCGGCTCCGGGGACACGTCCGGCGACAGCAGCTCCGGCGGGTCCACCTCGGGTGGAACGTCCGGTGGCTCCACAACATCCGGTGGCTCGACCTCGGGTGGTACGTCGGGCGGTTCGACTTCGGGTGGCACGTCGGGCGGTTCGACCTCGGGGGGTACCTCGGGCGGTTCGACTTCCGGCGGTACCTCCGGCGGCAGCGACTCCGGTGGCTCGTCCGGCGGCGACGGCGGTGGAGGCGGCGGCGGTTCGCGCCGCTGAGGTCGAAGACAGTACGTCGGGCGGCGGCAGATGCTCAGCGGCGATAGGCATTTCGTCGGGTGTGGGCAAGCATTTCGTCGAGCGGCGGCAGATGCTCAGCGGCGGTGCGCCTTTCGTCGGGCGACGGCAGATGCCGAGCGACGGACTGCATTTTGTCGGGTGGCGGCAGATGCCGAGCGGTGGCGGGCCCTTTCGTTGGGCGGCAGATGCCGAGCTGGCGGAGTGCATTTTGTCGGGTGGCGGCAGACGCCGAGCGGTGGCGGGGCTTTTCGTCGGGCGGTGGCAGATGCTCAGCGGCGGCCGGCTTTCGTCGGGGGGGCGGTAGTTGCCGAGCCGGCGGAGCGCATTTTGTCGGGCGGCGGTGGACGCCGAGGGGCGGCCGGCTTTTCGTCGAGCGGCGGCAGACATCGACGGCGGCAGGCATTACGTCGGGCGGCGGCAGGCATTACGTCGGGCGGCGGCAGGCATCGACCGGCGGCGGACCATTCTCGGTCTGTGTGGCCACCGATTGAAAGTCCCTGGGCTGCAAGGTGGTGCTCGGAGACCATTCGCACCTGTCGCCGCACACCGACACCTGCGGCCCTATCGGGAAATCTGCTGGACCGAGCACCCAGGTGATCCGACGCGGCATGGATCTGTGTCCGGGTTCCGCTAGGTGCTGCCGGATCTAACGTTGGTCGCGCACCCCGGCCGCTGAGAGGCCCAGGGGTACACGGGATTCGGCTGCGCTGGCTGGAGCACGGGTGCGTCAAGGGCGGTGAATTCCTGGGTGGATCGGGGTGGCGGCGGGGCAGAATGGGTGGATGGCTGCACTCGGGGGAGCGCCGAAACTGATCGCGCTCGATATCGACGGGACTTTGCTGGAGTCCGGTTGCCCCATCAGCGGGCGGGTGGTCGCGGCGGTGCGGGCGGCGGTGGCCGCGGGGTCGCATGTGGTGGTGACGACCGGGCGGACCGTGCTCACCACTCGGCCGGTGTTGCGCGAACTCGGGCTCATCGAGGGGCACGCGCTGTGTTCCAACGGTGCGGTGCAGATCGACGTGGCACGTGGGGAACCCGTCGCGGTGGAACTGTTCGACCCGGCACCCGCCGTCGGCGCGTTGCGAGCGCTGTTTCCCGAGATGATCTTCGCCGCCGAGCGGGTCGGCGTCGGCATCTGGGCGACGGGCCACAGTCCGGGGGAGTACTCGATCGGCGATTTCCAGCTCGTCGACCACCACATGCTCAGCAGCGAACCCACACCCCGGCTCAACGGATGGTGGCCCGGCGGCGACGTCGCGGAGATGGTGCGCCAGCTCGACAGCCTCGTGGTGCCCGAGACCTCCTGGGTCCACGGTGAATTCGGGCCGTGGCTCACCGTTTCACGTCGTGGCGTGTCGAAGGGCTGGGCGCTGGAACGCCTCCGGTGCGCTCTCGGCGTGGACGCCTCGGCGACTCTCGCCATCGGCGACGGCTTCAACGATCGCGAAATGCTGCGCTGGGCGGCACATTCGGTCGCCATGACGGGCTCACCCGACGACGTGCTCGCCATGGCCGACGAAGTCACCGGTCACGTCACCGAGGACGGTGTCGCCACCGTCCTCGAGCGCTGGTTCTGAGCTCAGGAACTCAGCGCCGCCGCCCGCGCGGCCGTCATCGCCACGAAATGCGGGTTGTACATGATGCCGAGGACGTTGCCGAAGGGATCGAGGACCGACGCCGTCACGAAACCCGCTCCGTCGCCGTGTTCGGTGATCGGTTCGTATTCGGTGGCGCCGAGTTCGAGCAGCCGGGTGAGGGTGGCGGCGAGATCGTCGACGTGCCAGTACACGATTCCGCCGCCACCGGGGGCATTGCGGGCGCCGGCCGGTGCGTAGGCCCGGTTGATGATGCCGAGTTCGTCCTGCCCCGGGCCGAGCCGGAACTCGTAGTAGCCGCCCGGAACCTCGTAATACGGTGCGAGGCCGAGGAATTCGGTGTACCAGTCCTTGGCGGCGGTGAGGTCGTCGGCGTAGTACGTGGTGGTGGCCATTCCGCGCAACATGTCTGCTCCTGGGTCGATGTTCTGGTGTTTCCCTGAACTCTGCCAGGCAAAGTGCTCACCGAATGAGCACTTTCTTCGGCAGAATCGTGGGTATGCGAGCGGACCGATTGGTAGCGACCCTGTTGTTCATGCAGGCGCGCGGCCGGGTGACGGCGGCCGAGGTCGCCGCCGAACTCGAGGTGTCGGTGGCGACGGCTCGCCGCGACCTCGAGGCTCTCTCGGCGGCGGGCATTCCGGTGTATCCGCAAGCCGGACGGGGAGGTGGATGGTCGCTGATCGGTGGCGCGCGCACCGACCTGTCCGGACTCACGGCGGGGGAGACCAGGGCGCTGTTCCTGCTCGCGGGCCCGGCGGCCGCGGCGGCTCCCGAGGTGAAGTCCGCCTTGCGCAAACTGGTCAGGGCCTTGCCGCAGACCTTCCGTGCCGATGCCGCGGCAGCCGCCGACGCGGTGGTCGTCGACCCGGCACGCTGGGGAAGGCCCGACCCGCAACCACCCGCCGTCCTCGACATGTTGCAGCGTGCCGTGGTCGATCAACGACGTGTCCGCATCGAATACGCGCGGGCGGGCCAGGCCACGATGCGCACCGTCGACCCGTGGGGCCTGGTCGAGAAGGAAACGATCTGGTACCTGCTCGCCGGCACCGAGCGAGGGCAGCGCACCTTCCGTCTCGACCGCATCGGCGCCGTGACCGTCCTCGACGTAGCCGCCGAGCGACCGGCCGACTTCGACCTGCACGCCGAGTGGTCCCGGGTGGTCGACCGGATGGAGCAGCGCCGCTCGGCCGTCGCCGCCCGGGTGGCGGTGTCCGAGCGCCTGGCTCCCATCCTCGCCGATCAGCAGGGCCGCAACTGCACCCTGGTCGGCAGCACCGGCGACGGCCGGGTGCTGGCCGAGATCACCGCCGACACCCCCAAGATGGTCGCCCGCCAGCTCGCGGGCTGGGCGGGCGACGTGGAGGTGCTCGGCCCCGCCGAGGTGAAAGCCGAATTGGTGGCTATCGGCGCGGAACTGGTGCGCGCCAACAGTTCACAACCTGGTGAACCCGGTCAATAGCGGCCGCACGGTCACCACCCCGACCGGCCCCGACCGCAATCCCTCGAGCACCGCGTCCGACATCTCCCCGAAGGTCTCGAACGACTCGATGGTGCAGTGCGCCATCACGTCCTGGATGTAGGGGTCCGACATCTGCCAGTGCGCGAGAACCGCTTCCGAGTCCGGATAGAGCTGGAAGCTGTGCGCCAGCCCGGCCTCGGCATCGAGAAAAACCTGCACCATCAGCTGCGGTCCGTGCTCTCGGACGAAGGCCACGGCGCGCCGCACCGCCTCGCCGAACTCCTCGGTGTGTCCCTCGGTGATCCGCATGGTGTTGTGAAACAGGATGCTCATGAGGTCATCGTGAAACCTCGAGCGTGGTTGATGTCAAGGCTGTCGTCCGCCTCCTAGTTCTGATTCGACGGCACGAGGAGGAGCAGTGCGACGGCCAGGCCGATCGCCGCGCCGATGGCGAAGACTGTATGGAAGGCGCGCACCGCGTCACCGGGAACGGCGGTGAAGACCGCGGCGAGTACGGCGACACCGACCGCGCCACCCACCTGACGAGCGGTCACGTTCATGCCGATGCCTGCCGCGAACTGTTGTGGAGGAACCGAACTCGCCGCAGCGGTACCGAGCACGGTGACCACGATGCCGATGCCGCCGCCGCCGAGCAGCCCGGCGGGCACCCACGCCGACCACAGTGCGGTGTCCGGGCCGAAAGCGTCGGTGCTCATCCAGGCGAGCGCGGCCGAGTACATCAGCGCACCGAGCACCGCGGCCCACCGCTGCGCCGACGCCGCGGTGATCCGGCCGACGATCACCGAGGTGACCATGGACGCGCTCGCGCCGACGGTGAGCGCAGCCGCAGATTCGAGGACCGAGTACCCCCACATCGCGTCGAGGAACAAGGGTCCCGCGAGTAGCCAAGCGAACATCGTCGCGCCGAACAGCATCGATCCGGCGTTGGCGAGGGCGAATCGGCGGTTTCGCCAGAGGTCGACGGCCACCGCGGGCGCGGGGTGGCGCAGCGAGCGAACCAGCGCGAATCCCACGAGGGCGGCGCCGCCGATCAACGCGACGAGCGTGCCCGGTGCGGTCCAGCCCCAGGTTTGCCCCTCGGTGATCGCGGCGACGACCGCGCCGAGACCGAGCGCGATCGCGACAATGCCGAGCGGGTCGGGCAGGGCCGTGTCGGCGCGCGGCTCGTCGATGGGCAGGCGCAGGGCAGGCACGATCAATGCCATCGCGACCGGTACGTTGACCAGGAAGACCGCACGCCAGCCGAGGGTCTCCACCAGCGCGCCGCCGATCGCCGGACCGATCACCGCGGCGAATCCGCCCGCGGTCGTCCAGGCGGCGATGGCGGCGCCGACCTTCTCCCTCGGGGTGGCGACCAGGACGAGCGCGAGCGCCGAGGGAACCATGAATGCCGCTGTCAAGCCCTGCAGCAGGCGTCCAGCGATGAGCCAGCCCGCACTCGGCGCGAGCCCGCACAGCACAGACGTGACGGCGAAACCCGCCAGTGAAAACGCGAACATCCGCCGCCGTCCGAGGTTGTCGGCGAGTCGTCCCGCAGGGGTGAGCAGGGCGGCGAAGGCGATCGCATAGCCGCTGACGATCCAGGTCAGCGTGCCGGCCGGGGTGTCGGGGTAACTGGATGCGATGGTCGGGAAGGCGATGTTCACCACGGACAGATCTATGAAGGCGATGAACGCCGCGCCTACGGCAACGGCCAGGGTGCGCGTCGCGGCACGGGTATCGGGAGTGGTCCGCGGATGCTCGGGCTGAGCTGACACGTCGGTCATGAGAGGGCCCCTTCGGGGAGAGAAATAAGAACGTACGATCGTTCGTAAATAAAGTACGACCGATCGTTCGTACGAGCAAGCGCGGGTGGGACAATGGCAGCTATGACCCAGCTCGAGCCCGGCGATCAGCGACTGGCGAAGGGGGCCCGTGCGCGTGCCACGATCGCGCGCCGCGCGGCCGAATTGGCCTCTGTCGAAGGTCTCGACGGCCTGAGCATCGGCATGCTCGCCGCGGATCTCGGTATCAGCAAGAGCGGAATCGCCACGCTGTTCGGCACCAAGGAGGCGCTCCAGCTCGCGGCCGTGCAAGCCGCCCGCGACGTGTTCGTCGAGCGGGTGATCGCGCCGAGCCTGCGGGAGCCGCGCGGCATCGACCGGGTCAGGACACTGATCGATCGATGGTTCGACCACATCGCTGATCCACCGTTCCCTGGTGGCTGTTTCCGGGTCGCGACAGTGACCGAGTTCAGTAGCAAGCAGGGCGCCGTGCACGATGCGATCGTGGCCGATCGAGAGGAGTGGCTCGGCCTGTTGACGACCGAGGTTCGCAAGGCTCAGGAAGACGGCGATCTGGCGATAACCGATCCTGATCAGCTGGTTTTCGAGCTCGACGCGCTGGTCAGCGCCGCTAATATCGCCCGCCAGCTCGGTGATTCGACCCGTTTGGCCGCCGCGCGGACCATCACCGCCCGTCTGCTGACGCAGCGGTGAGGAAATGCCGACGGCGCCACCACCGTGGGGTGGAGGCGCCGCTCGCGGGGTCGGTTATTCGGCTGTGAGGGTGAAAGCCGCGGTGCGGACCACGTCGCCGTGCTGGAAATCCAGGAACAAGCGGTAGGTGCCGAGGCCGGGAACGGCTGTGTGGAAGGAAATTTCGGGCCCGGAAGGCGTGATGCCGTCGCCGGGTTCGCCGTTGGGGTGCACGTGGACGTAGGCGAGGTCGCCCGCCCGCAGGATCACCAGGTGACCGAAAGCCGCCAGGTAGGGCTGCAGATCGGTGACCGGCGCACCATCCTTGCGCACCGTGAGGGTGAGCAGATCGCCCCCGGCGCGCAATTCGCCGTCGACGGTCACGGTGTACCCGTCGACCTCAGTGCTGCGATTCACCGCCGGAACCTGCTGTGGCGCATAGTGACCGGCGATGGCCAGGTCGGCTCCGAGAGTGATGGTGCGGCCGAGAGCGCGCGGCGCGATATCGGTGAACACCCGGTAGGCGCCCGCCTCCGGCAGTTCCAGCTGGATCGTCCAGGTGCCGTCGGCCTCCCGGCGCGGATGCACATGCCAGAACCCGGTCAGCTCACGCCGCGCCACGATCAGGTGTAGTTCGCGATCGTGGACGGGATCGAACTCGGTCACCGCCGACCCGTCGGGCCCGAGAATCCGGAACCGGAAGTCGATCACACCCGGCTGAGCCACGGCGGTCTCCAGATCGAGCGTGTACCCGTCCTGGGTGATCTGCAGCCCGCCAGGGAGTCCGGCAGCGTGCGCACCGTGGTCACCGTGACCGGCATGATTCCCCTGCGGTGCTGCGACTGCGTCGCCGGTGCCATGAGCACCATGACCGGAATGCGCACCGTGCGCGGCGTGGTCCCCGTGCGCGTTCTGGCTGTCGCGGCCGCCGGGTGCTGCGTGGCCGACGTGATCCGCATGGGCTGCCTGCGCCGCGTGTGCGCTGTTCCCGTGTCCTGCGTGCGATTCCTGCTGCGCCTGAGTGTGGTGTTCGGCATGGCCGTGGGCGCTGTGGGCGGCGTGTTCGCCGTGCGCACCGAGGTGTGAGGTGTGCTGTGCCGCAGCGCTTTCGGGAGTGGTGTCGAGGGCGTTCGTGTTGTGGGCGGTGTGGGAGTTGATGGTCATTGTCTTGCCTCTCTGATCCCTAGTGCGTTGACACGAATTTATACCCCCCAGGGGTATACAGTAAAGGAACGAGGGTGTGATCTGGCGCACTAGCGCAGCCAGCTTCGGGAGCATTTCGGAGATGCAGGCGAGGCGTCAAGGGCGCGAGGTATGCGTAGGAAAGTCGCCCGGAAGTGTCTGCGGATGCTGTGCGCTGAAGATCGGCGCGGAAATCGGGCGCGACCAGCTCCTCGGCGATGCGCCGGCGGGATTCGTCAGGCGGAGAGTTCGAGGTCTGTCGCGATCGCCGCGTCGTAGCGGGACCAGATCACCTCGGTGAGCGCGGGGTGCGGGCCGATGACATCGGCGTGTACGAGGCGCGGCGCGTGATGGAGCAGGCGGTCGGTGAGTAGCCCCGGGGCGAGGAACCACGGCGCGACGATGACCTGTTCGACGCCGCGCGCATGTAACCGGTCGACCGCGACATTGATGCTGGGTTCGACTGTGGCAAAGCACATTTCGGTGCGAAGACCGGTCATCACCGCAAGTCGTCGAGCAACGGCGGCGGTCCGGCGATTCGCCGATTCGTCGCGAGATCCGACGGCGGCAACCGCGACCCCCACGGTGGCACGGCCACTTTCGCGCGGAGGAACTGTCGGGGTCGTCCGGAGGTGCATCGAAACAGGCTCTGGCACAGGTAAACCCACCGACACCCCGGCGACCCGGTCGGCAAGCGCCGCGATCAATCGCGAATCCGCGCCGAGCACCTCGGTCTGGGTCAGGCGGACCAGCGGATGCCTGTTCGCGGACTCCGCCAGGAGGGCGGGCAGGTCGACTCGCGCGTGAAAAGCGTTGCCGAGCAACAACGGAACAACGATCACCTCGCGATGCCCGAGCGCGGCGAGCTCGTCGACGACCTGGTCGAGCGAGGGCGCGCTGAGGTCGAGAAAGGCCAACCGGACCGTCAGGTCCGGTCGGGATGCGGCGACCGAGGCGACCACCGCCGCCATCGTCGTCGCCGAACGCGGATCACGGCTGCCGTGGGCCACCGCGATCAGTGCGGGCCCGCCTCCGCCGCGCGGCACCGGAAGAACGGCACCGCGCGACGGGACGAGCGAGCGTGTCATCAGACCGTGGTACCGACCTCGACCGAGGTCAGCACATCGCCGACCAGGCCGGCCGCGAGGGTATTGCCACCGGCGGGATCGATCAGCAGGAACGAACCGGTGTGCCGGTTGGTGCGGTAGTCGTCGGCCGGGATCGGCTCGGCCAGCCGCAGCGACACCCGTCCGATGTCGTTGAGCTCCAACGTCTCCGGGCTCGGCTGCGCGGTGAGCGTCTGCTCGTCGAACCGCTCCACCAGCGCGCCGACGATCGCCTGCGTGGTCTTGGCGCCGTGCTTGAGCAGCAGTCGCGCGCCGGGACGCAGCGGCTTGTCGCCGAGCCAGCAGACGGTGGCGTCGAAGGTGTCGATCGCCTCCGGGGCGTCGGCGACCGAGGCGATGATGTCGCCACGCGAGATGTCGACCTCGTCGGCCAGGATCAGCGTCACACTGCGCCCAGCCTGGGCGACGGCCAGCTCACCGTCGGGGGTGTCGATGCGCTCGACGGTGGTGCGGATGCCCGAGGGCAGCACCACGATCTCGTCGCCGGGCGACACCGAACCGGCCGCGATCTGACCGGCGTACCCGCGGTAATCGGGGTACTCGGCGGTGCGCGGACGGATCACGTACTGCACCGGGAACCGCAGCCCCAGTGCGTGCGTGCCCGTCGAATCCGCATCCACCGGAACCGATTCCAGGTGCTCGATCAGCGAGGGACCGTCGTAGTACGGGGTGTTCTCGGAGCGGCTGGCGATATTGTCGCCGTGCAGCGCCGACACCGGGATCTCGAGGACGTCCTCGTCGGCCCAGCCCAGCTTCGAGGTGAGCGCGTTGAACTCCGCGGAGATCTCGGCGAACACCTCGGCCGGATTGTCGACCAGGTCGATCTTGTTCACCGCGAGCACCAGCTTCGGCACCCCGAGCAGCGCCAGCACAGCGGCATGGCGACGGGTCTGCTCGATGACACCCTTGCGCGCGTCGGTCAGCAGGATCACCAGCTGCGCGGTGGACGCGCCCGACACGGTGTTGCGGGTGTACTGCACGTGGCCGGGAGTGTCGGCGAGCACGAACGAGCGCTTGGGCGTGGCGAAGTAGCGGTACGCCACGTCGATGGTGATGCCCTGCTCGCGCTCGGCACGCAGACCGTCGACCAGCAGCGACAGGTCGGGAGTCGACAGACCCTTGTCGACGGAGGCGCGAGTGACGGCGTCGATCTGATCGGCCAGCACGGACTTGGTGTCATAGAGCAGCCGTCCGACCAGAGTGGACTTGCCGTCGTCGACAGAACCGGCGGTGGCCAGCCTCAATAGGTCGGACATATCAGAAATAACCCTCTCGCTTGCGGTCTTCCATGGCGGCTTCGGAGACGCGGTCGTCGCCACGGGTGGCGCCACGCTCGGTCAGCCGGGACGCGGCGACCTCGGCCAGGATGGCCTCGTTGTCGGCGGCGTCGGAGATGATGGCGCCGGTGGTCGAACCGTCACCGACGGTGCGGTAGCGCACGGAGCGGGTCTCGAGGACCTCGTTCTCGTTCGGGCCGCCCCACACGCCGGGGGTCATCCACATGCCGTCGCGCTGGTACACCGGGCGCTCGTGGGCGTAGTAGATCGAGGCCAGGTCGATGTCCTCGCGGGCGATGTAGCGCCAGATGTCGAGCTCGGTCCAGTTGCTCAGCGGGAACACGCGCACGTGCTCGCCCGGCGCGTGCTTGCCGTTGTAGAGGTTCCACAGCTCGGGACGCTGCCGCTTCGGATCCCACTGGCCGAAGGCGTTGCGCAGCGAGAAGATCCGCTCCTTGGCGCGCGAACGCTCCTCGTCGCGACGGCCACCGCCGAACACCGCGTCGAAGCGGTGTTCGGTGATGGCGTCGAGCAGCGGAACGGTCTGCAGCGGGTTGCGGATGCCGTCGGGGCGCTCGGTGAGGCGACCGTCGGCCAGGTACTCCTCGACCGAGGCCACGTGCAGGCGCAGGCCGTACTTCTCCACCACCTTGTCGCGGAACTCGAGCACCTCGTCGAGGTTGTGCCCGGTGTCGACGTGCAGCAGCGCGAACGGCAGCGGCGCGGGCCAGAAGGCCTTGAGCGCCAGGTGCAGCAGCACCGTGGAGTCCTTGCCGCCGGAGAACAGGATCACCGGCCGCTCGAACTCGCCCGCGACCTCACGGAAAATGTGGATCGCCTCGGATTCCAGCGCCGCGAGGGTGTCGAACTCGGTCAGGCCGAGGTCGCGTTCGGTGGTGTGGGTACTCACAGGCTCACTCCCAGAGGTGGTGACGGTCATGATTGGTGCAATCCGCATTCGGTCTTGGCCAGTCCGGCCCAGCGGCCGCTGCGCGGATCGGACCCCGGCTCGGGCTTGCGCGTGCACGGCGCGCAGCCGATGGACGGGTAACCCTCCTCCACCAGGGGATTGACGAGGATGCCGTTGGCCTCGATGTAGGCCTGCATCTCGTCGTCGGACCACGGTGCGATCGGGTTGATCTTCACCAGGCCGAAGGCTTCGTCGAAGGAGATCAGCGGTGCGTTGGCGCGGGTGGGCGCCTCCACGCGGCGAATGCCGGTGACCCACGCGTTGTAGCCCGCGAGGGACTTCTTCAGCGGGACCACCTTGCGCAACCGGCAGCATTCGGCGGCGTCGCGGGCGAACAGGTCCTTGCCGAGCAGCTCGTCCTGTTCGGCGACGCTGTGCTCGGGGCGCACGTTGATCACGTTCACCCCGTACACGGCCTCGACCGCGTCACGGGTGCCGATGGTCTCGGCGAAGTGGTAGCCGGTGTCGAGGAACAGCACGTCGACGCCCGGGCGGGTCTGCGCGGCCAGGTGCACCAGCACGCCGTCCTGCATGTTGGAGGCGACGATGTAGTTGTTGCCGAAAGTGCGGTCGGTCCAGGCGATCAGGTCGGCGGCCGAGGCGTCGGGGCCGAGTTCGGCCGCGCCCTGCTCGGCGAGCGCGCGCAGTTCGTCTTCGGACAGCTTGGCGGCGAGATTCGTTGTCACAGTTGAGATCTCCTCATCCACTAACGGAGGTCGGCCTCGTCGGCGCGAACCGCCCACACCGCGAAGCGTTCACCGTCTTCGCGGTTCTTGACGAAGTTGCGCACGACTCGCTCGATGTAGTCGCCGAGCTCGACACTGGTCACCTTGTGCTGACGCAGCTTGCGGCCGAACCCGCTGTCCAGGCCGAGGCTGCCACCCAGGTGAACCTGGAAGCCCTCGACCTGATTCCCGTTGCCGTCGTCGACGAGCTGGCCCTTGAAGCCGATATCGGCGATCTGGGACCGGCCGCAGGAGTTCGGGCAGCCGTTGATGTTGATGGTGATCGGCACGTCGAGCTGCGCGTTGATGTCGGCCAGGCGCTGCTCGAGCTCGGGGGCGAGCACCTGCGAGCGCTTGCGGGTCTCGACGAACGACAGCTTGCAGAACTCGATGCCGCTGCACGCGAGCAGGTTTCGCCGCCAGACCGAGGGACGTGCCTGCAGGCCGAGCGGTTCCAGTTCATGGATCAGGGCGTCGACCTGGTCGTCGGCGATGTCGAGGACGATGAGCTTCTGGTACGGGGTGAACCGGATGCGGTCCGATCCGTACTTCTCGGCGGCGTCGGCGACCTTGCTCAGGATGGTGCCCGAGACGCGACCGGCGATGGGGGAGAAGCCGACGGCATTGAGGCCGTTGCGCAGCTTCTGCACGCCCACGTGGTCGATCGGCTTGGCGGGCTGCTCCGGGGCGGGACCGTCGACCAGCTTGCGCTTCAGGTACTCGTCCTCGAGGACCTGGCGGAACTTTTCGATGCCCCAGTCCTTGATGAGGAACTTCAGGCGCGCCTTGGTGCGCAGGCGACGGTAACCGTAGTCGCGGAACAGCGACACCACGGCTTCCCAGACGTCGGGAACCTCGTCGAGCGGCACCCACGCGCCGACCCGCTTGGCCAGCATCGGGTTGGTCGACAGGCCGCCTCCGACCCACAGGTCCAGGCCCGGCCCGTGCTCGGGGTGGTTCACGCCGACGAACGCGACGTCGTTGATCTCGTGCACCACGTCCTGCTGACCCGAGATCGCGGTCTTGAACTTGCGAGGAAGGTTGGAGTACTCCTTCTTCCCGATGTAGCGCTTGACGATCTCGTCGATCGCGGGCGTGGGGTCGATGATCTCGTCGAGCGACTCACCGGCCAGCGGCGAACCGAGGATCACGCGCGGGCAGTCGCCGCACGCCTCGGTGGTGTGCAGGCCGACCGACTCCAGCCGCCGCCAGATCTCCGGGACGTTCTCGACCTCGATCCAGTGGTACTGGACGTTCTCGCGGTCCGACAGGTCGGCGGTGTCGCGACCGAACTCGGTGGAGATCTGGCCGATGGTGCGCAGCTGGGCGGCATTGAGCGCGCCACCGTCGCAGCGCACGCGCATCATGAAGTACTTGGCTTCGAGCAGGTCGATGTTGTCGTCGTCGGTCCAGGTGCCGTCGTAGCCCTCTTCACGCTGGGTGTAGAGACCCCACCAGCGGAAACGGCCACGCAGGTCGGCTTTGTCGATCGAGTCGAAGCCGCCCTTGGCGTAGATGTTCTCGATCCTGGCCCGCACATTGAGCGGGTTGTCGTCCTTCTTGGACTGCTCGTTCGGGTTGAGCGGTTCGCGGTACCCGAGGGCCCACTGGCCTTCGGAGCGGCGGCGGACCGGCTTGCCGGTGCGCTCGCGCGGCGCGACCGCGCCTTCGGGGCGCGGGCGGTCGGGCCGGACGCGGCGCTCGGTGACCGGGCGCTCGGGACGGGCCTGCGCCGTCGACTGTTCGGTCGAACCGGCGTCGGTGCTCGACGTCATGTGGGGTCGCTCCTGCGGGGGTGGGTGAACATCCGTGCTGAAGGCGCGAGGGGCTGGCTCGCGTCAGGTGGTCAGCGGGCCGATGAAAGTCGAAGGCACCGGGAGATTCCCGGGCGGACGCCGCTGCGCTACCGGTGGAAACCGGGCCGACAACAGGCGCTGCAAACACGCTGGAAGTCGACGTGGCGACGAGCCACGAGTCGTACTCCAGTTGCGTGCATGCACCTATTGTGCCATGTCAGGGGGGTCGTTCCGACCGCAAGGAGATATTTCCCGCACTTTTGGGGGAAATCGCCTGGACGACCGTACCGTTCTGTGACAGGGGTCATAGTTCGGGCGCGGGAAGTTACCGGCGATTCGCCCGATGGCATAGCTGTGTCGGGCGCCACAGCGGTTGACCTCAACCGCCGTTGAGGGCGCACAGTGTCCGCATGAGCAACGACGTCACCGTAGCGGGCCGGATCCCCGCCGATCTCGACACCGAACTCGCGGCCATTCGCGCCGTCGTCGGGACCATCGCGCACGCGCAGGACAACGAACTGATCGAGGAGTTCGTCTCCGTCTTCCGCGAGGACGCGATCTGGACCACGGGGCACGGCAAGCGGCTGTTCGGCCGCGCGGCCATCGCCGAGTTCACCGCCCAGGTGCTGCCCGGCGCGACCACCCATGGCAAGGCGACCTACGAGATCGAGCACGTGCTGTTCCTGCGACCCGACGTGGCCGCGGTGAAGATCCGGCAGAGTTACTTCACGCTGGATGGCGAGCTGTCCGGGCAGGGCACGCCCATGTACGTGATGACCAAGGAAGACGGGGTCTGGGTGCTCACGGCCAACCAGAACACCCCCGTGGTGGACTGACCGCCAAGCCTTCGTGCGCTGCCCGTCGCCGAAACCGGCGTCCGGGCAGTGTTCGGACTTTTCGGCGACAGGCGCATAGCTGGGCCACGGGTCACTCGGTCGGTCGAGCGGCCCGCGCGGTGCCGAGTCCGGTTGGGTCCCGCGTGGCGAAGCGCGGGCGCGACGACCGGTGCCGGGGCCGGACGCGCCAGTTCGCCGAGGCCCGGCAGACTGTAGGGGTGACTACCAGCGCAACTCCCGTGGCTCCCGGGGCGACACCGGCCGACGCCGAGCGCCCCGCGCTGCGCGACTTCGGGGGCGGCGCGTTCGGCGTGTACGTGCATGTTCCCTTCTGTGCCACACGCTGCGGATATTGCGACTTCAACACCTACACGGCGGGGGAGCTCGGCACCTCGGCGTCGCCGCAGTCGTGGCTCGAGGCGTTGCGCGGCGAGCTCGCCACCGCGGCGACCGAGTTCGGTGCGCTGCCGAGCGCGACCCCCGAGGTCTCGACGATCTTCGTCGGCGGCGGAACACCGTCGCTGCTCGGCGGAGACGGGCTCGCCTCGGTGCTCGACGCGGTGCGCGCGAACTTCACCCTCGCCACCGATGCCGAAGTGACGACCGAATCCAACCCGGAATCGACCTCGCCGGAGTTCTTCGACCGCCTCCGCGCGGCGGGATACACCCGGATCTCGCTCGGCATGCAGTCGGCCGCGGCGCACGTCCTGAAGGTGCTCGACCGCACCCATACGCCGGGCCGGGCGGTTGCCGCGGCGAAGGAAGCGCGCGCCGCCGGATTCGAGCACGTGAATCTCGACCTCATCTACGGCACACCCGGCGAGACCGACGCCGATCTGGATGCGAGCCTGGACGCGGTGCTGGCCGCCGGTGTGGATCATGTGTCCGCCTACTCCCTGATCGTGGAAGACGGAACCGCGCTGGCGCGCAAGGTCCGCCGTGGTGAACTGCCCGCACCCGACGACGATGTGCTCGCCGCCCGCTACGAGCGCATCGATGCCCGCCTGGCCGAGGCCGGGCTCGGCTGGTACGAGGTATCCAATTGGGCCGCGAACGATTCCGCGCGCTGCAGGCACAACCTCGGTTACTGGGCCGGTGGTGACTGGCTCGGTGCGGGTCCCGGCGCGCACAGCCACGTGGGTGGTGTGCGCTGGTGGAACGTGAAGCACCCCGCCCGCTACGCCGACCGCGTCGGCCTCGGTGGTCTGCCCGCCGCGGGCTGGGAAGCCCTCACCGACGACGAGCGCTACACCGAACACCTCATGCTCACCGTTCGCCTGCGCACCGGCCTTCCCCTCGCCGACCTCGCCCCCTCCGCCCGGCCCGCCCTCGACCGTGTTCTCGCCGACGGATTGGCCCAGGTCGTCGACGAGCACCTCGTCCTCACCGATCGTGGGCGGCTGCTGGCCGACGGCATCGTCCGCGATCTCCTCGGCTGAGCGCCACCAACGCTCTTTCGTCGAGAATTCGTTCGCTCGTTCGCGGGTGTCGTGGCACGATCCGGCCCGTGTCCACGTCACGAAGTGAGTTGCTGCGGTGGCAGTTCGATCTCGTCTGGTCGTTGTTCGAGTATCACCTCGAGCGGCTGCACGAGGAGGACTTCCTGTGGGAGCCGAGCGCGCTGTGCTGGACGATGCGCGAAGCTCCCGCGGGCGGGTGGGTCGCGGACTGGGCGGACACCGAGCCCGATCCGATTCCGGTACCGACGATCGGCTGGCTCACCTGGCACATCGGGTGGTGGTGGAGCGTGGCCACCGATCACCTGCGGCAGCGAGCACCACGTGACCGGACGGATATCGCCTGGCCGGGACCCGGCGACAGCACCATCGAGTGGCTCCGCCGCCTACGGCAGGAGTGGCTCGACACGCTGAGCGAACTCGACGACGCGGACTTCGACCTCCCCTCCGGTTATCCATGGCCTGCCGACGCCGGCCTGACGGTCGCGCATCTGGTCGGCTGGGTCGATGCCGAACTGATGAAAAACGTGGCCGAGATCGGACAGCTGCGGTTGCAACGCGCGGCACGCGATGCCGTTTCGTGACGTCTTTTCGCGGCGTGGTCGAGCTCACCGCGGCTTCGATGATCCCCCGGTCATCGGGATGATGTGGCCTGATGCACACCCTCCGGCGATGGTCTGCCACCGGGGTATCCGAAGCGATTCTTCGGTGGGTTCGGGGCCGAAGATAACGATTGGGGGCGTAGGCTTCGGGTCGAAACCTAGGGAGCTATATGTCCACCGAACGGCACATCACCCTCGTCCACGAGCAGAGCGAGTTCGCTGAAGCGCGCTCTGCTGAGAAGGCGGAGAACGCTCGTCAGTGCGCGGTCGCCGCGCGGACGGTCGCTTCGCATTCCAACGATGCCGAAGATTGCGTGTCACTGTTGGCCATGCTCGGCCTGGATGCCCTCGCGGGCAAAGAAGTGGGCGCCGCCCACTCACCCGCCCGCGTCGGCGCCGCCCGCCGCATCTGATCGGCTCACGGTCGCCCACCCCGGGCGACCGTGATCCGACCCCTCCACTCGTGGACATCAACACCCCCGCGCCGCGGACCCGTGCCCGTCATCCCGCGCCCCACCGATCACCCCATCGGTAATGGTCGGCGCCGGTCGACCGAGCAACACCTCGGTATTGGCCGAGGTAATCAAATACTCCGGCACCCCACGAGCGTGCTCCTCTGCGCCAGGCCCACCCGGCGCCAGGGCGACGCAGTGGAACCACCGCGCGGCCACCTGCCCCTGCCCCGCGCCGGACGCCCTCGTCTCGACTCCCGCATCGCCGGCCGTCGGCGCCTTTCCTGCCAGGGCCTTATCCGCCGCTAGTACGTTGCCCGTCGGGGCGTTGTTCGCCCGGAGTGCGTTGTCTGCCGGGGCGTTGTCTGCGGCGACCGCGTTGCCTGTCAGGGCATCGTTTGCGGACAACGCCACATCTGCAAGCGCGATGCGGTCCGCGAATGTGTTCCGTGCCGCAGCACCGGGGCTGTCAGTCGCGGTGTTCGCCTGGCCTGCCCCGCGTTGCCCGCTGCTGGAGTTCGGGGCACCGCCGTGGTGGTTGCCGCTGCTTTCCATAGGCCCGCCACCACCCGACCGAGTTGCCAGTGCACTGTCGACCCGTTGCGTGAAACCCTCCGCGGCGTTCGTTCTCGCTCCCGCACCCGCAGTTGTTGCGCTTCCATTCCTCGCCTCCCCTCGAAATCCCGCACTCGACATTGCCGGTCCTGTCGACGGCCCAGCCGCCTCCGCACCGCGAGCACTCGTCACACCGCCCTCGCTGCGGTTACGTCCCCGCTCTGCATCGTCGGATTGTTGTGGCCCATCAGCGTTCGACCCTGGGGATTCACAGCGCATCACATCGACCTTCGCCGCGCCGACGTCCACTGCGCCTGCTGTTCCTTCGCCACCGGCTCCGATGCGGATACCCGTCACAGCTCCGCTCGCGCTGTCGAGGTTCGCGTCGAATCGCCTTGTGCCAGTACCCGGCAGGTCAGCGGGGGAGCTGGCCACCGCGCCGGTAACTGCAGGCCGATCCACATCGCGACCCGAAGACGCTGCAAGCCACCATGTTTCGTCGCATGCTCCCAGCACGTTCGCGGCTCTGGCGGGATCGGTCCCGATGGGTCGGTAATGCTCGGCACCCGGGACTACGTCGGCCAGCAAGGGCGCGGACAGGTCGTTGCCAAGAGAACCGCCGTTGCCAGCAGTTGCGTAGGAATGAATTGGCTGCGGTATCAAAGGGATTCGGCTGAGGACCTCGCCGAAGGGCCGGATGTAGCGATCACGCACGGCCGCTCTCGCCTCTTCTTCCCGGATGCCGGCCTCCCGCATCCCACCCGGATCGGTGGACCACACCGGCGCAGCGGACTCCTCGATGAGCTCGGGAATCGCGTACTTGGTCGCGACGACCGCATCGGCCGCCGCTTGGACCAGAGCGGGGACGGGATGGACAGCGGAGAGGAGTTCTCGTGCCTGGTCGAGGTATCGCCGGACAGAAGACATCGCAGCCTCCGCTCCGACACCCGACCAGGCCGCCGGCAGCCCCACGCTGATCGCACGATCGAAGGCATCCAGCCCCTCTTCCCAACACCGCGCCAACGCCTGGAACGCGTCCGCCTGTGCAACAGCATCGGTGACATCGAGGGATGAGAACGCCTCGGTGATCTCTCGATGCCGCCAGTGGTGGACGTTCTCACCACCGCCCGGCATCATCGGGCACCGACCGCGAACGGATCACGCGTCCCCAGGGCGGCTTCCGCGTCGGCCAAGCGCAGCGCCCACTCTTCGTCGACCGCCACCAGCCGGTCCCGCGCGAACCGATGCGCCTCGCGGATATCACCGACGATCCGGCGGTGCGTCTCCATCGCGGCAGCCACCGCCTCCGCCGTCTCCCGGAACCGGCCAACCAGCGCGGGCCCGGAGATCAGCCGCCAGTCACCTTCGCCCAGACCCCAGTGCGTCTGCGCACGGATCTGCCGGGCGAGCAGCGAGACGCTCTCGACTACCTCGAGAAACATCACACACGCCCGATCGATCCCGCCGAATTCCTCCGGACGCACCACGACCGCAGAGTCACTCGCACCCCACTCGTCACCGAATCGCATCGCAAATCCTCCCGCCCCGGAAAAGCGCTGGTAAAGAGCCTGATTCACGACCGAACGTACGCTGGGCGCGATAACGCGACAAGCTCCGATCCGCGCCCTGTGGATAACTCCGCCCTGTGGAGAACTCACCGGAGAACGAGACAATTTAGACTGGACTGCAAGACGCCCCGAGCGCCCGCGTGCGAGTCTGTGCCCAGCACTACAACAACGCGGGCCGACGACGTATCCGGCACGAGCGAGGAGGTGGGGTCGATGGCTTCGAGCACCGAAGATCGGCGATTCGAGGTCCTGCGAGCGATTGTCGCGGACTACGTCGCCACCAAGGAACCGATCGGCTCGAAGTCGCTGGTCGAACGGCACAATCTCGGAGTGTCCAGCGCCACGGTCCGCAACGACATGGCCGTGCTGGAGGCGGAGGGTTACATCACCCAGCCGCACACGAGTTCCGGGCGCGTGCCGACCGACAAGGGTTACCGCGAATTCGTCGACCGGATCGCCGAGGTGAAGCCGCTCTCGGGCGCCGAACGCCGCGCGATCATGGAATTCCTCGAATCCGGTGTCGACCTCGACGACGTATTGCGCCGAGGGGTGCGGCTGCTGGCCCAGCTCACCCGCCAGGTCGCGGTGGTGCAGTACCCGACGGTGTCGGCATCGACCGTGCGCCACATCGAGGTCGTCGCGCTCAATCCCGCCCGACTCTTACTGGTCGTCATCACCGACACCGGCCGCGTCGATCAGCGCATCGTCGACCTGGGCGCGGTGATCTCCGAGGACGACCTCGCCGCCGTGCGCGGCCTGCTCGGCGGCGCGATGGACGGCAAACTGCTCTCGGTGGCCAGCGCGTCGGTGGCCGGACTGCCCGAACGCGCGCCGGCCAAGATCCGCGATGTGCTGGTCCGGGTGTCGACCGTGCTGGTGGAAACCCTGGTCGAGCACCCGGAGGAGCGCTTGGTGCTCGGCGGCACGGCCAACCTCACCCGCAATGTCGCCGACTTCGGTTTTCCCGGCTCGCTGCGCACCGTGCTCGAGGCGCTCGAGGAACAGGTCATCGTGCTGAAGCTGCTGGCCGCCGCCCAGCAGCCGGGTCAGGTGACCGTGCAGATCGGCGAGGAGACCCAGGTCGAGCAGATGCGCGGCACCTCCGTGGTGTCCACCGGATACGGCGCGGCGGGCGCGGTGCTGGGCGGTATGGGCGTGCTCGGCCCGACCCGGATGGACTATCCCGGCACCATGGCGTCGGTGGCGACCGTTGCCCGCTATATCGGTGAGGTCCTGGCCGAAAGGTGACCGCCGGGTCGGCGGCGACCGTGCGGGCACTGTTATGGTCGGTACTTCGACCGGGGTAAAGTTGAGTCGAACAGACTAAAGGATGCGCCCGGCGTTCGGCTGGACCACAGCGACCAAGGACTAGAGAACTCAAGTGGCACGGGATTACTACGGACTGCTCGGCGTCGGCAAGAATGCCACCGACCAGGAGCTCAAGCGCGCGTACCGCAAACTGGCCCGCGAACTGCACCCCGACGTGAACCCGGACGAGGCCGCGCAGGCCAAGTTCAAGGAAGTCTCCACCGCCTACGAGGTGCTGACCGACCCGGAGAAGCGCCGGATCGTCGACCTCGGCGGTGACCCGCTCGAAAACGGCGGCGGCGGTGCGGGATTCAGCGGTGCCGGGTTCGGCGGTCTCGGTGATGTGTTCGAGGCGTTCTTCGGCGGGATGAGCGGCCAGGGCGGCGGTGCGCGTAAGCCGCGCGGCCGCGTGCAGCCCGGCGCCGATTCGCTGATCCGCACCAGGCTGAGCCTGGCCGAGTGCGCGGTGGGCGTCACCAAGCACCTCACCGTCGACACCGCCATCCTCTGCGACCTCTGCCACGGCGCGGGCACCAACGGCAACTCCAAGCCGGTGCGCTGCGAAACCTGTGGCGGCGCGGGCGAAGTGCAGTCGGTACAGCGCTCGTTCCTCGGTCAGGTACTCACCTCCCGCCCCTGCCCGACCTGTCGCGGCGCGGGCGAGGTCATCCCCGACCCCTGCACCAAGTGCGGTGGCGACGGCCGCGTGCGTGCGCGCCGCGAGATCGCCGCGCCGATCCCGGCCGGTGTCGCCAACGGCATGCGGGTGCGCCTGGCCGCCCAGGGTGAGGTCGGCCCCGGCGGTGGCCATGCGGGCGACCTGTACGTCGAGGTCGTCGAGCAGCCGCACGACACGTTCGTCCGCGACGGCGACGACCTGCACTGCACCGTCCGGGTTCCGATGGTCGACGCGATCCTCGGCACCACCGTGGTCGTCGACACCATCCTCGACGGGCCGACCGAGCTCACCATCGCCCCGGGCACCCAGCCGGGCGAGGTCATCCACCTGCGCGGACACGGAATGCCCCGATTGCGTTCGGGTGCGCGCGGCGACCTGCTGGCCCACCTCGACATCGTGGTGCCGACCAAACTCGACGGCAAGCAGACCGAACTGCTTCGCAAGTTCAAGGGCATGCGTGACAAGGATCGCGCCGAGGTGATGTCGTCACAGTCCGAGCACAACAGCGGCCTGTTCGCCCGGCTGCGCGCGTCGTTCAGCGGTCGCTGACCGGCGATGGCCGCCACGGTCTTCTACCTCGACGACATCCCGGAGCCGGGCGCTGTCGCGGTGCTCGACGGCCCGGAGGGTCGCCATGCCGCGACGGTGCGCCGGACCCGGGTGGGCGAGCTGATCACCCTGTCCGACGGACACGGTGTGCTCGCCGACTCCGAGGTGATCGCGGCGGCCAAGGACCGCCTCGAACTCGCGGTACGCAACCGCAGGCTGGCCGAACCGGTAATCCCGCAGGTCACCGTGGTGCAGGCACTGCCGAAATCGGATCGTTCCGAGCTGGCCGTGGAGCTGATGACCGAGGCGGGCGCCGACCTGATCGTGCCCTGGCAAGCCGCGCGCTGCGTCGCCAACTGGGAGGCCAAGGCCGCCAAGGGCATTGAGAAGTGGCGGGCGGCAGCGAGATCCGCGGCCAGGCAGTCGCGCCGTGCCTACATTCCCGAGGTCGCCGGCCTGCACCGCACCCGTGACCTGCTCGAGTTGGTGCGCGCGGCGAAAGCCGACGGCGCGGTGATCGCCGCCCTGCACGAGTCGGGCACCGGCAAGTTCACCGAGCTTCCGCTCGCGCGGAGCAAGGAAGTGATTCTCATCGTCGGACCGGAAGGCGGCCTCGACGACGCCGAGCTGACCGCGCTCGCCGACGCGGGCGCCGACATCGTGTTGCTCGGCCCGACCGTCCTGCGCACATCCACCGCCGCCGCGGTCGCACTCGGCGCCCTCGGAGCGCTGACGAAGCGCTGGTGAGAGGGCGTGAAATCGCCCCGGAGGGGTACCCCGACCCGGTAGTGATGGGTCCTCTACCACGTCCCGGTTTTTAACCGCTGTGCGGTGTCGGTGGGCGGCGGTAAACTGGTCTCATCGAACACCAGGTCGAGACCGGAAGCAGGCTATAGCCACTTTTGAAGAACACAGGCGAGATCGGCGATCCCACCCTCCCCGTCCCAGGCGTCGGCACCGACGGCAACGGAGCATCCCCGGCGGCGCGAACCGTGCGTTCCAGCATCGAACTCGCCCCCGAATCCGTTTTCCCCTTCCTCGGCTCGGCCGACCAGAACCTCCGTCAGCTCGAGCAGTTGCTTCCGGCCGACATCCATGTGCGCGGTAGCACCGTCACCATCACGGGCAAGGCCGCCGACGTGGCCCTGGCCGAGCGTGTCGTCGAGCAGTTGGTCGCGTTGACCGGCCGCAACCGGGTGATCACCCCCGAAGCGGTCCGGCACACCGTGTCCATGCTCACCGACGCGGGCGTGTCCGAATCGCCCGCCGAGGTGCTGAGCCTGGAC
This sequence comes from Nocardia sp. NPDC003979, assembly GCF_053605015.1. Classification (NCBI taxonomy): domain Bacteria; kingdom Bacillati; phylum Actinomycetota; class Actinomycetes; order Mycobacteriales; family Nocardiaceae; genus Nocardia; species Nocardia sp. NPDC003979. The sequence goes on from NZ_JBSGIJ010000026.1 coordinate 27,216, forward strand.
ATCCTGTCGCGGCGCGGCAAGACCATCCGGCCCAAGACGCTGAACCAGAAGCGCTACGTCGACGCGATCGACGTGAACACCATCGTGTTCGGCATCGGCCCGGCCGGTACCGGCAAGACGTATCTGGCGATGGCCAAGGCGGTGCAGGCCCTGCAGACCAAGCAGGTCACCCGCATCATCCTGACCAGGCCCGCGGTCGAGGCCGGTGAGCGGCTCGGCTTCCTGCCCGGCACGCTCAACGACAAGATCGACCCGTATCTGCGTCCGCTCTACGACGCCCTGCACGACATGATGGATCCGGAAGCCATCCCGAAGCTGCTGGCCTCCGGTGTCATCGAGGTCGCGCCGCTGGCGTACATGCGTGGTCGCAGCCTCAACGATTCGTTCATCATTCTCGACGAGGCGCAGAACACCACGGCCGAGCAGATGAAGATGTTCCTCACCCGTCTCGGCTTCGGCTCGAAGATGGTGGTCACCGGCGACATCTCGCAGGTCGACCTGCCCAATGGACAGCGTTCGGGTCTGCGGGCGGCCTCGGAGATCCTCACCGATATCGACGACATCCACTTCTCGGAACTCACCAGCTCCGATGTGGTGCGGCATCGGCTGGTCTCCGACATCGTCGACGCCTACGACCGCTTCGAATCCGAGACCCGCGCGGTTCCCGCCCCGCACTACCCGGGCAACCGGGCCCAGCGCCGGGCGGCGGGCCGGGCGGATCGCCGGTAGTCACCAGCCGCACGCTGCGACGATGCCCATCGATACGACGCGGCGTACTCGTTACGTCGCGTCGTAGGGCGGTGCACAGGACTCGGTCCATCGGCCCGTACCCTGAACACGTGAGCATCGAGATCGCCAACGAATCGGGTATGGACATTCCCGAAGAAGACCTGGTCAGCGTCGCGCGTTTCGTGATCGGGCGGATGGACGTGCATCCGGCCGCCGAACTGTCGATGGTGCTCGTGGATCTCGACACCATGGCCGACCTGCACGTGCGCTGGATGGACCTGCCCGGCCCCACCGATGTGATGTCGTTCCCGATGGACGAACTCGAGCCGGGCGGCCGCCCCGACAGCCCCGAGCCCGGCCCGTCCATGCTCGGCGACATCGTGCTGTGCCCGGAATTCGCCATGGGCCAGGCGCAGAAGGCCGGTCACTCCCTCGACCACGAGCTGGCCCTGCTCACCGTGCACGGTGTGCTCCACCTGCTCGGCTACGACCACGCCGAGCCGGAGGAGGAGAAGGAGATGTTCGCGCTGCAGGCCCAGCTGCTCGAGGAGTGGTACCAGAGCCTGCGCGAAGAACAGCTGCGCGCCGAACTGGCCGAACGTGACGCCCGCCTGCTCGGTAAGGCAGGGTTCACCGCACCGGGTGACGCACTGGGCCCCGCGTGACCTCGATGGTGCAGATCCTGCTCGCCATCGGGCTGATCGGCCTCGGTGGTGTGTTCGCGGGTGTCGACTCGGCCCTCAATACCGTCTCGCGCGCACGGCTCGACGACATGGTCCGCGAGGAACGGCCCGGCGCCGCGCGCTTGCGCAAGATCGTCGACGACCGTCCCCGCTACGTGAATCTGATGGTGCTGCTGCGCATTCTGTGCGAGATCAGCGCCACCGTACTGCTGGCCGCCGCGACGCTGGAGCTGTGGAGCCCGACGACGGCGCTGCTGGTCACCGCCGCCTCGATGGTCGTCGTCTCGTATGTGGTGATCGGGGTCGGCCCGCGCACCCTCGGCCGCCAGCACGCCTATTCGATCGCGCTGGCCGCGGCCGTCCCGATGCAGATCATCGGTGCGGTGCTGAGTCCGGTGAGTCGGCTGCTCATCCTGCTCGGTAACGCCATCACTCCTGGTAAGGGGTTCCGCAACGGTCCGTTCGCGTCGGAGATCGAGCTGCGCGAGGTGGTCGACATGGCGCGCGAGCGCGGCGTGGTCGCCGACGACGAGCGCCGCATGATCCAGTCGGTCTTCGAGCTGGGCGACACCGCCGCCCGCGCGGTGATGGTGCCGCGCACCGAGATGGTGTGGATCGAGAACGACAAGACTGCCGCCCAGGCGATGTCGCTCGCGGTGCGTTCCGGGCATTCGCGCATCCCGGTCATCGGCGAGAACGTCGACGACGTGCTCGGTGTGGTCTACCTGAAAGACCTTGTGCCCTATGCCGATCGCGCCCGCAAGGTGGCGGTGCGCGAGGTGATGCGGCCGGCCGTGTTCATCCCCGATTCCAAACCGCTCGACGCGTTGCTCGACGAGATGCAGCGCCGCCGCAACCACATGGCCCTGCTGGTCGACGAATACGGCGGCATCGCCGGGCTGGTCACCATCGAGGACGTGCTCGAGGAGATCGTCGGCGAGATCGCCGACGAGTACGACACCGACGAGACCCCGCCGGTGGAGGACCTCGGTGAGGGCCGCTACCGCGTGTCGGCCCGCTTGTCGGTGGAGGACCTCGGCGAGCTGTACGGCCTCGACATCGAGGACGAAGACGTCGACACCGTCGGTGGCCTGCTCGCCCACGAACTGGGCCGCGTCCCACTGCCGGGTTCCAAGGTGACCGTGCACGGCCTGGTGCTGCGCGGCGAGGGTGGCGCCGACGCGCGCGGGCGGATGCGGGTGAACACCGTGCTGGTGCGCCGCGCGGCCGACAAAGAGAAGAAGACAGACAAGGCCCGCAACGGCAAGCCCGACGAGGCGCAGGCCGAAACCGACCCGGTGACAGTGCCCGCAGACAATGGAGAGACCGATGAGTGAACTCGACGCAGAGGACAACAAACTGCTGGTACTGGCGCGGGGCGCGCTCGGCCGTACCGGTGGCGCGAGCGGCGCGGCGGTGCGTGACACCGACGGCCGCACCTACGCCGCGGGTGAGGTGACCCTCGCCGCCCTTCGCCTGACCGCGTTGCAGGCCGCGGTGGCCGCCGCGATCTCCAGTGGCGCCGAGGGTTTCGAGGCGGCCGTGGTGGTCGGTGCGAGCGGGGAGGACGCGGGCGTCGCGGCGATGCACGAGGTGTCGCCCGGTGCGACGGTGATCCACACCGATCGTTCGGGTGCCGTGCTGAGCGAGGTGCGCGGTGGCTGACACCGAATTCCGTTCCGGCTTCGTCTGTTTCGTCGGCCGCCCCAACACCGGCAAGTCGACGCTGACCAATGCCATGGTCGGGTCGAAGATCGCGATCACCTCCTCGCGCCCGCAGACCACCCGGCATACCATTCGCGGCATCGTGCACCGTGAGCACGCCCAGCTCATCCTGGTCGACACCCCCGGTCTGCATCGCCCGCGCACCCTGCTCGGTCAGCGCCTCAACGATCTGGTGCGCGACACCTACTCCGAGGTCGACGTGATCGCGCTGTGCATCCCGGCCGACGAGAAGATCGGTCCCGGCGACCGCTGGATCGTCGAGCAGATCAAGCAGATGGCGCCCAAGACCACCGTGATCGGGGTGGTCACCAAGATCGACAAGGTGGGTCGCGACGAGATCGCCCACCAGCTGATGGCGTTGTCGACGCTGCTCGGGCCCGAGGCCGAGGTCGTTCCGGTCTCGGCGGTGAAGGGCGAACAGGTCGAGGTGCTCGTCGACGTGATCGCCTCGAAGATGCCCGAGGGACCGGCGTTCTACCCCGACGGCGAGATCACCGACGAGCCCGAGGAAACCCTCATGGCCGAACTGATCCGCGAGGCCGCCCTCGAGGGTGTGCGCGACGAACTGCCCCACTCGCTGGCCGTGGTGATCGAGGAGATCGAACCCTACGAGGCCAACGAGGACATGCTCGAGGTGCATGCTCTGCTGTACGTGGAACGGCCGAGCCAGAAGGCGATCGTCATCGGCAAGAACGGTTCTCGCCTCAAGGAGGTGGGTACCAATGCCCGCAAGCAGATCGAGCACATCCTCGGCACACGGATCTACCTGAATCTGCACGTGAAGGTGGCCAAGGACTGGCAGCGCGACCCCAAACAGCTGGGGAAGCTGGGCTTTTGACCGTTTGCGTGTCGGCGGTTCGGGGTATCGTTCGGCGAACACACCGATTGTGATCGGTGTTGTTCGCTGATCACCCGGGGAGGCTGTGCACGTGCCCGATGCCAACGATGTCGGCAAGCTGCTGGAACTGCTGCGGGCATTGGAGATCCCCGACACCCGCCCCCGGGTGTGGCGCACGCTGGTGCACGGCAGGCGAACGCTGCCGCGCCCGATCGTCGAGATGGTCGGCTTACAAGGCCACACCGCGTTGGTCAACGATCTCTACAGCTGGCTGGGGGAGTCCGGCGGCAGGCGGGCCACCCCACGTGCCAGGATCGACCTGCACGCTCCCGATCTGCCGCCCACCCGGCTGAGCCCGGATGTCAACGCGTTCAACGCCGGTCCGCACGCCGACGACCAGGAGATCCCGGACCACTGTCTGCCGATCATCCAGCAACTGGTCGCCGGTTTCGCCACCGACGACACCGCGATGGGCGCCATCAAGTTCCCGCGTTACCGCACCGCCGACTGGCTGACCAGACAGCGCGTCACCTCCGACGAATCCGAGGCGCCCGACGAACTGCGCAGGCGCCTGCCCAAGCTGCTGCGCAGTGGTTCGTCCGCCAACCGTGCCGACGCCACCGAAGGTGCAGCGGGCGGCATGATTTCGAGCGTGGTCTTCGCTGTGCTGGCCCTGTGGCCGGTGCTGCGCCTGTGGTTGTGGGTGTCGGGGCGTATTCCCGGCATGTCGAAGGTGACCCGCTGGTTCCTGCACCAGCGCTACCTCGCACCCGAATTGTCGGCCAGTTTCCTGGGTTTCGCCGCCCGGCTCACCGCCTCGCACCGGGTGGACGAGAACGAGGAACAGGTCGCCAAGCTCCTGATCCACGCCTTCCTGGAGGACCTGCGCGACGCGTATCGCCGCCGCATCTGGCGGCCGTCGAGCTGGCGGCGCACCGCCTACCCGGTTGCCCTGCTCGGTGGTCTCACCGAGGGCAGTGACGGTGCGCGCATCCTCACCTGGATCAACGAGATCCGCAACGAGACCGGCCTTTTCGATCCGCTGGTCGTCGTCGCCTTCCGCGACGAAGGGCCGACGCGTGAGGTGGGTGAGCTGGCGAACATCAGCGATCTGCGCACCCTGCGCACGCTGGAAAGCCTCGCCGATCAGCCGACCGCGCAGCCACCCGACCCGCTGCAGACCTGGATCAGAGAGATCGACAGCAGGCGCACACACCGCCAGGCCGACGCCTGGTTCCTGCCGCTGCGCGCGCTGATACCGCCGGATTCCACACCGCGCGTTGGCGATCCGCGTTTCCGCGGGCAGTCGTTACCGCCCGCCCCGCCGATGGCCTCGCGCAGCTGGTTCGTCGGCTTGTGTGTGCTGATCCCGATCGTGCTCGCGGTGGCCGCCGCGCTGGTGTACTTCCCGCCACTGCGCGGCGCCTCGTGCTCGCACTGGCCGTGGACGGGTGGGGTGAGCGTCAGCATGGTCGACGGCGAATGCGTCGGCTACAGCGACAACGTCGCCCAGACCTTCGCCGACGACCCGGAACTGTCGGCCATGCAGCGCGAGGTGTTCCGCCTGAACGAGGCGGCCGTCGATGCGCGCGAGAGCAACCCGAACCGGCCGCTGATCTCGTTGGTCTACTTCGCGGGGCTCAGCTACGTCGACACCAATGTGCGTTACCCGCACGCACAGGTCGAGGAACTGGCCGGGCTCGCGGTGCAGCAGCGCCGCGCCCTGCTCGCCTCCGACGAGTCGGAACCGTTGCTGCGGATCATCATCGCCAACGGCGGTTCGGATATGCGCCATGCCCGGTGGGTGGTCGAGAACAGGCTGCGTCCGCTCGTCGCCGACGACCCGAGTGTGCTCGGCGTGGTCGGCATCGACCGCAGCACCGACGAAACCCGCAAGGCCATCACACGATTGGGTGAGCTGGGCGTGCCCGCGGTGGCGACCACCCTGTCGGCCGACGGGCTCGAGCAGGCGTCGCCACTGTATTTCCAAGCGGCGCCGAGCAATTCGGTCCAGGCCCGGTTGGTCGCCGATTACATGCAGGGCGCGCGCGCCGACGACGGCACCCCGCGCTACGACAAAGTCACCATCTACCACCCCGAGGCGCCCGACGACCTGTACGTGACGACCCTGGTCGAGGACCTTCAGCAGGAGCTCACCGAACGCGGTGTGACGCACCGGAGTACGAGCTGGCGCGCACAGCAGGAGCTCTACGGTCTGCCGGCACCGTGCGAGGCGGAGTCGTTCGACCGGCGCGAACTGCTCTTCTTCGCGGGCCGCAACGACGACTTCCCGACCTTCGCCAAGGCGCTCAGTCGCGGTTGTATCAGCGGTGACGGACCGGCGCTGCTCGGCAATGACGCGGTGACGAGGCTGATCACCGATCCGCGCGCGACCATCGCCCTTCCGGCCAACCTGACGGTGCGCTACGTGGCCAAGGCGGCGCCGGTGATGCTCGGCGGAGCCGACTGTGTGAAGGGCGTCGGCAAACTCGGTGACCGGCCGGTGCCGTTCGAACACGAACAGTTGTGCGCCGAGCTCGCCGGTCTCATCGAGGACCTGCGCGCCTATCCGGACATGGCCGAATACCAGCCGACGTGGGCGGGGGACAGGACCGGGCTCGCCTTCGACGTGAGCGGGCTCTTCCTGCAGGCGGTACGCGCCAGCCGCGGCGTGCTCGGGGACCAGCCGCCGAACCGGACGGCGATCGCGGTGCAGTTGCGCGAGGCCGACTATCGCGGTGTCACCGGCACATTGGGCTTCTCCACCAAACGGGTCGCCGACGGGTCGTCGATCGCGGTGCTCGTCACCACCGCGGTGGGCGGGGGCGGACCGCAGCGCTGCCTGATGATGTTCCCCCGCCAACCCGGCCAAGACGGGTGCCCGTCCGGAACCAAGAGCGATCTCGAAAGCTGGCGCGAACCGGGTCGGTAGCCCGTTCACACCCGGAATTGCTGGACCGCACAGCCTGATCCGTGCTGTTATAGTCGCTCGGGCATGGTCGGGAACCGTTGATTTCCGGGGGCTGACCTGGTGCGGGCCGACCATTCCGGTCCTCGCGCCTGTTCTCTGCCGGAAGGGTCCCGGCAGTGTGGTGAACGTGGGAGACCGGGCGGGTGAGTATTGCCGAGGGCGCGGAGTTCGCCGGCTACCTGATCGAGCGGAAGCTGGGCTCCGGTGGCATGGGCACCGTGTACCTGGCGCGGCACCCGCGTCTGCCCCGCCACGACGCGATCAAGATCCTCGCCGACGACCACGCCGACGACGCGGAGTACCGGGCGCGGTTCCTGCGGGAAGCCGAATTCGCCGCCGGGCTGCAGCATCCGAATCTGGTCGCGGTGCGCGATCGCGGCGAAACCGACGGCAAGCTCTGGATCGCCACCCAGTACGTCGCGGGTTCCGACGCCGCCGACCTGATCCGGCGCGCACCCGGCGGGCTCGACCCGGCGCGCGCGGTGCACATCATCGGCGAAACGGCCCGCGGCCTCGACGAGGTGCATCGTGCGGGACTGCTGCACCGCGACGTGAAACCGGCCAACATCCTCGTCGCCGAACAGTCGGGCCTGCCCGACCGGGTGCTGATCACCGACTTCGGCATCGCCCGGCACGCCGAGGACACCGCGACGCTGTCGGCCGGTGGTGGCTTCACCGCGACGCTGTCCTATGTCGCGCCCGAACGACTGGGCGGTGACCCCGTCGATCGCCGCGCCGATGTCTATGCCCTCGGCTGCTCGCTGTTCCAATTACTTACCGGCACAGTCCCCTTCCCGCGGCAGACGCCCGCCGCGGTGATGTATGCCCACCTGCACGAACCGCCGCCGCGGCCGTCCGCGTTGCGCCCCGGGCTCCCGGCGGGCTTCGACGCGGTGATCGCGTGGGCACTGGCCAAAGACCCGGCGCAGCGGTTCGATTCGTGTGGTGCGCTGGCCGCCGCGGCCCGCGAGGCGATGAACGGGTCCGCACCCGCACCGTCGGCACCACAGGTCCAGAGCCCTGCCGCACCCACCTCCGCCGCTGTCCCGAACTCGGTACATCCATCCACCCCGCCTCCGCAGTACGTTGCGGGAGTCGCTGCCGCAGTGCCGGATCCACGAGCGCGCTTCCTCCACGAAGACCCGTTCAGGGCGGTGCTGCTACCGCGGCGCACCCCGTTCGCCCGGCTCGTCCGCCGCCGTGGTTTCCGGATCACGGCCGCGGCGGTGCTCATGGTCGGCGTCGTCACCGCCGCGATGCTCGGGACCGGTGGCGGCACCGAGTCGCCCCGCGCGCAGGCCACCACCTCGCCGCCGCCCCTGCCCCCGGCGACCGCGTGGGGCGCCTACAGCTTCATCGCCGACCTGTTTCCCGACCTGCTGCCCGTCTTTCAGCTCGGCGTCGGATACCAAGAGTTGACAGCCTGCTACATGATCAACGACAACGGCGACCATGTTCCGACCGACACACTCGCGCCTTTCGCGCGAATGCGCTGTGAAGGCAACCGCGACCCGGCGGTCTCGGTCACCATCGAATGCAAGACCGACCGCTCGCTGATGTCACCGCCGCCGAGCACGGACACGGTGGAGGGCAGCGAACAATGGCGCCGTGCGTCCGGGACCGGAAATCTGCACTGGGGCAGGAACACCGATATGGACGGGAATCTCCTCGGCAACCTGTCGATCTACTTCGATGATCCCGCCCGGTCGTTCTGCCGGATCAGGGTCCTCGGCGCCGCCAACGGCGCCGAACTGCGCCAAAGGTGGTGGGCCGATGCGCCGCTGTGATTCCCGCGCCGCCCGCGGTCTGCTCGGTGCCGTCCTGTTGACCGCCGCGGTGACCGGCTGCCGGGTATCCGGGACGGCAGAGCCGCTCCGGGTCGACCTCGCCACCTTGGATTATGGGCACTACCAGCATGTTCCGTTGCAGGCACCGCCGGGAACCGAATACTCGGGGCGGGTGATCGAGTCGCTCCGGATCGGCGAGGTCATGGTCAATCCGGCCGAAGCCGATTCCGCGCTGTCGGTCCCGACTTCCAGATGGGGTGCCGTTCCGCTGCCGACTCCGGCGAAGGTGTCGGGTGTGCTGTCCGAACAGGCACGTGCCGTGCTCGCCGAGCACGGCATGCACGCCGGTTTCGTCACCGGCGGGACCGACACGGCCCGCACCCGGCAGCTGACCGTGCTGGCCCTTCGCATGCCGAACGCGGCTGCGGCGACCGCGGCGGCGGCCGGCCTCGACGCAGGCGATGCAGCGGTAAGCGCCGAAAACGTCGCGGTGCCGATCCCGAAATACCCTGCGGCCAAGGCGCATTGGCGACCGACCGTGGCGAGCATGGCGGCCACCATCGCACACGGCGCGTTCGTGGTCAGCGTGTACGCCGTGCACACCACCCCCGATGCCGCGGCGCTGACCACTCTGATCGGCGCAGCGTTGGATGCGCAATTGCCCGAACTCGCCCGCTTCGTGCCGACGCCGCCCGAGCGGTTCGCCGACCTGCCGATCGACGGTGAGGGCATGCTGGCCAGGATGGTTCCGGAGAAGGTGGGGCGTTGGTCGGCGCCCGCGGTGTTGCTGGTCGACGCGGACAACATCGCCGGCGGGAAGGGCATGCTGCACGCCAGGGGCGTGGTGTACGGCCCCAACGCGACCTTTCTGATGAGTTCACGCCAGCATCGGAGCGCCGCGAATGCCCTGGCGTTGATGGGCTTCGACGGACTCAAACGCTACTTCGACGCCACCGAGGCGCGCCAGGCCTACGAGCGCGGTGCCACGGATTGGGCGGCGGACCTGCGACCGCTGCCCGGTCCCGCGGGTATCGAGGACATCCGGTGCGGCGACTCCGGCGCGTCCGATAGCGAGCCGGAGGTTCGCTATGTGTGCGCACTGCTGCACGGCCGCTATATCGCCACGATCTTCGCGCCGACCGAACAGCAGATCCGGCAGAAGGCGGCCGCCCAGTACAGCCTGCTGGAACTGGCCGAATGACCGCGCAGCTGCGCCCGGGTGCGGTCTTCGCCGGGTATGTGATCGAGCGAGTGCTCGGCAGTGGTGGCATGGGTACCGTCTACGCCGCGCGTCATCCGCGACTCCCGCGCTGGGATGCGCTCAAGGTGCTCGGTGACGCGCACAGCGCTTCCGCCGAATTCCGGGCCCGGTTCGTGCGGGAGGCCGAACTGGCGGCCAGGATCGACCACCCGAATGTGGTTGCGGTCCACGATCGCGGGATGGACCAGGGCGCGCTGTGGATCGCGATGCAGTACGTGGCGGGCACCGATGCCGCCTCCGTGCTGCGTCATGGCCTGCCCGATGCGCGATTGGCGCTGCACATCGTCACCGAAGCCGCCGCCGGGCTGGACGCGGCCCACCGCGCCGGACTGTTGCACCGCGACGTCAAGCCCGCCAACTTGATGCTGGAATCGCGCGCGGGGGAGCCGGACCGGGTGCTGGTCGCCGATTTCGGCATCGCCAAATCCGGCACCGACGGCACCGCCCTGACCGAGTCCGGCGTTTTCCTGGCCACCCTCGCCTACGCCGCGCCGGAACTGATCCGGCTCGACGCCGTCGATCATCGCGCCGACCAATACTCACTGGGCTGCACGCTTTTCGAGCTGCTCACCGGCCGCAAGCCGTTCCCCCGCGACACGCCCGCCGCCGTCATCAACGCCCACCTGACCGCGCCGCCGCCCCGGCCCACCGAGCTGAATCCACGCCTTCCACCCGCCGTCGACGCGGTGATCGCCCGCGCGCTGGCCAAGAACCCCGACGACCGTTACGCCAGCTGCGGCGCCTTGGCCGCGGCCGCGTCTGCGGCATTCGGCACGCCGGTGCCTCCGGAGGCTCACCTCGGGCAGCGCGAGGCGTTGCTGCCGCGGAACTCACCGCTCGGACAACTCGGCGCGTCGCCGGGGGCCGGTGTGTCGAGTGGTGCGCCGGGAGTTTCGAGCGGCGTGCCGGCGATGCCGAGCGGAGCGCCGGGTACGCAGGGCACTCCGCACGGCGTACGCAGCGTGCAAGGCCGTGTGTCCGAAACTCCGAGAGGCATGGGCACACAGGCTATTTCGCACGGTGGGCAGCAGGCGTGGGTTCCCGGCGGCGGCCCGACCGTCGACCGACCGCGCAGGCGACGTTCGCTGGTGGCCGGAGCGGCCTTCGTGGTCACCGTCGCCGCGCTCGCCGTGGGTATCGTCGCGCTGAACCGGGATGACGCGAAGACCCCGGAGATCGCTGCGACATCGGCCGCCCCGACGACGGTTGCCGAATCACCGTGGAAGGCCCACGAATACATTGTGCGGGCGTTTCCCGAGTTGCTCCCGAAGTCTCCGTTCACCAGTGGCTACCAGGGCACCCGGTGTGCCGCGATCGACAAGAACTACGACCCCGTACCGCTGGACCAACTCGGTGACATGGGCACCCTCAGCTGCAACGGCGATCGCGCTCCGGTCGAGCGGATGACGGTGGCCTGCAAGGGCAATCGCGCACCTGGCACCGCCGGTAAGTTCGACGACGCCTTCGCGACCAGGGAAGAGTTGTGGGAGCGGCCGTCGGGCCGGGGGCGGATCGTCATCCAGGACATCCCCGGCCGCGTTCCCGGTACCGTCGCCGGTGCGCTGAGCATCCAATTCGACGACACCGCCCGCAACTTCTGCCTGATCGTCGTCCTCGGCGGGACGGACGGCACCGACCTCTACAACCGCTGGTGGGTGAACGCCCCGCTCTGACTCACCACCACGCCGTCGGCCGCTGACGCTCCCAGTGCAGCACCGATTCGAGCTGTGCCGCGACAGAGATGAGGAGCGGCTCGGTGTTCGCCGTGCCCATCAGTTGCGCGCCGATCGGTAGTCCGGTCTCGGTGAAGCCCGCGGGCACGTTCACACTCGGCCAGCCGAGGACGTTCCACGGCCACGTATACGGGCAGGCGCCGGTGATGAGGGCATTGGTCGAGCTCGTACCGATGCCGTCGATGTCCTCGGCGCGCGGCGCGGGAGTGGCGGTGGTGGGCGCGAGCACCAGGTCGTAGTCGTCGAAGAAGCCGCCGATCCGCTTGTGCAGCAATGGTTCCAGGCGGCGGGCGGCGAACAGTGCCGGACCGTCGAGCAGGCGTCCGATGCGTGCGTTGGCGGTGGTCCGTGGGTCGACGACGGCGCCGGGCATGGTGCGGTGTACCCGGCTGATCCCGGCCATCGAGCGCGGTAGGAACGACGCGCCGACCAGCAGACCGTAGTGCAGATCGGCCACGGTCACCGTGTGTCCGAGTTTGCGCAGAGTGCCCGCCATCGCGTGCACGGCGGCTGCGATCTCGGGATCGAGCGCTGTCCTGGTCGCGGTGAACGGAATGTTCAGGGACACCGCAATTCTCAGCGTGCCCGGGTCGCGGCCGACGGCGGCGCGCGCGTCGATCGGGGCGGGGGTGTGCAGGTCGCCGTCGTGCGCGCCGGCGGCCACGTCGAGCAGCAAGGCCGCGTCGGCCACTGTGCGGGCCAGCGGTCCGTTGACGGTGAGCCCGTGGAACGCCTCCGGCAGCGGCCAGGTGGAGATTCGGCCGCGCTGCGGTTTGATGCCGACCAGGTTGGTCCACGCCGCCGGGATTCGCACCGAACCCGCGCCGTCGGAACCCAGTGCGGCAGGGACCGTTCCGGCCGCGACCGCCGCCGCCGAACCGCCCGAGGAACCACCCGGCGTACGGGTGCGGTCCCACGGGTTGCGGGTGTGGCCGAAGGCCGCGCCGCTGGTGAACGGCAGCTGGCCGAGTTCGCAGGTGTTGGTCTTGCCGACGATCACCGCGCCCGCCGCGCGTAACCGGCGCACCGATTCGGCGTCCTCGGTGGCGGGCGGGAACTCACCGCCGCAGCCGAAGGCGGTGGGTTCACCGGCCACATCGGTGTCGTCCTTGACCGCGACGGGCACCCCGAGCAGCGGCAATCGGACACCGGCGGCCAGCCGCGCGTCGGCCTCGGCGGCCTCGCGCAGGGCGGCCGCCCTGCGTATCACCCGGAAGGCGTTGAGCGTCGGTTGCGACGCCTCGATGCGGTCGAGTGCGTCGGTGACGGCGGCGACCGAATTGGTCGTGCCGCCGGCCAGGGCCGAGGTGAGTTCGGCGAGGCCGAGGTCGGCCGGTGGCGGCGCGATGCGGTCGGGCGCGGACATCTGAACTCCGTCTCTGCAGGTAGTCGCCTCGACGCTATCCCTCAACTGGTCACTCGTCCACATACCCTAGGTGGATGTTCCAGGTCTAGACATACATACGGTATGTATGTAACAGTGGTGGGGCCAAGCTTTCGATCAGGGGAGGACCCCATGGGAATCAGCTCAGCACTCGGCCCGGCACACGACCTCACGCTGTCGTCGGGTCGCATCCGCTATCACGACACCGGAACAGGATCACCGGTCGTCTTCGTCCACGGCCTGCTCGTCAACGCCGATCTGTGGCGCGGTGTCGTTCCCGGCCTAATCGCGGCCGGACACCGCTGCCTCACGCCCGACTGGCCGCTCGGCTCGCATTCGATTCCGATGCCCGACGCCGAGCTCACACCCGTCGGCCTGACCGACCTCATCGCGGAGTTCCTCGACGCGCTCGACCTCACCGATGTCACGATCGTCGCCAACGACACCGGCGGCGCGCTCACCCAGATCCTGATGACCCGCCACCCGGAGCGGATCGGCCGCGTCGTCCTCGCCGCCGTCGACTGCTATGAGGTCTTCCCGCCGCAGCCCTTCACGACCCTGGTCCGCCTGACGAAGATCCCGGGCGCCATCGCCGCGTTGCTCGCCCCGTTGCGCTGGCGGCCCGCCCAGCGACTACCGCTCGCCTTCGGCTGGGTGACCAAACACGCACTGCCCCGACCGATCGCGGAGTCCTACCTCGGTCCCGCCCGGCGTGATGCCGGGATCAGGGCGGACCTGCGCCGCTTCGCCGCGGGCGTGGACGCACGGCACACCCTGGCCGCCGCCGAACGGTTCGCCGAGGTCGACCTGCCGGTCCTCGTCGTCTGGTCCACCGAGGACAAGCTGTTCCCGATGTCGCTGGCCCGTCGGCTGGTCGCCGACCTGCCGGGGGCGAGCCTGCGTACCGTCGACGATTCCTACACCTTCCTGCCCGAGGACCAGCCGGAGTTGCTCGCCGAACTGATCGTGGAGTTCACTCGGCTGCATGCAGCGCCGTAGTCAGGAGGACCGCTCCCGCACCACCCGCGCCGCGCTCGAGCAGGCAGGCCGTGACCTGTTCGCCGAGCGCGGCTTCGCCGGTACCTCCGCCGAGCAACTGGTGGCCGCCGCCGGCGTCACCCGCGGTGCCCTGCACCACCACTACGGCGACAAGCGCGGGCTGTTTCTCGCGGTGCTCGAACAGATCGAGACCGAGGCCACGGCCGAGATCGCGCGCGCGATCGACGCGGTCGACCCCGGCGACGTCGTCGCGGGCATGACGGCCGGTCTGGCCTGTTTCCTCGATATCTGCGGCCGCCCGGAGATGCTGCGCATCGTCCTGATGGACGCCCCGACGGTCCTGGGCTGGCCCGCCTTTCGCGAGTTCGAATCCCGGCACGGGCTCGGCCTGCTCACCGCCGAACTCCAGCGCGCCGTCGATTCCGGCATCGTCCCCGCTGTCCCGGTCCCGGTGCTCGCGCAGCTGCTGCTCAGCGCGATCACCGAAGCCTCGCTCATCGTCGCGCACGCCGAGGACCCCGACCGCGCCCGCGCCGAGACCCAGCAGTCGCTGCTGCTGCTCATCACCGGTCTGCTCAGGCCGAGCTGACCGCTGGGAGGGGAGTCCGCCGTGTCCGTGGACGCGGTGTCGGGGCGACGTGGAAGACTGGGCGCGTGCGGTTGTATCGGGACGAGGCGGTGGTGGTCCGTCAGCACAAGCTGGGCGAGGCCGATCGCATCGTCACGCTGCTGACCAGGCAACACGGGCTGGTGCGCGCCGTCGCCAAGGGTGTGCGGCGGACCAAGTCGAAGTTCGGTGCCCGGCTCGAGCCGTTCGCCTACATCGACGTGCAGTTGCACCCCGGCCGCACCCTCGACATCGTCACCCAGGTCACCACCGTCGAGGCGTTCGCCGCCGACATCATCGACGACTACGGCCGCTACACCACCGCCTGCGCGATCCTCGAGACCGCCGAGCGTCTCGCCGGTGAGGAACGCGCTCCCGCCCCGAAACTGCACGCGCTCACCGCGAGCGCTTTGCGTGCCATCGCCGCGAAACAGCGCCCCCACGAGCTGATCCTCGACGCATACCTGTTGCGCGCCATGGGTTTCGCCGGTTGGGCACCCGCGCTCGACGAATGCGCTCGCTGCGCGACCCCCGGCCCGCACCGCGCCTTCCACGTCGCCGCCGGTGGCGCGGTGTGCGTGCACTGCCGCCCGCCCGGCGCGAGCACGCCCGCCGCGGGCGTGCTCGACCTGCTCGTCGCACTGCTCAAGGGGGAGTGGGCCTACATCGCGGAGGTTCCCGACAATGTGCGCCGCCAGGCCAGCGGTCTGGTCGCCGCCCATCTGCAGTGGCATCTGGAACGCCAGCTGCGCACCCTGCCGCTGATCGAGCGCAGTCGCGTCGAACCCGGCGCCGCGACGGCCGGTCGCGCGGGCTGAGAGTCGGAGCACGTGCGGGATCGGGCGTCGACGGGGGAGCCCGTGTTGTCGTGTGGCCCGGCCACGATGGTGGAGCCCGTGCGGAGTGCGGCGGGGGATCAGGCAGGATGGAGGCCGTGATCCTCCGTCGTGACCCCGCCGCTGGGAGCAGCTCGACCCGCACCGTCCGTCCGCCGTCGCAGCACCCCTCCGGTGCCCGCCCGCCCGCGATTCCGCCGGAGTTGGTGCCCAACCACGTCGCGTTGGTGATGGACGGCAACGGACGCTGGGCTCAAGAGCGTGGTCTGCCGCGCACCGCGGGCCACGAACGTGGCGAGGCCGTACTCATGGACGCGGTCGAGGGCTCCATCGAGATCGGTGTGAAGTGGCTGTCGGCCTACGCCTTCTCCACCGAGAACTGGCGCCGCAGCCCCGACGAGGTCCGCTTCCTCATGGGCTTCAACCGCGACGTGATCCGCCGCCGCCGCGACGAGATGCACGAGATGGGTGTGCGGGTCCGCTGGGCCGGGCGCCGACCGCGCCTGTGGCGCAGCGTCATCAAGGAACTCGAGGTGGCCGAGGAGCTCACCAAGGACAACGACGTGATGACGCTGACCATGTGCGTCAACTACGGTGGCCGCGCCGAAATCGCCGACGCCGCACGCGAAATCGCGCGCCGGGTGGCGGCGGGGGAGATCGACCCCGAGAAGGTCGACGAGTCGACCGTCGCCCGCTACCTCGACGAGCCGGACATGCCCGATGTGGACCTGTTCCTTCGTCCCTCGGGTGAGTTCCGCAGCTCCAACTTCCTCATCTGGCAGGCCGCCTACGCCGAATTCGTTTACCAGGACACGCTTTTCCCCGACTTCGACCGGCGTAACCTGTGGGCCGCGTGCCTGGAATACGCCAAGCGCGACCGCCGTTTCGGCGGAACCAAATGAGCGACGGAGCCGACATGGACGCCACGGTCACCCCCGAACTGGACCTGCAGGCGCGCACCGGCGCCTGCCTGCAGATGCAGGACATCGACGTGCGCGTGGACGCCGACGGTTCGCTCGGTTTCGAGTACGACGGCGCGCTGTCGTCGATCCGCGCCGTCACCCTGGCGCCGGGCCTCACGGTTCTGTCGATGACGTGTGTGCTGGCCTGGGACCGACCGCTGAAATCCCAATTGCACAAGCGGGTCGCCGAACGCAACGCCGAGATCCAGTTCGGTTCGGTCACCCTGATCTCGCGCGGCAAACTGGCCGACATCATCCTGCGCTACACGTTCCCGGCCGAGGGCCTCGACGATCAGGCCCTCACCACCATGCTGCTGCTCACGCTGTCCGGCGCGAGCAAGGCCAGGCAGGGCTTGCTCGCGCCGTAGCCGCTAGCCGGCCGGCTTCCAGGTGATCTTGCCGCCCTGGAAGTCCTGGGCCTTACCGCCCTGGTAGTCGTATTCGTCGCTGGTCGGGTAGCCGTAGCGGCCGTTCTCGGCGCCCGCGCGGATCCAGTCGGCCTGGATGCTGCCCCATACCGCGTGCGCGCCGGTGGTCGAGGACCAGTAGATGGCGCCGGTGGGGAACATGGTGAACTGGCCGTCGGCCTTGCCCGCCTTGGCCACATCGGTGAGCGGGAAGCCGAGCGGGCTCGACTCCCAGCCCAGCGCCGCCCACTTGTCCTTGATCGGGCCGCTGATCTGGTGCGCGCCGGTGCCGACGGACCAGTAGATCGAGCCGCGCTGGAAGTGGTTGAACCGGCCGTTGCCCGCCGGAGTGGAGAGTTCGCGGGTGACGGGGTAGCCGAGCGTCCCCGACTCGTTGCCGAGGGCCGCGTACTTGTCGCGGATCTGCCCCGCGACGGTGTTGGCGTTGGTGTCGGGGTGCCAGTAGATCGCCGCGTTGTTGGCGAAGGTCTGGTACTTGCCGCCCGCCGCCGCGTCGGCCTCCGGGCCGGTGGGGTCGCCGAGCGCGGCGCCGCCCACCTGGTCGTATTCGGTCTCGATCGCCCCGCCCACCTCGAATGCGCCGATCATCCTCGCCTGTGCCGTCCCGGCGGCGGCAGCGGCTGCCACGGTGACGGCGGCCAGGACGGTCAGGCCGCGTGTGCGAAGCGTTCGTCGGTGTAGTGCCACAGGAAACTCCCTGGTCGGATCGATATCGGCGATGTCCGGCGCACGGGACCCCCTCCGGTGCCGCCCCCGAACCTACCCCGAACGTGCCGGTCTCAACAGTGAGGTTCGCGACAACAGCTACGGCCGCGGCCCGGGAAGCATCACGTCGACGCCGCGCGCGAAATCCTCCGGCGTCACGTCGTCGAGCAGCAGATGCTGGAGGATGAAACCCGGTAGGAGGCCGATCAGTGTCTTGGCAAGGGCATCGACATCGGCGTCGGCGGGGACCCAGCCGAGCTCACGCATCCTGGTCGCGTACTCGACCCACAATTCCCGCATCCCCGCGATCGACTCGCGCACCGGGATCGCGGCGGCATCGGGCTGGACCATCGCCAGCGCCCACACCTGCGGCGCGAGCCGCAGCGGTCCGTCCGGGCCGCTGCGCGTGACGATCTCGCCGGTGAGCATGCGAACCACCTCGGCCGGGGTCGGCGGTTGCTCTGCCCTGATCTTGTCGGCGAGCAGCTCGCGCAGGGGTCCGAGGGTGCGTGCGACGAGCGCCCAGATGATCTGGTCCTTGCTCGCGAAATACCGGTAGACAGCGCCCGCCGACATCCCCGATTCGGTGAAGACGTCCTGCATGGATGTCTCGTGGAAGCCCTTGCGGGCGAAGCACAGTTGCGCGGCGTCGAGGATCTGCTGCCTGCGGCGTTCCAGGTGTTCTTCGCTGACTCTGGGCATGCCTAAAAGTAAAACGAATACTCGTTCTTGACAAGCGAGCGAGGGTGGTGTCATCGTTGAGGCAACAAAAAGAACGAACATTCGCTTTTAGGGAGAAATGCCATGACGATCACCCGCCGAGCAGTCGGTATCGGGCTCGCGGCCACCCTGCTGCAGGCTCTGATGCTGATCGCGTTCGCCTGGCCCGCTGTCAACCTCGCCCCTCGCGACCTCCCGATCGCCGTCGCAGGCCCGCAGGCCGCACAGGTCGGCCAGCAGTTGCAGCAGCGCAACCCCGACGCTTTCGAGATCACCACCCTCGCCGACGCGGACGCCGCCCGCGCCGCCCTCGCCGACCGTGAGGTCTACGGCGCGATCGTCACCGGTGGCGGCGCACCCCAGGTGCTCGTGGCCTCCGCCGCGTCACCCGCTGTCGCCCAGCAGCTCACCGCGCTCGCCCAGCAGTTCGGCGGCGCCACTTCCGTCCCGGTCCAAGACGTGATCGCCGCGGACCCCGACGACCCACGCGGCGCGGGCTTCGGCGCGATGGTGCTCCCGCTGGTCATGTCCGGCATCGCCGCGGGTGTCCTGCTCACCCTGGCGGTCTCCACCCTCGGCGCCCGCCTGGCAGGCCTGGCCACCTTCGGCATCGTCGGCGGCCTCCTCAGCACCCTGATCTTCCACACCTGGCTCTCGATCGTCCCCGGCTCCTACCTTGCCCTCGCCGCCATCGCCGCCCTGGCCTCCTTCGCGGTAGCCGCGACCATCGTCGGCCTCGCCGCCACCATCGGCCGTGCGGGCATCGGCCTCGGTGCCCTCCTCATGCTCCTCATCGGCAACCCCTTCTCCGCCGCCACCTCCGCCCCCGAACTCCTCCCGCAGCCCTGGGGCACCCTCGGCCAACTCTTCCCACCCGGCGCCGCCGCCACCCTGATGCGCTCGACCGCCTACTTCGACGGCGCGGGAGCCACCTTCCCCCTCACCATCCTCCTCACCTGGGCCATCGCCGGAACCGCCCTCCTCTGCCTGGGCGCCCTCCGCACCCGCCAGCCCCACCCCACCGAATCCCACCAACCCGTCCCCGCCTGACCCCGAACCAAAGATGCTCCGCGCGAACACCTTTCGCGTGGAGCATCTTTTGTGTAGGCGTGTGGAGTGTCCTAATTCGCCGGTGGCGATCCATCCCCGTGCGACCGTACGGCGGAGCCGGTCCGGCTAAGAGAGTTCGTATGAGGTGCTTCGGCCGCTCGACGGGGAGCGACGCAGGATTCCGTAGTCGATCAGTTCGTTGATGTCGCGGAGCGCGGAGGCTTGGGAAGTTTTGGTGATGATCGCCCATTTACGGGAGGTGAGTTTCCCGTCGAAACCGTCGAGCATGCGGTTGAGCATGGCGATCTGGCGGACGTTCAGCGGGGTGCTGTGCCATGTGCGCCAGAAGGTGGCCTTCGCGAGCGCGGCGTCGATTGTTCTGTCCGCCTGGATGATCGACTGGTGGAGGGCATCGAGAAACCACGAGAGCCAGGCGGTCACGTCGAGGCTTCCGCGCTGGGTCTTTTCGAGGACTGAGTAGTAGTTCTCGCGGTCGCGCTGGATCTGGGCCGAGAGGCTGTAGAAGCGGCGGGGGCTGGATTCCGACCGGGCGAGGGCGAGATCGCCTATAGCACGGGCGATTCGGCCGTTTCCATCATCGAACGGGTGGATGGTCACGAACCACAGGTGCGCGAGTCCGGCTTTCAGGATCGCGGGTTCGGCTGTGTCCGCGTCGAGCCATTCCAGGAACCGACGCATATCGGTGTCGACGCGGGTGGCCGGTGGCGCTTCGAAGTGGACGCGCTGCTTGCCGTACGGCCCGGAGATCACCTCCATCGGGCCGGTTTCGTCGGTGCGCCAGCCACCGACGCGGATCCGTGAAATGCCCGAATATCCGGTGGGGAAGAGCCCCGCGTGCCAGCCGAACAGTCGCTCGGCGGTCACGGGTTGTTCGTAGTGGCGGGTGGCGTCGAGGATCATGTCGACGACACCGTCGACCTTGCGGTCCGACAGGGCGGCGGCACCGATGTCCACGCCGAGTCTGCGTGCGATGGACGACCGAACCGACACCGCATCGAGCAACTCGCCCTCGATGGCGCTCGACTTCACGACGTCGGCGGTGAGTGCCTCGAGTCCAGCACGTTCCTGTGTCAGGTCGTCGGTCTCCGCGAGGCGACCGTGCAGGCGACCTTGAGCGAGCGCGACGGCCGCTGTCGGCTTGGCCAGCAGTGCGGCGTCGTACGTGAGGCGGGGCCAATCCGCCGCCTCCCAGATGTACGTACTGCCTGCCATGCAGCGATTCTACGCCTATTCGCTGCAAATTATGAAGCGAATAGGCTGTGTAATCGCTGCACGACGAATCCGCCGCCGGTGCGCCACGCACGGATGCTCGCTAGGCGCCCCAGCGCATGCTGTGCTGGAATGGCGTTGTGCCCGAGGAAGATCGTGGTCGCCCCACCTACGGAGCCGCCCCGCTTGTCGTCAACGGTCGGGAAGTCCGCGACCTCGATGAGCTGAGCGACCGTGAGTTTCTGAATCTCTTCGGACGGCGGCCCGGGATGTACCTCGGGCGAACCACACTCCGCGGGGTGACAGGTTTCCTGAACGGCTACGACTTCGGCGCGCGACGTACCGGCGGACAAGGTCTGGAAGGCTTCCGGGAGTGGTTGATGGCGAACTACGACGTGGCACCGAACCTCAGTTGGGAAGCGCAGATCACGAACTTGGCACTGCCCGATCGGGAGGCAGGCGCTCCGCTCACACAGGCACAGGAGGAGCGCGTGATCGCTATGACGCTCGAACTACTCGACGTGTTCCTCGCGGAGCGCGAGGCGGCATCGCCGGGGCGCCAGTAGTACACGTTTCGGGCCGCCTGGCACACAGACAACTTCTCTCCAGGGAGGAGAGTGCGGCGATATCGGCTGCTACTCCGTAGGACACGATCCGAAAGTTTTCGCTACCTGGTGGCCAGTCGAAGATGGCTTGTGTCAATGCCTTTCGGCAATTGAGGATGCCCCCGTCGAGTGTGAGAGGATGCGGGTATGTTCGAAGCATTGGGCAGTTTGATTGCGTTCGTGCTGGTTTTCGGGGGGATCATTCTCGCGATCGTGAAGATGTCGTCGGGGTCTCGGCGGCCGCCTGTCCGTGGTGGGATGCCGCCGTATTATCCGGGGCAGGTTCCGCCTATGGGGCAGCAGTTTCCGCAGCAGGGGGCGTACCCGCAGCCGGGGATGTATCAGCCTCAGCCCGGGTATCAGCAGTACCCGGGGAATCCGAATGCTGTGCCGCAGGGTTACCCGCAGCAGCCGGGATATCCGCCGCAGGGGATGCCGCCTCAGCGGTAGAGAATTCAGGGGTTGGGGCCGAATTCCTGGTGGTAGCGCTGGGCTCGGGTGAGCATGCGGTGGATGCCGGCGATCATTCGTGAGGTGGGGAGGGGTTCGGCGATGATGGGGTCGCCGGTTTTGACGTAGTAGCGGCCGTCGGGATAGTCCATCCACCAGAAGCTGCGGGCGGGGGTGGGGCGGGAGTCGAGGGCGGGGCCCGCGAGGGCGGAGATCTCGCCGACGGCGTGGCGGGGGCGGTGGAAGATCCGGTTGAGTTGTTCCAGGGAACTCAGGCGTCCCGCGCGGTATTCGAAGTGTTCTTCTTCCTCGGCGAGACGTTCGCGACGCACCTCGACGGGCGGTTTGGTGCCGGGCTTGGTACGGGGAAGGGCCGCGACGGTCAGTGCGGCGACTTGATCCGCGGTGCAACAGGTGAGAACGACATCGCTGCCGGTGTCCTCGGCGGTCCCCGGCGCCTGGGCGAGGGTGGCACCGGCCCGGCCGCGGATGGCGCCGTGGAATCGGATGACGTTCGAGACGTCCTGGCCCACATAACCTTTGGACTCGACCCTGGCATCGGGGACGAGCAGCACGTCGATGGCCTGTTCGATCGCCGGATCGTATTTGGCGAGCAGCTTTTCCACGGCTGCTTCACGGTGGCGTTTCAGTTCGTCGAAATCGGCGATGTCGGTGCGGTACTGGAGTGGGTAGGGGAGGCGGTCGCGGCCGTAACCGGACCAGAGGATCTCGAATTCGATGCCGGTGAACTCAACTCGGTGCACTGTCGTGGTCTCCGCCGATCACTGGGGGCACGGTTCTGATTCCGTCGGTTCCGATCAGCAGGTCGCCGTTGTCCTGGTTGATCAGGTAATCGGGAATGCCTTTGGTCCGCTCCTCGTCCGAGCCGCCGCCCCTGGCACCGGGCGCACCCATGGCACCCATCCCTGGTGCGCCGCGACCGCCACCGGCCGCCGCGCCTGCTCGTGACCCGGCGGCGGCAGCTGCGGCAGGGGAGTGATTGCCGGGACTCGACTTGCCCGGTGATGCGGGACCGCCTGCTGCCGAGCCGCCGCCACGGCCGGCGCTGCTGCCCCCACCTCGGGCACCGTTGCTCCCGCCGCCGGGTCCGGTCGCTCCGAGAGCGGTCACGCCGGGCCCGGTCGCCGTAGGGGAACCGGTGGACGGGGCCGAAGTGGACGGCGTGCTGGATTGCGGTGTCGCCGTGGAACTCTGCGCGGTGGTCGAGCCCGGGTCGGTGGCTTGCGGTGTGGTGGCCGCAGGATCGGAATTCGGGTCCTCGGTAGTCGCCGGGTCGTCGCCCGCGCCGGTGTCCTCAGGGCTGTTGCCTGCGGAATCCCCGGGAGTATCACCGGTATTCGAACCGCCACCGCCAGCACCGGGACCACCGGGCCCACCGCCGTCGCCTGCGATGACCGGTGCGGTCGGCAGGAAAGGCACCCCGACATCGGCCTGCCCCGCCACCTGGCTGTAGACGGTGCGCAGAATCCTGCGCGCCTCCTGCGTGGCTTCTTCGCGATTGTGATCGTCGACCTTCATCACCCCCTCGGCAGGCAACGTCTTACCGGTGACATTCTCGCGCTCGGTGAGCCCCGGCATCAATGCCTGCGTCTGCTCGATGCCGGTGCGCATCTCGGTGAGCTTCCAGCTGATCGCGGTCGCCGCCTGCGACAGCGGGATCGACCGTTCCGAGTAGTTGTTCACCGCCGCGACCGCCGCCGACGCCGCCGCACCGGTCCACCCGCCGCGCCCGTTGGCGCCGGTGACGGTGCGGGAGAACTCCTGATTGAACTTCAGGAAGGTGCCCATCAGATTCATGCCGATATTCGCCCAGGCCGTCACTGCGTCGTCGACGAGCCGGGGTTTCATCGCGGCGACGGCGGCCTGCATCTGTTCGAGCGACATGCTGTCGTAATTGTCGGGAGTGGTGATGTGCGGCGGTTGCAGGTCGCCGTCGAAAATGGTGGCGTAGTTGCCGTCGGCATAGCTGGCGTAGATCTTCGACCGTTCGATGTTCCACTGTTCCTGCGCGGCGATCACTCTGCTCTTGTAATCCTCATACGTCACAGGTGTTCCCCCGTCGCGGAGATCTGGTCGCCGGCCGCCTGGTCCTGGGCGACGAAATTCGCGATCGCCTTGGCGACGACCTCTTTCGCGGTCTGGACGACTTCGATGTGTTGCCTGAGGACAGTGTCCAGCGCTCGGTCGCCGCCGGATGCGGTCAGCGAGAATTTCTTCTCCAAGATCGCGCTGGAATCGAAGGAGCCGAAGCCGGTGATGCGCTCGACGCGCCCGACCATCAGGAACACCTCTTCCAAGCGAGAGATGTGGTCGTCGCACACACGATCGAGGTCGCGCCCGACCTCCGGATCGAGCATCAACTGACCCGCGTCGGCCTGTGACTTCAAATGACTCCACTGAGCAGGATCGATACCGAGAACCATGCTGCCACCCGTCAATTCGCCGGGAGGTAATGAACCAGGGCGGCGCTGATCCGGGTCACCTCAGCACAAGGCTCCGGCGGATTCTTGGCGGAGACCCGATTCTGCAGATGGAAATCGACCGAGCCGTCGGGCAGTTCGACGCTCACATAGCAAGCGAGATCGCTCGCCGCGCCGACCGGCCGAAACTGAAGGGCTTTACGTCCTCCGACCGTCACGTCGGTGAAGTCGGTGTACTTGGTTGTCTGATTCCGGGACTCGGCCAGGGTGTGCTCGGACGACATGAGCGCCAAGCTGTACAGGTTCGCGGAATCCTTCCACTCGCACACCTTCCACCCCGAAAAATCCACCCCCGCAACATCCTTCTTCTTACTCCCCACATTCAACCCCACCCCACCGACCGCCGAATCCGGCAGCGAACACGGATCCCACACCTTGGCCTCGGCATCCACCGAGGTAGGACTGGCCGCCACACTCACCTGACTCGGCTGCGGAGTGGCCGCCCCTTGCTCACTCCCGCACCCGGCGACGACGAACCCCACCGCCGCCACAACCCCGACCATGCCCGTACCCCGTCGAACTGCCATGTCTGTCATCCCTCCCGCAGAACCGGTACCGTGCACGACGTTCCCGCGATCGTAGCCACTGTTGTCTCCCACTGCGACACCCCGAAGCCTCACTCGGCCGCGCACGGTGAGGTGGAGGCCATGGTGAAGCGCACTTCCTGTTTGTCGGGTCCGACCCGGCTGCGCGACGACGACACCGAGAACCCGCGCGCGTCCCGGTAGTACCTGCTCACCGGGTCCGCATCGGGGTTCTGACTCGGCACGAGGGTGAACCCGCGTGCGGTCATCGCCTCGAGATTGGCCATCGCCCGGTCGATGAACTCCTGCGACGGGTCGACCTGCTCCCGCTGATACCGGGGGCGCCAGGGCGGGCCGTCCATGCTGATCGAGTCCATCCTGCTGCGGCACCCGGTGCTCGTGTCGACCGCCGCCGGGTCGATGGACAGCTCCTCCGGCCAGATCAGCTCGAAGTTGTCGGCCACAATCGGCTTGCTCTGGGCAACGGTCAGCCCCGAGCGCCGCATGATGTCCTCATTGGTCGGGCCGTGTTCCTCGACCAGCGAGCACCCCGTGAGCACCAGCGAAACCGTCAGCACAGCAATGATTCTCATCGGATCTCGATCCGGGCGCCGAGTTGCGGATTGTCGGTCACGCGCGGGTCGGCATACGGGTTCTCGATATCGAGGACGGCCTGCGCGGTGGCGGCGCGACCGGCGTCGAACGCTTCCTTGCCGCCGTTACCGTTGTCGCCGAGACCCACGTCCACCCAGGGGGTTTCGATGCCACGCTCCACATAGGCGGTGGCGTCCGTTCCCGCGATGACGCCGACGATATTGCCGAAGGCGGTCGATCCGGGATCGTCCCAATACTTGCCGTGGCCGTCGGTACCGAATACGACCTCACCCGCACGCGACGAGCTGTCGCCGTAGTAGCCGGTGTCGAGCCGGATCACCCCGGGAACCTCGTCGGGGTCGCCGCCGAGGACATCGGAGGCGTGCGGGTTGCCGGGCAGGCGCAAGCCGGGGAGGCTGAGCCCGGCATCCGGGTAGGACTGGACGACGCCGATGAGGTCGCCGGGCGCGGTCATCGAATAGCGCTGGACATCGGGATTCGGGTTGTTCCACCCACCTTCGAACACGCCGGTTCCCGCTGACGAAGCGTGCAGGATCCGATCGGCCCGCAGCCCGAGTTGCTCGGCGGATCCCACCACCGAGCCGCCGTAGGAGTGACCGACGTACGTCACGGGCGTGCCCGGCGCGTGGCTGCTCACCTCCCGGTCCACTTCCCGACCGAACTCGACCAGTTTCGGCGCCATCTCCGCGGCGAACGACGGGCTCGGCGCACCATCGGACAGGCTGGTGAGACTTTGCGGAAAGTCGCCCTCCATGTAGAGGAAGATCGGCCCGCCGGTCCGGTCGGCCAGGTTCCAGGCGGCCACATGATTCGACCCGGACGAATTGAGGTTGGTGCTCGTGCCCGGCACGTAGACACCGACGCCGGGTACCCCGGTTCGCATGCTGCCGAGCATCTCGATCATCCGCCCGTTGCCCTCGGTGCTGAACATGACGAACTTACGGTCGACCATGCCCAGCGCCGCGGCCGAGACTGTCGCCTCCGGATCCGGGATCGGCGACAGCATGGCTTCCAGCTGGCTGACCCGGGCGGCATCCGGCACGGACTTTGTTTTCTCCCTGGTGAGCGCGTTGCGGATGTTGATCTCGTTCGCCTCGACCCGCATCGCGAACGGCACCCCGTTGAGGTTGCCGAGGGTCTCCGGCGCGGCGATCACCAGCTGACGCCGGACTTCCGGACACGATCCGGCCAGGAAGGCGGCCCGCTCGTCGGGCGACAGCGCCGCCAACCGCGTCACCACCGCGTCGGGGTCGTGCATCGAGCCATCGGCCAGCGCAATGCTGGGCTGCCCATCGCGGATGGCGACCAGATCACCCACCGCTTCGCGCAACCGACCACCGAACAGGGTGTCGAGCCGCTCGATTTCGTCCAACCCGCTGCGCAGGTTGAGTTGGAAAACCCCTGCGGCGCCCTCTTTTTCGGGCTCCGTATGGCTCACTGCGCCGTCGTCCGAAACCGTGAACCCCTGCGATACGGCGAGGTTCTTCTGTTCCAGCACATACGTTTTCGCGTGCTTCAGACCTTGACACACATCAGCGGCGTCGTCGGCGATGCGCAGCAGCACCGTCCGCACCTCGTACCCGTGATCGACTTCCTCATCGATGCGCTGCGTGGCCGCGTCTTTCGTCCGGCCGTGCCAGCTTCCTGCCGCTGACAGCGCGCGCGAACAATCGTCGACCGAGGTGGACAGCAGGTCGGCGTTCGCGCGGGCAGCCTCGGCGGCCCGGTGCACGGCGTCGAGATTCCAGGTGTCGAGCTGGGGGATCGTCGGCCGCATCAGCGCGGCTCCAGCTTCGTGATCTCGGCGGCGGTCGCGCCGTCGGCGGCCTCGATGTCGGCCGAGAACTTGTCGAGCAGATCGGCCAGCGCCGAATACCTGGTCGCGATCGAGGTCATCGCTTGACGCGCCGGATCGGGTACGCCGCGCAGCGCAGCGAGCACGTCACTTCCCTCGCCGGTCGCCTCGTTCATCACCGCCAAGCTCAGCGCCTCGACCGCCCCGGCTTCCTGGCGCCAGGTGGTCGCCATCGCCGTCACCTGCCCGGGCTCGACCCCCAAGAATCCACTCACGAAATCCCCTCCTCCGCTACCGCGCCTCGTCGTTGTGATGGTTGGACGGGGCACGCGGAGTGAGGGTTCCATCATGTGATGTGAGTCACACGGAGGCGGACTCGCTGTTCTCGGCGGCGGCGCGCACGCAGTCGCGGCAGGTGCCGAAGATCTCCAATGTGTGGCTCACCTGGGTGAAGCCGTGCTCGCCGGCGATCGCCTCGGCCCACGCCTCCACGGTGGGGCCCTCCACCTCGACGGTGCTGCCGCACTGCCTGCACACCAGGTGGTGATGGTGGCCGCTCGAGCACTGGCGGTAGACGGACTCGCCCGAGTCGGTGCGCAACACGTCGACCATGCCCGCGTCGGCCAGCGACTGCAGGGTGCGGTACACGGTGGTCAGGCCGATGCCCTCGCCGCGTTTACGTAGTTCGTCGTGCAATTCCTGCGCCGAGCGGAACTCGTCGATATCGCCGAGCAGCGCTGAGATGGCACTGCGCTGACGCGTGCTGCGAACGCCGACCTGCTTGCCGGAGTGATTGTCTGCCAACGGTTTCACCCTTCCTCGGCATGGGCGACGGCATCCACGACGATGTGCGCCAGATGATCGTCGACGAGTTCGTAGAGCACCTCGCGACCCGAGCGTTCCCCGTGCACCACGCCCGCCGATTTGAGAATGCGCAGATGCTGGCTGACCAGCGGCTGGGTGACCCCCAGCGCGTCGACCAGCTCGTGCACGCAGCGCGGTGACTCGCGCAACTGGAGCACGATCGCGATCCGCACCGGGGCGGCCAGGGCGCGCAGCAGCTCACCCGCGTCCTCGAGCACCGTTCGCGCGGGTACCGGCGCGGGCGGCAGGGACTGATACGGGCTGTGCTGGTGCGCAGGCGCGGCATCGGTGGTCATCAACCAACTCCTTAATGGAAACCGATACCATTTTGACATGCAAGTGTGCGCATGTCGAATGTGGCGCGGCGTGGCATCGGTCGGCTGCTGATATCTCGCTGGACCCGGCCCGATACGCTGGACCAAATGCGTTCGGAAAACCGTGCAGGCTGGTTACCGAACAAACCGACTCGCAGTGGATGGAGAAATCTCGCGTGGCACCCAAGTCGAAGGTGGACACCGTTGCCAACCTCGCCAAGCGCCGGGGTCTGGTCTACCCGTGCGGTGAGATCTACGGAGGCACCAAGTCGGCGTGGGACTACGGTCCGCTGGGCGTGGAGCTGAAGGAGAACATCAAGCGGCAGTGGTGGCGGACCATGGTCACCAGCCGCGAAGACGTTGTCGGCCTGGACTCCTCGGTGATCCTGCCCCGTCAGGTCTGGGAGGCCTCGGGCCACGTCGCCACGTTCTCCGACCCGCTGGTCGAGTCGCTGCACACGCACAAGCGCTACCGCGCCGACCACCTCCTGGAAGCCTACGAGGAGAAGCACGGCCGCCCGCCTGCCAACGGCCTGGCCGACATCAACGATCCCGAGACCGGCCAGCCCGGCAAGTGGACCGAGCCGAAGAACTTCTCCGGCCTGCTCAAAACCTTCCTCGGCCCGGTCGACGACGAAGAGGGCCTGCACTACCTGCGCCCCGAGACCGCGCAGGGCATCTTCGTCAACTACAAGAACGTCGAGACCACCGCGCGCAAGAAGCCGCCGTTCGGCATCGCCCAGATCGGCAAGAGCTTCCGCAACGAGATCACCCCCGGCAACTTCATCTTCCGCACGCGCGAGTTCGAGCAGATGGAGATGGAGTTCTTCGTCAAGCCCGGTGAAGACGCCGAGTGGCACAAGTACTGGATCGACACCCGCCTGGCCTGGTACACCGACCTCGGCATCGACCCGGACAACCTGCGTCTCTACGAGCACCCGAAGGAAAAGCTGTCGCACTACTCGGCAGGCACCACCGACATCGAGTACCGCTTCCGCTTCCAGGGCAGCGAGTGGGGCGAGCTCGAGGGCATCGCCAACCGTACCGACTACGACCTCAAGACGCATTCGGAGCACTCGGGCACCGACCTGAGCTTCTTCGATCAGGCCTCCGGTGAGCGCTACATCCCGTACGTCATCGAGCCCGCGGCCGGTCTGACGCGTTCGCTGATGGCGTTCCTGGTCGACGCCTACGCCGAGGACGAGGCACCCAACGCCAAGGGCGGCGTCGACGTGCGCACGGTGCTGCGCCTGGACCGCCGTCTGGCGCCGGTCAAGGCCGCGGTGCTGCCGCTCTCGCGCAACGCCGACCTCACCCCCAAGGCGAAGGACCTCGCCGCACAGCTGCGCCGCAACTGGAACATCGACTTCGACGACGCGGGCGCCATCGGCCGCCGCTACCGCCGTCAGGACGAGATCGGCACCCCGTTCTGCATCACGGTCGACTTCGACACCCTCGACGACCAGGCCGTGACGGTCCGCGAGCGCGACTCGATGGCCCAGGAACGCATCGCCCTCGACCAGGTCGAGTCCTACCTCGCCGCCCGCCTCATCGGCGCCTGACCCATCGAAAGCCCGCGCCCGTCGCGGGCTTTCGCATGTCCGGACACGTGATCGTGGTCGAGCCGCGTTGATCACACTGTGTAGCCGACGGTTTGCGTCGGCTGGGTGGGTAGTTCACGATTTCGGTGTGCTGTGGGAACCGGAAGACGTGGTGCGGGTGCTCGACCCGTCGGAACAACGATTCGTTCGGCACGGCACGTTCACCGGGCGGTCGGTGACGGTGCACGGGGAACTCGACGCCGCCGCGCTCGGTGCGGCGTTCGCGGCATTGCAGCGGGCGTTTCCGATCCTGGTGTGCCGGATCGTCGAGGACTCCGAGGGACTCGGAATCCTGTTGCGGCCGGGCGATTTCGAGGCTGTCGGCGCGTGGGTGAGTTTCGGTGATCCCGACGAGGTGCGGGTGCCCGCCGAGACCATGGACCCCGCCGATCAGCTCGGGTACCTGGATGTCGTTCTCGCCGAAGAGGATCGGGCCAGGGTCACGTTGTTCGTGCACCACGGGGTGGCCGACGCCGGGCATTGCGTCGAGCTGTTCGCGCGGCTGTGGGGGTACTACACCGATCATGTGGAGACCGGGAAGATCATCGCGGGGGCGCGGGAGCTGCCGGTATCGCTGGAGATGATGCTGGCGCAGCGGGGGATCGGACGCGGTCCGAGGTCGGGGCTGGAAGCGGTGACGCGGCCGCTCGTCGTGGCCGAGACCGGTGGGTCGCAGCGCGCCGAGCCCGCCGCCCTCGCCAGACCTGCTCGCATCCGGCTGGAACCGGCCGAGACCGCCCGGGTGCTCGAGCTGGCTCGCGCGCATGCGGTGAGCGTCAACGGGTTGGTCACCGCCGCCGTGCTGCGGGCATACCGCGGGTTGTACGGCGGGGAGCGGGTGGGCTGCGTCTACCCGGTGGATCTGCGCAGGCGTCTCGACCCGCCGGTGGCGGCGGAGGCAGGGACGAACGTGTCCGGGCTCGCGGCGTTCGCGACCGACGACACCGACGATGTCGTCGACCTGGCCCGCCGCATCGGCACCAGCCTGCACAACGACCTGGCCGACGGCGTCGTCGAACAGTCGGTGCTGCACTTCCCGGACTACTACGGCCCCACCCGAATCCACTCGACCGCAGGCCATATCGCCGTCACCAACACCGGAACGGTGCCGTTGTTCCGCGCACCGACCGGACTCATCCTCGACGACTACGAGATCGTCTACCTCTCCGCCCACCCGCGCCCGTCCACCGGTGCGGCCGCGGCGGTCACCTTCCTCGTCTACACCTACCTCGGCAGGCTGACGATCGGCCGCCTCGGTGGCGGGACCCGCGCAGCCGAATTGCTGACAGCCGTTGTCGCGGAACTGACTTGGGCCTGCTCACGCGAAACCGCCGCGTCGGCCTGAAAGTCACTGTCAGCAGCGGTTCCGACGATCGACTACCTCGCGGCCAGTGGTTCCTGCAACTCGGTGACCCATCCGTTCGGATCCGGTGTCCATTCGAGCGTCACCTCTCGCACCGCAGCGGCCGTGCGGTACCCGTTGTCCTCCACCCAGCGACCCAGTTCCTGCCACGCGGCACCGATGCCGCTGACATTCCCGTGGTAGACCGTTGTGGCCACCCGATCGTGGGCAGGCAGGTCGACGATCGAAATATCCCGCGCCGCGTCGGATTCGGCATTCACCGGTACACAGGCGTGCACCCGCACGGTGCCGTCGTCGGCGGGCTCGTAGTACGCGATGGCCGGACCGGCGATCGCGATGCCCGCCTGCGCGAGCCGATCGCTGAGCCCCTGGAACAACGGCTGGATCACCGGACTGACGTGGGCGGGTTCGAAACCCGCCGCCACCCCGCTCGATCTGGCCACGCGCACCGCGGGCACCGACTTGATCACAACATCCTGCTCGGGCATGACGCCCTCCTTCTCGATGATGCGAAGTCTCGCCTCGACCTCGGTCAGCCGCGCGCGGTCGGCCGCCAACCGCTGTTCCAGCTCCGCCCGGCGCAACGTGAGCATGCCGCGCAGCTCCCGGGGTTGTGGCCCCGGCTCGAGCATCCGGCCCACCTGCTCGAGACTGAATCCGAGCCCCTTGAGCGCGACGATCCGGTTGAGCCTGGCCAGCTGCGCGGCCGAATAGAACCGGTAGCCGGTGGCCGGATCGACCCGGGCGGGTCGCAACAATCCGACCGCGTCGTAGTGGCGCAACATGCGCACCGACACCTGACCGTGTCTGGCGAAATCTCCGATACTGAACATGACGCCCTCCGGTGTACGGCCTCACACAGTGTGAGAGTCAACGATCAGAATCTGCCGCCTCGGCTCACCCGCCGCGACCCCGACGAGCCACCGAACGATCCGGGCCGGTACCCACCCCCACGTGAGCCGTACCCACCACCGCGCGAGCCGCTGATCGCTCCGCGCAGCAGACCGTCCAGCAGGATGCCGCCGAGCACCGCACCGGTCTGCCCACTTCCGGACATGGGTTGTCTTGTCTCCCAAGCTCGTACGCTCGCCTCCGCCTCCTGCAGGGCCCGCCCACCCGATTCGGCGGCGGCCTGCGCGCTCCGCAACGCCAGTTCGGGATCGGTGCCTGCCTGCTGCCGCGCCTGATCGAGATGACGTTGCGCCTGCGCCAGCCGGGTGCGCGCCTCGGCGTCGACACCGCCGCGCCGCGTGGTGATGAACGACGACGCGGCGTCGATACGGCTGGTCGCGTCGAGCAGTGTGCGGTCGAGCCGGCGGCGCAGGTCCTCGACGGCGAGCTTGCGGTCCGAGGCCGCGGCGATGGCTCGATCGAGGTCGGCGTCGGCGGTGACCACCTCGTGGAAGGCGCCGAGCGGGTCGGCGTCGTCGACCGTGTTCAGGGTGGTGGTCGCGGTGGCCATCGCGCCGCTGAGCTGGGTGCCGCCGAATTCGGTCAGGGTGGATGCGGCGGCGAGATCGGCGCGCAGTTCGTCCAGGGCGGCGGGCAATCCGTCGCGGGCCTGCTGGATGTCGGCCGCGGCGTGCTCGACGGTGTCGAGCAGCGTGCCGGCCTGGCCGAGAGCGGCCTCGGCCGCGCGGATCGCGGCCACCGCACCACCCTGCTGCCCGGCCGGTTTCGTGAGTACGTCGCGGGCGGCGTCGATATTGGTCTGGGCGAAGGTGATTCGCTCCCGGGCCATGCGCACATTGTCGCGCACGGACGTCAGCATCGCCGGGGGATAGGTCGCGTCGAGCCGGGCCAGTTCGGTGTCGGCGGCGGGCAGGCGGGCGGTGAGCTCGACGACGGTGCGGGTGAGAGCGTCGAGGCGGGCGGGCGCGTCGATGAGCAGATCGCGCATGGCGTCGAAGTCGGCCACCTGGGCGTCGAGTTCGCGGTCGGCCTTGCCGGTGGTCGCCAGCAGGTCCAGCAGCAGGGCGCGCTGCTGATCGGGGGTTTCGGGAACGGCGTCGTCGAGTTGCTGACGCAGGGCGAACGCCTTCGCGGTCGCCGCACGGGCCGCGTCCAGGGCGTTTCGGAACGGGGTCACCGCCGTCTCGCCGAATTCGCCGGTCGCCAGCGCCAATTCCTCCTCGCTCGTCCGCACCGCGTCGTCGATCTCGACCAGGCGTTCCTTCGACAACGCGTGCAGGGTCGGCAGCGAAAGACGCGACAGCGCAGCCGAATCGGTGGGGTCCATGCCGCGCGCTGTCGCGAGTTCCGCCCGGTCCTTGGCATGGCGACGCCGACGCATGACCAGTACGAGCAGACCGGCCGCCACCACCACGGCCAGTGCAATCAACACCAGCACACCCGACGACGCGCCACCACCGCGCGCCGCCGCCCCGAGTCCCTCGGCGGTGTCGATCCCCGCCTGCGCCCACTTCTGTTCGCGCAGATCGGGTTCCACCGTGTCGGCCAGCAGCGACTCCACCTCGGCATCGGTGATGCTCGCGGGTGGGATGCCGTCGAACCAGTAACTGCGGTCGTCGACGGCCACCGCGAGCAGCAGATCGCGATCGCCGAAATCGGAGAGCTCGGCCGTGCGCGCTGCCCAGTCCCGGGCGGACATGGACCCGAAATCGTTGACGTAGACGAGCCAGAGCTTCACCTGGTGATCGCGGTAGAGGGCGTCGACGGCACCGAGCACCCGCTGTTCGTCCGCCGGGCTGAGCACGTCGGCGGAGTCGACCAGTTGCGGGCCCATCCGCGTCGGTGGCTCCGCACCGGCCGCCGGGGCACACAGCAGAAGCAGGAACGCGCCGAGCAGATTCGCGACGAATCGCTTCCCCGGGCGTGCGCCCCAGAGTTGCCCCGCTGCTGGTCGATAGGACGTGCGGGCCCGCTCGACGTACCTCACCGATCGGATGCGCGGACTTTTCCTCGGCAGCGGCATGAGTCGAATCTAACGGCCCGGGCCGAGTGAGACGGGTACGACAGGTCGGCGCGTGCCTCACTACCATCGGGACCATGGTCACAGTCGATGCCCGCTACACCGGTCAGGTCGCCCCCGGCGGCGACGCTCAGCAGCGCGATGTCCCCGGCGCCCGCATCGTGAAGATGGCCGTCGGCGCCATGAACAACAACACCTACCTGGTGCGATGCGCCGCCACCGGGGCAACCCTGCTGATCGACGCGGCCAACGAGGCGAACCGCATCCTCGAACTGGTGAACCAGGAGGCCGAGGGGCAGGTCGAACTCATCGTCACCACCCACCAGCACCCCGACCACTGGTGGGCGCTGGCGGATGTGGCAGGCGCCCTCGCCGTCCCGTCGGCCGCGCACCCCCTCGACGCCGAACCGCTGCCCGTCACCCCCGACCGCCTCCTCGCCGACGGCGAGACGATCGACCTGGGCGAACTCACCCTCACCGTCATCCACCTGCGCGGCCACACCCCTGGCTCGATCGCGCTTGCCCTGACCGACGGCGCGGGCCGCACCCACCTGTTCACCGGTGACTCCCTGTTCCCCGGCGGCGTGGGCAAAACGCACAACACCGAGGATTTCGACTCCCTGTTCACCGATGTGACAACCAAGCTGTTCGACCGCTACCCGGACGACACCGTCGTCTACCCAGGTCACGGCGACGACACCACCCTCGGCACGGAGCGACCCCAACTGCCCGAGTGGCGTGCCCGCGGCTGGTAGTCCGAGGCCGACCGGGCACGGTGCGTCGTTCACCGGACCGGAATTCACTAGTGACCGCTGAGCCGACGACCGGTCGGTGGCACCTGGCAGACTGAGCAAGGTGAAATCGGGTTCTTCGCGCACGACCGTGCCCGCCCCGGATGCCCGGCACCGGCGCGGCTTGCTCTCGACGGTCTCGATCTGGATCACCAGACTGGTCGCCGGCGCGATCGTGATGGGCTTGGTGCTGGTCGGTGGGACGGCGTTCCGGGTGTGGCAGGTCGCGCGGATCGACGACCACACCCCGGCCGACGCGATCGTGGTGCTCGGCGCCGCCCAGTATTCCGGGACGCCGTCGTCGGTCTTCGAGGCCAGGCTGTACCAGGCGTGGCGGCTCTACGAGACGGGTGTGGCGCCCCTGGTGATCACCGTCGGCGGCAAGCAGGAGGGCGACCTCTACACCGAAGCCGCCTCGGGCAAGCAATATCTCGAGGACAAGGGCGTGCCGAGCGGCGACATCCTCGCCGTCGAAACGGGATCCGACACCCTGCGCAGCATCGAAGCCGTCGCCGCCGCCATGCACGAGAGCGGCTTGTCATCGGCCGTACTCGTCAGCGACCCGTGGCATTCACTGCGAACCAGGACGATGGCGCGAGACGCCGGTCTGCACGCCTGGACCGCACCCACCCGCACCGGGCCGGCCGTCTACACGAGGGAGTCGCAATTCCACGGCATCGCCCGCGAAACCGGTGCGCTGCTGTGGTACCAGCTCACTCATTTCTCGGCAGATTTCCCTTACGAGGCGGGACAGTGAGATGACCGATACCTACACCCCGCACGACCGCGAACGCATGGTCACCGAGCCGGGCAAAACCGCCTGGCCGGGTGCCGCGGGCAAGGGCCACCGCAGCGAATTCTCCCGGGACCGGGCGCGCGTGCTGCACTCGGCCGCGCTGCGTCGCCTCGCCGACAAAACCCAGGTCATGGGCCCACGCGAAGGGGACACCCCGCGTACCCGGCTCACCCATTCGCTCGAGGTCGCCCAGATCGGGCGCAGCATCGCCGACGGCATCGGCGCCGACCCCGACCTCGCCGATCTGGCCGGTCTCGCCCACGACATCGGCCACCCGCCCTACGGCCACAACGGCGAACGCGCCCTCGACGAATTCGCCGACGCCTACGGCGGTTTCGAGGGCAACGCCCAGAACCTGCGGATCCTCACCCGCCTCGAGCCCAAGGTCGTCGACGCCGACGGCGAGAGCGCCGGACTCAACCTCACCCGCGCCGCCCTCGCCGCCACGCTCAAATACCCGTGGGGCAGAAGCGGTTCCGGCACCAAGTTCGGTGCCTACGTCGACGATCTGGAGCGCCTGGCGTGGGTGCGCAAGGATGCCCCCGAGCGCAAGCAGAGCCTGGAATGCCAGATCATGGACTGGTCCGACGACGTGGCGTACTCCGTGCACGATGTGGAAGACGGCGTGATCGTCGGCCGCATCGATCTGCGTGCCCTCGCCGACCCCACCGAACAGGCGGCCCTGGCCGAACAGGGCCACGGCGAACACCCCGACCAGTCGATCGATGCCCTGGCCGCCGCCGCGCAACGGCTGTCCGAACTCGACGTGGTCGCCGAGGCGGCGGGCTACGACGGCACCTTCGCCGCGTCGGTCGCCCTGAAACGGCTCACCAGCGAACTGGTCGGGCGCTTCGCCACCGCCGCCATCGTCGCCACCCAGGAGCACGCCGGGCCGGGCCCGCTGATGCGCTACGAGGCCGATCTGATCGTGCCGCCGGTGGTCGCGGCCGAGGTGGCCGTGCTCAAGACGGTCGCGCTGCGGTACGTGCGCTCCGACCGCGGACACCTGGCCAGGCAGCAGACCCAGCGCGAACGCGTCCAGGCCGTCGCCGACCGCCTGCTCACCACCGCTCCGGCCCACCTCGACGACCAGATGCTGCCCTGGTGGAACGCCGCCACCGACGACACCGCCCGGGTGCGCGTGGTGATCGACCAGATCGCTTCCTACACCGAAAGCCGCTTCGAGCGGGTCGCGACCGCGCTGGACTGCCGCTGACCTGGACCCACTAGACTTGCCGCGTGGCCGGACGAATCCCAGATCGCGATATCGCGGCGATCCGTGAACGAGTCCGGATCGAAGACGTTGTCGGAGAGTACGTGGCGCTCAAACGCGCCGGTGCCGACTCCATGAAGGGCTTGTGCCCGTTCCACGACGAGAAGTCCCCGTCGTTCCATGTGCGGCCCAATCACGGCCTGTTCCACTGCTTCGGCTGTGGCGAGGGCGGTGACGTCTACAAGTTCCTGCAGCAGATCGAGCACATCGGTTTCGTCGAGGCCGTCGAGCAGATGGCCGACCGCATCAGCTACCAGATCAACTACGAGGGCGGCGGCACCTCGGTGCAGCGCGACCGGGGCACCCGCTCCCGGCTGGTCGCCGCCAACGCCGCCGCGCAGGAGTTCTACGCCGCGCGCCTGTACGAACCCGAGGCCGAGGCCGCCCGCAAGTACCTGACCGACCGCAACTTCGACCAGGCCGTCTGGCAGCAGTTCGGCTGCGGCTACGCGCCCGCGGGCTGGGACACCCTCACCAAACACCTGCAGCGCCTCGGTTTCGAGTTCAAGGAACTGGAAGCCGCCGGACTGTCCAAGCAGGGCAAACGCGGCCCGATCGACCGCTTCCACCGCAGGCTGCTGTGGCCCATCCGCAACCTCGGTGGTGAGGTGATCGGGTTCGGCGCCCGCAAGATCTTCGACGACGACACCATGCCCGGCAAATACGTGAATACGCCGGAAACGTTGCTGTACAAGAAGTCCCAGGTGCTGTTCGGCCTCGACCACGCCAAGCGTGAGATCGCCAAGGGGCATCAGGCCGTCGTCGTCGAGGGATACACCGACGTGATGGCCATGCACCTGGCCGGCGTGAAGACGGCTGTCGCCTCCTGTGGAACGGCCTTCGGCGAAGAACACCTGCAGGTGCTGCGCAGGCTGCTGATGGACGACAACTTCTGGCGCGGCGAGATCATCTACACCTTCGACGGCGACGCGGCGGGCCAGGCGGCCGCGCTGAAGGCCTTCAGCGGCGACCAGCGGCTGGCCGGGCAGACCTACATCGCGGTGGCACCCGACGGGCAGGATCCGTGCGAGCTGCGTCAGCGCTCGGGCGATTCCGCCGTGCGCGACCTCGTCGCCCGCCGAACCCCGCTCTACGAGTTCGTGATTCGCGGCGTGCTCGCCGAATACAACCTCGACACGGTCGAAGGACAGGTCGAGGCGCGACGGCGCGCGGTTCCGGTGGTCGCCCAGATCAAGGACAACGCGACCCGCAAGGGCTACGCGACGAAACTGGCGGGCTGGCTCGGCGTGGACGACATCCAGTCCCTGGTGCGCCAGGTCGGTGACGAAGCCCGCAAGCACTTCCGCGGCGGCGCGGCGCCCACCGACGACAAGGGCGGCCGACGAGGTGCCGTCGCGCCACGGCCCGTCGCGCCCGCCCGCGGCAACGGCGACTCGGCCCGACCCGACCCCCGTGAACCGACGTTGCTAGCCCAGCGCCAAAGCCTGTGCGCGGCCCTGCAATACCCGGGGATCGCGGGCCCGGCCTTCGACGACGTCGAAGCCGACGCGTTCATCCACCCCGCCTACGTGATGGTCCGGTTGATGATCGCGAAAGCCGGCGGCACCGCATCGGGTCTCACCGGCGCCGAGTGGGTCGCCGCAGTGGCCGATCAGAGTGAGGACCTGCTCATCCGTGCCCTCGTCTCGGAGCTGGCCAACGAACAACTGCCCGTCCGCACCCAGGAGGACGTGCCACGGCTCATCTCCGGAGTGCTCGCCCGCGTGCAGGAGATCTGGGTGGGCCGCCAGATCGCCGAGCTGAAGTCCCGCCTGCAGCGCATGTCGGCGTCCGATCAGCCCGACGGCTACATGGAGCTGTTCGGCGACCTGGTGGCCCTCGAGGCGTACCGCAAGGACCTCGGGCAGCGGGCGATGGGCAACGACCCCAACGTCACCGGCGTCTAACGCCCCCGGCGCAGCTGGTTGTGCGGCACCATCACCGTGGTCCGCTCGTCGAGCGGCTCCATCGGCTCCAGCTTCGGCTGAGTGCTCAACTTGTCCGACAGCTTCTGCCTGCCCACCGACACCAGCTTCTTCGTCACGGGGCTACCCGTCACCGCCCGTGTCGCCGCACTGATCTGCTCATAGCGCGCCCGCCCGGCCTTCGTGCCGAGCACATACCCGGCCGCCACGCCGATGATCAACCGCAGCATCTCCTGGAGCTCCTCCCACGTCTGTGTGCGCGCCCCATCCTGCCCGACTCACCCCACCCCTGTCGATCCACCCCGCCCACCCAACCGCCCCACATGTCCGCAGGTAGCAGCCCGATTTGGGAACCCACGACCCCATACGCTAAAGTTTCATCTCGTTCAGCCAGCCAAGCTGACCCGAGCCCAACAGCTCAGGATATTCCCCTATAGCTCAATTGGCAGAGCAGCCGACTGTTAATCGGCAGGTTTCTGGTTCGAGTCCAGATGGGGGAGCAGTAAAGCCCTCTACCGCAGTGGTGGGGGGCTTTTTGTTGTGTCGACAAGAAGGGTGACCCCTGAATCAGGGCGTGGGATTCCGGGGCGGAACGGGAATGTCATGAGTCGGCGCCCGAGTCGAGGACTTCTGGGTGTTGCAGGGCGCGTCTGATGTCCTCGGCGGAGTCGTCGGTTTCCGGGATTTGAAAGTGGCCGACGAGGAGTACGCGGGTTCCGATGGCTCGGAGGTGGAGGGGGATGGTTCGGGTGGGGATGTCGCGGGTGATGCCGGACTCGCCGGTGACGCCTTCCAGTACGACCTTGGTGAAGCCACCGTTCAGGTGCATGGCTACCCGGGCGGGTTGGAGAAAAGGTCGTCCCTCCTTCATGAGTCGGCCTTCCGCGGTTGAGCTCTACCGCTGCCCGTGAGTTCGGTCATTGCTTGGTGAAGGTGATGTGCATCCACGGGTGCCAGGTGGTGCCGTCTTCGGAGCGTTCCCACAGGGCGGTCATCGAGGCGCCGTCGGGGGCGACGGTGAGGGTGGAGCGGACGGCGGTGGTTTCGGTGTCGGTGGGGGCGGCGGGGGTGGCTACCTGGGGGCCGCCGGTGAAGTGGAAGGTGTTGGGGTCGACGATTTCCACGCGCATCAGTTCGGTGCTGCCGGTGTTGTCGTAGGAGCGGGCGAGGAAGGCGGGGGCGTCGGGGTCGGGTTCGCCGATGATCTCGATACCGCGGACCGGTTGGTCGCCGACGGTGACGTCGATGTGGTGGACCAGGAAGTGGCCGCCGGGGAAGACGTCGTAGGTGTCGAAACCGAGGACGGGGATCGGTGGGTCGGCCAGGACGTGGCCGTTGGTGGCCCACCGGCCCGCGAGGCGGTGCAACCGGGTGGCGTCACGTGGATCGTCCGGCGTGGACATGCTCCATGCCTACCACGGGCCTCGCGACCCGCCAATGTCTCGCGAACAACCAGTAAGAAATCGGTGTCGCGCGACACCAAGAGATCATGACTGTTCAACTCACTCAGGCCGCGTTGCCCGCGGTCGACACCGTGCCCGAGGAGGTGCGGGAATGGCGCAGTCGGTGGTTGGTGGCGTCGGGGTTTCCACCGTGGTTGGCTGAGACGGTGACGTCCGATCCCGAGGTCGATGTGCATGCGTTGTCGCAGCTCGTCGACCAGGGCTGTGCGCCGGAGCTGGCGGTGCGGATCCTGGCGCCGTTGCCGGGGAAACCGCGATGAGTACGCTGCCGCCCACCACGTCGGGGATCGCGCGGCCGGACGCCGATCGGGAATGGCTCACCGACCTGGTCGACGACGGACCCGCGGGCCGGCACGCGGTGCGGCGGTTGCGCGAGGTGTTGCTGCGCGCCACCCGGCATCAGATCTGGCGGTTGCGTGACCTGCTGCCCGGCGCGGGCGCCACCGAACTGGAAGACCTCGCCCAGCAGTGCGCCGACGATGCGGTCGTAGCTGTCCTGCAACGACTTTCGACCTTCGAAGGGCGTAGCAGGTTCACCACCTGGGCGTACAAATTCGGGGTCAACATCGCGGGTGTTGCCGTGCGCAGGCAGGCATGGCGGCACCGCGAGATCCTGCTGCCGGACGCACTCGCCTGGCACATCGACCCCGCGCCCACCCCGGACGCCCTCGCCGGCGCCGCCGACCTCGCCCGCGCGCTCGAAGCGGCCATTTCCCGCGAACTCACACCGCACCAACGCCGCATCCTGCTGTCGCTGGTGGTGGAGCAGGTGCCGATCGACGTGCTGGCCGAGCGGCTGGGTAGCACCCGCAACGCCCTCTACAAGACACTCCACGATGCCCGCCGGAAGCTGCGCGCCGCCCTGATCGCGAGCGGGCATCTCGACAACCGTCCCGATCGGAGCACCCCATGACCGATCCGACTCCCACGGTGATCGACGCCCTGCTGACCGACACCAGACCCTACCTGTCGTGCGACGAGTGCTTCGACCGCATCGACGTCTATGTCGAGCGCCGCCTCGCCGATCCCGGGTACGACGACCCGGCCATGCGCACCCATCTGGCCGGTTGCGGCGCGTGCGCCGAGGAGGAACAGACCCTGCGCGAGCTGCTCGCTCAGGATCTGAACAGGTCCTGAGCGGTAAGAAACGGCACGCCGGTCGCAACTAACACTGCGAACCACATTCCGCGCGGCCGACGCTCGACCGCGCCCACTTCGAGGAGATTCTCAATGATGTTGTCAAGCCGCGGCGACCCTGATTTGGGGTTGGTATGCCGTGCCAGTTCGCATCATGGCCCACAACACGTTCAGA